>CAVXEZ010000011.1:247500-249296 GCA_963760975.1 uncultured Chloroflexia bacterium | reverse complement strand
GCAACGGGGTCGGGGTCAATTCGGGGCAAGAAAAACGAGAGCGAAGAGACGAAAAAGGGTTGGCAGCGGCTTACTCTCCCACACAGTCGCCCGTGCAGTACCATCAGCGCTGGTGAGCTTAACTTCCGGGTTCGGGATGGAACCGGGTGGACCCTCACCGCTCTAGCCACCAACACACGCTTCTTCGCGTCTTCAGCTCTCGTTTGTTCAACGTGCCGTCCGGCACCTTGCCTTCTCAACCACAGTCGCTTCCGCAGGATTTCGCTTCCGACTTCTTCTCTTCACGGCGGTACTTGCGCACCGCTTGCTCATGCCAGGATGCCCGCTTCCCCGCATCACAAGACAAAGCCCTCGACCATTAGTACGGGTCAGCTCCACACATTGCTGCGCTTCCACCTCCCGCCTATCCAACTGGTCGTCTTCCAGTGGTCTTACTCTCTTTCGAGATGGGGAGTCTCATCTTGAGGTGGGTTTCCCACTTAGATGCTTTCAGCGGTTATCCCCTCCGGAGATTGCTACTCAGCCATGCCGTTGGCACGACAACTGACGCACAAGCGCTCCGTCCACCCCGGTCCTCTCGTACTAGGGGCAGATCCCCTCAAACTCCCGACGCCCACAGCGGATAGAGACCGACCTGTCTCACGACGGTCTGAACCCAGCTCACGTACCACTTTAATGGGCGAACAGCCCAACCCTTGGGACCTTATCCAGCCCCAGGATGTGATGAGCCGACATCGAGGTGCCGAGCCTTGCCGTCGATGTGAACTCTTGGGCAAGACTAGCCTGTTATCCCCAGGGTAGCTTTTATCCGGTAAGCTACGGCCCTTCCACGCGGAGCCGTAGGATCACTAAGTCCGACTTTCGTCTCTGCTCGGCGCGTTGGCCTTGCAGTCAAGCGGGCTTCTGCCTTTGCACTCTGTGGCTGGTTTCCATTCAGCCTGAGCCCACCTTTGAACGCCTCCGTTACCTTTTAGGAGGCGACCGCCCCAGTCAAACTGCCCACCTGCCACTGTCCTCAGTTTCCCAAGTTAGGGCCAAAGTCACACCAGGCTGGTATTTCACCGTCGGCTCCACCCAATCTAGCGACCAGGCTTCAAAGCCTCCCAGCTATCCTACACAAGTGCAACCCTAACGCAATGACAGGCTACAGTAAAGCTCCATGGGGTCTTTTTGTCCAGCTGCGGGTAACGCGCATCTTCACACGTACTTCAATTTCGCCGGGTCTCGGGTTGAGACAGCGCTCCACTCGTTACGCCTTTCGTGCGGGTCGGAACTTACCCGACAAGGAATTTCGCTACCTTAGGACCGTTATAGTTACGGCCGCCGTTCACCGGGGCTTCAATTCGGAGCTTGCACCCCTCCTCTTAACCTTCCGGCACTGGGCAGGCGTCAGCCCCTATACGTCCGCTTGCGCGTTTGCAGAGACCTGTGTTTTTGGTAAACAGTCGATAGAGCCATTTCACTGCGGCCGGCTCTCACCGGCGCCCCTTCTCCCGAAGTTACAGGGCCATTTTGCCGAGTTCCTTAACCCGAGTTCTCCCGCTCGCCTTGGTATCTTCTACCCGTCTACCTGTGTCGGTTTGGGGTACGGGCGGAGTGCTTTCATCATGTGCCAGGCTTTTCTTGGCCCCAGGTCCCACTGACTTCCGGCATGAAGCCCGGCATCGCGGTCGTTAACCGCTTGCCACCGCCATCCACTCAGCGGCTCAGCTTTCCCAGGACACCCCTACCACACTCCCACACTCCGGTACCGGAATATTAACCGGTTGTCCATCACCTACGCTTCTCAGCCTCGG
>CAVXEZ010000011.1:0-242500 GCA_963760975.1 uncultured Chloroflexia bacterium | reverse complement strand
CGACCAGAATTACAATGACCACAACGGCGGTCAAAACCCAGCGCGTCGTCGCGCTGTTTGCCGCATTGGAAGGCAGGGAGGGCATCGAATGCTCCGAGACTTTAACCTTACCTTATATATGACAAACGCAGGGGACAGCAGAGTTACGCGAGAATCAGCCTCGGTGTGGGAGTTCTAACCCAGCGAGTTCTAACCCAGCGTTCATGACGGGCAGCGAAGTCAGCCCGCCGCCGGGGTATCCGGGGATTCGGGAGCCGCCTGATCCGTTTCGTCGGCGCGCACAGTCATGGCGCTGGAGAAATCGGGTTCTGGCAGCGCGGGTTCGTCGAGCGCCGCTTCCGAAGCGCTGGCATCCGCCGCCTTGACCGGCTCGACTGGAGCGACAGCCGCCGAAGCTGGTGCCTCGCTGGACGGCGTGAGCAGATGCTCGTCGTCCATGCGGATGTGGACGTGCGGCTTGCCCGCCATCTGAAGCCCCAACTGCTTGTTGATCACCTGGCGCAGCGCCCGGTCGATCTCGCGCTGCTTCTCCGGCAGATTGCCGCTCTCGTGCGAGACCACCACGTCCAGATCAACGTCGGCTTTGCCATGCAGCGCCTTGACCGACGCTTCCGCCGAGAGTACATCCGGCACGTCGCGCACCGCCCGCAAAATGCGGTCGCGCGCCGAATTGACGCTCACGTCAGTGATCGCGCCCTGCGCCTTGACCATCAGTCCGTTGGCGGAACGCGGCGAGCGCTCGCTGCGCACCAGCACGAAGATCACCAGCAGGATGATGACATCGACCAGAATCGTCAGCGGCAGGCGAATCAGCGTGGACGTATCGCTCAGGCTGACGGCAAGCTGTTCAATCGAATTGGGGTTCAGGAGCAGCACGGTCATCAAAACCGCCAGCGAAATGCCCACCAGCACGACGACGACTTTCCGTACAAACGTCAAGAGATTTCTCCTCATGTCAACCTGCGTAGCGAACGACGCACACGGTCAGGTCGTCGAAAGCGGGCACGTCGCCGCAGAACGTTTCGACTTCGTGAATGACGTAGTTGATAATCTGCGCCGCCGACTGGCGCGCGCATTCCGCGACCGCCTGCGCCAGACGCGCTTCGCCGAAGTTCTCGCCGGACTGGTTCTCGGCGTCGGTCAGCCCGTCGGTGTAGTAGACGATCACGTCGCCGGGTTCGAGCGGAAGCTCAATCGGTCGCAGCGGATTATCCGGGAACCAGCCGAGCGCCCGCCCGCCGCGCGGCAGGAACGAGACCTGATTGTGCGAGCGGCGGTAGATCACCGGAGGGTTGTGCCCGGCGTTGATCTGAATGGTCGCACCGCCGATGCGAAACAGGCTGTAGTAGACGGTGACGAAGGTGCCGTCGCTGGAGTCGTTGACGATCATGTCGTTGGTGCGCGAGAGCGTCTCGAAAGGCGAATAACCCGCCAGCGCGTGGCTGCGGATCATGCTGCGCGCCGACGCCATGAACAGCGCCGCCGGAGCGCCTTTGTCCGACACGTCCGCGATCACCAAGCCCATCGTATCGTCAGAAAGCGTGAACAGGTCGTAGAAATCGCCCGCCATTTCACGCGCCGCCTGCCAGCGCGCCGCCACGTCGTAGCCGGGAATTTGCGGCATCCGGCGCGGCAGCAGCGATTCCTGAATCTCGCGCGCCATCTGCAATTCGCGCTCCATGCGCCCCTTCTCGACCGCGACACGGTAGAGCCGCGCGTTCTCGATGGCGATTGCCGCCTGTCCGGCGACCGCGCTCAGCAGAAACAGATCGGACTCTTTAAAGCTGCCGGTGCGAATCGACGTATCGACGTAGACGACGCCGATCAAACGATCCTTGACCATCATCGGCGCGCACAGGATGGCGCGCAGCCCCTTCATGATGATGCTCTGCCCGGCTTTGAAGCGCGTGTCGTACTGCGCGTTGTTGGTCAGCAGCGGCTGGCGGGTCGCCACCACTTCGTTGACGATAGTCGTGCTGTAGGAGTCTTCTTCGGAGTCGCCATCCATACGCCGGGCGACCTGCACGCGCAAATGCCCATCCTCGTCCGCGATCACCAGAAAGCCGCGCTGCGCCCGCGTCACTTCCATCATCGAATCCATGACGGTGTTGAGCACCTCGTCGAAGTCGAGGCTCGAATTCATCGTCCGCGTGATGTCGTACAATGTCCGCAGATGCTCCTGGTCGATCTTGTCCAGATTCGGTTGGTCGAGCATTCAGCCGCCTTGTTTCTAACATAGAACATAACCATTATAGCACGCGGGCGCAGCGAAAGACCATTTGCTATAATCGGGAAAAAGCGGTTGGTGATTGGTTTTTGGCTCCGGGCAGCCGCAAGAATTGACCAGAGGTAGGGGCGCGCCCATCGAAGATGGGACATGTGCTGCGCCCCTACGGACATCGCCTCACAAATCTGCACCTGCGCCAATAGCCAGCCACCTCTCTTAAGGGCGCTCTCATGAAATTCGATGTCACGATCTTTCCACAGAATCTGAACGTCGTCCCCGCGATTGCCCGCCAGGTCGAAGCCTATGGCTTTGCCGCCCTCTGGACTTCGGAAACGTCGCACAATCCGTTTCTGCCGCTGACGCTCGCCGCCGCCGCGACCGAGCGCATCGAGCTGGGCACGGCGATTGCCGTCGCCTTCCCGCGCAGCCCAATGGTCACGGCGCAGATCGCCTGGGATTTGGCGGCGCAGTCCGGCGGGCGCTTCATTCTGGGGCTGGGCACGCAGGTCAAGCCGCACATCGAGAAGCGCTTCAGCACGCCCTGGACAGCGCCCGCGCCGCGCCTGCGCGAATACATCGAGTCGCTGCGCGCGATCTGGAACAGCTTTCAGACCGGCGCGCCGCTGCGCTATCGCGGGGAGCAGTATCGCTTCTCGCTGATGACGCCGTTCTTCTCGCCCGGCGCGATTGAACACCCGGACGTGCCGATCTACATCGCCGGGGTCAACGAGCACCTGTGCCGCCTCGCCGGGGAGATGTGCCAGGGCTTCCACGTCCATCCCTTCCACACCACCCGCTACCTGAAAGAGTTGATCATCCCGAACGTCGAACAGGGCGCGCAGAAAACGGGACGCACACGCGCCGACTGCGCCCTCGCCTGCGCCGTTTTCGTCGTCACCGGGAAAGACGCGCAGGAAATTGAGGACAACAAGGGCGCAGTGCGCGCGCAGATCGCTTTCTACGCCAGCACGCCCAGCTATAAACCCGTCATGGACATGCACGGCTGGGGCGATCTGGCGGAGCAGTTGAATCAGCTTTCGCGCGAAGGGCGCTGGTTCGAGATGGGCGACCTGATCTCCGACGACATGCTCGAAGAGTTCGCCGTCGTCGCCCCCGTGGACGAACTGGCACACGCCGTCTGGGCGCGCTACGATGGGCTGCTCGACCGGGTGGGCTATTACTTCGCCTTCGTGCCGGAGGAGAAGGAGCGCGAGATCGTCTGGCGCCGCGCCGCCGAGGTGTTCACAGCTTAGTCAATGGCACTACCAACAGACCCCTGTTCACGCTAAGCTCACGTCGTTAAAACCGCTGTTAAAACCACGACGAAAGGGAAAGAATTTATGGCATCCCCACGCGAGTACGCCCGCGAGCACGCGCAGCAGTTCCGCGAGCAGTTGTACGACCTGGTTCGCATTCCCAGCGTCAGCACCGACCCGGCGCATAAGGGCGACGTGCGCCGCGCGGGCGAATGGATCGCCAGTGAGATGCGGCGCATCGGCGCGAACCACGTCGAGCTGCTGGAGACGGGCGGGCATCCGGTGGTCTACGGCGACTGGCTCGGCGCGGGCGAGGATGCGCCAACGGTGCTGATCTACGGGCACTACGACGTGCAGCCCGCCGAAATGGCGGACGGCTGGACGAGCGAGCCGTTCGAGCCGGTCGAACGCAACGGCATGATCTACGCGCGCGGCTCGTCAGACGACAAGGGGCAGATGTTCATCCACATCAAGGCGCTGGAGTCGTATCTGGCGTCCGAGGGCAAAGCGCCCGTCAACATCAAGTACATGATCGAGGGCGAGGAGGAGATCGGCTCGTTCCACCTGCCGGACTTCATCCGCGCCAACAAAGAACGCTTCAAGGCGGACGTGTGCGTCATTTCCGATACCGGGATGCGCGACATCCACCAGCCTGCCATCACCTACGGGCTGCGCGGCATGACCTACATGCAGTTGGACGTGACGGGTCCCGCGCACGACCTGCACAGCGGCGGATTCGGCGGCATGGTGCATAACCCGGCGCTGGCGCTGGCGCAGATCATCGCCAGGCTGCACAACCCGGATAACAGCATCGCCGTGCCCGGCTTTTACGACGACGTGGTTGCGCTCAGCACCGAGGAACGCGCCGAACTGGCGAAGCAGGACATCCCGGAGGAGACGCTCAAGCAGGATGCGGGCGTTCCCGCCTCGTGGGGCGAAGCCGCCTACACGCTGCGCGAGCGCATCAGCGCCCGCCCAACGATGGAGATCAACGGGCTGCTGAGCGGCTGGACGGGCACGGGCGCGAAGACTGTCCTCCCGGCGAAGGCGATGGCGAAGATTAGCTGCCGCCTGGTCGCCAATCAAGACCCCTACAAGATTTACGAGCTGGTCAAGCAGTACGTCGCCCAGATCACGCCGCCGAGCATTCGCAGCGAAGTGACGCTGATCAACGCGGGCTATCCGGCGCTGGTGGACGTTCACACGCCCGCGATGCAGGCGGCGGTGCGCGCCTACGAGCGCGGCTGGGGCGTCACGCCGATCTTCGCGCGTGAAGGCGGCAGCATCCCGGTCGTCGCGGATTTCAAGAATGAGCTGGGGCTGGACTCGCTGCTGATGGGCTACGGTCTGAACACCGACGGCGCGCACGGTCCCGACGAGCATTTCTCGGTCGAGATGTTCCACAAAGGCATCGATACCGCCATCTGCTTCCTGGAGGAACTGGCGAAAGGCAGCTAAACCGCCGCGATGCCAAGAAAAAACGGGGCGATGCTGTAGAGCATCGCCCCGATTTGTTTCATACGGTTTGCAGAAGTGGCAGAGGGTTCAATCGGCGGGTTCGAGGGTGCGCGCGTGCATGACATCGTGGCGCGTGACCGGGCGCACCTGCGTCGCTTCGACCGTCACCACGTCGAGCGTGTGACCGTCGGCGCTGAACAGCTCCAGTTCGTAAGCCTCATGTTTCCCGTGAATCATGACGACCACGCCGATGTCGCCCGCCTTGAGATGATGTTGAGGCAAATCAACGGTTAACGCGACGCGCTCGTGTTCTTTAATCATCTTATTCCTCTACCGGATAAGCGGTCACCAGTCGCGGATTTGTCTGGTTCGCCGATATGAACCAGACCACGCGCACCTGCGGCGCTTTGCCGCTGGGCGTCTGTAATGTGCCTTCGACGACATAACGTGTTCCGAAACGTGTTGTCTCCTGTTTCACAACCTCGTGTTCATGCGCATGGCGAATGAGTGCCTGTTCCAACCCTCTCCATTCTGCCACAGAAAAACCGAAATGGATAAAGAAAAGGGCTTTCCCGCCCCCTTCATCGTGCGTGATATTCAACAGATAATCTGTGATCTTCGCCGACGGGATAAATGCGTCATCCAGATTGGGCAGCTTCATCCGCCGTTGATTTCTCCATGATCGCTAGCTTGGGTCCGTAGGTGAAGCCCATGCTCTCGTGAAGCGCACGCGCCGCGCGGTTGCGCTGCCCGACCCAGACGATGAAACGGGTAACGCCGCGCCGGGCGTGGAAGCGCATCTGCTCCGCCATCAGCCAGCGGGCGACGCCGTGCCGTCGATAGGCACGCTCCACTTCGATCCACTCCAGCGTCGTCCAGTGCGAGACGCCGGAACACGTCTCCAGGTGCGGCGGGATGCCCCACACCTGACATGCGCCCGCCAGCGTCTCGTCCTGATAAGCGTACAGTTCCCACTCCAGCGCGGGCTTGTTCATGTTCCAGTGATAGCGAAGCTGCTCAATTTGCGGCGGCGCGACGCTGTTGTGTCCTTCCGCGCTGCCCCGCATCAGCAGCCAGGTATTCGTGCGTTTGTAGCCCGCCTCGCGCATAGCGTGGATGACGTGCTTCCAGTCCGCCGGGATGCCGAACCAGCCCGCGCCAAACGAGAAACGCCCCACGTCGATGCCGCGACAGCCGTTCAACTGCGCCTGTTTGTCGATCAGGTGCAGCAGCGTGCGCAGCGGCACCGGACGCTTCGGTTCGGCGACCAGCCAGAGCAGCGAAAGCTGGCGCGCGTCCTTCTTGGGGATGACCCACTGGGCGGCAGCGACCACGCGGCTGTGCTCCAGCACGCACAGGGTCGCCGTATGGAATTCGGTTCGGTGATCGGGATAGTGAAGCCGCCAGAGTGCGATCCCCTGAGCGATGCTCTGCTCGACCTGTTCTTCGCTCAGCACGAAGCCAGGGGGCAGCGCTGCGATCTCCTGATTGATCAACTGCGTGAGGCTCGGTAGGTATTTCGCGTGATATTCGACGATTTGCATAGGTTAGCTGTTGGCAGCCCACGCCGCTCGGAATTCCGACCATTCGGAGTCATCGGTCGTCCACCAACCGTAGACCGCCACTCCCTTGACGTACTTCGCCGCGTCGCCCGCATCCACAAGCCCCTGCTTGACGCCCGCCACCGCCGAATTGATATTCTCGACGGTCGGATCGTGTCTTGGCAGGTCGGCGTCATAGGTTGGGATGCCGATCATCAGGTCGGTGTCCGTGTCCAGCTCGTCGATGGCGAAGGCGAACGTCCTGACCTGATAGGCGACCCACTGCGTGTAATCCGCAGCCGAACTCAGGCTGCTCCCGTAGACCATCACCGCCATCTGGTTGACCAGCAGCGCCACACTCTGCTTGTACTCTTTCTTCCACTCCGTCCCCGGCGCGATCAACGGCGGCTGCGGCACGCCGGAAGTCGAGGGACTCCAGTCCGGCGGGACCGCCGCACTGACACGTGCGTCGATGCCAACGGACAGACGCACCGCGCGCAGCAGCGCCAGGAAATTCTGGTCGTCGTCCCAGACCGGGTAGGCGTTGATGAACACGCCGTTGAAGCCGAACTCATCCAACATGCGCTTGGAGAAATCAGCAACCTGCTGCTGAAGCGGCACGTCGCCCAACCGGGTCGTGCCCGGCGGGTTTTCGCTGGGGATGCTCACCCAGCCGTAAAGAAAGGCTTCGGGATAAGCCTTCCTGAACTGCTGGACGAATGTTTTGACCTTGTCGAGCTTATCTTCGTCGCGCCAGCTATTATCGGATTGCAGCGTCGTGACCCAGGCGTAAACCGTGCCGATCCGATCCGAGCGCAAATCCTGCGCAAGCTGCTCCATCTCGGCGTCGGTATGGTCGGCAAACGTCCACTCCGTGCCGAGCCACACGCCGTTAGGCTGGGTCGTCGGCGCGTTGTTGCGCAGGCGTCCAAGCACGATCACCAGAACCATCACGAACAGCACCGCGCCGACCACGCCGATCAGGACGCGGCTGCCGCGCGGGAGGCTCACTGCCGGAACCTTGAGCTGGCGTGTCACGCGCGGCTGTCGCCGCCCGGTCAGCACCTTGGGCGGCTCGGCAGGCGCAGTATGATGCTTGCGCCGCTCGTAGCGCTCGCGCGCCCGCCCGCCGCGTTTTGGTTCTGACGGCTGAGACGGCGGCTGCGCCCCCGCTTCTTCTTCCGGCAGTTGTTCCGGCGGCAGAGGTGGAGTCTCGTTATCCATGTTTAACCTGCAATCCTGTTCAGCAGTGCCGGGAGCAAAATCAACGCCACGACGATCACGAACACAATCGAGCTGACCAGCGCCGCCGTCGATGCGACATCCTTGCCGATCTTGGCGAGTGCGTTCGGTTCGGGCGCGCCGATGTCAATCGCCGCTTCGATGGCGGTGTTCAGGCATTCGGTGATCCACACCGCGCCGAGGGCAATCGCCAGCAGCGCCCAACTGAACACGCCGATCCGCAGCCAGAGACCGACGACGATCACGACAGCGGTCACAATCGTCGCCAGCTTGATGCTCTGCTCGTGCGTGAGCACGTAGAGCAGCCCGGCTATCGCAAACTTGATGCTGGCGATGCGGTCGGGGTTCTTGTTTTCGCCCTCCGGGTTGAGATGCATCGTCCCGGTGATCGATTGGTCAAGCTCCTCGCCCTCCGGCGTGACCAGCACGTCTTTATTTTCCTCGTTTGTCGGGTGCTGCGTTTCGTCAGACATCGATCATCCTATGCCGAGCCTGTGAACCAGCGGCGGAACTAAGACCAGTATACCGATCAATATCGAAGCCACAACGCCGAGCAGCACCGCCGCCGACGCCACGTCTTTGCCGACACGCGCCATCGGGTGCAGGTCGCTGGTCGAGACGTTGATCGCCGCTTCGACCGCCGCATTGATGAACTCCGCCATCCAGACCATCGTGATCGCCAGGATCAGCACCGCCAGCCCCAGCGCGTCGACGCCCAGCCACAGCGCCAGCGCCATCACGACGATGCTGGCGACCCCCTGAATGCGCGTGTTCTTCTGGCGGCGCAGCATATAAATCCAGCCCGCCAGCGCGTAGACGAAGCTGTTCAGGCGGTTGGTGCTGGTCACCGGGCTGTAGCGATCCGGGTCGATTTTGGCGGTCTCGGTCAGCGCCGCGATCAGTTTATCTCTCTGGCTCGTCATGAACCCCGTCCTCCAGCGCAGGGACGATCCCGACCGGGACGCCCAGCGCGACCAGCGCTGCTTCCTGCGCCGCCCACATCGCCGCGCGCTGCTCCGGCGTATCGTGGTCGAAGCCGAGCAAATGCAGCGTGCCGTGCGCCACCAGCAGCGCCAGACTATCGCTGAGGGCGTGCCCTTCGCGCTCCGCCTGCGCTCTGGCATACGGGTAGGCGATCACCAGATCGCCCAGATACGGCTCATCGCCGGGCATCGAGTCCATCGGGAAAGAGAGCACGTCGGTCGGCGCATCGACGCCGCGATACTGCCGGTTGAGCTTCGCCACCTCCGCGTCATCCGTGATGGCGATGGTCAGGCTGCTTTCGGGCGCGGCGTTCTGCTGCGCCAGCACGGTCTGCGCCGCCGCCAGCAGGCGGGCTTCGTCCACGCTGTATCCCGCTTCGTTCAGCACCTCGATCATGATTCGTCCTCAGGCTTTTCAGGTTTTTCCTGCACCGGATTCATGCGCTGCGTGCGCCGCAGCGGCGGCACTTCGGACATCGGCGTGTCTTCCTCCTCCAGCTTGGCGGGAGGGATCTCGACGGTCGGCGGCTTGGGCGGGCGCACACCGTCATGCTCAGGCAGCGAAGCGGGGTGTTCGCCCGATTCCAGCTTGGCAATCGCTTCGATGGCTTCCACGTCTTCCCTGACGGGAGCGCCGACTTCCGGCGCAAGCTCCAGCGTTTGCCGCCGGGGCGACGGCAGCGCCGGGTAGTTGATGCGCGGATGGAAGACCGCTTGCAGCATCTCGATGAAGATGTCGCGCGTGGTGCTGATGTCCTTGAGCGTCAGGTCGCATTCGTCAAGCTGCCCGTCGCGCATCCGGTTCTCGATGATGCTGTCGACGATGTCCACGATTTCCGCTTTGTTGGACGGCTTGCGCGCGCGCACCGTACTCTCGCAGCTATCCGCCAGCATCATGATCGCCGTCTCGCGCGTCTGGGGCTTGGGACCGGGATAAGTGAACTGCTCGATGTCAACCGCTTCCTCGTCATCCGCCTGCTCGACGGCTCTGGTGTAGAAATAGCCGACCAGCGTCGTGCCGTGATGCTCCATGATGAAATCGCGGACGCGCACCGGCAGCCGGTACTGCCGCGCCAGCTTCTCGCCGTCGGTGACGTGGCTGATGATGATGTCGGCGCTGCGATAGGGGTCGTTGAGCGCTTCGTGCGGGTTGACATTATCCGCCTGATTCTCGACGAAGAACGCCGGGTTGAGCATCTTGCCGATGTCGTGATAGAGCGCCGCCACGCGCATCAATTCGGCGTTCGCGCCGACGGCAAGCGCTGCCTGCTCGCTCAGGTTGGCGACTTGCAGCGAGTGTTGATACGTGCCGGGAGCTTCGCGCAGCAGCCGCTGAAGCAGCGGCTGGTTCGGCTGGCTCAGTTCGGTGATCTTGAGGCTCGTCGGCAGGTTGAACAACAGCGTGATGGCGTACATGGTCGCCAGCGCCGCCATCGCCGCGATGATGCCGTTAATGACCGCGAACAGGATCAACATGCCGAGCGTCGTGCCTTCGTCGGCGCTGAGCAGGTCGAGGTTGAACAGCGTGACGATCACGACGTTCGCCAGCGCGATCACCAGCCCGGCGAAGAAGTAATTGTTGAGCCGCTCGGAGCGCCGCAGCATCAGCGCGCCGACGATCCCGCCGACGATCACCATCATGGCGATCTCCAGCGAGTTGTTCGCCATGATGCCGACCAGCAGCCCCAAGCCAATCGTGCAGAGGATGGCGATCTCGTTGCGCGTGATGATCACGAGCGTGAGCGCCATTACCGCCGCCGGATAAAGCGTATACTGCCCGCCGAAGAGGCGCGCGGTCGCCAGCGTCAGCAGGAAGATCGCCGCCAGCACCGCCAGAAAGCGCGCCTGCGTATAGTATTTGTCCGGGAAGCGCGAGAGATATAAACCGACCGCGATCATCACGATCAGGCTGGCGAGGAACGCCCGCGCCACGTCCTGAAAGCGGCGATCCGGCGATTCGAGCAAGCCGAGCTTGCTCAGCGCTTCGTAATCCACCGTATCAAGCCGCGCCCCGGCGCGCACGACGATCTGCCCGCGCTCGAAGCTGCGACTCTCCGGCGCGACAGCGTTCGCCGCCGCCTGACGCGCCAGCTCGGTCGCGCTGGGGTTGGGAAAGCGGTTCGGGCGCAGCAGATCGCGCACGAGCGCGACGATCACGCCTGCCGTCTGCGTGTCGAAGCGCAGCGCCACCTGCGACGGCAGTTGATCGGTCATCAGCGACAAATCCGATTCGCGGATCAACTCGCGCATGACCCGCTCCAGCACGTTGACCGCCTCGCCCGAAACCGAGCGCCAGGTATCGTCGTCCATTTGCAGGATCAGAATCGATGACCGACTGGTCGAGCCGCAGCGCCGTGATGGTGTTGATGTCCGAGGTCTTTTGCTGCGACGTGCCGTAGGGGTCGCGCCGCACGTTGTCGATGAAATCGAGGATTTGCTGAAGCAGCGTGATCTGCTGGCGTGCCACTGTCGGATCGGGCGGGTCGTAGATCGGGGTGACGCTGTCCATCGCCGCCTGCTGCGCCCGCTGGGTCAGCACGTCGCTGACGTAAGTGATGCTGACCGGCGCGCGGATGTCCTCCCCGGCGATGCTGCCCACCTGAAGCGACGCAATGCTGCTCTGCGTCTGAAAGATGCTGTCGAAGGCGACGATCAGCGTCGAAAGCAGCACGAATACGACCGCGACGGCGATCACGCCGACGGTGTGCAGCGGGTGATCCCGGCGCGAGCCGGTTGAGGGCGCCAGGCTGTCGATAAACTCTGGAACGAACTTAAGCATGAGTCAGCAGATCGCGGACGACCTCGTTGACGAGCTTCCCGTCCGCCTGTCCTTTCACCTTCGGCATGAGCACGCTCATGACTTTGCCCATCTCTTTGGGCGACGCCGCGCCCGTTTCCTGGATCGCATCGCGCGCCAGCGCCGCGATCTCGTCGCGGGAAAGCTGGCGCGGCATGAAGTCTTCCAGCATGTGCAGCTCGCTCTCTTCCTGAGCCGCCACGTCCTCGCGCCCGGCTTTGCGCGCCTCCTCGATGCTGTCACGCCGCTTCTTGATCTCGCGCTGCAAGATTATGATGGCATCCTCGGCGCTCAATTCGCGGCGCTCGTCGATTTCGACCTGCTTAAAAGCGCTCAACGTCATGCGCAGCACGTCGCGCCGGATGTTGTCCTTGTTGATCATCGCCTGCTTCAAGGCAGCCTGCATATCGGCTCTTGGATCATCCATCGAATTCACACTCCGTTCAGCATCGCCCGCATCTGCTGGCGATCCCTATCGTAGCCCACCAGCCGCGCCGGAAGGAGATGCCCGGTCAGCGCACGCGGGTGGATACAGCTCATACGGATATAATTGTCAGTATAACCGACATTGATGAAACCGTCTTCAGTCGCCCCGGCGACATGCTCCCAGAGCACGCTCCGGCTCGTGCCGACGAAGCGCTCGGCGTAGCGCCGCTGCATGGCGTCCGCCAGCGCGATCATGCGGGCGCTGCGCGCTTTCTTCACGTCCTCGCGGACGTGCCCGCGCAGCCGAGCCGCCGCCGTGCCGGGGCGCTTGCTGTAGCGAAAGACGTGCATCCCGGCGAAATCCAGCGACTCGACAAAGGCGGCGCTGGTCTCGAATTCCTCGTCGGTCTCGCCGGGGAAGCCGACAATCAGGTCGGTCGTGATGCACACGCCGGGGATCGCCTCGCGCGCCGCCTCGACCAGCTCGCGGAACTGCGACTGCCGCGTATGCCGCGCCATCCGGCGCAGCGTGGCGTCGCAGCCGCTTTGCAGCGGCAGATGCAGGTGCGGGCACAGGCGCGGGTTCTCCCACAGCCGGAAGAACTCCGGCGACAGGTCCCAGGGTTCGAGCGACGACAGGCGCAGGCGCGAGATGTCCGTCTCGTCCAGAATCGCCCGCACCAGCCGCGCCAAGCCATCGGAATCGCCAAAGTCGTGCCCGTAGCTGCCCAGATGCACGCCCGTGAGCACCGCCTCCTGATAGCCGGTGTTGTGCAGCAGCTTCACCTCGCGCACCACGTCGTCCAGCGCGCGGCTGCGCCCCGTCCCGCGCGCAATCGTGGTCACACAGAAGGTACAGGCGTTGTCGCAGCCATCCTGCACCTTGACGAAGGCGCGCGTGCGGGTGAGGTGCTGCGGCGTGTCGCGGGCAATCGGCTCGGCGTCGAACGGCTCGACCGGCTGCCCGGTCAGCGTCGTGACCAGATCGTCCTTGCCCGCGTTGTCGACGACGCGCGCGACGCCCGGCAGCACGGCGATCTCGTCGGGCGCGATCTGGGCGTAGCAGCCCGTCACGCTGATCGCCGCCTGACGGTTGGCGCGGTGAAGCTGGCGCACCAGCTTGCGGCTGTCATGCACCGCGTCCTGCGTCACCGCGCAGGTGTTGACGACGATCTGATCCGCCAGCGCGGGATCGTCGACGATTTCGTGTCCCTGCTGTTGAAACTGGCGCGCCATCGTCTCGATCTCGCTCTGATTGAGGCGGCAGCCCAACATGCGTAGGTGGATTTTCATAGCGACCTGATTTGTCCGAAATTGTCCGTAGGGGCACGGCGTGCCGTGCCCCTACACGTTCACATCATTGCGCGTTCGCATCATTGCGCGTTCGCGTCCGGCGCGTACACGAGCAGATTGTCGAACGCCGCGACGACCGGCTCCTCATCCGCGCCCGCCGTCCACAGCGCGCTGACGCCGACCTGCCCGTTCGGGATGGCGTCGTCGGTCAGCGTATCGAGCATCGCGCCGCCCACACACTCGCCCGTCAGCGAATTGATCGTGCTCTGCGCAGCGGGGTCGTTCGGGATGCACAGCGCGACGGGCTGGTCGTTGATGAAGAAGTTGAACTGGTCGCCGCGCGCCACCACCCGCAGATGATTGACCGCGTCCAACCCCTGATTCACCAGCGGCGATTCGATCCAGTCGCTGATGACTTTCACGTCGCCGTCCACCGAGCGGGTGACCTGGTAGTAGCCGTCGCTGCTGATCAGAAACAGGTAGTAGTTGTCGTCTTCCGTCTGGACATTGTCCTTGTTTTGCAGGCGGAAGACGACGCCGTAGCCGTTATCGACCGGACCGGAGACCGCGCGCGCGTCGACGCGCAGGTCGAAATCGCCGAAATAGGGCGCAGCATACGCATACGCGCCCTTGTTCGGCTCGCCGACGCTGATCTGCATCGCGCCGTCGGCAAGCTGCGCCGACAGCCGCCCCGGATACTGCGACCAGTCGCCGTTGAAGCCGTCCGTGCCGCCGCCGTCGAAGCTCGCGGCGTAAAGCAGCGCGCCCGCATCGCCCGCGACCACGTAATGCCCCCAGCCCGCAATCGAGCGGCTGAGCGCGAACAGCGCCACAAAGATCACCACGAGGATCAAGAGGACGAGGAGGCGTCGCACAGTTTTTCCCTATCACGAAACAACGGAAATTGTAACATGCGGGCTGCGGAGCGTAAACGCTTAGTTGATCGTCAGTCGGTCTGGGCTGCCCAGCGCTCGGCGCGGCGGATGCTCCACGCCTGCACCGTCGCGTAGAAACCGTAGACCGCCACGATCATCACGCCGATGAAGAGCAGCGGCGCGCAGAAGATCAACTGGCTGTTGACCGAGAACTCGATCAACGCCAGCGGCGCGACGACCGCCGAAGTGCCCAGCACCATCGCCCCGACGATGATCCCCTCTGCCAGCCAGAGCGCCGCCAGCGAGCCGATCCCCGCCAGCACGCTGGAAACCTGCTGGCGTGCGCGCGCCGAGATCGCCACGCCCAGCGCCGTGACGGTGCGCATCCGCCAGAACGGCTCGACGACGAACAGCGCCGACACCGTGAGCACCATTAGCTGCCCCATCAGGCTCGTGATCGTCTCCTGCTGGCTGACCGTATAGAGTGGATCGCGGCGGACGAACGCCAGCACCGTCCCGATAATGGTGATCAGGATGACCGCGCTGCGCACGCCAACGATCAGCGTCATCAGGCGCCAGACGCGCACCTGCGCCGCGCCGTGCTTGGCAGCGACGATCTGTTTGCTGTCCAGCGTCGGTCATGCGCAGCAAATCCCAGCGCCCAGACGTGATTTCGCTGTTGACGCTGCTGAGCGTCGTCGTCATGCAGCGGTAGTCGAGCAGCAGCGCCGCGATCACGCTCGCGCCGATCAACAGGAACACGAAATCGCTGCTGGTGGCAGGGTAGCTGCGCCGTTCCCGCATCATCAGCAGCGCCCAGACAACGAGCAGTACGCCGCAGATCACCGCGATCACGAACAGGCTGTGATCGACCAGCGTCTTGGCGCTCCCGCCCCGACGCACGCGCCGCGCTTCCAGCGCGAACAGCGGGTTACGGCTCAGGCGTGCGTGCGGCGTCAAACGGTAGAGCAGCTTCATCGACCAACCCCAAGCTGATCAGCGCGGATTTTTCGTCGTCGTAGAACGAATCGAGCATCGGCTGGAAATTCGCATCGAGCGAGACGGCGAACTTGAGCCAGTGTTCGGCGGTCGCCAGGTCGCCCGTGAGCTGGTACGCCCTGCCGAGTTCGGCGTAGAGCGCGGGGTTCTCCGGGTCGAGCGCGACCGCCTGAATCATCGCGTCCAGGCTGCCCGCGTAGTCGTAATTCAGGCGCAGATGCAGCGCCTGCAAGAAACGCACCTGCGGATCGTCGGGCGCGAGCGTCAGCGCCGTCTCGATCCAGGTCGAGCCGTCTTTGCCCTGCATGTCGCGCGCCAGCCCGCCGTAAGCGCTCGCCAGCGGGTCAGCGGACTGCGAGAATGCCAGCTCGGCGTAAGCCCAGAGATTCTGACGTGAGAGCGCAATACCGATGCGCAGCGGGTCGGGCGCGCCTTCCAGAATCGGCAGCAGCGCCGCAGCCGAATCGCCGTAGGTCGGCTCGGCGGCGCGCAGCAGGTCGAGCGCCTGCGCCGGGTTGTAAGCGGCGCTGATCAGCCCAAGCTGGAACTGCGCCCAGGCGCGATCCGTCGCGGCGGGCGGCAGCAGCGTCAGCAGATTGGAGAGCGTATCGGCGGCGTCCGCCCAACGCCCCAGATCGATATAGGCTTGCGCGCGCTCGCGCAGGAGGATGGCATCGGGGTCAGCGGATTCCCAGTAGGCGACGGCGCGGCGCGGATCGCCCAGTCGGTTCCACAGATCGCCCGCCTGACGATAGCGATCCGAAGTCCAGCCTTCGCGGGCGGCGACCGCCTCAAGCTGGTAGAGCGCTTGCAGCGGTCTCCCTGACTGAGCCGTTTGCGGCTCGGCGGGAAGCTGAAGCGGTGGGTGACCAATGAGGTTTTCCGGCAGATGGAGTGTATAGAAGAGCAGAAGCAGTGAAACCAGCACGACGACGATCAGCGCTGCTGACGCCGTCCGCGCAAGCGACCGGCTCATCCGGCAATCATGCTGACCGCGCTGCGCACGGCATCTTCCACCTCGTGCGGCGTGAAGGGCTTGATCAGGTAGCTGAAGACGCCGTGCAGCTTGCCCACCAGGCGGTTCGCCGGATCGCCGTAAGCGGTGATCACGATGATAGCGGGCATCCGAGCGCCAGTCCCGCGCTGGTGTTCCTTGATGGTCTCGATCAGCTTCCAGCCAGGACCATCGGGCAAGCCGATGTCGAGCAGCACCACGTCGGGGTTCATCTCGCCGAAGCGGGTGGCGGCGCGGCTGGCACGGCTCTCGTGCGCAGTGAGGATGTGCATCCGTTGAAGCGTGATCTGCAAAATCTCGGCGAGTTCAAACGTATCTTCGACGATCAGCGCGGAAAGCTGCGTCGTCGCGTTCATGTCAGGTTGAGGGGCGGGCGCGGTCTGCGTCTCCGCCGTCGTGCGTGTCGCGTCCTGGGTGTCGCTGTTATCCGCGCCTTCGCCGGGCAGCACCACAGCGGCGATCAAGCCCGTCTCTGCGACCGGGGAGGAACGCAGCGAAGTCGGGCGCGCGGCGGGCACAAATACGGACTGCTTGGGGCTAGCGGGTTCGCGGTCTTCGTGCGATTCAGGCGATCCCTCCGCCTGCTGATCGGTTATAATGGCGTTGTAACGTCGCATCATCGAAAAAACGCCTCAAAACACTAAAAATACTGTTGACACTGTAAGTATAACATGTGCAAAACAAACGTGCGATCAATTAATGATGAAATTCGTCTTTTTTTCGCATTTGCATCAAAGTTCTAACAATCAGCCGCTTAATGGACGCCGAGTAAATGCCCATGCTTCCCGTCGCGCATAGGAGAACGCTGCCGCTCAGCCACAGCGGCGACTGCGGTTTGATCGGGATCGCCTCCGACGGGACGATTTACGCCGACGAAGTCTACGGGGAGAACGGCTGGGTCGCGCAGCACGCGCTGCGCCCCGACGGGACACTCGTGCAGTCTATTGACGAGCAGGCGGGCGCGGCGGGCGACATCGAGCCGCTCGACCTGCCGCCGGAGATCGTCAAGCCCCGCTCCGGCTGGCAGACGATGGCGCTGAATTTCGCCGGACCGCGCCATCGCGGGCTGCGCGAGCCGGAGCGCACGCTCGACCTGGTGCAGCCGCTCGGCATTCAGGAGAAGATGGCGCTCGTCGACCGGCTCAAGCTGGACATCCTGCCGCCGCTGCTGCTCGGCATCGCCGAAAGCTACGTGCTCGCCGAGACCGAGATCGTCCGCCCGAACCTGTATTTCGTCTGCCGCCGCCTGCGGATCGCCGTCGCGCTGCCGGAAACGCGGCTGGACGAGGCGGGACAGCCCTACGACTACGACACGCTGGCGATCTATCTGGCGCATTTCTACGACCGCAGCGAGGAACTGCGCTTCCTCGACTGCTTCGGCGACCTGACCAGCGTGCCGCTCCAGCGCCCGATGGACTGCCTGCGCGTCGGCAACCTGCTTTACATCGCAGACGGCGGCGAGGCTGATCGACTGAGCGCCATTCACGTCTGGCAGATCGATCTGCCGGAGGCGCTCAGCGCGGACGAGAAGCTGCGCCGCAAAATTTACGGATAGAAGAAAGAACCGAGAACCGAATTGAAACGGATGACGTTCGCTGCAAAGTCGAAAATGTGGCGTAGGGGCGGGTTTGAAACCCGCCCCTACAACCCTGCTCCTATTCAAGCGCCAACCAACACAACGTTCTTCACTGCTTCATCAATCCACCTGAAACACGTGCCGCTCTTGATCGCCGCTCTGATCGTCGTGCTGCTGTGCTCCGGGCAGGCGGCGCACGCCGACGCTCCGATCACGCAGGTCTGCCCCGCCACCGGGATTCAGGATCGCAGCGCCGATTTCCAGCCCGGCGGGATCATCCTGACCGCCTTCGACAAGAGCGCGATCTGGGTTTACAACATCGACAATGGGCGGCGCTATCCCCTACCCGACAGCGCGCCCTGCGGGCATAACTGTCACCTCTCGCCGGACGCCAACTGGCTGACCTACTTCAACGACCCGACCAACACCTTCAACATCATGCGCCTCGATGGCACGCAGCGCTCGCTGGTCGCCGAGAATGCCGCCGAGGTCGACTGGTGGAACGCGACGACTTATCTCGTCTGGACGCCCGCCAAGCAAGCCTACCTCCAGCCGATTGGCGGGGACGCCAGCCAGCGCGAGTATCTGAACGTCGACGGTGTGACTTCCGTCCAGCCTGGCGGGCGCTACGGCGTGCTGATCGAGCCGAAAGACGACGGCTTCGAGCGCTCGCTGATCGACCTCGACACGCGCGACAGCGGCGATCCGGGCATCGATCTGGGCACGGATCAAGCCTACTTCAACGCGGAAGCCTGGTCGCCGGATGGGCAGTGGCTCGCCTACGTCGCGCCCGTGCTGGTCAATGGGGGCGGCAGCGGCGGCGAAATCTTCGCCATCAAGCCGGGCGACGCCGCGCCGACGCAGTGGACGCACCTGACCGACACCTACGGCGCGGAGCGCATCAACGGCGTGGCGGTCGGCGAGCTAAGCTGGTCGCCGGACGGCACACGCATCGCCTTCTGGGTGACGGCGATCACAGGTCCCGACGTGACGGCGAACCTGGGGACTGCCGTGATCCACATCCTCGACGTGAACACGGGCGAAGTCCGCGCCTACTGCGGCTACGCCACCACCGACCAGACGCCCAACCCGCCCAGCCTGATCTGGTCGCCGGACGGCACGCACCTCGCCTTCGCGGGCGCGGTCCCCGGCGACGAGCAGGGTTATCACCTGCTGGCGATGGATATCACCAGCGGCGCGCTCACGTCGCTGAGCGTCGGCGTCTACCCGGCGCTGGGCAGCCCGGAGGTGATCGCCTGGGGGAACCGCCCGCAATGAGCGCGCTGTCGCTGCAAGTCTGGAATGCGCTGAGACGCCCGCCGATTCATCATCCGCTGTTCCGGCGCGTCAGCCATAGCCACCCACCGGTCGCGCAGCGGCACCTGACTTCGATACAGCGCGCGGTGCTGACGGTGCTGTTCGTCGGCGGCGTCTACGTCGGACTGCGCTATTACGCGCAGGCGATCATCGTCGGGACGCTGCTGATCCCGCTGGGGGTCGCGGCGCTGTACATGGCGCTGCACGGGACGCTCGCCGGGCTGTTCTGGGCGATCCGAGTCAGCGGAGCCATCGCGCAGGAGCGCGAGCGCGGCATCTACGACCTGCTCTCGACCTCCCCCTATGGCGCGTTCGGCGTCAGTTGGGCGATCTGCACCGGATGCCAGTACCACGACCAGACTTTCAACGGCATCGGCGCGCAGCGCGTCTGGTTCTCGCGGATTTTCTTCATCTCCCTGCTGCTCTTCGGCGGCGTGATCGTGCAGATCGATCCGCGCAGCTTCGACGGCAGACCGCTGGTCGGCTTGCTGCTGATCGTCGAGATCGCCGCCGCGCTGGCGCTGGTCTTCCACATTGACGACATTCAGTCGACCGTGATCGGCAGTCTGGTTGGGCTGATCGTGCCGCTGTTCGCCCGCAACCGCCTGGACGCGCGCGTCGGCGCGTTCGTCGGCTTCCTGCTGCTGCAAATCGGCGCGTATGTCCTGATCGGGCTGATCGGTTTCGTGCTGCTGCCGCAGTTGAGTAACATCCTGACCTTCGACGCCACGATCAAGCTGCTGCTCCTGCCCTTCGAGCAGGTGCTGGTCTTCTTTGCCGTGCGCGAGCTGATCGCGCGCGGGCTGTGGCGTCTGAATGTGCTGCTGCTGGACGGCGATGTCAGCGATCCAAGCCTGCTCAGCAAAGGCGGGCGGCTGGTATGCTGACGATCAGGCTGTGGCGCGCGCTCAATCGCCCGCCCGTGCGCTCGCCGCTCTACCGGCGCGCCTACACGCGCCAGCCGCTCGCCAGCCGCGTCGAGCCGCTGCGCATCCCCGGCGTCGGCTGCCTCAAGAACATGAGCCTGATCGTCCTGCCGATTATCCTGATCCTGATCGGCGCGCCGATCCTGGTGCTGCTCTACTATCTCTCGCTGCTGCTGGCTCCGGTGCTGCTGCCGCTTGCCAACACCGTCTACGGGCTGACGCACACCTACAACGTCAGTGGCAGCATCGTCCGCGAGCGCGAGCAGCAGACCTACGACGTGCTCTGCACCGCCCCGGCGGGGATTCTGGGGATGCACTGGACGTACTGCACCGGATGGATTCACTATCACTGGGCGTACCGCTACGCGCTGCTCGGCGTGCTTTCGATTGGCATCGTGGCGAGCATCTTCGGGCTGCCGCCACAGATGCTCTTCGGCGGAGGACAACCCATGTTCATCACCACCATCGTGCGTGCGTTGGCGTTCGGCGCGCTGTTCGTGATTGACTATGCGCAAACCATCGTCGTCAGCAGCCTGACGACCCTGATCGTCCCCACCTACACCGAAACCGAGAGCAACGCGCGCCTATGGGGTTCGAGCCTGTTCCTGCTGCTGCAACTGGGCGTATATCTGCCGACGCTGTTGTTCGGCGGCTTCGCCCTGCCCAACACCTTCAGCCTGCTGGGGATCGATTCGAGGATCAGCGATCTGGTGATCCCGCTGCTGATCGTGGTGTTCTTCATCGTGCTGCGCGAGGTGATCATCACCGGGCTGTGGAACGTCGTGAAACAGCAGCTCAGCGC
Organism: uncultured Chloroflexia bacterium; assembly: GCA_963760975.1. Classification (GTDB taxonomy): domain Bacteria; phylum Chloroflexota; class Anaerolineae; order Aggregatilineales; family Phototrophicaceae; genus Flexifilum. The sequence goes on along the minus strand of CAVXEZ010000011.1, from coordinate 221,767 downwards.
CACGACGGTGGAACTCGACGCCATCACACGGGTGGCGGTATAATCTCCGTAGGGGCGGGTCTCAACCCGCCCTTTCTATCACCATTCAAGAGTTGGAGTTTTCTCGTGACCGAAGTCATCAATCCTGACGCCATCCCGGTTGACAACGCCGGATGGCAGCCCGATCCGAATCATCCGCGCCGCCGCCCGCCCTGGATCAAGGTGCGCGCGCCCAGCGGCGAAAACTACGAGCGCCTCTACGGGCTGATGCGGACGCAAAAACTCAACACCGTCTGCGAAGAAGCGGGGTGTCCCAACCTGGGCGAGTGCTGGGGACGCGGCACGGCGACCTTCCTGATGATGGGCGATACCTGCACGCGCTCGTGCGGCTTCTGCGACATCAAGACCGGGCGTCCCAGCCCGCTGGACTGGGCGGAGCCGAACCGCGTCGCCGAGACGGTGCGCGCGATGGGGCTGGAGCACGTCGTCATCACCAGCGTCAACCGCGACGAGCGCGCTGACGGCGGCGCGCCGATCTTTGCGATGGTCATCAAGCGCATCCGCCAGCTTCAGCCCGGTTGCAGCATCGAGGTGCTGATCCCGGACTTCAAGGGCAACCGCGACGCGCTCGAAATCGTCATGAAGGCGCAGCCGGAAATCCTCAACCACAACGTCGAGACCGTGCCGCGCCTGTTCCGCAAGGTGCAGCCGCAGGATCACTACGAGTGGGCGATGGCGACGCTCGGCAACGCCAAGGAGATGGATCCGCTGGTGCTGACCAAGAGCGGAATCATGGTCGGCTTGGGCGAAACCTTCGACGAGGTAGTCGAGGTCATGCACGATCTGGTGGATCGCGGCGTGGACATCCTGACCATCGGGCAGTATCTCCAGCCGAGCAAAAAGCACCTGCCCGTCGAACGCTTCTATCTGCCGGAAGAATTCGACCGCTTCATCGAGATCGGCAAGCAGATCGGCTTCAAGTGGGTCGAGAGCGGTCCGCTGGTGCGCAGCAGCTACCGGGCGGATCGTCAGGTGCGCGAACTCTCGAAGCTGAATTACATTCACGCCCGCGCGTAAAGACATTTCAACCACAGAGGACACAGAGACCGCAAAGGTGAATTTCTCCGTGTCCTCTATGATCTCTGTGGTTTGAAACAAAAAGGACGTTCAGTTGAACGCCCTACCCCACATAAGAACAAACTCAATGATGTTGTGCTACGTCTCGATGATCTTCTCGTCGATCAACTGCTGCTGCACCTTCTGACCGCGCGGGTCGAAGGCGAAGTGCTGCCCGTAGAGCTGAAACTCCATATCCTGCATCGCCCGCCCGGCGCGGTTCTTCTCAATCGTCCATACCACCCAGTCGCGGAACTGCTTGGCGGTGTACGGATTGAAGGCGACGTGCTCTTTCGACATGATCTGATACTTATTGTTCATGATGATGGCGATGTCGGACTCGTAGTCGAGGGCGCTGCTGCCGCGCAGGTGGAACAGGTGGATGCGCTTGCTCTTGAGTCCCTCCCGATCCGCCGCCACAATCGCCCAGACCGGCACGTCGAGCGACATGGCGATGTCCTTCAGCCCCTCGACGATGATCGTCACCTTGTCGTTCTCGTCGCGCGGGTGCTCCGGGTGAACAGCGATCTTTTGCAGGTAGTCCACGAACAGGACGACGTTGCCGCCCGTCGCATCGCACAGGCGCGCCGTCATCTCCTTGATCGAGCGCAGGGTCGTCACCGCCGGGCTGGCTTTGACCAGGATCATCCGGTCGGCGTAGCGTACCATGCGCGCCAGACTCGGCGCGGTCTTGGGGTTCTCGCGCAGGATGGTTTGCAGCGACCCCGCGCCGCCGTCGCGCCCCATGAACTCCTTCGCCCGCTGCGCGACGATGATCTGGTACAGGTCGCGCAGCTTCGTTCCCCGGCTCAGGTCGATCTCCGGCGGGCTGACGCTCTCCAGGCACAGCAGGCGGTGCATGAGATGCGTTTCGGTATGCTCATACGAGAGATAGAAGACGTATTGATCCGGGCGCAGGGCGATGTTGCGGGCGATTTGCAGCGTCGCTATTGTCTTGCCGATGCCCTGCGCGCCGCCCAGCAAGATAAGCTCGGTCTTGCGCAGACCGCCGCCGATGAAGCCGTCCAGCGGATCGAAGCCCGTCGGCAGCGGGACGTAATCGACCAGATCACCGCGCACAACCCGATCATTGGCTTCATTCAGCACCTGAGTCAGCGTGCGCGGCAGGTGCGCATTGCCTCGGATCGCGTTGTTCGCCGGCGTGATCGGCTGCGGGCGTCGAACAGGAGGCTGCGTGTACTCCGGCTCGACGCTTTCAAAGGAATCGTCTGGGTCATCGAAGTCGCTAAATCGACGGGTACTCATTGCAAGGCTACCAATGGTTAGTCTATTTATTCTATGATAACCGTAACAACGCCATAGAGCAACGGGAGGAGTTGAGAAAATCAATTCAGATTTGATCCAATACGCTGACAATCACTGACTGCCCGAAGCGGCTATGCAGACCATTTTATTGCAGCACGCATGACGTTTATGTGAAATGGTTCACAATTATGAAGAATTTTACGTGTTCTTTGCGCTTTTTGTGAAAGGTTAAGCCTTTTTAGAGCCATCTGGTCTGCTCGGTAATTCACAAAGACAGGTGAAACGTGCTAGAATATGGAGGTTTAGTCAACGTGTAGTCTTTTCGTCGGGTTTGTACCGCGCGTACAAACGTGGCAGTTGTTTTGCCACTTCTTAACATAGAGGAGGCAGAGAGCCGTCGTGATACAGGAACTCTTAAATCGGGCTGACCAACGCGGCTACGTCACTTTTGAAGATGTTCTGGAAGTGTTGGACGAGGACGGTGACGATGTAACTGCCATCGAAACCATCCTCTACGAGTTGGACGAGTTAGGGGTCGAGCTGCGACAGGATAACGAGCCGCAAGACCCGCTCCTCCTCGCTGAAGAAGGCGATCTCGAATTCGAACCAGAGGAAATTCTTCAAGACCCCACAGTGGGCGACATCAGCGCCGTTTCGGCGGACGACCCGGTCGGGTTGTACTTCCGGCAGATGGCGCAGGAACCGCTCCTCACCGCCATCGAGGAAATCGACCTCGCCAAACGAATCGAGATGGGCAAGCAGGCGCGCGAAACCCTGGTCCGCATGGGGTCGCGCGAACTTTACAGCGATGCGTGGATCGCTCACTTAGAGCGGCTGGTCTACGACGGACAGGCTGCCCGCGAGCATCTGGGGCGCGCCAACACCCGCCTGGTGGTCAGCATCGCCAAGCGCTACATGGGTCAGGGGCTGCCCTTCCCCGATCTCATCCAGGAAGGCAACGTAGGCTTGATGCGGGCGGTCGACAAATACGACTACAAACGCGGCAACCGCTTCAGTACCTACGCGACCTGGTGGATCCGTCAGGCGATCACCCGCGCGCTCGCGCAGAAGACCCGCACCATCCGTATTCCCCTCCACATGACCGAACGTATCCGCCAGATGTACCGCACCGCCCAATCACTCGAACAAAGCCTCGGACGCAGACCATCCCCCGAAGAAATCGCGGATCAGATGGAACTGCCCGCCGACACGATTCGCAGCATGATGGACGCCAGCCAGCACGCGATTGCGCTGGAGCGCCCGGTCGGCGACGACGGCGACAGCGAGTTTGGCGACTTCATCGAGGATCAGGACTCGCCCAGCCCGGTCGAATTGGCGACGCAGCATTTGCTGCAAGAGACGATTGAGGAAGTGCTGAGCGAACTGACGCCGCGCCAGAGCCACATTCTGCGCCTGCGTTTCGGGTTGGGCGGCGGGGAGCCGCACACGTTAGAGGAAATCGCCAACAAGTTCGGGCTAAGCCGCGAACGCATCCGCCAGCTAGAGAAAGAAGCGCTGCGGCGGCTGCGTCACCCGCGTCTGGCGCACAACCTGCGCGACTATCTGAGCTAAGACAACCGCATACGCATGATCATAAAGCCGGGCATCAACGCCCGGTTTTTGATTCTATACGCCGTGTCTGACGGATGGGCATGGAGACGGACTCGCGTGGGTATGGCGGAAGGCGGTGCAGCGCCGCGTCCGATCAAGGCGAAAGCGAGGGGCGAAACACGCAGGCTGAGCGACCGGAAAGTGCCGGAACGGACGGATAGAGACGCCCGACGCTGAAGCATCGGGCTAGGAATTCAAGCCCGCTCGAAGCGGGCTGTTCCCAGCCACCTTCAGACAGCTTGAACTACTATCGGGCGGCTTTGAGCCTAGTGCAATCAAGTGAATCTATTTTCCTCTACCTTCTTTCTACTCCCGCCTAAGAATATCGAAAAGCCGATCACAAAATGAAGCCAAAATATCATAATCGCCTCGATGAAAAACATCCCACATCGTCTTCCATTCGCCATTTTTGCTTTGCTTTGGACGCAAACTATCTGAACTCAGAGGTATCATATAGCGTCCTCTCCAGCGGATATATTCTGTCGCTGTTTCTAAAAGATCACGTTCCTTATCAGTGATAGATAAATTGCATTCATTGACCAGATTCACTAAACCATGTTTCTTGAGCTTGAATTCGCCGTTCTTAACAACACCTTCAGGGTTTCGAGTAACTAGTATGCCTTTTGCAAGATTCTCTATTGACAGCCCCAACAGCATAAATGCGACGCCAGACAGTCCACTATCCAGAGATAGTTGACTTTCCTCGTCGGAAAGAAAACGCACGGTGGAAGTTCTTTCCTTGTTTTTCTCGAATTCTGCGACGATATTCATTAGCGACTTATTCGTTGCTTCTTCCGCAAAATCATGAATTAAGTCCGCTGATCGACGTAATTGGTGGGCTGAATACCACCAGCCGACCGACATTTTTGCACCAAGCTCAAACTTTTCTGCCCAAAAACTATCAGGTAGCTGACTCCAATCAATTGAGGACATCGAATCCCTTCCCTTAAGGATTAGACCGGATCAGGAGCATATCACCTCACCCGGTCGGTATCTTTACGCCAGCGCGCGCTCTTCCGGCTCCAGTCCTCCCGCTTGCGGAATTGCCGCGCACAAAATGCTCACGCCTCGTAGTCTTCGATCATGCGCCGAATTTCGTCCGCGCTTATATCCTGTCGTTCTGTCTTGGAATAAATGTAAATGAGCAGGAGCTTATCCTGCGTTTTGAGGTAGTAAATCACGCGATAGCCGCCGCTTTTTCCTCTTGAAGCGCTGGTATTACGCAATCGCACTTTGTAAACCGTATATTTGATACCTTGAACTTGATCGCCCGGCGTTTCGCCAGCTTCCAGTTGACTAATGAGAACACTTAAATCGCCGGAGATGCTTAGGTATTTCTTTCTCAGCCGCTTGATAGCTTTTCGAAAGCGATCTGTATATTCGATCTGTACAGGGCAGCCTATTCCTCATCAATGTCATCCCAGAGAGTCGAGATTGGGTGTGTTTTTCCTTCCATCGCCTCGCGCCATGCTTCGCGGAATTCAGCATGAATATCCATGCCTTCATCTTCAGATTCTTCCTCGCGCAGCGTTTCGCGGATACTATGCGTGAGAACTTCCAAAAGCTGAAGACGCTCATCAAGCGAAAGCTGCACGACCTTCTCACTCAATTCCTAAATCGACATGGCTCAATTCCCTTGATTGCCTTCCCAGTATTATAAATCAAAAGGGGCAGACCTCATCGATCTGCCCCTCGTCGTGGTTACGCCAGCGCGCGCTCTTCCGGCTCCAGCTCCGCCTCGCGCTGCTTGCGGAACTGCTGCGTGTACAGCCGGTAGTAGTGCCCGCGCGCCCGGATCAGGTCGGCGTGCGATCCCTGCTCCGAGATGCCGCCGTTCTCGATCACCAGGATGCGGTCGGCAGCGCGGATGGTCGAGAGGCGGTGCGCGATGATGAAGCTCGTGCGCCCCTCCATCAGCGTCTCCATCCCCTTCTGGATCAGCGCCTCGGTCAGCGTATCAACCGAGCTGGTCGCCTCGTCCATGATGAAGAGTTCCGGCGCTGCCAGCACCGCCCGCGCCAGGCTGATCAACTGCTTCTGTCCGACCGAGAGCAGGTTGCCGCCCTCGCCCACTTGCTCGTCGTAGCCCTTCTCCAGCGTCTCGATGAAGTCGTGCGCGCCCGCCAGCTTCGCCGCCGCCTCAATTTCCGCGTCGGTCGCGTCCAGCTTGCCGTAGCGCAGGTTGTCGCGGATCGTGCCGCTGAACAGGTGCGGCGTTTGCAGCACCATGCCGATGCGCGACTGGATGGCGTGCTGCGTGAAGTCGGTGTAGTCGCGCCCGCCGATGGTGATGCGCCCGCCGCGCGGCTCGAAGAAGCGGCAGATCAGGTTGACGACCGTCGACTTGCCCGCGCCTGTCGGACCGACCAGCGCGATGGTTTCGCCGCGCTTGACCAGCAGGTTGAAGTGCGTCAGCACCGGCTTATCCACCTCGTCGTCGTAGTAGAAATCGACGTTCTCGAAAGCGATGTCGCCGCTGATCGTGCCGGGGTCGTAGGCTTCCGACTTATCGACCACTTCCGGCTTGGAGTCGATCAGCGAGAAGGTGCGCTCCGCCGAGGCAATCGCGTACTGCATCGAGGCGAAGACACGCGCCAAATCCTGCACGGGCCAGAGCATGAAGGTGATGTAGGTGATGAACGCCTGCACCGCGCCGATGGTCATCCCGCCGATTTCGACCTGCAAGCCGCCGAAGTAGACGATGCCGCCCAGCGCAATCGCGCTGACGATCTGCACCGCCGGGAGGAACAGCGCCGAGAGCACCGCCGCGCGGAACGACGCGCCGTACATATTGTTGGTCAGCTCGCCGAACTCTTGCAGATTGCGCGACTCGCGCCCCAGCGCCTTGACGACGCGCACGCCCGTGATGTTCTCGTTGTACGCGCCGGTGATGCGCGAATTCGCGCGCCGGGCGATGCGGTACTGCACCATGATGCGCTTCTGGAACCAGCCCGCGATAATCACCAGCACCGGCACGATGCAGAACACCAGCAGCGCCAACTGCCAGTTGAGCGTCAGCATGAAGATCAACGCCGTGAAGATGTTGATGATCGCCCAGACCACGTCGAGCATCCCCCACGTCACCAGGTCGGCGATGCGGTCGGTGTCGGACGTGAGGCGCGACATGATCCAGCCGACGGGCGTGCGGTTGTAGTAGCTCAGCGACAGCCGCTGCAAGTGCTCGAACATCATCTTGCGCATGTCGTACTGGACGCGATGCCCCAGCATCCCGGTCACGTAGATGAAGACGAAGACGAAGAACGACTGCACCACCAGCAGCCCGCCGTAGATCGTGATGATGTTCCAGAGCGCGTCGCGGTTGCCAGCGGTGATGCCCTCGTCCACGATGCGCTTGCTCAGGTACGTGAAGTACGAGTTGAGGAACGAGACCGCCCCCACCGCCGCGACGAATAAGATCACCCAGCGCCAGTAGGGCTTGACCTGCCCCATGATGCGCAGCAGCGTCCTGCCGTTGAAGCTGGTTTTGAATTCTTCTTCTTCGTAACCGTAGTTAGACACTGGCGATTTCCTTTTCCAGTTCGGTTTCGATCCGTGCCTGCAAATCGTAGATGCGCTGGTAGATACCCGGCTCGTTGACCAGTGTGTCATGCGTGCCGCGCTGGACGATTTCACCCTTGTCCAGCACCAGGATCAGGTCGGCGTTCATCACGCTTTGGATACGATGCGCGATGATGAAGGTCGTGCGCCGCGCCATCAGCCTGTCCAGCGCCTCGCGGATGTTCGCCTCGGTTTCCGTATCCACCGACGACGTAGAGTTGTCCAGGATCAGAATCGGCGGGTTCTTGAGCAGCGTGCGGGCAATCGCCACGCGCTGCTTCTGACCGCCGGAGAGTGTCACGCCGCGTTCCCCGACCAGCGTCTTGTAGCCTTCCGGGAACGCCAGAATCACCTCGTGAACGTCCGCCGCCCGCGCCGCCGCCTCGACTTCTTCGTCGCTGACCTCGCGCCCGACGCCGTAAGTGATGTTCTCGCGGATCGAGCGGGAGAACAGGAACGGCTCCTGCTCGACGATGCCGATGTTCGCCCGCAGCAGCTCGCGCGAAATCTCCTTGATGTCGATGCCGTCGAGCGTGATCTTCCCGCTCGTATATTCGTAGAAGCGCGGCAGCAGGTTCACCAGCGAGGTTTTGCCCGACCCCGTTGATCCCAGCAGCGCGATGGACTGCCCCGGCTCGGCGCGGAAGCTGATGTCCCGCAGCACTTCCGTGTTGTCGTCGTAGGCGAAGCTCACGTCGTCGAAGACGACTTCGCCGCGTAATTCGTTCGGCAGCTCGCGCAGCCCTACGGTCAGCGGCTCGCGCTCCTCACGAATGATGTCCGTCACGCGCGTGTACGACACCAGCCCGGTCGATGCCTGCACGATCAGCCGTCCCAAGCCGCGCATCGGCTCGATGATCCAGATGATCATGCCGACATACGCCAGGTACGTGCCGAGCGTGATCGTGCCGTCGATGGTCATCAACGCGCCGATGATGTAGCCCGCCAGCATTTGAAAGCCGGTCATCATGTCGGTGAGGGGCCAGTAGATGGCGTGCATCGTCAGCAGCCTGATCCCCAGCCGGTAGCGCTCGGAGTTTTCGCCCTCGAACTTACCGATCTCGTAGCCCTGGCGCGCGAACGCCTTGACGACGCGCACGCCGCTCAGGTTTTCCTGAAGCGTGGTCGAAAGGCGCGCGTCCTGCTCCTGAAAGCGCTCGTAACGCCGCGAAATCGTGCGGAAGAAAAAGAAAGACGCAAGCGCCACGAACGGCACGACGATGATCGACAGCAGCGCCAGCTCGACGTTCAGGCTCATCAGCGCGACCATATTGATCGTGAACAGCAGGACGATGCGCCCCAGCCCGATTGCCTGTTCGGCGTAGAAGCGGCGCACCGCGTCCACGTCCGAGGTCACGCGCTGGATCAGCTCACCCGTCGAGTTCTGGTCGTGGTAGGTGAACGTCAGCCGCTGCAGATGGTCGTACAGGTAGTTGCGCAGGCGCAGCGTGACGCCTTCGGCGGTCTGCGCTGCCAGCCTGCCGCTCATGAACGTGAACGTGCCCTCGACCACCGCCAGACCGACGAACGACGCCGCGATCAGCGCAATCGCCTGAGCGATCTTGTCCTGAAGCAGCACATTATCGACCAGATACGCCAGCAGCAGAAAGGTCGTCGTCTTGGCGACGGCAGCCAGCGCCTGCGAGACCAACGCGCCCGCGTAGGTCAGGCGGAAGCCCTTCAACATACGCCACAAACCGAGCAGGCGGTTGTCCGATACGGTCTTTTTCAGGTCGAGCATTTGCTTTGATGCGATTGTCGAAGCCAAGCGACGCGCCTCCGCAATACCATTCGAAGAAATTCAAGCGCAGCCGTATTATACACCGACTTTAGGCAAAATTGGCAAGGGCTATTTTCACGTTTTAAAATCCATTTTGGATTTTAGTAGTTCTTAACGGACTATAAGGGTTCAGGCATTTCCTGGCTATTGTTACCCCGGCGGTTACGCGCGCATCCTTTATCTGTATGACGTTCGTGAGGTGAATTGTGTTCAATAACGAGGCGAAAGGGGGTTGAAGACGGAGGAAGGCAGGGACGGGCTTGAAACCAATGGTGCGAGTTTTTGAACCCCTCACCCCGTGCGACTTCGTCGCCCACCCCTCTCCCACGCAAGCGGAGTGGAAGCACCGCGCGACGCTTTCGGCGTTGGCTGGACAACTCGGCAATCGACCTGAATGGCTTTTTCCAGGCGTGGAGTCGGTGGATAGTGGCAGCCGTGGGCAGCGGGCAGGTGACGCTGGTGGTGGATGAAACGAAGCTGGATGACCGGATCGGCGTGATGCTCGTCGGGCTGGCATGGGAAGGACGCTGCTTGCCGTTGGCATGGCGCACTTACCGTGCCAATAGTCGAGCGGCGTATCCCGCCGAAGGACAAGTCGGAATGATTGCGGCATTGCTCCAACAGGTCAAAGCGGGCATCGGTACGCAGCAGCGGGTGTTGGTGCTGGCAGACCGGGGGATTGGCTGTTCGCCCGACTTGTGTCGGGCAGTCGCCGCCCTGGGCTGGTGCTACCTGTTTCGCGTGACCTGTCAGACGAAAGTGGTCACGTCAGCAGGCGACTATACGATTGCCCAGCAAGTGCAACCTGGCGAGATTTGGGCATCTACGGGGACGGTGTAGAGAGGGGGAGAACGCGGGCTTTTGTCCGTCGCCCCGTTTACATCAGGCGAACCGGAGGTTCGCACGAGAGGGACGGCTCAACGAAATTGAGCAGGGTGAGGGGGAATTGGCGGTAGCAAACGAGCACCACTCGTTTTGAACCTGCCCCTACCGGGTTCAAACGATCAATTATTCGACACGCCCATCCAGCGCCCGGCGGCGCTCACCTGCCCGCGTTCCGGCAGGATCAGGTGGCTGTCGCCGAACTCGTGCCACAGATAGCCCTCTTTGACCGCCTCGTCATATGCCGCGCGGATCGCATCCTGCCCGGCAATCGTGTAGAGCATCGCCAGATGGCTCGTCACCGGGTCGTGCAGCCCGGTCAGCAAGCCGTCGACCACGTGGACGCCGCGCCCCGGATGGATGTACAGCCGCGTGAAGGCGTGCCGCGCCGTGACCTCGTGCCCGTTCCACGCCGATTCGAGCGCGCGCACGACCGTCGTGCCAATGGCGACGACCCGCCGCCCCTCGCGTTTGGCGGCATTGACCGCCCCCGCCGCAGCCGCCGAGACGGTGAACGGCTCAGGATAAAGCGGGTGCTCCTCGACGATCTCGGCTTCGACTTCGAGGCTGGAAACGCCCGTGTGCAGCGTGATCGCCGCAAGCTGGACGCCGTGCGCCCGCAGGTCGTTGACCACGCGCTCGGTGAACGGGTAAGCCGCCGACGGCATCTCGGCGCTGCCCGGGTTCCTGGCGAAGACGGTCTGGTAAGTGGCGAGCGGATAGGCTTCGTGAACGTAGCCGTAGCGGATGGGCGCGCCGACGCGGTTCATCGCCGCCTTCACGTCGCCGTTGATCTGCGCGAACCACAGGCGCGGCAGACCGGGATAGAGGGCAATCAGACGCACGGTCATGCCCGCGACCTCGATCTCCTCGCCCGCGCGCAGCGGCAGCGGTCCCTGCTGGCTGCTGCTCCAGCGCGGCTCGACCAGCCACGTCCCGTTGCCGAAATCGGTGGCGAAGTTGACGATAAACGTGCCGGGCGCGCCGCTGGCGGGCAGGCTCGCCGGGAGCGTCGCGCTGTCGTTGACTACCAGCAGATCGCCGGGGTTGAGGAAGCGGGCGAGGTCGTAGAAAGTGCGCGTGCTCGATCTGCGACCCGGCGCTGACCATCAGCCGCGCCTGATCGCGGGGAACGCCGCGCGCTTCCGCCGGAGCGGTCGCCTGAAGTTCCTGCGGACGAGCGAAAATCAGTTCAGCGCGTTTCATTGACTGCCTCCCATTGATCGGCTTGCGCCTGATAGCGCCCGCCGCTAAGTGCCATGCGATCCTGCCCGAACAGCCACGCCCAGAACGGCAGCGTCACGTCCGGCAGCGGGCGGTCGGAGATGTCCTCGCCCAGATACGCCGCCTGGTGCATGTCGGTACGCATGTCGCCCGGATCGACGGTGACGACGCTGATCTGCGCGGCTTTTAGCTCATGCGCCAGCGTCAGCGAGATCAGGTCGAGCGCGGCTTTGCTGCTGCCGTAGCCGCCCCACGTCTCGTAGCCGCCCAGCGCCGCGTCGCTGCTGACGTTGACGACCAGCCCGTGACTCTGCTTGAGCAGCGGTAATGCTTCCTGAACCAGCGCCAGCGGCGCGACGACGTTGACGCGGAAAACTTCCTCCAGCGCCTTGACCGGCAGATCGACCAGCGACACCAGCGGCGACGCGCCGAGGATCGAAGCGTTGTTGATCAGGATGTCCAGCCCGCCGAGCGTGCGCGCCAGTTGCAGGATGGCGCGGCGCGTCGACGGCTCGGCAATGTCGCCCGCAATCGCCTTGACCTGCACGTTGTAGCTCGCCAGCGAGCGGACAACCGCGTCGAGCGCCGCGCCACCGCGCGCGTTGAGGATCAGGTTGTAGCCCTGCCCGGCGAGAAAGCGGGCGAGTACTTCGCCCAGACCCCGACTCGCGCCCGTAATCACGGCAACGTGAGGAGAAATTTCATGATTCATCGAGAAAACTCCTGCGCTTCCAACCCTATACTGTGATTAAAGCACACAGACGCTCGTGGATCGTCCGGCGTGGGGTCAGTTCGCTGCCTGTACGTCGGTACAGTCTGTGTCTGGCGACACATTGGCGAAGATAAACGGACGAGGCTTCGATGAACCCATTTCACAACCCCCGAATCGTTGTTGCCGCCGCTGTGGTGACACTCGCGCTGCTGGCGCTGCCCGCCCTGACGACAGCGCCCGCCTCAGCGCCAACGCCCGCGCCCACGCCGGAACAGGCGCTCGCGCAAGCGCCCACACGAGCAGCGGATCAACCAGCGGAGCAAGCGCCACCGACGCTGCCCGCTATGCAGGATTTACCCACCTTCGTCGTCGGGCAAGCCGCTTCGCCGTCGATCTTCCAGATCGCTCTGGGCAGCCGGGTCTGTTCCCTGTCGCAGTTAGGCGATCAGACGGCGCTGACGCTCGGCGACGACTGCCAGAACGTGTCGTCGCGGCTGCATATCCCCGCCAACGCAACGGTGTGGTTGGGCGTGACGATCAAAGACCTGCCGGGCGTCTGGCTGCCGCTGAGCACCGTCGAGGGCGACACCGCCCCACCCCAGATCGATCAGCGCGGGCGCTATTTCGGCTGCACGCGCGCGGAGGGAATTAATCAGGTCTGCGAAGTGAACGTTGAAATCGACGCGACGCTGTACCGTCTTGCCGTCCCGCTGATGGCGGACAGCTAAGGTGGTCGGCTTAGACGTTCTTGAAGAAGGCCTTCACCGCCTGAAGCAGAATGTCCGGGTGCTCGCAGGCATCTTCTGCCCATGATCCGCATCGGGCATACGGACGACGCTTCGCCGAGGGGCAGAGTCGCCGTGAAAACCGCGACATCTCTCCAGCGCACCGCACCACGCCGCGATCCCAATCACCGTAAATCAGCGAGATCGGGCAGCTGAATGCTGCCGCAAAGCGTGAGGGAGATCGACGCCCTGCCAGATTTCATCGCGCAGCACCGGCTTACGGGCGTTCCCGGCACGACGCGCGGAATGGTATTAGCCCGTCGCCTGACCAGCTCTCGTCAGCGCATCGGGCAGCGAGCGCGCAGGTTCGGGCGACGAGCGTGCTCGAAGGAAAGGTTCGCCTTGCTTGATCGCGGCGAACCATGCTCGAACCACTGCGTTCTTTCAGCCTCTGCAGCTCGCCTGCTGCGCTAGCGGCTGAACAGCGGCGGCTCAACGAGGATCAGCGCGCGCACACCGCCGGATATTGCGCGCGGCTGACATAGCGCAACCATCGCGCCGAGCGAATCCCCATCAGCACGGCAGGTTCGTCCAATATGCTTGAAGAAAAGCGATCACGTCGCGGGCGTAGTCGGATTGCGATAGTGGTCGTCGGGCGCGCGACCCGATTTTGCCATGCCCACGCATGTCGAGCGCGTAGACGTGCTAATTCGTTTGCCAGCGTTCGGCAGATCAAACGGTTCCAGCCTGCCACTATTCCGGTCATGCCGTGCAGCAGCACCAGCGGCGCGCCTGAGCCGCCCTCATAGTAATTGAGCTTCAACTCGCCTGTATCAAATGACTTTTCTGCGAGCAACGCTCTCCTTTCTGTTCACTGATGCCTATAATATCGAGAAAACTCGGGTACGCAACCTTCACACCGCATCACAACGCACCGACGAGGAATGGCGACGGCTCCCAGACCACGATCTCGGGCTGGTCGATGGGAAACAGATGATCCGCATCGGGGATCCTCACGACCTTGCCGATGAGATACGTTCGTCTCGAAGTACTCGACATCTTCCAGGCGCACCGCCGCGCCGCGATCCCAATCGCCATAGATCAGCAGAGACGGGCAGGCAATCTGCTGCAGGGCTTGAGGCAGATCGTAATGCCCAGTAGATTTATCCTGCATCACAGCTTCGGCCGCACCCGGCGCGACTCCGGAAATGTGATTCTGCCAGCCGCCTGACTTCGCTTCATCCGGCGCTCGTGGCAGCACAGCGCGCAGGCGGGCGACTATCTGTCGAAGTTGGAACGGATTTCCCCTTCTCGTCACCCAGGCGACCATGCTACCGACTCCTTCTTTCGGCCTTTAGCGGCGCCATGCTGCTGCTATAGCTGGACAACGGCGGCTCAAGCAGGATCAGCGCGCGCACACCGCCGGCATACCCCGACGCGGTGACGAGGGCAACCATCGCGCCGAGCGAAATCCCCATCAGCACGACAGGCGCATCCAGATGCTTCAAGAACGCGATCACGTCGCGGACGTAGTCGGCATTGCGGTACTGGTTATCCGGCGCGCGACCCGATTTGCCATGCCCACGCATATCGAGTGCGTAGACATGATAATTCGTCTCCAACGCCGGCAGCAGCGGTTTCCAGTTCCTGAACTTGTTCGAGGTCAAGCCGTGCAGCAGCACCAGCGGCGCGCCTGAGCCGCCCTCAATGTAATTGAGCGTCAGCTCGCCCGTATCGAACGTCTTTTCGTTCTGCATCTCGTCTCTTCTACGGTCTACTGCTCAATGATGCCCTGCTGGAGCGCCATCGTGACGGCTTCGGTGCGATTGCCCGCGCCGAGCTTGCCCAGAATCGAACTCACGTGGAATTTGACCGTGCGCTCGCTGATCACAAGCTGCGCGGCGATCTCCTTGTTCTGCAAGCCGCGCGCCATCAACTGCAAGACCTCGTACTCGCGCGGGGAGAGCGCCTCGACCTGCTTAGCGTCCTCGCGCTGGCTGATGTGGCGCAGCAGCTTGGACATGACTATCGGCTGCAAAAGCGACCCGCCGCCGTTGACGACGCGAATCGCCTCGAAAAGCTCTTCGCGCGGCGCGCCCTTGAGCAAATAGCCCTCCGCGCCCGCCTGCACCGCGCCGAGAATCCGCTCGTCGGTGTCGAACGCCGTGAAGACGATCACGCGCACGCCGACACCCCTGGCGCGCAGCGTCCTGAGCGCCTCGACGCCGTCCATCTCCGGCATTTCCAGGTCGAGCAGCAGCACGTCGGGGCGCAGTTCATCCACCCGCTCGACCACTTCGACGCCGTTCGACGCCGTGCCAATCACCTCGAAATCCGGCTGCGTGCCGAGAATGGCGACCAAGCCTTCGAGCACGACCGGGTGATCGTCGGCGACCAGAATACGAATGCTCATAACGCCGCCTTCGTGGGTATGGTAGGAACCGTGATGGTGAGCACCGTGCCTTCGCCGGGATTGCTGCACACTTCCAGCGACCCGCCGAGCAGGCGCGCGCGCTCGTTCAAGCCGACCAGCCCGAAACGTCCCTTCGCCAGCGCCTCGGTGTCGAAGCCCTGCCCGTCGTCCTCGATCACCAGCTCGATCTGTTCGGGCATCATCGTGACCTGGACGCGCACGCGCTGGGCTTTGGCGTGGCGGACGACGTTGGTCAGCGCTTCCTGCGCCATGCGATACAGCCCGGCTTCGATGCGGATCGGCAAGCGGGCGGTTGCCGCCGATGACCTCGTAGGCGGTTTCGAGACCCCACTCTTCGCCGTACTGCTCGACCAGATCGCTCAGCGCTTCGCAGAAGGTGCGCCGTTCCAGCGAGGCGGCGCGCAAATCCAGCACCGAGCGCCGCGCTTCTTCCAGATTGGCGCGCGTCAGCGTCAGCGCCTTCTGCACCGCCGCCCGCGCCTTCTCCGAGTTGGAGTTGAGCAGCGCGTCGGCAGTCTCCAACTGCAGGGCGATGGCGGTCATGCCCTGCGCCAGCGTGTCGTGAATCTCGCGGGCGAGGCGGTTGCGCTCCTCCGCCGCGCCCAGCTCGATGCTGTTGGCGAACAACTGCGCCCGCTCGACGGCGATGCTGAGCATGTCGCCGACGGTGTTGAGCAGCCGCAGATCGTCTTCGGAAAGCTCGCGCCAGTCGCCGCTGACCACGTTGAGCACGCCGACGCGCTTGTTATGGTGGTAAAGCGGGACGCTGGCGTGATAGCGCAAGCCGTCCGAACCCACCTGCAAGCCCTGCAGGCGCGTGCAGGTGATGATGCTGACGTTGCGCGCGTTTTCCATCTCGCCGAGGGCATACTTGTCGAGACAGTAGCAGTAATAATCGCCTTCCATGCGCGCCGGGTCGTTGGCGAGACCGGGCGGCAGATTGAGCGACGCCGCCAGATAGGTCGCGCCGGTATCTTCGCGCTGAAGCCAGACCCAGCCCGTTTCCACGTCGAACAGCTCGGCGATCTTCCTGAGCGCGGCATCGAGCGCCCGCGTCAGATCGACCTCGCGGTTGAGCGCCTCGGCGATGGTGTTGAGGATCGACAGTTCGCGGTTGCGCTTGGTCAGCTTCTCGTTGGTCGATTCAGGTTGCGAAACCATGCGGCACCAGCATCACTCGCTTGCAAAATTCGAGTCAGATTGCATCTATTATAACCGCTGCCGGAGCAGCGCCGAAACCGATCATTGGGGCAGGTTGAATAGGAATACGGAGGGTAGGCAAATGCCGATAGAACGTGCTATGAACTTCGACGCCGCAGTTTTCCCCTCACCCTGCTTGCTGCGCAAGCCGTCCCTCTCGTGCGAACCTCCGGTTCGCCTAACGTAAACGGGGCGAGGGACAAAATCACGTGTTTGCTTCCCTTCTCCCCGCTTGCGTGGGAGAAGGGTGGGCGACCAGCGGTCGCACGGGATGAGGGGTAAAAAGTTCATACCAGGTTCTGGGCGCGGCGGCTCACCATTCGAGGCGTTCGGCGGTGCGCCCGGTCTCCAGCGCCAGCAGGTTCTCGGCGATCAGCGCCGCGACCGTCAGCGCGTGGAAGCGCTTGGGCGGCGTCAGGAATTTGACCGACATCAACCGCAGCGTCGTGAAGAACATGCCGATCAGGTAGGCGCGCTCGACGCCTTCGCCGGGGCATTCGCGCAGCGCCAGGCGGCGCACGGTCATGATGGCGTAGTGCGTCTTGATCAGCTCCGGCGCGCTGGTCAGGCGGTCGGGCATCATCGGGAACAATTCGCCCGGCTTGGAGAACAGCGCGCGCGACCACTCGAACAACTGCTTCCCCGGCGGGCACTCGTTGTTCTCGACCAGCAGCGAGGCTTCGAACGAGATGAAATCCTGAAGCAGCGGACCCTTGCCGGTGTTGTGGAAGTCGATCAGCCAGGTATCGTTGCAGAAGTCGATCAGGACGTTGTGCGCGTGCAGGTCGCCGTGAATGACCGTCTCGACGTAGCTCGCCGTGAAGCTGCCGTTGGCGGCGTAGTCGAGCGGGTTGAGCAGCGGCACGGTGTTCGCCAGCCCGAATTTCTCGGCGAGCGACGACCTGTCCAGCGACTTGGCGATGACGATCAACTCGTCGAATTTCGTGTTCAGTTCCTGCTCGTCAATCCGCAGCACCTGCATGTAGACCTCGCGCAGGTCGACGTTCTGATGCGTGACGCGCGGCATACTGTGCTCGAACGCCAGCGTATCGACGAACAGGTTGCCGATCACGTCGGTGATCAGCGCGCGGTCTTTGGTGCCGTGGAAGAACTGTGCGAAATCGCGGATGTTGCTGCCGGGCAGCCCGTCGAAGTGGTAGATCATGCCGCCCAGGTTGCGCGTGCGCCGCACCGAGTCGATCCGCGACGGGTTACGCCCGCCGGGGTTGCGCGGCGCGATGAATTCGCGGTGGCGCTGTACCTCCCGCTCGATCACGCCGATCTCGCCCACTTTGGCGATCAAAAGCTGCCCCTCGCCGTCTTCGTTATAGGGCGTCACCTGAAAGACGAAGGCTTTGTTGTAGCCCTGATTCTGCTCGGCTATCGTGTGGATGTCGATGCGCTGCCACTCGGCAAAGAGCTTGCGCATCAATTCCTCAAGCTCGATCTGAAGCTCCGGGATGTCCGGGGCGACGTGAAAGCGCATCCGGCGCGGCATCAGCATCAGGAACTGCTCCAGATCGACGATCTGGAGCGACCAGTTGACCTGCACCACGTCTTCGAGGATTTTCTGGATGCAGGCGGGCAGATTGCGCAGCGCGCGCGGCTTCTTTTCCAGATACGCCGACGCGGTCGTGCGGCTGATCTCGAAGGTCGGGAGCAGCTCGCCGGAGACGCCGTAGAGCGCCTCCCGCGCGATCCCCAGATCGGCATTCGCCGTCAGCAGGATCACGCCCGTCGAGGGATCAAGCTGGCGCAGGTCGCGCACCAGCCGGAAGCCGTCATCGTTGTAGGGGTCGCTGTCGTCGAGGCGGGCATCGACAACGGCGATGTGAAAGCGCTCCGCCTCAAGGCGTTTTAGAGCTTCGCTGCGGTTCGCAGCCGTCGTCACGCGGTATCCCTCCGCCACGAGGAGTTGTTCCAGCAGCGGCAACAATCTTGGCGAGTTGTCAACCAGCAGAATGTTGCAGCGAGCCGCGTACTTATTCGACATATTGCCCAATCGCATCAGTATGCGTTATTCTAACGGCAATCTAACTCATTATAAGCACAAAACACACGAATGGCGATGTTGAACATCGCCAGGGGTTCGCGTGTGACAGCGTTTCATGCTAGAGTGCTGATCAAGGTTTGAGTATAGACCACACGCCCCGTTTTACGCCATTGGTTAGCGTTTCTAAACGAGGGCGTAGGGTGAGAGTAAGGATCGCCTTCCGAAACCAAAATGTCTAATTTATCAAGAACAAGTGATGGAGATGACATGGATGTTTAAGCGCACTGTTGCTTTGATCATTACCCTTATCCTGCTCGCGCTTGCCGCAGGCAGCGCGTCGGCGGCGGGCGAATTCGTCACGATTACCAGCCCGACGGACGGCACCGTCATCAGCAATCTCGGCGCGGTGTTGAACGTGACCGTCAATTTCGGCAACGCGCCCGGAGGAGCAGGCTTGCTGGTGCGCGCCTTCGACGACAGCGAAAGCCAGTTGTTCGCCTCAAACGCGACGACGGATGTCACCACCGTCCCCTGGAACACGACGCTCGACTTCACCCTGACGCCGCCCGCCGATCGGGACGCACGGGCATCTGATCGCCTACATGCTCGATTCGGGTGGGCAGCATAATCGCCACATCCGCGGCAAATTCAGGTGACTTATGGCAGCGGACCCGCGCCAACCAATACGCCGACGCCGACCAACACGCCCAGCGGACCCACTGATACGCCGACGCCGACCAACACACCCGGACCGACGCCGGGAATCACTGTCACCAGCCCTGCCAGCGGCGCGACGGTCGACCCGATTGCGGGCTTCCAGGTTTCGGGCGAGACGACCAATCTGCCGTCCGGCGCGACCGTGCTGGTGCGCCTGCTCAACGCCAACGGCGAAACGCTCGGCGAGCAGGGCGTCGTCCCGGTTGCGGGTCAGACGTGGGTGCTTACCAGCCAGAAGACGGCGAGCAACGTCAACACGACCGGGAACGGCAGCATCACCGCCTTCCTGATCCTGAGCGGCACGACGGTCGCCCAGACCAGCCCGATCCCGCTCAACTTCACGGGATCGCCCTCGCCCGCGATCACGATCACCGCGCCGACGAGCGGCACGACGGTCAACATCAACGCGCCGGTCGCGGTCTCCGGGACGGTGGCGGGGCTGCCGGGAGGCACGTCGGTGCTGGTGCAGGCGTTCGTCAACGGTAATCCCAACCCGGTCGGGCAAACGACGATAACGCCCGGCGCGAGCACCTGGTCAGCGAACCTCAGCTTCGGCGTGGCTGTCTCCAACGGCGCGGGGGGATACCTGATCGCCTACGCCATCAGCGGCAACGTCGCCATCGCCACCTCGAACACGGTCAACGTCTTCTGGGGCGCGCCGAACGCCAACCCGGTCGTGCAGATCACCAACCCGCCGCAGGGGACGGTGCTGCCGATTGGCTCGGTCTTCCAGGTGAGCGGCATCGCCAACAACGTCTACGGCAACACGGTCACGGTGCGCGCGCTGGACACGCTCGGCAACATCCTGGCGCAGCAGGCGACCACGACCATCCCTAACAGCAACACCTGGCAGGTGCTTCTGACGGTCAATAACATCGCGGCAGGGACGCCGGGGCGAGTCTTCGCCTTCGCCACCAGCCCGCAGACCGGCGCGATTGTCGCCTCGTCAACCGTGAACGTCTCTTACGGCGCAGCCTGCCTCGTCCGCACTGACTGGCCCATTCTGGTCGTGCAGGCGCGCGATACGCTGCTGCGCATCGCTCAGCGCGTCGGCTCGACGGTCACGGAGCTGGCGTATGCCAACTGCCTCCCCGACGCCAACCTGGTCTACGTCGGGCAGCAGCTTCGCGTGCCGCGTCTGCCGACCACGCCGCAGCCGACTCCGGTCACGCTGCGCATCATCGCGCCCGTCGAGAACGCGGTCATCGACACCACGCAGCCCGTCACCATCACCGGCGCGGGACGCAGCCTGATCGGCAACAACCTGATCGTGCGGGCGCTCGACGCCAACGGCAACCAGCTTGCCCAGCAGACGGTCAGCCCCGGTCCGGCGGACGCCAGCGGCGAAAGCCAGTGGCAGGTCAGCCTGAACGTGCTCGTGCCGAACACGACGCAGGGCACGCTCTACGCCTTCGTGCAGTCGCCGACCGGCTCGGTGCTGGCTGACGCGCTGCTGGACGTGACCTTCCTATCGCCCAACGCGCAGGGCGCGCAGCAGTTGATCATCACGCAGCCGACCTCCAACGCTTCGGTGACACCCAGCGGTCAGCTTCCGATCAGCGGGCAGGTCTTCGGGCAGATCGACGGGGATGTCTACGTGCGCGTGCTCGACTCGCAGGGCAACGTCCTGACCGAAGTCCAGGCGACGCTGACGCCGCCCGACGCGCAGGGCAATTCCACCTGGCAGGCGCTGGTGACTCTCAACGTCCAGCCGGGCATTCGCGGCACGATCTACGCCTACGTGCCCGCGCCGTTCGACACCGCGCCCGCCATCGCTGCCGCGGTCAACGTCATCTTCGGTCAGCCGACGAACAGCCCGTTCGTCACGATCACCAATCCGCTGCCCTACGCGACGCTCGACACCACCGCCCCGATCCTGGTGGCGGGTCAGGGCGGCGCGCTGTTCGAGGGCAACGTGGTCGTGCGCGCGCTCGACACGCAGGGCAACGTCCTCGCCGAAGGCTCGACCACCATCAACGCGCCTAACGCGGGCACGGGCGGCTCCGGTCCCTGGCAAATCCCGCTGCAAGTCAACGTGGCGCAGGGAACGCGCGGCTCGCTGGTCGCCTTCTCGACCTCGGCGCAGAACGGCAGCATCGTCGCCTTCGCCAGCATCTACGTCACCTTCGGCGACCCGACGCATACCGACAACTTCGTCCGCATTAACGCGCCGCTGCCGGGGACGCTGGTCGATCCCAGCCAGACGCTGATGATCGCCGGGACGGCTGACCGCCGCAACAGCAGCAGCGTCAAGGTGCAGATCGTGGACGATCAGGGCAACGTGCTGGTCGAACAGCCGCGCAACCTGAACCCGGCGCTGGAAGGCGACTTCGGCATCTGGCAGATGCTGGTCGAACTGCGCAGCATGGCGCCGGGGACGCACCTGCGCATCGTGGCGATGACGACCTCGCGCTACGATGGCTCCACGCTGGCGACGGACAGCGTCGACATGATCGTCGGCGCGCCTTCGACGCAGTAAGCAGCCCGAACTCAGTCACCAGAAACGCGAAGAGGCGAGCTGCAGCCCGCCTCTTCTGATTCTTCTCTATGTGATTTTTGTGCTGACGCGCGCCTACGCCGCCCGGCGGTCGTCCAGCGGAACGCTGCGATGATCCGACGCGACTTCGCGGCGGTACTGATCCCACAGAACCGGCAGTTGATTGGTGATCTCGTCGAGCCGCTGGTGCTGCTCAACGGTCAGATGCTGCTTCCCGGCAAGCCGATACAGATTCAGCCGTTCGTCCGAAAGCTGATTGATCCGATTGAACGTCTCGCTCATTTTGCACCTTCATTCCATGCCACGAAAGATCAGACGCCGGCTGCATATGCCGCCTTACTATAATCGTTACGCCGAATCCGGGGTTTCATTTGCTCCGGCGTCGTAGGCATCCTTCGTCATCCGCAGCAGCGCGTGGGCGACCTTGCGGATTTCTTTGCGCAGTTCGGGCGGCTCGATCACCGTGAACTTCAAGCCGGTGTTGATTAAATAACGCGCCATCCACCCCAGCCCATCCGCCCACGAACGCAGCAGCACGCCGTCGGGGGTCTCTTCGAGCAGCCCCACGTCGCGCGAAACGCGGTTTTCCACCTGTTCGAGCGTCGCCTGAAACAGCACGACCACGTCCCACGCGCTGGGAATGGTCGCAATCGAGTTGCGCAGGTATTCGAGCGCGTCGAACTGCGACGGCGCGTGGAAGGTCTCGTCCAGCACGCGCACCTGCCGCACGCGATCCAGCCGGAAGACGCGCAGGTCTTCGCGCAGATGGCAGTAGGCGACCGCGTACCAGAAGCCGGTGTGATAGACCAGCCCGTACACGTCGACGGCGCGCTGGGTGGCGCTGCCACGCTGCCCGCCGAAATACTCGATCCACAGGCGCGAGCGCTGGTAGGCGCCCATGCTGAAGCGCGCCAGTACGTCTTCCGGCACTTCCTGATAGGCGGGCATGTCGAGCGTCATGACGCCCTGCAAGGCGCGCACGCGGTCGCGCAGCTCGTCGGGCAGCACGCGCTCGATTTTGGCGGTCGCGCTCTCGCTGCCGCCACTGGTCGCCATGCCCAGCTTGCGCACCGCCATCAAGCCCACGATGACGGAAAGTATCTCGGCGTCGGTGAACATCAGGGGTGGCAGGCGAAATCCGGGGCGCAGACTGTATGACCCGTAGCGACCCTTCTCGCTCTCAACTGGGATGCCCAGATCGCGCAGCATGGTGACATAGCGGCGGATGCTGCGAACGTCTACTTCCAGCCGTTCGGACAGCTCAATACCGGAGATACTGGCATGGGACTGTAAGAGTTCAAGCAGGGTCAGTAGACGTGTCGTAGGGCTGTACATTTCTCACCTTATACTCATAATTGACGCTTCAATGAGGACCGATTATATCCTCTTTTCGGCGTACTATAAAAGTATCAATCGAGCGATGGAGGTCACTATGTTTCCAACGGAAATCGAGATCCAACAGCGCCATCAGGATTACCAGCGCGAAGCCGAAAATGAGCGGCTCGTCCAGTCGCTGCGCACCCAGCCGACGCTGTGGAAGCGATTTCTCGCCCGCCTGAGCACGCCGTCAATCCCGCTGGAATATCAGCAGCACGCACCGTCCGGCGTCCGCCGCGATGTTATCGCGTCGAGCCGTTAAGCGAACAGCGAAAAGGAGACATCTGATGGACCCAACCACTCTCTATCGTCTGGGACAAATCCAGCAGCAGGAATACCTGCAAGCGGCGGAACACCAGCGCCTTAGCACGTTCGTCCGCCTCACGCCGACGCTGTGGGCACACATTCGCGCCCGCCTGAGCGCGCCGCGTCCCACTGTTGAATACGCGGGGACGCTGGCGGCGCACAAGGATGTCGTCGTCCTGAGCCGATAGCCGAACCGACAACTGAAAAGCAAACGATGACGAAGCCCGGCACTTACCGGGCTTTTCGTTTCGCTTCGTTTCGTATAACATAGTTTAACAATAGTGCAATTTTTCCTAAGTATTCGGATCAGGGGTGGGAGCGCTTCCATTTGAGGGAGATAAATCGTGAAATACGGCAAACGAACCAGCCTGGAAGATGTTGCCCGTAAAGCCGG
This sequence comes from uncultured Chloroflexia bacterium, assembly GCA_963760975.1. Classification (GTDB taxonomy): domain Bacteria; phylum Chloroflexota; class Anaerolineae; order Aggregatilineales; family Phototrophicaceae; genus Flexifilum. Next base: position 197,996 of record CAVXEZ010000011.1, on the reverse strand, counting down.
AGTCTCGCGTTCAACCGTGTCGCGTGTGATCAACAACGATCCCAACGTCAAGACGGAAACCCGCGAGCACGTGCTGAAAATCGTCGAGCAGGAGCGCTACAATCCCAGCGCCGTCGCCCGCAGTATGGTCACCGGGCGCACGCAGGTGATCGGCGTGGTCGTCCCGCACGAATATCACATCTTTTTCAACGATCCCTATTATTTCCCTGCCCTGCTGGAAGGCGTCTCCGGCACCGCCACCGACCGCGACTATGGTATGCTGCTCTGGATACGGCAGTCCGGCGAAGACGAAGGCATTTTCTACCGGCGCATCCTGCAAAACGGGCTGATGGACGGCGTGATCATCGCCTCCGCGTCGACCAAGAACCCGCTGGTCGCCTATCTGGTCGAGATGGGCATCCCGCTGGCGATGGTCGAGCGCCCCGGCTTCCACGAGGATCAGGTCAGCTTCGTGACCATCGACAACATCAGCGCCACCCGCGTCGCGCTGGAGCACCTGATCGGCTTGGGTCGCCGCCGGATCGCGCTGGTGGCGGGGTCGTCCGACAACATGGACGCGCAGGAGCGGCTGATGAGCTTCCAGAATGTCATGCAAGAGGCAGGCTTGCCCAACGATCTGATCGTGCCGGGCGAGTTTCAGCATCAGGAAGCCTACGAAGCGACCAAGACCCTGCTGGATAAGGACATCGACGCCATCTTCGCGTGCAGCGACATCATGGCGCAGGGCGTCTACGAGGCGCTGAGCGAAGCGGGGCTGCGCATCCCCGACGACGTTGCGGTCGTCGGCTTCGACGATCTGCCGACGGCGATGCACCTCAAGCCCGCGCTGACCACCATCCGCCAGCCGCTGCGCGACAAAGGCGCGATAGCGACCGGGCTGCTGCTCGACATGGTCGAGCGGAAGACGCCGGAAGCGCAGCACGTCGTGCTGCCCACCGAGTTGATCATCCGCGCATCGACGTGCGCGGGGTGAATCGCTTGACAAATCGACAAACATCGATATGATAAGGCTATGAACACAGACCCGGTTGTTTTTGCCAAAGCGCTCGCCGACGAAACGCGCCAGGAGATCATGAATCACCTGTGCTGCGTCTGGCTGAACGTCTCGGAAATCGAGGAAAAGCTCGATGGTCGCGTCAACCAGCCGACTATCAGCCACCACCTCAAGAAGCTGGAGGACGCCGGTCTGGTCGATGTGCGTCAGGAAGGACGCTTCCGCTACTACACGCTCAACCAGGAGCGCATGACGGTTTGCTGCGGCGCGCTGGTGCGCCAGTTCGCGCCGGATTACAGCAATCAGGTGATCACCGCCGCCAGCATCGAGGTCAAAAGCTAGGCTTTTTATTTTGCCTGTTCCATCGATAAGTGTCGATATAAGGAGAGTATCACAATGGACGTTCATGACGTAGTACGCCAGCGTTACGGCTCCATCGCCAGCGGCGAGCAGCAAAGCTGCTGCGGCAGCGGTTCCGACTGCGGCTGCAACACGACCCTCTACGACGCCGCGCTGATTCAGGATTTGCCTGTCGATGTCACCTCGCTGTCGCTCGGCTGCGGCGACCCGGTCAGCATCGCCAGCCTCAAACCGGGCGAGACGGTGCTCGACCTGGGCAGCGGCGGCGGGATCGACTGCTTCCTAGCGGCGAAACAGGTCGGCGAGAGCGGCTACGTGATTGGCGTGGACATGACGCCGGAAATGCTGATGAAAGCCAACGCCAACAAGGTCAAAATGGGCGTCGACAACGTCGAGTTCCGGCGCGGGCAGATCGAAGCGCTGCCCGTGACCGACAACAGCATCGACGTGATCATGTCCAACTGCGTGATCAACCTGTCGCCGGATAAACCCGCCGTCTTCCGCGAGGCGCTGCGCGCGCTCAAGCCGGGCGGTCGCGTCTCGATCAGCGACATCGTGACCGAGGGCGATTTCAGCGACGAGCTGCGCGCCGACACCGCGCAGTGGGCGGAGTGCGTCACCGGGGCGATTGACGCGGGCATCTACACCGGGATGATGCGCGAGGCGGGCTTCACCGACATCCAGATCGTCGATAAGACCAACGCCGAGGAAATTGTCGAGCGGCGCGAGGGAATGCCGCGCATCTTCAGCGCGCGCATCACGGCGTACAAGCCGCGCTAGGAGAACGCGAACATGTACCTGGAATATCAGACTCTAATCAGAATGCAGGAGTTGATGCGCGATGCAGAGCAGCATCGGCTCGTTCGCGCGGCGCTCGGCGAGCGAAAAACGCGCAGGCTGGCGCTGCCGTTGGTGGACGCAATCGCGCAGGTGCGTCTCGCGCTTGGTGCGCGCCGGATGAAGCCCGCAGCCGGGAGCGAGTTGGCTTTAACGACGATGCCCTGCGACTGCTGCTGCCCCGCATGATGTTTCGAGGTGAAGCGTAAGGTGAGGCACGAGCAAGACACGCGCTCAATGAGCGGCGGGCGGGTCGCACAGATCGGCGGCTGGGCAGAGGTATTCATGCATAACCGGCTCGAAATCGCTCGAACCCGGCGCAGCCCAGGTCAGGTAGATGCGCGTCCCTTCAGTCAGGTCCTGATGCCTCACTTCGATGCGGTGCCAGCCCCGCTCCAGCGTGACCGGAGCGGTGGTGCGTTGATCCGGCGTGGTCGTCTGGATGACGTTCTTGCCATCGAGATCGAGCGCGCCGGTGTCGATCACCTGCAAGCCAAACTGGTAGTCGCCCGTTTGCGGGACGTACAGATACCCGCTGTAGCGCACACTGTACGGACGATTTATCGGGACGACGTGGATGTACTGGTACACGAGCGGATAGATGCGCTGGGCGGCTGGCGCGCCTTCCCAGTCGCCGTTGGCGTAAAACGTCGCCAGCAGACCATTGGGCGTCACCGGGTCGTGAAACAGATAGTAAGCGGGGATCGGCTTGGGATCGGGCTGATCGGTGTAGCTCCAGGCGAGCGGCGTACCGGGCGGATCAACGGCGATGCGGTGGTTGCCCTCCGCCAACTGGACGGGCATTCCCGCTTCAACCGCCCTGCCATCTAATTCCAGATGGGCGTCCGGCGCGAGGCTGAAGGTGTAGGCATCGTAATGGGGCACGTAGAGCACGCCCTGTCCGTCGCGCAGCCCCTCAATCGAACCTACGTCGTCCGCCGTGAGATCGATCACCGTGAACAGTTCGTCGCCGGGGTCGGATTTCACGCCGTAGTCGAGCGGGCGCACGGTGTGGAAAGTCGCGTTGGGGTACAAGCGATGCAGATCGTCCAGATAATAGTCTTCGGACGGCGAGAGCATGATCACGGATGCGCGCGGCGGAACGCGCAGGGGGAAAGCGTCGGGCATGACCAGTGGATTGGAGCGCGTCAGTTCGTCCGCCGCCAGAAACTGCACCGGCGGCGGCGTGCCGATCAGCGGCGACAGATAGAACAGCGTGTTGCGGTCGTAGCTGGTCAGGAAGCGCGCCGACAGCGTCTCGACGGTCGAATAGACGCGCCAGACCTCCAGATTCGTCCGCTGTAGGTTGAAGTAGACGTTGAAGTTCCAGGCTGCCATCACGCCCAGCGCGCTCACCGCGCCGACGCCCGCCAGCCCCTGCGCAATCTCTCCTGCTGCGCAGCAGCGCGGACAGCCACGCCAGCGCGAGGCGGATCATGCCCTCCAGACCGAGCGCGCCGAAATAGATCACGCCCACAATCGCGCCAATCGCGCGCAGCGACTGCGGCGCTTCGAAAAAGAGGCTGAGGATGCCGCTCAGCAGCGCGGCGATCAGCGACAGCGCGAAAAAGAGATGCTCGCGCCGCCTTTCCCGCAGCGCCATGAATAACCCGATCACGAGCAGCGACCCGATGACGGGATCAAGCTCCGGCTCGCCGGGGAGATTGTGGCGCCCATTGGCATCGCCGCGCAGGTGGAACATCTCCAGATGGCGCAGCGTGCTCTGCCCAATCGCGTCGGTCACGGTCATGCCCGGCGAAAGGTCTTCGTTGAAGATCGAGACCTGGTTCAATCGCCCCATATAAATGTCATTGCGGTCGATGAAGAAGACGATCAGCGGGATGACCACGACGACCGCCGCGACCAGCGCGGTCAGCCCCAGCGCGACGGTGCGCCGCCAGCGCCGCCGCAGGAACGGGTACGCCACCAGCAGATAGACGGCGACGGCGATCATCTGCGCTTCATAGGAGCGGTAGAAATACACGCCCAGCGCCAGCAGCAAGCCGAACCACAGCCCATCGCGCAGCCGTCCGTAGCGCATCAGGCGCAGCGCCGCATAGAACGTCAGCAGCACGAACGTCGACAGTTCCGCGCCGGTCATGGCGATGCGGCTGAAGTCAATCGACCAGCGCAGCACCGCCAGCAGAAACGCCATCAGCAGCCCGAACCATGCACCGCGCAGCTCGCGCCCGACCAGATACGCCACGACCACCCCGGCGCTCGCCAGCAGCGCGCTGACCACGCGCATCCCGGTGATCGTCTGCGCACCGAAGACTTCCAGGCTCAGCGCGTAGGCGAGAAGATGCGGAAAGGTGAGATTGTCGATGAAGACGGGGCGAAAGGCAGAGGTTTCCAGCACGTGCCGGGCGTGCAGCCCGTAGAGCGCCTCGTCGAACCAGACGCCGAACGGATATTGATCGACCTGATAAACCCGCACGAAGATCGCCAGCGCCAGGATGCCGAGCAGGATCAAGACCGTACCATCCGGGCGCGGCAGCCGACCGACGCCGACCAGCAGCAGCGCGCCCACGAAGGCGAGCGCCAGCCCGATGCCGAAGGCAATCCAGGGACCGTCGTCGGGGATTTCGATGATCAGCAGTTGTTCGTGAAACAGGCGCGCGCTGTACGCCACGAAGACCACGCCCACGACCAGCAGAACGACGCCGAGCCAGCGCCGCCAGCCGCGCGCGAGATCGAGCGCGCCCGCGTCGCGCCGCAGTACGTCACCGCGCGGGACGGGCGCGATCACGATCAACGCCAGCACGCCCGCCACGCCCAGCGGCAGATAGCCGACTGCCGAGTGAGCGAGAAACTGCGCCTGCGCCAGCACGCATAAACCGATGATCAGGAAAAATCCAACAGCCTTGAACAGCGGTTGGAGACGTGTCAAGACCCCTCTCCTGTCGGGATGACGTAGTAGTTGATGCGATAGACCACCGCGTCCTCATCGACGAACGCGCGAACCAGCTCGCCGCCGCGCACCATCGCCTCGAAATTGTCCAGCGCGGCAGGGGTCGCGTAGACCCGTTCCAGCCGCCCGACGATGACGTACTGCACCTTGTACTTCTCAAGGATGCGCCGGACTTCGCTCACGTTGTCGGTGGTGTAGAGCGTCTGCATGTCGTCGATGCGCTGATCGACTTCCGAAGCCAGCGCGCCGTACTGCTGGCGCATGTGATTGCCCCAGCCGACGATGGCGGGCAGCCCGGTCTGCACCGAGAAGCGGCTGTTCCACTGGTATTCGGACTGATACCACTCGGCGATCACCGGGTAGCCGCCGACGTAGGTGCGCAGGTAGTTGATGATGTGCTGATCGCTGACCGCCGATCCTTCCGGCAGGTTGAGGTCTTCGAAGAAGCGGTTGCCGTCGAGCGTCAACTGCCCGGTCGAGTTCTCCTCGTGGCGCGCGGGGATGGCATAGAGCGGGAACAGCAAGCCCAAGCCGATCAGCACGAGCATCACCGCCGCCGAGAAATAGCGGCGGCTGCGCAGCATCCAGAACAGGATCGCCGGGATGAGCAGCCCGCACCACATCCACAACTGGAACGAAATCTTGAAGACGGTGTTCATGCGCCCCACGTCGCCGATCACCACGACGTATTCGAGCGCCAGCAGCACGGCGAAGATCAGCGCTACGCCGAGGTGCGCGAAACGCATCTCCGGCGCGTCACGCCACGCCAGCGCCAGCGCCGCCGCCGCCAGCCCCAGGCACAGCGCCGTCGTCGAGACGGTGGGCGGCAGCGCCAGCAGAATAACCACGACGATCACGAGGATGCTGATCTGAATACCGCGATTGGCAAACAGCGGGGCAAGCTGGCGCGCGCGGCTGAACATCCAGATGACGGCGATGCCTATCGGAATCCCCCAGACCAGCACGAACGGCTCGATCAGCGAGCGGTCGCCGTTCCAGAGGGTGATGCCCGCCGTCGAGCCAAGCGACAGGTGCTGCGCGTAAGGCGCGACGGTGATCAGCCCGCCCAAGCCGATCAGGAAGCCCCACCACAGGAAGCGGACGCGACCGCGCGCCGCGAACCACAGCAGCAGCGCGCCCAGCGGGACGTAGATCAGCACGTCCCAGATATTGGTCATGTAGATCGCCCCGGCGATCACGCCCAGCAGCAGCGCGATCCACCAGCGCCGCTGCTTGTTGAGCGCCCAGATGCCCACCAGAAACAGCATGGTCGGCAGCAGCCCGAGGATATGCGCGTGCAGGTCGCCGAACAGGAACGAGAACAGCGGCATTTCGTTGATCGCCCCGCCCGCGTGGTTGAGCGACTTACCCAGAATGCGCGTCGGATACCAGTACCAGCGGTGCGACTCCATGTTCGGCTCTGGCGCGACGATCAGCTTGAGCGTGCCCAGGTTGCCCGCCACCATCGCAAAGACCGCCCCGACCAGCGCCAGCAGCGTCTTGGTGATGCGCCGCGCTTCCGGCAGCAGCGCATACGCCAGCGTGAAGACCGTGCTGAACACGACCGCATAGAGCGTCCCCAGCACCAGATTGTAGCCGACGCCTGACGCGATGTTGCCCAGCTTGATCGGCACCGCCGCGATCACGAAGCCGAAGTAGTAGTAGTTGATCGGATAACCCGCCATCCAGGGGTTAGGCGGCGGGAAGACCGCCGTCCGCAGGATCGCGTTCAGGTAGGCGTAGTCCATCGGCTTCTCGCCGCCGCGCGCGATCTCCCACAGATCGGGATCGACGGCGCGCAGCAGCAGCCCGACCCCCAGCGCGACCAGGAAGATCAGTTCGCTGACGAGCAGCGCGCGCCAGTGTTCGCGCAGATACGCCGTCAATTCAGCCCGGCGGCGGTAGGCGATGATCGCGTTGATCGCCACGAAGATCAGGACGAGCACCCACAAGCCGGGTCGCGTCCAGAAGAACCGCCCCAGCACGGAGGTCAACCACCAGGGCAGGATCGAGATCAGCAGCCAGATCAGCCCGCGCCCGATGGCGAAGCCGCGCAGCGGCAGCGCCGGGAAGAGCGCGTACATCAGCGGGAAGCCGACCCAGCCGAGCAGCATGAAGCCGACCACCCACGACAGCAGCGCGAACACGACCGCGTCGTCGCTCTGCGGCTCCTGCGCGAGCTGGTAGGTCGGCGACGGCAGCGTCGACAGGTCGATGCTCTTGACCGGCGACTCCGAGTCGGCGGGCGCCTCCGTGTAAGTCGGGAACAGAGCAGGCGGAAGCCCGCGTTCTGGAACACGAAGACCGTCGGGTGATCGTAGACGGTGAAGGCTTCTTCCGCCTCCAGCTCGTTCATCCAGCGCGGCAGGTTGTCGGTCGGCAGAACTTCGTGCGGGAACTCGATGCCGAAGAAATCCGAGCCGCGCCGGAAGGTGTCGAGCAGCGTGTAATTGAGCTTGTCCGCGAACAGGCGGTCATAATACTCGCTGGACATGGCGAAGCGGCGCAGCACGCGCGGCTGGGCGTCGTAGAAGCGGTTGCTGCTGATGACGAGGTAGTCCGCTTTCCCCAGCACGTCGATCATGCGGCGGTACTTCACGCTGCTGTCGGTCTCCGCCATGTTCAACTGCAAGGTGTCGAAATTGAAATCCGCCAGCGAATCGTGATTCACGCAGTCGCGCGCCAAGCCGATGCCCAGAATCTGCGTCTGGCTGTAGGTGCAGAAGTGCGTCGGGATGGTGTCGTCCCAGTCGCCTTCGATGGCGATCCCGGTCGCGGTGAACAGCAGCGGCGCGTCGGCGTGCATGGTGATCAGCGTATCGGGCTTGACCTCCATCGGGTGGTCGAGCAGATACTCCTGACGGATGCCGAGCGCGTCGTTCCAGTTCAGATTGACGCGCCCGGAGTTGACCGGCTGAGCGGTGTACTGCTGATCCCCGATGGACAGCGTCAGCGGGCTGGGGTCGCCGACCGTGTGCGCAATCGTCAGGACAGTGACGGTGATCGGCTGTTTGGAGATCAGATTGACGCTCTGGTCGGGACCCAGATAGACGTAGGGCACGGACTGGTACGGGCTGCGGAACTGGACGGGCGCGCGCGACAGGTTTCCTTCGCTGCCGGTCACCATGATCGGGATGAAGTAGCGGACCGGAGCTGCTGATGCGCCATCAGTGGATGTGTCGTCCGTCCACTGCGCGGCAACGTGCCAGGCATACGAGCCGGACGTGATCGGCGGCAGCTCGTTCGCCGCGATCCCCACCCGCCCCTCGGCATCGGTCTGGCGATCAAAAGTCGTCAGCACCTGCGGATTGTCGGTTGACATATCCATGAACTGGATTTGAACCTGCGTCGCCCTGGTATCGGCGAACTGAATTTCCAACTGCACCGGCTGACCGTCTTGCAGGTCGAACGGATCGCTGATGTACGATTCGCCGTTGAAAGCGGTTTGCAGCGGCAGACTGCTGGACGTGCGCTGGATCGTCATCGGGGCGCGGTTGCCGCCGTCGTCCAGAAAATCGACCGTCGTCGGCAGCGTGTCGTCGATCCAGGCGGAAGCCTGAACGCGCGTCATCGACTGCCCGTAGACCGACGACGTGAACGAGACGCCCGCGATGACCGTCGCGCCGACGACCAGCGCGGGCGCGATCATCCGGCGCGCGGGGAATTTCAGCCGCCCGGCGATGGACATCAGCAGCCACGACGCCAGCAGAAACAGCGCCGAGTACATCGGCAGGTAGTAGCGCATGGTCATCTGGTGCAGGTTGCCGGTCACGGCGAAGTAACCAACGACCCACAGGCTGAGCACCGCCAGCTCCGGCGACAGGCGCAGGCGGAACAACTGGCGCAGCAGCGCCGCGATCAGGGCAAGCGTCGCCGTGATGCCCGCGACCAGCCCCATCCCCCACATCGCCATCTCGTACCAGGGATAGAGATAATGGATTCGCCCGAACCACTGGACGGCGGGGGGCCAGCCGTCGCTGGGCAGGCGCGACAGGTCGCTGACTTCCTGAACCTCGCGCCACCACTGCGCGTCGATGCTCCAGTTGGTGATGGTGGGACCGACGAAGGCGTAAGGCTGCCCCAAACGAAACACGAACAGCGCGACGGCGAAGCCGCCCAGCACGAGAATGCCTTCGGGGATGATCCAGGTGCGCCACTTCAGCAGGCGGTTTTCCGCTTGCAGGCGCGCCGCCACCGCCACCGGCAGCAGCGCCATCATTGGCACGAGGTTGATGCGCGACGCGATGGCGCAGCCCGCCGCCGCGCCAAACAGCGCATATGCCCAGAAGCGCCGCTTCCTGACGATGTCCACCGTCGCGTACAAGCCCAGCACGAAGAACAGGTTCGAGATCGGGTCAATCGTCCAGTAGTGCGAAAGCTGGATCGGCAGCGGGGCGAAAGCGTAGAGCGCCGCCGCGATCAGCCCGTGCCAGGCGGAGAACAGGCGCAAGCCGATCAGGAAGATCAGCACGATCACCAGCGTATCGGCGAAGGCATCGATCACGCGACCGACGAGATAGGCGTAGTCGTAGCGCGTCCACAACTGCGGCTTGTCCAGCCCGCCGGGATTGATCCGCGCCGTGATCTGCGCCGCCTCGTAGACCATGTACAGCGGCAGCGTCCCGTAGGCGTAAGTCCCGGCGTTGATGTTGTCCGGGTTCCAGATGCTGCAATCGGTGTTGAAGTATTCGAACGCCGACTCCGGGTCGGGGCAGCGGTTGCGCGCCTCGTCGAGCAGATTGTCGGGGTTGCCGATGCGCGTGAGAATGTCCGTCATGAAGCGTTCGTCGGGGTGCAGCCGCGTGTTGTCGTCCCAGTTGACCCCGGTCAGGCGCAGGGTCAGCCCCATCAGGACGACCAGCACCAGCAGCAGCGCGGGCGTGCTCGGTCTCAATCGCTTGATCCGGCGCAGATTCAGGGTTTGCAGAAAGGTCGCTCGGATTGGTTCGGCAGCCATATCATCCTCAGCAACGCGGCTGATCTTCTTCAGTATAGGATGGAGACACGGTTATATCCCTTGAGCCGCTCGACGCCGCTCCGCGATATACGTCTCCATTAAACCCCCGAAGGCGGTTATGCGCTCCCCGCCGGGACGACGACTTCCTCGAAATAGACGAATGCCGCCGTCGTCAGACCACGTCCTGCACGCCTCCTTCATCAGCCCAGACCGTTTGAGCCGCGTCCAGCCACGCCTGCCGGTCGGGCATGTCCGGCATGATCATGACCCGGTAAGGCGCGCGGGCATCGCGCTTAATCTCGCGCAGCGTCTCCAGCGGCGAGGTCGGATTCATGACGGGGATCACGCGGTCGGTGTCATAGCCATGATCGTGCAGCACCATCATCAGGTTCGCGTCGTTGGGCACATTGGCGAGGTTGTAGAAAACCGTGTCCGGCGAGCTTTCCTGAAATTCGCGCGTGACCAGCGCGAACGGCGTCTTGGGGACGGTGCGCTCGGTGATGTAGAAAAACTGGTAGATGTTGAGGGCGACCACGACCGCCGACACCACGACAAAGGCGCCGCCAAGTGCCACCATCGACAGGCGAACGCCCACCTCGCGCGCAGTCTCCCACAGATACGTCGCCCCCAGCGCGGCGAAAATCGCGTAGAAGATGACCAGCACGAACGAACGGGTGTTGGACGGATAGGTATAGGGCACAAATCCGCCGATCACAAAAGCCGAGCCAGAAAACTGAGCAGCAGCCAGAGCGCGCTGCGCCGCCGCGTCAGGACGGCGATCACGCCCGCCACGCCCGCCAGCATCAATACGCTGCTTAGCGGGTCAAGATGCCCACCGGAGGTGTAATGGCTGTTCTGGACGAAATACAGGCTGGCGGTCAGCGTATAGACGACGTTCAGGCTGACCTGCCGAATCAGCGGGTTATCGGGGTCGCGCTCCTCCGGCTGCATAATCGTCGTAAACGGAGATGCGGTTGAAGCCAGTCCGTATTCAGGATGCGCGGGAAAGCGGTCACCAGCACGCCCAACGCGAAGACTGCCATCAGTACGAAGCCACCACCAGACGGCGCGAGAACGGCAGCCCAGCCGCAGCCGCCAGTTCGCGGGCGGGGAAAAGCACCCATATGCCCACCAGCATCAGCGGCAGCGGGTATCAGCGGGACCGTCAGAACAATCGTGTAGAAAGCGAACGCCCCCGCCACGCCGGACAGGAACATCGCCAGCGCGCTCCGGCGCTGCACCGCCAGCAGCGCGAACGCCATCATCGCGGCAAAAACCGGGAGCGACTGCACGTTATTCGAGCCAATGTGCCCGAAGCGCCAGCATGTGATGCGCGGCGAGATAAATGATCACCGCGAGCAGCGCGGCGGTCGTGCCTTTTAACTGGCGCGCGAGCAGATAAACTCCCGGCGCGCTGAACAGGATCATCAGGACGCTACCGATATCCCAGCTATAAAAGTCGCCCCCGTACAGCGCCACGCCCAGCGCCTGAATGAAGATCGAAAATACAGGATGCGTGTCGTATACCCCCTGCGCATCCATGATGCTGGGCGCATCCGGGTTGCCGAAATACGTGGTCGCGGTGTTGTAAAAGGAATACTCGTCGCCAAGGAACGAATAGCGCCACGAGGTGATGTTGTAGCTGTAGAGCGCCATCGCGGCGACCGCGATCACCGCCCAGACGGCGACCAGCCCGGAAATGCGCTTCCAGCGCCAGAGTGCGAACACGACCAGCGCCGCCAGGACGACAAATCCCACTCTAGGGAGCAGCGCTTGCAGGAACGCCAGGTGATAAACGAAGCCGAGCAGGATCACCAGCACGAGGTAGCCGAGCAAGCCGAGCGTTTCCGCGCGGGTCAGGGCGGAGACACGGCGGGAGTTGCGGTCAATGCAGTAAAAGGTGATCCCCCACAGCACGAGCGCCGCGAACCACAGCAGCGGGTCGGGGTTGCGCCGCTCGTCCAGCAGCGCGGTGTACACGCTGAGCGCGCTCGCCACCCCTGCCAGCACAGCAAACACGCGCGTCAGCGTGCGCCAGCGTCCTTGCGATACAGCGGGCGCGGGCGCAGTCCAATCGACATCCTGGGTCACGCGCAGCGCCGTCCGCCGCAGCGTCAGCGCGAGGACGACGCCCGCCGCCAGCAAAATCAGCAGCGGCACGGCGAAATAAGCGGGATAGGCTGAGATCGCAAATCGGCAGGAGGCTGCAACTGAGGGGATTGAGCGACTCAAGCGTGTTTTCAGGAAGCCGGAGCCAGTGGATCACGCTCACCAGCGCCTGACCAACCAGCAGCCCGGCGAGACCGAGCACGAGACCAACAAGTTTGATCCAGCGGGTACTGCGTTTCGGCTTTATAACCATGCGTTCCATCGCGTCGTGTCGCTTCTTTATGTCGCTGACACAAAGTACTGTAACACGATTCCTTCAGCCGAAACGCTGGAGATTATTCTCCGTTCAGAGCGAGGGTAGACTGCCCCTGCGCAGCAGCGTGCAGACCCGGTTTGCAGAGCCGGCAGCAGCCCCGCCGAGTCGCGCCCGCATGAGTTCGCCGGGCGGGTCAGGCGGCGTGAGTTTTTTCGGTCAGTTCCGTTTTCTCGGCGGGCTGAAATCGCTTCGCCAGATCGTCCCGGACGGACTTGCGCATCCGCACGCCGGAGCGATACCCCGCCGCCGCAATCGAGTGCGTGCTGACCGGCAGCGTGAGCAGGGCGAACAGCGCCAGGGCGATGATCTTGAGCGCCGCCGACGGCATCAGGATCGCCGCGCCGAGCAGCAGGCTGCACAAGCCCACCGTCGAGACTTTGCCGGAGGCGTGCAGGCGCGTGTACATGTCCGGCAGGCGCAGCAGCCCCAGAATGCCGACGACGCAGAAGCCGACCCCGATCCACAGGAAAATCAGTCCGACGATTTCCATTAGAATATCCTTTTCTCCGAAATATAACGGGCGAGCGCCAGCGTGCCGATGAAGGCAAACGCCGCCAGAGCAATCGCAATATCGATGAACATCCGGTCGTTGCGCACCAGCGCCAGCAGGACGATGATGCCGATCAGCAGGGTCGTGATCGTATCCGTCACCTGCAAGCGGTCGGCGGCGCTCGGACCCACGTAGAGGCGATAAATGCAGGGGACGAGCAGCACGATCAGCACCAGCAGCGCGCCGTTCACCCCGACGCTGACGATCTGACTCATACGGACGCGCTCCCCAGGATGCGGCGCAGCAGGTTGAGCCGCTTGGTCTGAGCAGACGACGCGCTCTGCGCCGAGGCTTCGATGTCGAGGCAGTGGACGAACATCGTGCGCGCGCCGTCGAATTCCAGCACCAGCTCGCCCGGCGTCATGGTGATGCCGTGCGCGCTGAAGGCGGCGATCACGTCGTTCTCCTGAAAGTCCTGCGTCGGGACGGCGAGAATACCGGGGATCAGCGGCATCTGCGGCTGCAAGACGCGGCGCGCCACGTCGATGCTGCACAGCACCACGTCGCGCCCCAGCGTCACCGTGTAGATGAAGAAGGCGACGATCTGGTCGGGCAGACGCCGCCACTGAACGGTCGAATGCTCGGTGCGCAGCAGCAGCAGAATCGCCACCCCGAAAATCCCGCCGACGGCGAAGCTGCCGAGGGAAACGTCCGAAGTCACCACCATCCAGATCAGCGCTAACGGTACGGCAAGCAAAATCGTCGCTAACATGATCAACCTCCTAATACGGCACGAATGTAAAGCTGTGGATCACCCAAACGACTGACGGCGACGCTCGCGGCGCTGACGACCGGCAGCGCGAACAAGCCGAGCGCCACGCACAAGCTAATCAATAGAAACGGCGCGACCAGACTGTCGCCGATAGGCTTCACGTGCAGATCGCCTTCCGGCGAGCGCTGGAATACGTGCTGCCACGTGCGCATGGTGTACATCAGCGTGATCAACCCGGCAGCCACCGCCAGCCCCAGAACCAGCCAGGCGTGCGCGTCGATCCCGCCGCGAATAATCGACAGTTTGCTGATGAAGCCGTTGAGCGGCGGCACGCCCGCCAGCGACAGCCCGCCGAGGAAGTACAGCCCGCCCATCAGCGGCAGCTTGCGCCCCGCCCCGGCGATGTCCGACAGCCGCGCGGAATGGTGCGGCACCCGGCTGGCGAGCGCGCCGGTGATCATCAGCAGCGACGACTTGATGAAGGCGTGATTGATCGCGTAGACAATCGCGCCGATCAGCGCCAGCGGCGTCCCCCAGCCGATCCCCAGCAGGATGAAGCCGATCTGCCCGAAGGTCGAATACGCCAGCATTCGCTTGGCATCGTAGGTGCGCAGCGCGGCGAGGCTGCCGAAGAATATGCCGATGATCCCCAGCACGACCAGCAGGTCGCGCACCAGCGGCGCTTCGGCGATGAACAGCAGCATCGTCAAACGGATCAGCCCGTAGACGCCGACCTTGACGACCACCGACGAGAGCACGGCGTGAACCGGCGTCGGCGCGGCGGTGTGAAAATCCGGCTGCCAGAAGTGGAACGGGAAGACGGCGCTCTTGAGCAGGAAGGCGCACATCAGCAGCACGGCGGCGGTCTGCGCCAGCAGCGGACGCTGCCCGCCTTCGAGCAGACGAGCGATGTCCGCCAGCGTCAGCGTGCCGAACGAGGCGTAGATCGCGCCGATGCCGAGCAGCAGGAACAGCGACCCCATCGCGCTGATCAGCAGGTACTTGATGGCGGCTTCGACGCCCAGCCGATTGTCGGAAATCGCCACCAGCACGACCGACGACATGATCATCAGTTCCTGGAAGACGAAGAAGGTGAAGATGTCGCCCGTGTAGAACGCGCCGTTCAGCCCTGCCGCCATGCACAGGTAGAGCGGCATGAACGAGGGATAGCTGACGCATTTGTCGTGGCAGCCCAGGATGTAGAGCGAGCAAGCCGCGACGACGGTCGACGCCATCGCCGCGAAAATCGCCGAGAGCATGTCGGGCGCGAAGACGATGCCGTAGGGCGGCTGCCAGCCGCCGAGACGGTAAAGCTGCAAGCCCCCGCCCCAGTTAAGGAACAGGATGACCAGGCTGGAGAGCCAGGCGAGCGTCGTCGCGCTTACGCCGATCATGTGCTGAATGCGGCGGTGGCGCGCGAAGACCACGCACAGCGCCGCAGCGCTAAGCGGAAAGAAAATGGGTCCCAGGACGAGCGGGTTGTTCGGCGTCATGAGCTTCGCATCAACCCTTCAGGTGATCCAGCGTGTCGAGATCAGCCGTCTTGTAACGGCGCGCCGAGGTGGCGATCAAGCCGAGCAGCACGGCATACGAGCCGAAGCCGATCACGATGGCGGTCAGGATCAGCGCCTGCACCAGCGGGTCGCTCGGCTGCCCTTTCGGCAGGTTCTGCGTGTAGGGCGCGACCTGCCCGTTGAAAGCGCCGACCGCGAAGAAAAACAGGTTGATGGCAGTGAACAGGATGTAGAAGCCCATCGCCGATTTGATCATGTCGCGGCGCAGCAGTTGGAACACGCCCAGCCCGAACATCAACCCCGTCGCAAGCGCGAAAATCACGTTCATAGCGCCTCAATTTCCTTTGGATAGGTAATCGCTTCCATCACGGTCGTGGTGCATCCGAGCACCGTCAGGAAAATGCCCGTCTCGTAAATCAGCGTCGTCGACAGGTGCAGGTCGGCGGGCAGGTGTATCTGGTCGAAGTTGATGTGATGCAGGAACGGCTGACCGAGGAGCATCGACAGCAGGGCGTTGCCGATCACGACGCACAAGCCGATGCCGATCAGGTAGCGCGGCTTGAGCCAGCCCAGCCGCCGCTGCGCCTCCTGATAGCCGAAGACGACGTACCACAGCGCCACGCCCAGCCCGCTGATCACCCCGGCAGTGAAGCCGTCGCCGGGACCTTCGCCGCCGTAGAGCAACTGCGAGAGCGCCACCAGCAGCGCGAACGGCAGCACGATCTGCGCCATCGTGCGCGTCAGCGGCGTCGAGAACTCTGAGTTGTGCGGCAGGTCTTCTCCCGCCTCCTCTGAAGTCTCTTCAACATCGGTTCATCACCATGCGGTAGGGGCGCACGTTGTCGGGCAGCTTGAGCGCCTTGCTGATGCGCTGGGGCCATTCGCTGCCGGCGACCGGCTTGGCGAGCAGCGTCAGCACGCCGAGCGCCGCCACGCTGAAGACCGTGATCTCGATGATGGTGTCCATGCCGCGAAAATCGGTGACAATCGCGCCGACGACATCGGGGAAGCCGAGCAGCGACTCGGCGTTTTGCAGATGCCAGGTGGCAATCGTGGTCGAGGACGCGCGGTGGCTGACCGCCGCCAGCGCGAACAAGCCCACGCCGCCGCCGATCAGTACCGAGAGGACGACATCGCGCACCAAGCCCGCGCGCGACTGCTTCCACAGGTTGCGCATGGCGGCGCGGCGTTCCGGCGCGCTGATCTTCGAGAGCATGATGATCAGCAGCACCGTCCCCAGCGTCTCGACCATGAACTGCACCAGCGCCACGTCCGGCGCGGGTTCGAGCAGGAACAAGCCGCCCACGCTGTAGCCCGCCACGCCCAGCACCAGCGCCGCCGTCAGATGCCGCTTGAGCAGGATGCTGGCGAACATCGTCCCCAGCGCCAGCAGCAGCAGCAGTCCGCGCAGCACATCCGTTTCGCCGTTCCAGAGGAACTCGATATTGCCGCTGACGTGGGCAAAGCCCGCCGGAATCTGGAGCAGGACGACCGCGCCGAGGATGACGACCAGGTAGTCGCGCAGCTTGCCGTTCTGCGAGAGCAGCACCAGGTCGCCCGCCTTCTCAATCGCGCCGATGATGGCGTTGTATATCTGGGTTGTGCTCGGCAGAGTCGGCAGCACCCACTGCCGCCAGCGCTCGCGCGTCGCAAAGATCGCGCCGCCGGAGACCAGCGCCACCAGACCGAGCGCGAACGGCTCGTTGATGCCGGAGAAGAGCGTCAGGTGCGCGTCATGCCCCAGAACGGGTTCAACCAGCGGACGGATCAGCCAGTCGAGGCGGACGCCCGCCAGCAGCGCGCCGCCTGCCAGCACGCCGGGTCCGACCAGCATCGCCTGCGCGGGGACGTGAAGCGGGTGCGTGTCGTGGCGCTTGCCCATGAACACGTCCCAGATCAGGATCAGCGCCATCGCCACAGCGAGCGCCGCGCTGACGACGACAATCGCCAGCATAAGCGGGGTTTCGAGCGTGGCGTCGAGCAGCGTCTCGTGAGCGACGTAGCCCAGCAGCGGCGGCAGCCCCGCCATCGACAGCCCCGCCAGCAGGCAGACCACCGCCCAACCGGGCATCGAGGCGGACAGCCCGCCCAGCTTGCGCAGGTCGCGCGTCCCGGTGGCGTGGTCGACCGCGCCCGCCGTCAGGAACAGCGTGGCTTTGTACAGGCTGTGCGCCAGGATGCCGAGCAGCGCCGCCAGCAGACCGATGCCGTCCGGCAGCCCGATCAGGGCGACCAACGCACCCAGCTGGCTGATGGTGGAATAGGCGAGCGCGCCCTTCAGATCGCGCTGGCGCAGCGCCACCGCCGCGCCCATCAGCATGGTCAGCAGCCCGAAGCCGAGCAGCCCGTATTCCCAGAGCGGCGTATTGCCCAGCACCGGGTAGAAGCGCAGCAGCAGGTAAATCCCGGCTTTGACCATCGTCGCCGAGTGCAGGTAGGCGCTGGCGGGCGCGGGCGCGGACATCGCGCCGGGCAGCCAGAAATGGAACGGGAACTGCGCGCTTTTGGTAAAGCAGCCGATCAGGATAAGGACGGTGAAGCCCGCGTACCAGGGGTTGTCGCGCAGGGTCGTGTTGGTCAAAATCTGGCTGAGTTCCGCCGAGCCAGCGGCAGTGCTGAGCAGCGCCAGACCGAGCAGCAGCGCCAAACCGCCGCCGCCCGTGACGATCAGCGCCCGCAGCGCGCCCGCCCGCGCCTCCGCCGAAGTCGCCCCGTAGAAGCCGATCAGCAGGAACGAGATGACGCTGGTCAGTTCCCAGGCGACGAACAGCGTCAGGACGTTGCCCGCCAGCACCAGCGCCAGCATCGCGCCCATGAACGCCAGCAGGAGCACATAAAAACGGTTGAGTTCGCGCGCGTCCTCGAAATAATAGCCCGCGTAGAGCGCGACGACCGCGCCCACGCCGACGACGATCAGCGCGAACAGGAGCGACAGCCCGTCCAGATAAAGCGAGAGCGACAGCCCCAACGCCGGAACCCAGGGCAGCGACGCCTGCACCACGCCGACATCGCTGACCAGCGGCAGGAAGGATGCCAGGTAGATAAACAAAATCCCCGCGAGGGCGGAGACGATCCACGCCAACGGGATGCGGGAAACTCGTTCACGAGTTGTCGGGACAATCACTGCCATCAGAAACGGCAGAATGCTGATGAGCGCAAGTCTCAAGCCAATATCACTCCATCGCCTGAAAGAACAACGAGTGGGAGAAACGGTGTTCTCCCACTCACACTACCAGTAAGAGCTGTTTGTTACCGTCAGTCGCCGGTCGCGGCGGCGGGCTTCACGCTGCTGCTTGCCATACCCTCGCTGAGCGGAGCAGGCGGGCGAATGTCGGGCATAACCGTCGCGGCGTGCTCGTAGTCGTCGATGAAGATCGTCTCGTCGTCCACGATTTTGTTGACCTTCAGGCGACCAATCGCCTTGAGCACACCGAACATCACGAAGGCAAAGGCTGCCGTGAAGATGACGCTGGAAAGCGAGCCGATGAACTGCACGACCAGCAGATCGAAACCACCGCCGAGGAACAGTCCAGCGCGCGTTGCCACGTCGACGCCCTCTGGCGCCCAGGTCAAGCCGGGCTGACCGAACAAGCCAATCGCCAGCGTACCCCAGATACCGCAGGCGGCGTGTACCGAGAAGGCGCTCACCGGGTCGTCAAGGTGCAGCCGCTCGATCAGGTCGATGGACAGCAGCACGACGATGCCCGCGACCAGACCGATCACCAGCGCCGCCCAGGGCGCGACGAAGGCGCAGCCCGCCGTGATGGCGACCAACCCTGCCAGCGAGCCGTTCAGCGCAATCGACAGGTCCCATTTCTTGCTGCGCGAGTAGCCGAAGAACGAGGCTGCCAGCGTGCCACCGGCGGCGCCGAGCGTCGTGTTGAGCACGACCAGACCGACCAGCCCGGTATTGCCCATCGAGAGCGTCGAGCCGGGATTAAACCCGTACCAGCCGAACCACAGGATCATCGTGCCGATGGTTGCGAGGCTCAGGTTGTGAGCAGGCTGAAGCGGCTGCCATTTGCCGTTCTTGTCGTAGCGCATCTTGCGCGCGCCGAGCATGTAAGCGCCGACGATTGCCGTGACGCCGCCGACGGTGTGAACGACCGTGCTGCCCGCGAAATCGTGGAAGCCCATCTGCGCCAGCCAGCCGCCGCCCCACGCCCAGTGGACGATCACCGGGTAGCTGACCGCGCCCATGATGACGCTGTAGATCAGGTCGCCGACATAGTCGGTGCGTTCCGCCATCGCGCCGGTGGTGATGGTGCTGGCGGTCGCGGCGAAGGCAAACTGGAAGAAGAAGAACGAGACGGTGTCAATACTGCCCGATTGCCCGTATTGAACCGCCCCGCCGACGAATTTGATGGCATCGCTCAAGAAGAAGTTCGAGGTGCCGATCAAGCCAGCGGCATCCGTCCCGAAGGCGATGCCGAAGCCGACCGCCCAGAAAGCGACTGCCGTCAGACTCGCGTCGATGAAGTTTTCAAGCAGCGCATTCACAGCACTCGTCTGGCGAATAAGACCGGTTTCGAGCATGGCAAAGCCGCACTGCATGAAGAACACCAGAAAGCCAGTGACGAGCACCCACGTGGTATCGACGGCGGATTGAGTCGCCATCGGCGTGGCATCCTGCGCGTGCGCGGGAATACCGAATACCGCTAGTATCACAGAGGCGATTGCTATCGCAGCGAGCTTGCGTAGCAGCCGATTTCGTTTCTTCATGTCCCCCTCCAGGCACAAGAACGCTTCGATGGAGGCAGTTTACTGGATTCGGGAAAAGTGACTCAATCAAATAGTTCATGAAGTTTCGGGGTTCTTATTGGTTAGTTTTTCTAAAAAGCGGCGGCGCGGGAATGCCCGCGAAGAAAATGCGGCACTCACGAGGCAAAAAAGTGAACAATGCGGCAGCGCAAGGCGGGACTTGAATTGTTATCTTGTGCGTTTTGCACAAATGGCTTAAGGCGGATTTACTGGCGTGAGGGATTCGGGGGTTCTGTCGCGTCTATCAGTGTACGTGAGTCTCGCTTCCAGAAGCATAAAGATATGCGCGCATAGATAAATCCGCCGATGTTCATCGAGGGGCGAGTGCGCTATGATCAGCGGATAACCCGCAAGATCAAACCGGAACATGCGGCAGATATGATTTGATCAGAATAACCAAGGAGCAGCCGAATGAGTGTGGAAACCGCCAGCGCGTTTCTGACCGAGTTCACCGATAAGCACACGCTGCGCGTGCAGCTCTACATCATGAATCCCAAGACGCTTCAGGATTTCCTGCGTTTTGCCCACAGCAAAACCGGCTATTCGTTCACGAAGGAAGATTTGCAGGCAGCGCTGGCGAACTTCGACGCCGAATCCCTCAAAATAATCAAGCAGCGCTATTCACTTTAGTACGCGGCGCGCGAGGATTTGAAGCGACCACAGGGGCGCAGGTGCAATCTTCGATTGCCTTGCTGCGCCCCTACACGAGCATCAAGGAAATGCCCGGTTAGCCCATGTTACCGATGATGGCGGTGGCGAATTCGCTGGTCTTGACTTCTTTCGCGCCTTCCATCTGGCGGGCGAAGTCGTAAGTCACGATCTTCTGATCGAGCGTCTTCTCGAAGCCCCTGGTGACCAGGTCGGCGGCTTCCTGCCAGCCGATGTGCTCCAGCATCATCACGCCGCTGAACATCAGCGAGCCGGGATTCACCTTGTCGAGATCGGTGTATTTGGGCGCGGTGCCGTGCGTCGCCTCGAACAGCGCCACTTCGTCGCCGATGTTCGCGCCGGGCGCGATCCCCACCCCGCCGACTTCGGCGGCAATGGCGTCGCTCAGGTAGTCGCCGTTGAGGTTGGGCGTCGCCAGCACGTCGAACTCGGTCGGGCGCAGCAGCATCTTCTGGAAGCTGATGTCGGCGATCACGTCCTGAATCAGGATTTTGCCGTCCGGCACCTTGCCGTCGTGATTCGCCGCCACGTCGTCCCATGAGATCGTCTCGTTCGGGAATTCCTGCGCGGCGACTTCGTAGCCCCACTTGGTGAATGCGCCCTCGGTGAACTTCTGGATGTTACCCTTGTGTACGAAGGTTACGCTTTCGCGCCCGCGCTCAATCGCGTAACGGATCGCTGCACGCACCAGCCGCTTCGACCCGAACGCGCTGATCGGCTTGATGCCGAGACCCGCGCCTTCGAAGAAGTTCGCGCCCAGTTCTTCGCGCAGGAACTTCGCCAGCTTGGCGTTCTCCGGCGTGCCTGATTCGTACTCGATGCCAGCGTACACGTCTTCGGTGTTCTCGCGGAAGATGACCACGTCCACGTTTTCCGGGTGCTTGACCGGGCTGGGCACGCCGCGATACCAGCGCACCGGGCGCACGCAGCTATACAGGTCGAGCACCTGGCGCAGCGTCACGTTCAGGCTGCGGAAGCCACCGCCGACTGGAGTCGTCAGCGGTCCCTTGATGCCGATCAGGTACTCGCGCAGCGCATCGAATGTTTCTTCCGGCATGTAATTGCCGTCGTAGATTCGCGCGGCTTTCTCGCCCGCGTAAATCTCCATCCAGGCGATTTTGCGGCTGCCACCATAGGCTTTTTCGACCGCCGCATCCCAGATGCGCTTGCTGGCGGTCATGATGTCTTTGCCAATGCCGTCGCCTTCGATGAACAGCAGGATTGGATTGTCGGGGACATTCAATCTGCCGTTCGACGCCGTGATCTTCTGCCCGTCGGCAGGCACGATGATTTTATCGAATGCCATGTACTGCGCTCTCCTTATACAAATCTGTAACAAATACGCGGGCAGAAGTATAACACTGTCTCCCGCAGAATGGAATCATGGTACACTAGGCGCGGCGCTCCATCCACAGGAAAAGTATTATGCAAAGCATAATTCAAGTCGCCATCGGAATGATCTTCGTTTACAGTCTGCTCAGCATTCTCGTGACGACCATGAACACCGTCATCGCCAACTTCCTTCACTGGCGGGCGATTTATCTGAAAGATGCCATCGTAAGCCTGATCACCGATCCTGAAGTTCAGGCGCAGTTCCTGACGCATCCTCTGATCAATCTGGTCAAGACGCAGATCATCGTCCCGCAGCAGAGCGCCAGCAAAGACTCCGCCAACAAGGCGGCTCCGAAGATACCCAATTCCGAGGTCAACCCCGTCGATTACATCGACCCGACGACGTTCGCGCAGGTCTTAAGCAGCATTCTGGCGGAGAAAGCCGGGCTTGAACTCTACGGTCCGCTGCTGCTCGCCGTCGATGCCATACCGGAAAGCCCCGCCAAGCAGACCATGCTTGAGCTGGTATTTCGCCTGCAAAATACCGGCGTTGGTCTTCAGGACATCCACGACGCTATTCCGTCGATTCCGGTCGATTCACAGGTTCCGGTGCTGAAGGCGCTCAAGCCGCTGGAAGATCGCTTGCAGGCGGCGCAGCTTACCGCGACGAGCGGCGGTCAGCTTCTGCCCGTGCTCGAAGGGCTGCGCAACGTCAACAACGATGCCTTCAGACGCGCGCTTAAAGTCATTGTCGCCTCGGCAGAGTCACTCGACGAAGCGCAGGCGAACATCGAAAACTGGTTCAATCAGCGCATGGATCAGCTTTCTTCCGCTTACAAAAACCACGTGACTTATCTGACGCTGGGGATTGGCGTCCTCATCGCGCTGCTGCTCAACGTCGACTCGCTGCAAATGGCGCGCACGCTGTGGGAAGACCCCGCCCTGCGCGACACGGTGGTCGCGGCGGTGCAGAGCGCGGCTGCGAACGGGCAGCTTGCCCAGCTTGCGCCGCAGCAGGCAGCAACGCCCAACCCGGAATCGACCCAGGAACCCGGCGCGAGCGGGAACGCTCAGGTGATCAGCGACGCCGCCGCGCAGATTTCGACCTCGCTCACCCAGCTTACCGACCTGAATTTGCCGATTGGCTGGGAATACACGCCCATCGACAAAGGCTGCTCCGCGCAGGGACAGACCACCCCGCCGACGGAGTGCAGCAGTGTGCGCAATCTCTGGCTGCTGGGACCGGAGAACAACCCCAACTGGTTCGGCTTGCTGATCCGCAAGATTCTCGGCATGGCGGTGACGGTGATCGCCATCGGACAGGGCGCGCCCTTCTGGTTCGACCTGCTGCGCCGACTGGTGCGTCCAGTCCAGCTAAGCGCGCATCCGTGTGGCAATCAAAAACCGGGGCGATCCTGCAAGTTGCAGGATCGCCCCGGTCTGTTTACGGATGCTTCAGCTTTCCGTGACCATCCTACCCATGCCGTCGCCGCAGTCGAGCAGCATCTTGACGGCACCCGGGCTGCGCGCCTCGGCGTAAATGCGCAGGATCGGCTCCGTCCCGCTGGGGCGGATCAGCAGCCAGCTATTGTCGCTCATGTAGAACTTGATCCCGTCCATCGTGTCGACGCGCACGACTGTCTCGCCGTTGAGGTGGCTCGGGGCGCTGTCCGCCAGCATTTGGACGATCTGCTTCTTCGGCTTCTGCTGGTTCAGGAGCACGTCGTGGCGCGCGTAGCAGGCGGGACCGTAATTCGCCTGCAAGTCGGCGACGATTTCGTGCAGCGGCGCGCGCTGATGCGCCATAATTTCGAGCAGGATCAGCCCCATCAGGATGCCGTCGCCTTCCGGGATGTGCCCGCGAATGCTGATACCGCCGCTCTCCTCGCCGCCAATCAGGATGTCTTTCTTCATCATCAGGTCGGCGATGTGATTGAAGCCAACCGGCGTTTCGTGCAGGGTCAAGCCGTACTTCCGCGCGAGCACGTCGATCATCATCGTGGTCGAGACGGTCTTGACGACGTCGCCGCGCAGATGGCGGTTTTCAACCAGATGGCGCAGCGCCAGCGCGAACACCGTATGCGGGTCGATGAAATTGCCGCGCGCGTCAATCGCACCGATGCGGTCGGCGTCTCCGTCGGTCGCCAGCCCTACGTCCGCCTGCAAGCGCTGGACGGCGGCGACCAGCTCGTTCAGGTTGCGCAGGATCGGCTCCGGGTGAATACCGCCGAAGCCGGGGTTGAGCGTCGAGCGAATTTCGGTGATGTGGGCGCGCGTGCGCGACAGAATGCCGGCAAACGCGCCGCGCCCTGCTCCCCACATCGCGTCGGCGACGATGTTCAGTTCGGCTTCCGAGATTTTGTCCAGGTCGATCAGCGTGCCGAGGTGTTGATAATACGACCAGGACGGATCGAAACGCCGAATCATGCCGGTGTCGAGGGCGTGCTGGTAGTCCATGATATTCGGAGCGCGCGCTTCGCCTTCCAGCGCCACCAGTTGTTCCTCGACCAGCGCGCACTGCTCCGCCGTCGCGCTGCCGCCGTAAGCCGCCTTGAGCTTGAAGCCGTTGTAGCGCGGCGGGTTGTGGCTCGCCGTGATCACCACCCCGGCGTCCGCGCCCTTCTCCTTGACGTTGTAGGAGATCGCCGGTGTCGGCGTGTCGGTGCGGGTCAGCCAGGCGATGATGTTGTTCCCCGCCAGCACGCGCGCGGTTTCCGCCGCGAAACGGTCGGAGAGGAAACGGGTATCGTAGCCGACCACTACCTGCGGCAGCTCAGCCCCGGTATGCTGCTTGTTGACGAACTCGGCGACCGCCTGCGAAAGCTGTCGCACATTTCCAAACGTGAAGGTATCTGCGATGACGGCACGCCAGCCGTCCGTCCCAAATCGAATCATGAGAACGTATTCATCCTTCTATAAAGCCGCCAGCCAATAATTGTCCGTAGTGCCAAATGATCAATGAATCTACGAACACGATTGATTCATTCTAGCAGCAGTAATGCTATTCCTAATGGGTTATTTTACGAAATTAGTGAAAAGTGGGTCTGCGCCTCTGAAGGATGGAACAAGGTTACTTGCTCGCGCTCAGCCCGGTCTTCGTCAGTAGCTCGTCGATGCGCTCGGAGGTCGGCTCCAGGTCGTTGAGGATGCTGTAGGGGAGTCCGTGCTTGCGCACGTATTCCGGCAGGGTTTTGAGGGTATCGACAATGTCTTCGGTGCGAAGTTGATCGAGGCGAATCCCTGCCGATTCGAGCGTCGTGCGGATTGGACTCACATCCTGCCCGTGCAGCGCCGACGCGATCAGGATGCCGGGACCCACCATGTCGGCGTAGGGAACGGGGCGCCCGTTCCCGGCGCGCGGCTCGATGGCGTAGGCGAAATACTGCTCACTGCCCTCCTGGGGGCGGTTGTGTCCCATCTGATTGGTCAGTTGAACTTCCATGCACAGCAGATCGAGCAGGTTGCGCAGCGATTCGACGTTGCCGCGCCCGACGCCAGCGGCGATCTTGAACGCCTGCTGAGCGATGCCCGCCATCAAGCCCGCTGCCCAGGGGACGAAGCGCGTCTCCGGCGTCGTCTTGTCGTGCTCGGCGGCGTACTTCCAGTCGAGGATGCCCGTGACAATCGTCAGCAGCTCGACGATGCCCGCCCCGCGATAGTTCTGCGGCGCGGCGCGGATCACGTCCCAGTCAATAATCAGTTTCTCGACAGGACCCGTCGTGATGTAATTGACCGTCCCATCGGTACGCGCGGCGACCAGCGCCGTCAAAAACCCGTCCTGGCTCAGACAGGTAGGAACGACGACCACCGGCAGCTTCTTCTTCCAGCCGACGTACTTGGAGGCGTCGCTGACCATGCCGCCGCCCACCCCGTAGATCACCTCCACCTGCGGCGGGAGGTCGTTCGCCAGCGTATCCAGATAATCCGTCTGCACGTGATACGGCTCTGCCTGCACGACGAGCGGCAGATTCAGCAAGGAATTGACCGCTGCCCACGCCCGCCCCCCCGTCAGCAGCGCGACCGGACGAGTCTCCTGCACGCTGATCAGATCGCAGACTTCAATATGTGGTAGGGGATAAATCGTCGTCATGCGGCGCGCCCTCCAGAGAGCGAAAGACAGGGGCAAATGTTCCTCCATCATAATCGTAATTGCGATTCTTTTCCAATTTCCGCTTGTCGGATACGACGCCATGCGCCACAATAACGGTGCTGAGAGATAGGTTGCCTGGGAAAGAGTAAGGTTATGTCGCTCCCGTCTAACGACGTACTGACCGCGTTGAGCGCCAACGTGTCCTGGCAGGAAATCGAGCACATCCGGCGGCAGTTCAGCCGCGCTTTAGAAACCCTCGACACCTCCAGTGACGGGCTGTCACTCGATACCCTTTCAGAAGCAGTCGGCACGCCAGTGACGACGTATTATGATGCTCCATCCGGCTCCGGCAACGTCCTGCTCACCGAGGTCAACGGCTATCCGCTGGTGCTGGGCAGCTTCGTCAGCCAGCGCTATCGCAGCGGGCACACCCTGCTCGAAAGCGTCGTCCCCTACAACCTCAATCCCAGCGTCAACCATACCAACATCCACGAAACCGAAGACTCGCTCACCCGCCTGCGCGTGCTCGGCGCGGAGATCGAGATGGGGCTGGTTCACCCGGATGGACACTCGCCGACCGAAGCCGATATGCAGAACTTCATCACGGCTTATTCCAACCACGCGCTGCGCATCGGCGTGTATCCCCGTCTCGACCGTGAAGCGTGCCAGTATCAGGTCGAAGCGCACATCGCGCCCAGCGTCGGCTATCACAAGACGCGCAACGCCCTTAACGGGATGCTGACCGCGCTCGCCGTCGCCAGCCGCGACACCGGGCTGCGCACGCTGATCTTCTCCTGCTACCCGACTGATTCGGACTTCAGGATGACCGATCATCCGAAGGTCGCCACCGCCGTCGACCTGATGCTTCAGGTCAACGCGATGTTCCCGGAATACGCCGACAAGCTGCGCGAGGTGCAGCAGCGCTACCACGTCGATCCGTCGAACAGCCACTACGTCAACATGTTCCGCAATCAGGGCTGCCACATTCACATCGACCTCGCCGGGCGCTCCGAGGCGCTGGGCTTGCTGACCTTCCACACGGTGCTCAAGAGCGCGACCGCCGTCGCCAACTCGGCGGTGCTCAAGGGCTGCCCGTTCGTCAACGGCACAGGCGACCCCGAACTGCTGTGCGCGCGCGAATATCTGCGCTCGGTCACCGTCACCGGGCGCTACCTTGACCTGCCCCTCAGCCCGCATTTTTCCAGAGAGGGACTGGACAACTATGCCGCGCTGCTCAAGCTGGAGCGCGCCAACACCACCGGGCGCGCCATGATGTACGACGAATACGACGGCGAGAAAATCTCGCTGATGCACAACCCCATCGGGCGCATCCGTCCCGACCTGGGCACGCCGAAGCGCGTCTGCACCGTCGAAAGCACGGGGATGCCGACCAACATCAGCGCCTCACGCCTGGCGGCGGTGCTGGTCGATTTCGAATTCAGCCACGTCGTGATCGAGTCGTATTTCCGCAAGTACGGCTGCGACCTGGAGCCGATGTACAACGACAAGCAGATGTGGGACATCCTGGGTCCGCTCAATCTGGACACCTTCCGTCAGTTACAGGATCGCTCCGACCTGGAGGGCAGCGACATGCTGCTGACGCTCCACAGCGGGCGTGAAGTCCGGCTGTCCGAATTCTACGAGATGAAACGGCGCTTCATGCACAGCGCGCTGGAAGAAATCGACGAGATCGCGCCGCGCGACATCGACGAGGTCTATTCCAGCCTGGAGCGAATGCTCGAACCGCCCAGCGGTCACGCCGCGACCACCATCACGCAGTACATCAACAACCCCAAGCTGCGCAGCACCGGCAACTGGGGACGTATCCTGCGCGACGCCTACCTGGAAGCGGGCGGCGTGCTCGGCGAACACTGCCCGGACGCCGTCCTGAACGTCATCACCCAGGTTCACGACGCCATGTGCGAGCGTTATCTGAACGAATAAGGTAGGCAGACTGATGCCCTCGCTGTCCATTGTCATCCCGGTTTACCGCAGCGCCGCCGGGCTGCCCCTCTTGATCGAAGCATTGGAGAGCGTACTCCCGTCGTTGGCAGATCAATACGAAGTCATGCTGGTCGATGATTGCAGCCCCGATCAAAGCTGGCAGGCGATTCAGGCGCTCGCGCGCGCGCATCCCCACGTGCGCGGTTTCACGCTGATGCGCAACTACGGGCAGCACAACGCGCTGCTGTACGGGATTCGCCAGGCGCGCCACGAGATCATCGTCACGATGGACGACGACTTGCAGCACCCGCCCGCCGAGATTCACAAGCTGCTCGCCAAGCTGAACGAAGGCTACGACGTGGTCTACGGCACGCCGCAGCGCCAGCAGCACGGGCTGTGGCGCGACCTCGCCTCGCAGATCACCAAGCTGGTGCTGCAAAGCAGCATGGGCGTGGACATCGCCCGCAACGTGAGCGCCTTCCGCGTCTTTCGCACGCAGCTCCGTGATGCCTTCGCCGATTACAGCAGCTCCTACGTCTCCATCGACGTGCTGCTCACCTGGGGCACGACGCGCTTCGCAGCGGTCGAGGTGGAACACGCCCCGCGCCAGTACGGCACGTCGAATTACACCGTCGCCAAGCTGATCCGCCACGCCCTCAACATGATCACGGGCTTCAGCGTGCTGCCGCTGCAAATCGCCAGCCTGATCGGCTTCGCGCTGGCGGTGTTCGGCGCGGTCGTGCTGATCTACGTCGTCGGGCGCGCGCTGCTCTTCGGCATCGTCGTGCCCGGCTTCGCCTTCCTTGCCTCGATCATCGCCATCTTTTCCGGCGCGCAGTTGTTCGCCCTCGGTATGATCGGCGAGTACCTGGCGCGCATCCACTTCCGCACGATGGATCGCCCCGTTTACACGCTGCGTTCGAGCACCGACGACCCGCCGGAGGCATAAGTGCGGTGGCTGCTGCTCGCCGATCTCGTCGTGACGGCACTGGTCGGCGCGCTGCTGCTCGCTTCCCCCATTACCTTCGCTTATTATCGCCTCGGCGGGCTGGCGCTCGTGCTCGTCGCCGTGCTGGTCTTCGCTCTGGCGCGGCGGCGCGCCTTCTGGCTGCTGATCGGGTTGAGCGCGCTCAGCCTGCCCATCGCCCTGATCGCCCTGCCGCCGCATTTCGGCGCGCTTGACCTGATCCTCGTCCTGTGGACGCTCGGCGCGCTGCCGCTGATCAGCGCCGGGCTGATCGGTCAGCAGATCAAGCTGCCCGCCCTACCCCGCGCCCTGCTGATCATCCCGATTGCCGCCGGATGCCTCGTCAGCCTGCGCTCAATACGCGCCTTCCCCAACTTCTCGGCAACCGACGAGGCGATCATCGTCAATTACGTGGATACCTTCAAGCGCACAGGCAGCATCGGCGACAGCCTTGTCCCTTACGACGCGCAGATCGTCACGGGCGATCTCTACGTTTACGCCGCCTCGCTCTGGACGGCGCTCTTTCCGGGCGATCCGTTCGCCCTGCGCGATTTCTCGACGCTCGGCGGCTTCGTCCTGCTCGGCGTCGTCTTTCTGGTCGGTCGCGCGCTGAAAGATGCGCTGACCGGGCTGGTCGCGGCGGCGCTGCTGGCGACCAACCTGCTCTGGCTGGCGGTGTCGCACGTCGGGCGGCAGGAGGTCTGGCTGGCGGTGGTCGTCTGGTCGGCGGTCTGGCTCTCGCTGCAAGCGCGCCAGCGCCGGTCGCCCGGATTGGCGCTGCTGGCGGGGATCGTCGTCGCGCTGAGCGCCGACATCCACCCGCTGGGGGTGTATGCCTGCATCGCGCTGGGGCTGTGGTGGCTGGACGGTCAGGTGCGGGCGCACGGCGGTGCGCCCCTACGGATACAATGTCGGCTCTTTCTCGCCTTCGTCATCGGTGGGCTGATCGGCGCAGTCTACTACGTTTTCGCGCACGTGCTGCCCAACCCGGCGGGCTTCTTCGCCATGCTCCACGCCGAGACGATCAGCGGCGGCGCGGAAGGCTGGACTCCACTGGCGGCGATGATCGAGCGCCAGCGGAATTATCTGGCGTCCGACCCGCTCGAAGTCGGTTTGCTGCTGGTCTGCGCGGCGGCGGCGCTGCGGCGCGTCCCGGCGGCTCGGCGTCTTCCTCGGCGCGCTGCTGCTGCTCTACGCGCTGACCGTCGCCGACCCAAATCCCTACTATCCAATCGTCTGGATTACGGGTATGGTCATCCTGTCGGCGGCAGCGCTCCGTCATGCGGCATGGCGCTGGCGCGCGCCGCTGCTGGTGGCGTTCGGAGCCGCCTTCGTCCTGAACACCGCGCTGATCGAGCGCCACGTCAGCGCGAACTGGAACGAGCGCGCCCTCGACGCCATCGAGCAGGTGGCGGCGCGCGTCCCGGCGAACCAGCGCGGCATGGGCGAGTCGTTCCTGTATCTGGCGCTGCGCGACAGCCGCTATACCGGCATGACGTTCGTCTATTTCGAGGCGGCGGACGAAGGGATTCGCCCCTGGCAGGTCGTCGAGCGCCTGAAACCGGACTGGATCGTCACCATGCGGGACGAAAGCGCCTTCGCGCCGGAGTTCGGCGTGCTCAGCGTGGACGTGCCGCACATGCGGCTGGAAATCCCGGACGCGGCGCTGGCGGCGCAGTATCATGTGTCCGAGTCGATAGCGACGAGCGTCGGCACCTTTGAAATCTGGCGGCGAACATGACGAGCCTGTGTACCTATCTGGACTGGGATTCCGAATTCTTCGGGCGGCGCATCGCCCGCCTGAACGTCAGCCACCTGAGCGCCAAGCAGGCGGATCAGGCGCTGGCGTGGTGCGCCGACGAGCGGATCGAGTGCCTGTATTTTCTGGCGGACGCGGACGACGCCGAAACCGTGCGCGCCGTCGAAGCGCGCGGCTTCGCCCTTGTGGACATTCGCTGCACGCTGGAGCGGCGCGGCGATCCGCCGTCGCTGCCCGTCGGGATTCGCCCTAGCCAGCCGGAAGACATCGCCGCGCTGAAGGCGATGGCGAGCGTGAACCACCGCGACAGCCGCTTCTATTACGACGGACATTTTCCACAGGCGCTGTGCGACACGTTCTACGCGACCTGGATCGAGCGAAGCTGCGCCGATTACGCCGACGCCGTGCTGGTCGCCGAGCGCGACGGGGAGCCTGCCGGATACATCACCTGCGATCTTCACGGCGATTACGGACAGATCGGCTTACTCGGCGTCGGCGAGCGCTGGCAGGGGCAGCGCATCGGGCAGGCACTGATCGACGGGGCGCTCCACTGGTTCGGGCAGCGTGGCATAGATCGGGTTCAGGTGGTCACACAGGGGCGCAACGTCCGTGCGCAGCGCGCTTACCAGCGCTGCGGATTCATATCGAAGCAAATACAGTTATGGTATCATTGCTGGCTGAGCCATATGGATGACTCTCGCTCAAGATAGGACTCTCACGCAGGACCGGCACTGCCGATGACACCCATCGAGATTCCGTTCAACAAACCGTCGCTCATTGGTAATGAGCTGGAGTACATCGCCGACGCGGTGCGCAGCGGCAAAATCTCCGGCGATGCCACCTATTCGCGCAAATGCCACGCGCTGCTGGAAAGCCTGCTCGGCGTGCCAGGTGAAACGAGCATCACACGGGTGCTGCTGACGCCCTCCTGCACGCACGCGCTGGAGATGTCGGCGCTGCTGCTCAACCTGAAACCCGGCGACGAGGTGATCGTTCCGTCGTTCACCTTCGTCTCGACGGTCAACGCCTTCGTGCTGCGCGGCGCGAAGCCGGTCTTCGCCGACATCCGCCCCGATACGCTCAACCTGGACGAAACCCGGCTCGAAGCGCTGATCACGTCTGAACTTCGTTCAGGCGC
Organism: uncultured Chloroflexia bacterium; assembly: GCA_963760975.1. Classification (GTDB taxonomy): domain Bacteria; phylum Chloroflexota; class Anaerolineae; order Aggregatilineales; family Phototrophicaceae; genus Flexifilum. The sequence continues at coordinate 166,076 of CAVXEZ010000011.1, read as the reverse complement.
GCACGTGCGGGCGGTCGTCCCGGTGCATTACGCCGGGGTCGGCTGCGCGATGGACAAAATCATGGAGATCGCCGCGCGGCACGGATTCGCCGTGATCGAGGACAACGCGCATGGGCTGTTCGGGCGCTATCGGGGCAAGCCGCTGGGAACGTTCGGCGTCATGGCAGCCCAGAGCTTCCACGAGACCAAGAATTTCACCTGCGGCGAAGGCGGCGCGCTGCTGATCAACGACCCGGCGCTGTTCGACCGCGCCGAGATTATCCGCGAGAAAGGCACTAACCGCAGCCGCTTCTTCCGGGGTATGGTCGACAAATACACCTGGATCGATCTCGGCTCCAGCTACCTGCTCTCCGACGTGCTGGCGGCGTATCTGTACGCACAGCTCGAAGCCCGTGACGAGATTCAGCGGCGGCGCGCGCGTATCTGGCACACTTACCGCGAGCAGTTGGACGAGTGGGCGAGTCAGCACGGCGTCGGGCTGCCTATCATCCCGGACGAGTGCGAGCAGCCCTATCACATGTTTTACCTGCTGCTGCCCACGCTGGAAATCCGCACCTTGCTGATCGATCATCTCAAGACGCACGGGATTCTGGCGGTGTTCCACTATCTGCCGCTGCATCTGTCCGAGATGGGGCGGCAGTTCGGCGGCAAAACGGGCGACTGCCCAGTCACGGAGGACATCAGCGACCGCCTGCTGCGCCTGCCCTTCTATAACGATCTGAGCGAAGCCGAGCAGGCGCGCGTGATCGCCGCGCTGCGCGCATTCGCGGGCTGGCAATAACTTCAAAACGTCATAATGATTTTGTGATATAATGCACTGTATGACGTTGGGGAAATTACATTTATATTGTTCTTACGAGACTTTGATTTAATGGAATAAGAAAGGACAAAGCGATGCACATCGGGTGTATCGCTACATAGTTGTATGGCAAAATCAAAACCTAAGCTTCGAATTGTTCCCCTCGGCGGTTGTGGCGAAGTCGGCAAAAACATGACCGTAATCGAACTGGGAAACGATGCCCTGATCATTGATACAGGCGTCATGTTCCCGGCGAACGACATGCTCGGCGTCGACTACATCATCCCCGATTTTCGCTACCTGCTTGAACGCAAAGACCTGACCATTCACGGCATCCTCTATACGCATGGTCACGAAGACCACACCGGCGCGGTTGCTCACGTGGTCGATGCGCTGCGCAAAGTGCCGCTCTACGCGACGCCGCTGACCGCCGCGCTGCTCGAAGTCAAGCTGCGCGACGCGCGCTTGCTCAACGAGACGACCATTAACGTCTTCAAACCGGGCGACGATCTTCAGGTCGGACCGTTCAAGGTCGAAAGCTATCACGTCACCCACAGCATCCCGGACTGCGTCGGCTTCGGCATCAACACGCCCTACGGGATGATCGTCCACAGCGGCGACTACAAGCTCGACAACACGCCGATTGACGGCAAGAAGACCGACTACGCCAAGATCGCGGAATTCTCGCGGCGCGGCGTGCTCGTCCTGATGGGCGACAGCACCAACGCCGAGCGACCCGGCTGGACGCGGTCGGAAATCGTCGTCAACGAGGCGTTCGACAACATCTTCCGGCAGGCGAAAGACCGCATCATCGTGGCGACCTTCGCCTCGCACATCTCGCGCATCCAGCAGGTGGCGAATCTCGCTAAGCGCTACGGGCGCAAGCTGGCGATTGCCGGGCACAGCATGACCGAGAACGTCAAGACGGCGCGGCGCATCGGCATCCTCGACATCGACGACGAGATGCTGGTCGACCTGAGCCGTATCAACAGCATCCCGCCGCACCAAATGGTGATCATGGCGACGGGTTCCCAGGGCGAGCCGTCGGCGGTGCTCGGTCGGCTGGCGACGGGGCAGCACCGCAGCCTCGACGTGATGGAAGGCGACACCATCGTCGTCTCGGCGCACACCATCCCCGGCAACGAGGAAACCGTCAGCCGCACCATCAACAAGCTGTTCCAGCGCGGCGCGGAAGTCATCTACGACCCGATTGCGCCGGTACACGTCTCCGGTCACGCCTGTCAGGAGGAAATGAAACTCCTGATGACGCTGACCAAGCCGAAATACTTCATCCCGGTTCATGGGGAGCTGCGGATGCTGCGCGCACATCGCCAGTTGGGGCTGCAATCCGGCATCCCACCGGAAAACATCTTCGTGGTCGAAAACGGGATGGTGATTGAAGCCGACAAATACGGGATGCGGTTGGGTGAGCGCGTGCCCGGCGGCTACGTCTTCGTCGACGGCAGCGGTGTCGGCGACGTGGGCAAGACCGTCATCCACGACCGGGAAATCCTGGCGCGGGACGGCTTTATCATGGTCGTGGTCAACATCGACGCCGACACGGGCAAGCTGCTCGGCGAGCCGGAGATCATCTCGCGCGGGTTCATCTACCTGCGCGACGCCGATCAACTGCTGGTCAACGTCAAGCAGACGGTCGCCGATGTGATGTCCAACATGCGCCAGAGCCGCAACGGCAAGCGCCGCGAGCGCCTGCAAGATTCGCTGAGCAAGATGCTCTACAACGAAACCAAGCGCCGCCCGATGGTCTTCAGCATCATCAACGAGCGCTGAGCGGGGCTATTAACCCCAACGGAGGGCGGCTTGCGAGCCGCCCTTATGATTCTTCAATCCTGCGGATAATCGGTTGGACGCTGGGGCAGCAGCCTGACGAGGCGCTTCGGCGCAGTCAGGCGATAGCTGTCTTCGACCAGATCGCCGATGAAGCCCCAGTCCTGCTCAACATCGAGCCACGCGCCGACCCAGCCGTGATGCCCGACGTAAGGCGGCACGAAGAAGCGCTCCGGCTCGGCGTCCACGATCACTTCCTGAAATCCGTGCGGCGCTTTGAACCAGATGGATGGACGCCCGTCCTGTGCAGGGTGCCGCATGGCGAAGATTTTCCCGCGCACTTTGAACGACGGGCTGCCCACTCCTTCACCGTCCTCGACGGCTTCGGGCAGCGCGAGACAGCCCGCGCGCAGCGCCTCCCAGTCCTCTTCGGTCATCGCCTGTTGTCCATTAATATCCGCTATTTCCTTCCCCTTTTTCCATTCTAAGCATATTATAGATTGATGGGTCATCGTCTTCAGGTCGAGCAATGAAAAACCAAAACCAGACCATCAAAACCAATCAGTACTACGGGCTTCGCCTGATCAAGCTGATCTACAAGATGCTGTGCCTGCTGGTCGTGATCACCGCGCTGGGCGGCTTGGGCTACATTTCGCTGCAAGCGCTCAACATGCGGGAAGTGGCGACCACGCGCTTCGCCTGGTGGCTGCCGCAGGCGCTCAGTCTGGTGATCGGCGGCGGCTTGCTCGCCCTGACCTTCTACGTGATCGCGCAGGTGATCGAAGTCCAGCTTGCCGTGAACACCAAGCTGAACCACATTCTGAAGGACGTGCAGCGAGTCCCTGAGACGCTTCAGACCTTCGAGGTCACCAGCCGCAAGATGGTCGACGAGATGGAGAAGATGCGGGTCACGATCCAGAATCAGGCGCGCCTTTCCCGCCTCCAGAACAGCGCGGCGGAAACGTCGCAGCAGACGACGACCCCGCCCGTCCCCACGCGCAAAACGCCCTGAGTATAGTCTCCCCGCCAGCTACAGACGATTCGCTTTAGTGCCGCCAGGGCAGGAACAGGTGGCGCAGGAAGCGCTGCAAGATGTTCCCACGCGCATCCGTCCAGGCGCGGTCGGCGACCTGCCCCTGCGGCGTCTGCGGCGTCGACGGCTTGCGGTCGGGACCGTAGCGCTCCTTGATGTACATCTGCGTGATCGCCGTAATCGACGGCTCCGCCGCCGGGAGATCGCGGATGATGTGCTGCCGCCGCTCCTCAGGCGTCTGCTCCGGCTGGAGATGGATGCCGACCAGGCGCAGGTAGCGTTCCAGGCGAGCGTAAGCGCGGGCAATCGGGCTGAGTCCCTTCATGCCGCGCCACTCCCACCACCAGTAGACGAACATCAGCAGCGCCAGAACCAGCACGATCACGAACAGGGCGATCAGCGCGATTCCCAGCGCCGAGAGCACGAACGAGAAGTTGTCGCGGGGCTGCGGGCGCAGCGGCGGCGGCGGGGTCGGGACGATGACCGGCGAAGCGGTCGCCGATGGGGTCACGGTCGCCGTGAGCGTGGGCGTGCCCTGCGTCTCCTGCTGCTGCGGGACGTTTTCGAGCGGCGTCTCCGGTGTATCGGTCGGCGAGGGCGTCGGCGTGAAGGTGGGCGTGAACGTCTCGGTCGGCGTCGGCGGCACGTCGGTCGGCTGAGGAGTCGTCACCGGCTGCTGCTGATCACCCCGGTTGAGCGGGGCTTGCGCGGCGGTCGGCTCGAACTCGACCCAACCATAGCCGGGGAAGTAGACCTCGACCCAGGTATGCGCGTCGCGCTCTTCTACGACGAAGGCGTTCTCGTCGCTGTTCCACGTCCCCTGCGCGAAACCGGCAGCCATGCGCGCCGGGATGCCCATCGTCCGCAGCATCACGACCATCGCCGAGGCATAGTAATTGCAATAGCCCTGCTTGAGGTCGAACAGCACCCAGTCGACCGGGTCCTGATTAGCGGGCGGCTGCGGGATGCTCTCGTTGTAGGCGATGTTCATACGCAGCCAGGTCTCGATGGCTTTGGCTTTATCGTAGGGCGTCTGCGCGTTCGCCTGGGTGACGATTTCGTTCGCCAGCTCAATCGTGCGCCCCGTCACCGAGGGGACGTAGCTGCCGTAGGTGTCCTTAACCCACTGTGGATAATCCTCGCCCGCCTGCTCAAGCTGCGTGGCGCTGGCGCTGCTCATCAGGCTGGTCGCGGTATAGGTATCGCCGCGATAAAGCACCTGCATCGGGCGGATCACCGAGATCAGCATATCCTGGACGCCGGGATTGGCATCGGGGACGTATTTGAGATCGGTGCGCGTCGCCAGATCGACCCGCTCCGGCTGCGGCGCGGTGTAGACCAGACGCGAAGCAGGCAGCGCCATCGTGAAGGTCTGCTGCACCGGCACGCGCGCGCCGGGCAGGAACTCCTCGCTCTGCACGTTGAGCGGCGGCTCCGGGTCGGTCAGGCGCGTATCCGCCGCCGATGACCAGCGCCCGTGATCGTAATTGTCGAACACGCGCGAGCGCCAGTAATAACGCCGCCCCTGCGGCGCGCTGACCAGAAACACGGTCTGGTCGCCCAGACGGATGGCGCCGCCAAGCTGGAGCGAATCGCCGCCGTAGTAATCCGCCGTCGTCGGTCCTTCGGTCTCCGCCGAGGAAAACAGCCGATTCCAGATTTCGCTCAACTGCGAAAGCGGCTCGGACTGCATGAACTCCTGAAAGTTCTCCAGCCGATCCTGCACGTCCTGACGCGGGATCGCCCACGCGCCGATCAGCACGATCAGCGCCAGCAGCGCGCCGACCCGGAAAACCTGATTGCGCAGCCTGCGCGGCACGCGAATCCCGTTGAGATACCAGTCCCATTCGCGGGCGTCGAGGTTGGAGCGCACCACCAGCAGCAGCGCCAGAAAGGTGAAGATGATCATGTACACGTCGAGGTTGGCGTCGCCAGTGTAGTAGACGCTGTTGCTGATCAGGATCAGCGCGGGCGGCAGAATCGCCCGCCAGACGCGCTCGACGCGGAACAGATGCCACGCCAGATTGTAGCCGAGGAACCAGAACAGGCTGGCGACCAGCAGCGTGAAGACCAGATCATCCTGATTGATGCCGCCGCCCGCAGCGTCGAGAATCCAGCGAAAGAGGCGCGAAAAGACGACGTAAATGCCGTCGCCCAGGCTGGTCGGCTGGGCAAGCGCCGCGATCAGCAGGACGAAACAGGCGCCGTAAATCCCGCTGATCAGCAAGCCGAGCAGCTCGTTGTACTGGCTGCGCGCCAGGACGAAGCCGAACAGCACACTCAGGAGAGTTACAGTGTAGAGTACGGTGGAATTGAGGGGCCAGGCTGCCGCGTTGAGCGAGAGCGCGGGCATCATCAGGAGCGCAGCAGCGATAATCAGAGCGGTGAGGTCGCCCGGCGCGAAGAAGCCGCGCCAGGCACTGCCGATCCGCCGCGTCCAGCGCGGCAGATAAATGTCACGTGTGGTCATCCAGTAAGCCTAAAAACCGGGAGCATACGCCCCATAACGTCCTCATTGTAGCCGCCGCCCGCTGCCCTGACAACCCACGTCTCGCCAACGATTCGACCTGCAACACAGCCGTTGTAGCGCCTATAATAAGCAGTGTGTCCAAGCAGACCGGATGACCGCGCCCGAACGTTGAGTTGGGTGAGGAAAATCCGCCCTCCACAGGGTACGGTGCTGGCGAAATGCCAGGCGGGGCGACCCGACGGCAAAGTGCCACAGAGAAGCATATTGCGAGGCTGAGCGCAAGCGCTCAGCACGCGAGGGTGAAACGGCGGTGTAAGCGACCACCAGCGTCGGCAGCGATGTCGGCGGCTAGGCAAACCCCACCGGGAGCAAGGTCAAGCAGGCGCAATGGGGCGACCCGTCCCGCGCCGGGTAGACTGCACGACGCGCCGAGTAATCGGCGAACGAGAGAGATGGTCATCGGGCTGTCTTACGACAGCTTACAGAAGGCGGTTTACAGGTCGGCTTGGACACGACCACATAGGAAAAAGGAGTACGAGATGACGAAGCGTGAAGAAGTGCCCGTGACACCACCGGAAGGCGAGGCAAGCACGCCGGATGACAGCGCCGAAGTCAAGCCGCCGGTCGAGAAGCCGCTCGACCCGAAGGAAGCCGCCTACCAGCGCAGCAAAGACGACCTGGCGCGCAAGCGGCGCACGCTGTTCCGCAAGCATGGGAAATTCTAGCGCGGGCTGGTTCGACGCAAACTGTCAGTAGGCAAGCGCCGCGATTCATGCGATACTAGTAGCTGATAGAGGATGCAAGCCCTGGTTTATCCGGGTATCGCCTCTCCCTTGCGCTGCCTTGTTTGCCACGCTAACTTACCCACTCTATCAATTCCTCGACTCTAGCAGGAGTAACTTCATGACGAAGAAATTGCACGTTGGCAATCTGTCGTTCGACACGACTAAAGAGCAGCTTCAGGAACTTTTCTCGCAGGTTGGCGAAGTCTCTGAAATCACGATGATGAACAGCCGTGATTTGGGTCGCCCGAAGGGGTTCGGCTTTGTCGAAATGACGACCGAGAGCGCCGCCCACGAGGCGATCAAGCGCTTCAACGGTTACACGCTGGACGAGCGGGAAATCGCCGTCAGCGAGGCGCGCCCGCGCGAGCAGCGCCCCAGCCCGCCGCGTAGTTTCGACCGAGGGGGTCGGCGCAATCGCTATTAAGGGGCAGCGTCGGCTGATGTAGCGGCAGGGCGACGCGCACCGTTTGGTGGCTCCGCCCTGCTGGTAATTTTCCGATAAAACTGCGGCTCGCATCACTAGAATTAGTCTAGCTTGCTGAACAGAAATTGTGATATACTGTAGGGGCAGTGTGGATTAAGCAGACAATTGTGTCTCGTCCGCATCGGTGCTGTGGTTAAAGCACCCATAAGACCTCATCAGAGAGTACAGAAGCGGCTGCGCCATTGCACGCCCTCTGTTCTCGATGAGTACTACGCAAGCTTCCTGAACTATTGGGGATGTGGGTACAAAAAGGCTATGGCAAACCCGATTATTCAGGAGTGAATAAGCAAATGGCAGAACGTACAACGGGTACAGTCAAGTGGTTCAACGGCGATAAGGGCTACGGCTTTATCACCCCGGAAAGTGGCGCTGATCTTTTCGTCCACTATTCGGAAATTCAGGGCGGCGGTTTCCGCTCGCTCAACGAAGGTGACAAGGTCGAGTTCGAGATCACCGAAGGCAAGAAGGGCAAGCAGGCGAGTGCTGTTCGCGTCATCAACAGCTAAAACCCCAGCAATTTGATCCTTGAACCCGTCCCCAGTTTGGGGGCGGGTTTTTTTATTGATGTGAGATCGTTAGGCTCGGCGCAGCCTTACGCCTGCGGCATTCGAAATGATGTTATCATGGAATACAACGATCAGAATTACAACGCTCGGTCGCGGGCAAACTGCCTCACCCGGCGCGGAAATGCTTATTTATGCCGATCACCGTCGAACTGATCAAAGCGGGGCGGGTCGCCTTGCAAACCTACAGCGACCCGCTCGAAATCGCGCACATGAACGCCATCCGTGACAAGATGGATCGAGAAATCATGGAGGCGGCGAACGACAAGGTGCATGTCGTCGCCGACTTCCGGCAGGTGCATCGCCTGCCCACGACCATGCTCAGCCGGGGCGCGTTCATGATGAATAACGCCCACCCCAACACCGGCATCGTCGTGGCGATCATCGAAGGCACGCTGATCTATCGCATGGCTCAGGCGTTCGCCAGCCTGACGCCGCGCCAAACCTTCAAAGTGGTGCGCACCTTCGAGGAAGCCATGCAGATCGTCGACGATGTGATTGCGAGCGAGCAATCCGCCGAGTAAGCCCCTACGTTCCTGCCACGCGAATATCGTTCCAGTGCAGCGTGTTGTGGAAAATCGTGAAAAACAGCATCTCGCGGGTGCTGATCGTGCCTATCGCAGGATGCAAAATCGCCACGCCGTCTAAATCCGCCTCGCTCCAGCCCGCCAGCCCGCCGAACATGCGCTCGTGCGCCTCGTTCCACAGGTCGAGCAGATAGGCGCGCACGTCGGCAATACCGTCGGGCATCCGAAACGCCGCCGGGGTAATCCCGACGTAATCTTCTGCCCGGACGCCTTCATCCAGCCGCGCCTGATAGCGCGCCACCAGATCGGCATAGGGCAGCGAGGGACGGGACGGCACGCCGAAGCGCCGCTTGAGCGCGTCCGGCGGGAAGGTGACGGCTTTGGCGAACGGCTTGACGCTCAGCAGCAGGTGCTTGAGGTAATCGCTGGGCGACCAGGCTTCGGCGCTGCCCCGCTCGAAATGCGCCGCCGGGATGCCCGCGACCGTCTCCGCGACGCCCTGCTGCACCCGACGAAGCTGCTCGATGATCTCCGGCTTGCTTTGTGGATCGCTCATGGACTTCCTCCCTGCTCCACCTGATCATGGACTTTAACCCCGCCGAAGCGTGTGGGTCACGGACAGCGCCAGTTCGTCGTCTCCATGCGCAGGAAGCTGCATATAATCGTAGAAGGCATGGGTGATCAAGGGTCGTGAGGATATGTCATTGTTCAAGAGCGCTGAGATGCTGCTGCGCGAAACCGTGCATGAATGGATCGAGGATGGCGGGTCGAGCATCGCGGCGGCGCTGGCGTACTACGCCGTGTTCTCGCTTTCACCGCTGCTGATCATCGTCTCGCTGACGCTGGGCTTGGTGATGGACCCCAACACGCTGGAGAGCAGCCTCGTCACCAACCTGCGCGCCACGCTGGGGCAGCAGGCGGCGGATTTGATCCGCTCGCTGCTTCAGAACCAGTCGCGCACGACCGACGTGGTCGGCACGATTGTCTGGCTGGCGATTGTCGTCTGGGGCGCGTCGGGGATGTTCGCCCAGCTTCAGAACGCGCTCAACAAAATCTGGGACGTCAAGGCGCGACCGGGACGCTCGCCGCTGGTGCTGGTGCGCAACCGCTTCCAGTCATTCGGCATCGTCATTCTGGCGTCGGCGGCGCTGCTGGGGACGATGGTCATCAATACCGGGCTGAACAGCGCCATCGACGCCGGGCGCGCGGCGATCACCGACGCGGCGGACGTAGAAAGCGCCGTGCGCACGCTCGCCATGTTCGCCACGCCCGTCCCGCTCAGTAACGGCAGCCTGATCCTGCTGCGCGTAGCGCAGGTCGTCTTCACGGTACTGATCACGACCGGGCTGATCGCCGTCGTCTACCGCATTCTGCCGGACGTGGACATCTCCTGGCGCGACGTGATCTTCGGGTCGATTTTCACGGCGCTGCTGCTGTTCATCGGGCAGTTCGCCGTCGGGCTGTACCTGTCGCACGCCAACATCGGCTCGGTCTTCGGCGCGGCGGGGTCGCTGACGGTCATCCTGGTCTGGATTTACTACTCCGCCCAGATTTTACTGTTCGGGGCGGAGTTCACTCAAATCTGGGCGCGGCATTACGGCTTCGTCATCCGACCGGACAGCGATGCCGTCTGGGAGAACGAGACCGAGGAGGAGGAGAAAGTCCTCGAAGCCGGGCGCGACTGGGAAGCCATCGAAGAAGCCGAGGAGGCGGAACACGCCGAGCGCCCCAAGAAGAAGCCCACCGCTCCTCAGTAAGCGACGGTGTCGTCACGGCGCAGCCGCTGCGAGAGCAGCAGCGCCAGCAGCGCCATGCCGATCAGGACGGCGCCCGCCCAGATCGCGGCGTTGATGTCGCGCTCGAAGGCGTTGTAGATCAGCAGGGGCATGGTCTGCGTGCGCCCCTGAATGCTGCCCGCGAACAGGATGGTCGCCCCGAACTCGCCCAGCGCGCGCGCCCAGCTCAGCACCAGCCCGGCAGCCAGCGAGCGGCTCGCCAGCGGCAGCGTGATGTAGCGAAACAGCGCCGCTGCCGACGCGCCATCCACGCGCCCGGCGTCTTCCACCTCGCGCGGGACCGCCTGAAAGCCGACCTGCGCCGAGCGAATGTAGAACGGCGCGGAGACGAAGGTCTGGGCGATGACCACCGCCGCCGTCGTGAACGGCAGGCTGATGCCGAAGGCGGAGAGCGCATCCCCGAACGCACCGCGCCGCCCGAACGTCACCAGCAGCGCCAGCCCGGCGACCGCAGGCGGCAGCACAATCGGCAGTTCCAGGAGCATGTTCAGGAAGCGGCGCAGCGGAAAGCGCCCGCGCGCGAAGATGTACGCCAGCGGCGTCCCGAACGTCAGCGTGAACAGCGCCGAAATCAGCGTGGTGACGAAACTGAGCAGGATCGCCTGAAGGATGCCGATCTGAGGCAGCTCATTCCAGGCTTGCGCCGAGATCGCCCGCAGCACCAAAACGATCACGGGGAGGATCAGGAACAGCAGCGCCAGCGCGCCAAAGACGGCGAACAACCAGTGGCTGAGGCGAGGGCGGGACCTGGCAGCCCCGCCCTGCCGGTCAACTGACTTAATTCTGAACAGGAGGCGCATCGCGCAAACTGATGTTGATGACACCACTCACATAGCGTCCATCGCTCTTGTCGCCGGGGACGACCAGACGGAGCGTGTTATCCGCGAGCGGCTGTCCTTGCTCAGCGTAGGCGAGCAGGATCGGCTGGTCGGCGAAATCGGGATCAATTTCGCCCCACGCGATCACCGCCTGATAGCCATCGCTGCCCGTCACCACGAGGTACATACTCAGCTTGTCACTCTTCACGTCGGCGTTGAAGTTCGGCTGCGCCGCGCCCACCAAATCCCACAGTGGCACACCCGTAAAGCTCGTGCTGACCGACTGGTCGCCGTTCAGGAAGGTCACATCCTCCGTCTGCGCGCCGTAATCGCTCTGGAGTACCGCAGCGCTGAGCGACAGCGGGTTAAGCACCTGCCCGTTGAGCGTCGTAATGCCGTCGGTCGGCAGGCTGATCGTCACGGGCTGCTCAGGGATACGCACCGAGGTGAACCCCCATTTGACGAGTATATCCTGACCGGCATCCGAAAGCACGAAATCGGCAAACTGCCCTGCCAGCGCCGCGTCCGCGCTGTCGTCGGTGACGGCAATCGGATAGGTCGCCAGCGTGTTGAAGGCGTCGGGGATCGGCAGGGCGATCACCTGATCGGCGATGTCCGGCGTCACGTCGGAGCGATAGACCACCCCGGCGTCGGCTTCTCCGAGCGCCACCTTCGCCGAAACCTGGCGCACGTTATCTTCTTCGGAAACGAGGTTCGCCATGACCGCCGTGCGATAGTCTTCGCCGTAGCCGGCGTCGGCGGCGAGCTTTCCCAGCATAGTGTCGGTGTAGTCGCGCACGGGGACGCCCGGCGCGGCGAGCACCAGCTTGACGCCGGGCTTGCTCAGGTCGTGCAGCGATTGAATCTGCGCGGGGTTATCGGCGGGAACAATCAGCACCAGCCGGTTCTTGACGAACGTGCGCGGCGTCCCGGCGATCCTGCCCGCATCCTGCGCAGCTTTCATCTGCGTATTGTTGGCGCTGGCGAACACGTCGGCGGGCGCGCCGTCGGCAAGCTGCGCCGCCAGCGTCGACGATCCGCCGAAATTGAAGACCACCGACACGTCGGGATTAGCGGCGCTGAACGCCGTGCCGATCTCGTCGAAGGCGTCGGTCAGCGACGCGGCGGCGAACACGGTCAGCGTTTGACTCTGTGCAAACACAGGCACGCCGATCATAAGGATAAGGAGCAATAGTGCGGGGATAATTCTGAACTTCATGGGTTCTCCTCAAGTGGGGTGATTTCGCAGCGATCAATCCAATCCAGAATGGCATCTAACTGATTGACTTCCAGTTCCAGAGCCAGCAGCCCCACACCCGGCGCAGCACAGTCGCGCTCGATGACCAGGCTGTCGCGGCGCCGTCGACAGCTTTCCTTCTGAGCGTGAACGATGTCCAGCGTCGGTATGTTGAGCAGCCGCGCAACGTACAGGCGGCTGAGGAACTCGACACGCACGCGCCGGACGCTGGCGGGCGGAGCAGTTTCCGTCAGCCAGTCTTCGAGGCGACGGATGCCTGCCGGGGTCAACGTGTACTCGACGCGCGTCGGCGCGTCGGCGGAGGTAATGGAGCGCCCGACGATCAAGCCCTGCGAATCCAGGCGCTTGAGGACGGCGTAAATCTGGCTGGTGCTCAGCGACCAGACGTGCCCCAACTGCGCCGGATCGCGGAAGCAGTCGATCAACTGGTAGCCATGCCGGGCTTCCGCTGCGAGCAAGCCGAGCATGGTTTCGTCAGGGGTCAGCATGATCATGCCCCTATTCTATGATGGAATAGGGGGCGTGGTCAAGTAGCAACCGCGCCGGATGTCACGTATAATTGGGTACAAAATTACACTAAAGCACAATGGACTGTATGATGTCGCAACTTGTTCTGATCGTCGACGATGACCAGATGAACCGTGAACTGCTGGAGACCGTCCTCAAGCGCGCGGGCTATGCCGTCGCTCACGCCAACAGCGGCAGGCAGGCGCTGCAAGTGGTCATTGCCCAGCCGCCCGATTTGATCCTGCTGGACGTGCGTCTGGGCGAAATGAACGGCTACGACGTGTGCGCCCGTATCAAGAGCGAGCCGACCACCCGCTCGATCCCGATCATTATGCTGACCGCCGCCGACGACGAGCGGGATCGGCAGAGCGCTCTTCAGGCAGGCGCGGACGGCTTCTTCCCGAAGATGCGCGGCTGGCAGCTTCTGATCGAAGAAGTCAAGCAGACCCTCGGCAGCGCCTAGCGCATCCCCCTGCGACAGACAGAAAATATGTGTGTGTGGTAGGGGCGTGACAGGTTACGCCCCTACGCTGTGTCCACAAGGGGCGACAGCGTTGCCGATCCGTAGTCCTTGCGCCGGGCGCGCGGTTGGCGCGAACGCGCGCCCTCTGGTAAAACTGCTGCGCAGAAGGAGCAAGCATGGGGCGGCATTCACGCAGCGGTCCACCCGCGCTGCTGGTTTTTCTGCTGGCAGTGGCGCTGGTCTTTGGAGTTTATTACGTCTGGCAGGGCGTGCAGACTTTTCTGCGCACCGGCGGCTTGGGAGTTGTCGAGGCGACGCAGCGCGCCGAAGACGTGAGCACGGCGACCGCGCAGCGCTTCACGCCCAGAGCCTCCTTTGCCGCGACCCTGCTGCCGACAGCGACCGACGTGCCGCCCTGTCAGGATTTCCGCGTGAGCGTCCCGGCGGGCATCGTGCGCGAAGGACCGAGCACCAGCTCGGCGGTCGTGACTCAGTTTCGTGAAGGGGAAATCGTCTGCGTGCTGGGGCGCGAGGACGGCTCGGAGTGGTACAGCATCGACCTGAACCCCAGCACCAAGCGGATCGAACTCGCCTACATGCACGAGAGCATCATCGAGGCGGTCAATCCAACGCCGACCGCGAGCATCACGCCGACGCCCTCGAATACGGTCACGCCCCCGCCGACGGTGACGCGCACGCCGACGGTACAGCCGAGCGCGACAGCTTCGCCGCTGCCCAGCTATACGCGCGACCCGCGCTGGACGAACACGCCGCTGCCGACGCTGACGCCCTCGCCGACGCCTTCAGAGACGCCGCAGCAGTTTCAGAGCGCGTGAGAAAGCGGCTGGCGATGGCGATGCCCGCGCCAGCGCGTGAGCAGCGACGACTCGATCAGCGGCGCGGCGATCAGGCGCAGCGCAGCACCGAACGCCATCACCAGGATCAAATCCATGCCGCTGTTCGCCAGCGTGCTGCCGATCATCGGTCCCAGGAAGACCGCCAACCCGATCACCTGAGTGTATGCGGTCGAGTAGCCGGTCATCTCGCCGCTGGGCGTGTTCTCCACGAAGAAGCTGAACAGACCGACGCCCGCCCCCGCCGTCCAGCAGCCGCCGGAGAAAATCGCCGCGAAGAGGGCGACGTATAAATTCGGAGAAAGCGCGATGATGATCGACGATACCGCCGTCCCCACCATCGCCAGCGCGATCATCGGGCGCGAACCGATGCGATCCTGAATTCGCGGCGCGATCATCGACGCCACCGCGCCCGCCGTCAGCTCGATCAGCGCGAATACCGCCATGTAGCCCTCGTCCGCCCCCAGGCGATTGACCAGAAAGAGCGGCGTCACCGGAATCAGTGCGAAGAAGGCAGTGTGGATCACGCCGGTGACGAAGGCGACCTGCTGGAAGCCGCGCGAGCGCCAGGGGCGGCTTTTGACCTTCGGCTGGTCGGCAGACTCATGCTTCGGCGCGGGCAAACGAATACTGATGCAGTGGCGCAGGCTCATCAGCGAGAAGGCGAACGCCGCCAGAAACATCACCTGATAGTTGAGCGGAAACGGCACGTTTTCGAGCCAGAAGCCGAACGTCAGCGCGGCGATGGCGACGGTGATGTTCAGCGCCAGTTGGCGGCGGCTGAGCAGGCGCGTCATCAGCGAGGGATCGACCGAATCGCGGATGACGACGACAAACGCGACCGATGCGATTCCCTGCGGCAGCGCCGGAAGCGAAACCGACAGGATCAGCCAGAGCGGCTGCCACTGGATCGGCAGAAACGGCGCAAGCGCGGGCAGCAGAAAGAGCAGGCGCATTCCCAAGCCGGGCCAGAACAGCGAGCGCACCGTATCGCCGCCGTAGCGGCGCGTCCACCAGGCGCTGAACGACGCCGAAACCAGCAGAATCAGCGCCGGGAGGGACGAAATCCAGCCGAGATCAGCCGCCGTCGCGCCCAGCCGGATGGCATACACAGACAGAAAGCGCGAGGTGGCAGCCACCGCCAAGCCAAACCAGGCAATATCGCCGACGAGGTGACGGAAGTTTGCCCGCGCGGATACTTCAATCTGAGATTGTGCAATCATGGAGAGGTGAAAGGCTCGCTTTCGATGTTGAAGAATGGCATTCAAGACAACCCTACAGCAGCACCCGATCCCACGCAATATGTCCGTCTGGAGGGGTGATGGTCTTAATGGTCTGCTCGGTTGCGAAAACGTTTACTCTACTTGTGAAGGATAGCACAGTTACAAGGCTTGTCTAGGGGGGTCTTGACCTCCGTTTTCTCAACGTTTGTAACAGATTTCGTGCCCAGACGTGAGGCTTTTCATGCGTCATTTTCCGGGGAATGGATTATCCTGAATCTGGTACGCCTCGCGGCTTGATCGGCGCTGCCCAGAATAGTCGCCATCTGTGCCGCAGGCAGTAGTCGTTAATACGATTAGTTCGAAACAGTGAAAAGGACTTATAATGCTTTCCAACCTCGCCATCGCCCAACAAGCCACGCTCAAGCCGATCCGCGAAATCGCCGCGCAAATGGGGCTGACACCCGACGACTTCGACACCTACGGCAGCCCGTACATCGCCAAGCTGCGGATGAGCGCGCTCGAACACCTGCAAGACCGTCCCAACGCCAAGTACGTAGTCGTCACGGCGATCACGCCGACGCCGCTCGGCGAAGGCAAATCGACCACGACGGTCGGGCTGGGACAGGCGATGAGCCACCTGGGCAAACGGGGCATCGTCACGCTGCGCCAGCCCTCGCAGGGACCGACGTTCGGCATTAAGGGCGGCGCGGCGGGCGGCGGCTACGCTCAGGTCGTGCCAATGGAAACGTTCAATCTACACCTGACCGGCGACATCCACGCCGTGACCGCCGCCAACAACCAGCTTGCCGCGATGATCGACAACAAGCTGATGCGCGGCAACGTCCTCAACATCGACCCGGAGACGATCACCTGGAAGCGCGTGCTCGACGTGAACGACCGGGCGCTGCGCCAGATCATCGTCGGCATGGGCGGCAAGTCGAAGGGCGGCGTGCTGCGCGAGACCGGCTTCGACATCTCCGTCGCCAGCGAAGTCATGGCGATTCTGGCACTGACGACCTCGCTTGAGGACATGCGCGAGCGCTTCGGGCGCATCGTGATCGGCTTGACGAACGACAAGCAGCCCGTGACGGCGGAGCAAATCGGCGCGGCGGGCGCGATGACCGTGCTGATGCTGGACGCGCTGCGCCCGAACCTGCTGCAAACGCTGGAAAACACGCCTGCCTTCGTCCACGCGGGTCCGTTCGCCAACATCGCGCACGGCAACAGCAGCATCCTGGCGGATCAGTTCGCCATCAAGTGCGGGGATTACGTCTTCACCGAGGCGGGCTTCGGAGCGGACATCGGCGGCGAGAAGTTCTTCAACATCAAGTGCCGCTACAGCGGGCTGAAGCCGGACGCCGCCGTGCTGGTGGCGACGGTGCGGGCGCTCAAGGCGCACAGCGGGCGCTACCGCGTCGTCGCCGGGAAGCCGCTGCCGCCGGAGATGCTCGAACTGAACGTCGCCGACGTGGAAGCGGGCGCAGCCAACCTGATCAAGCAGATCGAGAACATTCGCCAGCACGGCGTGACGCCCGTCGTCGCCATCAACGTCTTCGCGGGCGATCACCAGGAGGAAATCGACGCCATCAAACGGATCGCTGTCGAAGCCGGGGCGCTGGGCGCTGCGGTCGCACGCCACTTCGCCGAAGGCGGCGCGGGCGCGGTCGAGCTGGCGGAGATGGTCGTCAGCGCCGCCGAGCAGCCCAACACCTTCCACTTCCTCTACGAGCTGGATCAGCCGATCAAGGCGAAGATCGAGGCGATTGCCCGCCGCATCTACGGCGCGGACGGCGTGAGCTTTGAGCCGCTTGCCGAGCGGCAGATCAGGGATTACGAAGCCAACGGCTTCGGCAACCTGCCGATCTGCATGGCGAAGACGCACCTCAGCCTGAGCCACGACCCGGCGCTGAAGGGTGCGCCGACCGGATTCACGCTGCCCGTGCGCGAAGTGCGCGCCAGCGTTGGCGCGGGCTTCATCTACCCAATCTGCGGCGATATGATGACAATGCCGGGATTATCGGAACATCCGGCGTCCGAAGGTGTTGATATAGATGAGGATGGCAACATCGTCGGGTTGTTCTGAAAACAAGCGGTCAGCGGTTAGCAAACCAATGTGCGTTAAGCTTTTGCGTACTCTAAAACCTCACCTCTCGCTCCCCTCTCCACGCCGCTTCGCTTATCCCAACGAAGTTGGGCGTGGAGAGGGGAAGTTGAGCGCAGCGAAACCGGGTGAGGTAGAGAACAAGCATTTGGCGAAAGGCTGACTGCGGATCGCTGACCGCTAAAATCAATGAACAACCATTCTATCCGAGGTATGAATCGGGTATACTGAAATACAGATTGCGTTACAGAGGGAGGACGCGATGTCGTTTTTCGGCAATCGCCGTCAGGCAGAACCGGCTCCGCCGACCGCGCCACAGAAACCGCAGTTGGTGACGCCGCAGCAGCCTGTCGGCTTTGAGACGGTGCTGGGCACGAACAGCACGCTGGAAGGTCACTTGAGCAGCAGCGCGAACGTCCGTCTGGACGGCACGTTCACGGGGACGTTGGAAATCGGCGGGAACGTCCTGGTCGGCGAAACCGCGCAGATCAACGCCGACATCAACGCCAAGAACATCTCGATTGCGGGCGCGGTGCGCGGCAACGTCAACGGCAAGAAGGTGCAGCTTCTGCGCACCGGGCGCATCTGGGGGGATATTCGCGCCACCGCCCTGACGACCGAGGAAGGCGCGTTCATCGACGGCAAGATCACGATGGTCAGTCCTCAGGTCGAACCGGCTGAGGAGATCGACGAAGTGGAAGACACGGCTGCCCACGCCGGCGCAGTCGAGGACGAACCCGTCGACAAACCGGCGGAGGACGTGAGCGAACTCACCGAGAACATCTCGGAGGGGCACGAGGACGAGCTTCCCGTCGGCGGCGATTGGAACGAAGGACAGACCAACGCCGAATATCACGACACGCCCGACGACGACGAGCCGCTTCAGTCGACCTGAGCGCCGAGTCCGGGCGGTCGATCCGCGCACATCGCCGAGCCGACGCCTGCGCGAATTTATTCTGTTCACTTGGATAACATCTGGTGAAGATCAGAGTTCTATTCCTGTGCATGGGCAACATCTGCCGCTCGCCGATGGCTGAGGCGGTGTTCCAGCACATGGTCGATCAAGCGGGGCTGAGCGACCGCATCGACGTGGATTCGGCGGGCACAAGCCGCTGGGAAGTGGGATCGCCTGCCCACCCCGGCACGCAGGACATACTGGAGAAATACCACATCCCCTACGACGGGCGCGCCCGCCAGATTGTGCGCCAGGACCTGAACGATTTCGACTACGTGCTGGCGATGGATCGGGAGAACCTGTCATTCGTCCTGCGCTACGCGACCGGGGCGCGCGCCGAGATTCGCCTGTTCCTGTCCTATGCCAAAGAAGCGGGGCTGGTCAAAATCGACGAAGTGCCCGACCCATATTTCGACGGCAACTTCGAGCGCACCTACACCCTGATCGAAGCAGGCTGCCGCGCTTTGTTGCATCATATCCGGCAAACCGAGCAGGTTTAAGCAACCACCGAATGTTTTGTAGGGACGAGCCTGTGTGTTCGCCTCGGCAACCAAAGGTTGCACGTGGGCAGACACATCGGTCTGCCCCTACGCCACCTCACAGCGGCGCTCAGCCGCTCAGCCAGTCGCAGCCGTGCTGCAACACGTAAAATTCCAACTCCTGCTGCTGGTAGCTGTGCAGCCAGTCGACGTAGCGATCCGGCGCGAGGTCGTGGTAGAAGACCGCCAGCACCAGCGGGCGGCTGCCCTTCGGCTGCGCGAAATACGCCCCGGTGAGGATGCCGGGCAGCGAGCCGCCTTTCATACCAACGGCGAGGAAATGCTCGCGGTTGTTCTCGAACTGCATGGGCCACTGGAGCACCGAGTGCATGACCGCGACGGCGGTCGGCAGCAGCGTATCGCCGCGCTGAACGGTCGCCATCACTTTGGCGAAGTCGTCCGGCGTGCCGCGATTGTCGTATTTCTCGAAGAAAGCCGCCTGCGTCTCGATCAGCGACTTGCCCAACGCCTCGTAGCGCGCCGTGTTGCGCCGGTGATAGCGGCGCTCCGCCGCCCGCCACGCCGGATCGCTGACGTATTGGTCCGCCCACTGCTCCGCCGAAGCACGCAGCTCGTCGCGCGGCAGCGCCGCCTCGGAAATCCCCATCTCGTGATTGTCCTGCGCCAGCATCAGACTCAGGAACGACACCGGCACGTCGGTA
This sequence comes from uncultured Chloroflexia bacterium, assembly GCA_963760975.1. GTDB lineage: Bacteria > Chloroflexota > Anaerolineae > Aggregatilineales > Phototrophicaceae > Flexifilum. Next base: position 146,451 of record CAVXEZ010000011.1, on the reverse strand, counting down.
TTTTCGATCCCCAGCAGGCGGTAAAGCGCCGTGAAGTCGTCGTCGGTCATGCGCGCGTGGAGGTAATCCGCCGCCGCGTTCGAGCTGAAGCGGATCATGCCGTAGACCACCTCCGAGAGCGAAATCGTATTGTCGGCGTCCGGCGTGACCGCTTCCAGAAAAGCGGGCTGCGCGCCCGCGTCCGTCCCCGGCAGATAATAAGCGTCGAGCGCGGAGAGCGGCACGCGCTCGGTCGGATCGAACCTGCCCGATGCCGCGCCCTGCGCGTAGACGCCGAGGATCATGATCTTGATGGTCGAAGCGAGCGGATAGCGCTGGTCGGCGTTGGCGAAATAGCCGTCCTGCGGCTGTTCGATGGGGTAGCAGGCGATGCCGACGGTGTCGCCCGCTTCGGCGATGTACTGCCGAACTTCGCTGGCGAGGTCAATATCCTGCGCGAAGGCAGGCGGAGTCAGCACCGTCAGCAAAATGACGGCGATGAGCCAGCGCCGCATCAACGCCCTTTCCAGACCGGCGGGCGCTTCTGGGCGAAGGCGAGGAACCCTTCCATGCCGTCTTCGGACTCGAAAATTGCGCGCTGGTGTTCGGCTTCGCGCGCCATCGCTTCGTCGTAGCCGCCGTTGAGCGACGCCAGCAGCGCCTGCTTGGCGCGCCGCAGCGCGTTGGGCGACTGTCGGCTGATGACCGCCGCGTAGCGCAGCGCCTCGTCCATGAACGACTCGACGGGCAGCACGCGGTTCGCCAAGCCGATGCGATAGGCTTCCTGCGCGTCCACGTCCGCGCCCGTGAAGATCATCTCCAGCGCCCGCCCGATGCCGACCAGGCGCGGCAGCAGGTACGTCCCGCCGCCGTCCGGGATCAAGCCGATGCGCACGAACAACTCCGCGAACTTGCCGCGCTCGCTCACCAGCCGGATGTCGCACGCCAGCGCCATGTCGCAGCCGATGCCCGCCGCGTAGCCGTCCACCGCCGCGATCACGGGGTACGGATAGGCGCGAATGGCTTTCAGCGTCGGCGCGTAATGCTCGGTGAGGATGCGGTAGGACTGTTCGGGCGTGTACGCTGCTGCAATCGCCTTCTTCAAATCCGCGCCGGACGAAAACGCCCCGCCCGCCCCGGTCAGCACGACGCAGCGCGTGCCGTCGTCTTCGCAGGCGAGCAGCGCCGCGCGCAGCGCATCCATCGTCTCGGCATCGACGGCGTTGCGGACTTCTGGGCGGTTGATGGTCAGGATGGTGACGGCGTCGTGACGCTCGGTCAGCACAGTGGGCGCGGGTTCGGTCATGGCAATATCCTTTGCGGCAGCGCCTCGCCTATTCCGAGCGCTTCTCTTGCGCGCGCTGTTCCAGCAGGTCGTTAAGCGAGAGGGTCAGGTCGTCTTTCTGTTTCGCTTCGCGTTCACCGAGCCGCCGCTGCAAATAGGCGGCTTCGTCGTCGTCCAGATCGTCCACCATGCGGTCGATCATCGTGTACATGTCCAGCCCTTCCAGACCGCGCTTGCCTTTCGTCGGGGCGAGGCGCGTGACGATCAGCGCCGTCACCGAGACGGCAATGACGACAGCCGCGACGACGAAGACAAACAGCACCGGCGGCGCGTCGCCCGCTCCAGAGCTGAACATCAGCACAACCCCGGCAGCCAGCATCGCCGCCAGGGCAGCGAAAAATGCTTTCAGCGCCGTCCATCGTGGATTCCGCACAGCGGTCGCGTTGTGGAAAATGGGGATCATGTCCTGTGCCTTTCACCCCCCATCCTTAGTGAAGCCTATTTTACCCCACTTGTATCTCCTGCGTGCGCCGATTCAGGACCTCATCCAGCGAGACGATCCGGCTTTCCTGCGTCCTGGCTTTGCGCTGCACAGACTGCCCCTGCACGTAGGCGGTTTCGGCGTCGATTTCGCGCTGGCGCTTGCCAGCAGCCGCGCGCGCCGACAGGTAGCCCAACGTCCCGACGACGAGCGCCATCACCGCCACGAAAAACAGCGTCGCCGTGATCGGGGCAACCGCCCGCTCCGGCGCGAACAGGACGACGAGACCCACCGCGCAGAGCGTCGTCAGCAACACGAGCGCGATTTTCAGCGCCTGCTGGCGCGGCGTCACCTTCAAAGCCGAGTCTTTAGAAACCGAAACCATAGCACATGCCTTTCAGCGTCACGCGCGGCGCCGAATCTAGTCTTCCTGCCTGTCCTGAGCGCGCTGGTTCAGGACTTCGTCGAGCGAGACGGTCAAGTCGTCTTTCTGTTTCGCTTCGCGTTCGTCGAGCCGCCGCTGCAAATAAGCGGCTTCGTCACTGTCGAGATCATCCACCATGCGGTCGATCACCGAATACATGTCCAGCCCTTCCAGCCCACGCTTGCCTTTCGCCTTGCTCTGCGCTTCATCCCGCGTACTGCGGCTGATGAGCAGGACGAGCGGAACCATCAGGAGCAGGATCACCATGACCGTGATCAGAAGCCAGGGCGTCGAGCTTGCCGACGCGGGCGCCACCAGCATGAACATCAAGCCGATTGCGGTGAGCGTCCCCAACCCCACGACCAGCATCGTGCGGCTCCGTGAGCGCGGCGGTCTATCCGTATCCGAGTAAAACACCGGAAACATACTGTGCGCCTTTGACTGCACCCGCTGAACCTTGTTCCATAATCCTATACGTAAAAACGGAGGAAAATGTCACGAGGGCGGGAATTCGTCGGGGAGTTCCGGGAATTCGCTGGTGGGCGGCGCGGGCGGCTTCTTCTGGCGCGGCGCGGGAGTGCGGGTCGTCGTTCTGGGGGGCTTAGCTGGCTTGGGGCGGCTGGCGGTGGCTTTCTCCGGCTTGGCGCTCGGCGTCCCGGATTTCGCGGATTTCGGGCGCGGCGCGGCGGATTTTTCAGGCTTGGCGCGCGTGGTCGCGGGCTTGGTGGATGTCGTGCGGCTGACGGATTTCTCAGGTTTGGATTCTGACGAGGATTTAGGCGGCGCAGGCTTGGCTTTGAGCGTTTTCTGCACTTCGTCGATCAGGACGGCGCTGTTGAGGTGATCGCCCTGCATCGGGATATAGAGCAGCGCTGCCAGCGGGAACAGCATCAGCCCGACCAGCATGTTGCCGCTGCCGATGACCGTCAGCGCCACCACTGCCAGCGCCACGAACACCACGATCTGCTGATCGCGCGCGACGCCGCCCGGCACGCTGCCGTGAATGACCGTGACCCCGTTCTCGCGCGTGACCTTCGCCCGAAGCGCGGTGCGGCGCGCGAACTTGCCCATCACCGGCGCGCTCATGCTGATCGAGAACGCGCCGCTTTTCTCGATCCAGCCGTCGAGCGCCGGGCGGGTGCTCGTCGCCTTGACCTGCATCCGCGCGTTGATTTCCGTCAGGCACTCGGCGACCGACTTTTCGCTGTATAACACAAATTGCACACTGCACTCCTGAAGACTGACGGCTGGGTCTTGCGATTAGCCCTCCCGCGCTAACTGCCCGGTTGTTAACTGCCCTGCTCTCCCAATGATTGGGTTGTTCGGCATGTCTCTGCGGATTATACCTACCCATCGGCAGCGTTCCAAAGTACCCAGTCGCGTAAGATTCTGTACAATCCCTCTTGGGGTTTCTCTGCTAGACTAGAGTCACAAAGCGAGGTCATCGATGAAACGTAGCGTCTTAATCATACTCCCTATCCTGCTGCTCCTGGCAGCCTGCCGCTCTGCCGGAGGCACACAGACCCAGACGGTCGACATCGCTTACCCCGACGCGGACGTGGTGACTCTCAACCTCACAACGACCGACGGGCAGATCACGGTCGGCGCGGCGGATGCGTCCGGCGTTCACGGCACGCTGACCACCAACGTCGGCGCGTGGGTGGCGACGACCAGCAGCAGCGGCAGCACCATCTCGGTGACGCAGGGCACGTCTTCGGCTGAGGTCATCCCGGATGCGCAGAACTCGTGGGATTTGCAGGTCGGCAGGGATGTGCCGCTGATCCTGAACGACAACAACACCACCGCCGACACCACATTCGACCTGGGCGGGTTGGCGCTGACACAGTTGAACGTAACCGGGACGACCGGCAGCTACACCGTCCGCTATGGCGCGGCGCACCCGCAGACCGACGGCGGCACGGCGACCTACCAGCTCACCACCGGCAATCTGGACGCGGCGGGCTTGGTCAACAGCCACCTGAGCAGCCTGTCGATCACCACCAGCGGCGGCAACGTCCAGCTCGGCTTCGACGGCGGCGCGCTGACGCAGGACATGCACGTGCGCATCGACACGCAGTCCGGCGACGTGCTGCTGCGGATTCCGTCGAGCGTGCGGACGCAGGTCACCTATCGGTCGAGCAGCGGCGCGGTTCTGGAAGTCGACCCGCAGTATACGAAAGTCAATGACATCACATATACCCTCGGGTCGGGTGCAGCAAGCGACACGCCGAGCCTCACGATTGAGATTCGCACGGTGGTTGGCGACCTGCGTCTGGCTGGCGCTTAACAGGAGCCACATTCATGCTCTACGACATCACCCGCACCGTATCGGCGCGAACGGCAGTTTTTCCCGGCGACACGCCCTACAGCGCAACGCCTCACTGGCAGATCAGCGAGGGCGCGCCCGTCAACCTGACGACGATTACGACCACGCCGCACGTCGGCACGCACGCCGACGCCTACTATCACTACGAGCGCGACGGCGTGCATCCGGCGCAAATGCCGCTTGAGCCGTACATCGGGCGGGCGCGCGTGGTCACGGTCGCCAGGCGCAGCGGCGCGCTCACGCTCGACGATTTCAGTCATGCGAACCTGGACGGCGTCCAGCGCTTGCTGGTACATAGCTGGGTGAGCGACGTGCCCGACGATCAATGGGTCAACGAGTTCCCCTACACGAGCGTCGCCCTGCTGGAAGCGCTGGCGGCGCGCGGCGTCGTGCTGATCGGCGTGGACGTGTCGTCGATGGACAGCGTGGAGAGCGCGACACTGCCCGCGCACCACGCGCTCAAGCGGCTGGGCATGGTCAACCTGGAGAATCTGATGCTGCGCGGCGTGCCGGATGGGGACTACGACCTGTCCGCGCTACCGCTCAAGCTCGACGCAGCCTGTGGATCGCCCGTGCGCGCCGTTCTGCGCAGCTTGTGAAAAGGACTGAGCGATGCAAAATCCAACTGCCTGGCTGCTCTTCGCCCTGTTCGGGCTGATCCTGTTCGTGATGTACGTCGCGCTGCGCCGCCGCTGGGCGCCCCCGTTCGTGATCGGCTTGTTCGGCGTGCTGGGAAGCATCATCGTGATGACGCTGACCGGCTTGGCGCAGGGCAACAGCATCTATCAGGCGGCGTTCGCCGGGCTGCTGGTCGGCGGGCTGTTCAGCGGCGGCACGCTGGCGATTGCCTCCTATTTCCACAGCAGCGAGCAGCGGCAGCGAGCCTACCCGCCCCCGCCCGAAGATACGCTTCAGGAATAGTACGTTCCCCCGCTGCCAGAATCGAAAAGGACACGGCGAAATTGCTGCCGTGCCCTTCCGTACCCTACCGATAGTGCCCCGTCGTACTAGCAGTTCACCGAGATACCCAGCGCATTGACGCAGGTGTTGGTGGTATTGGAGCCGGTGCCCGTATCCACGCTGACGCCGGAGGAGTCCGCGCCAACCGAGATGCCAGTACCGCTGCCGTCGCCCTCACTGACGCTCACGCTCGGCTGACCACTCGTCGTATCCGCGCTCACGCTCAGTCCGCTGCCATTGTTGGTATCGACGCTCACGCTCGGCTGACCACTCGCTCGTATCCGCGCTCACGCTCAGACCGCTGCCGTCACCAGTGTTGAGGCGTCGTCAACGATTCTGGCTCGTGCTGACGACGACCAGATTGTATGTGCCCACACCGCTGTAGCGCGTCGCCTCGATCACGTAAGTGCCGTCGGCAGGTAAGCGCACCTGGGTCAGTTGAGCATCGTCTTTCAGTTCGGGGTCTTTAGCGTCGTCGTTATAGGCGAGCAGGCTGCCATCCGGCTTGAGCAGCCCCAGCGCCGGGTCGAGCGTATCGCTCTGGGCGGTCATGGTCAGCGTGAGCACGTCGCCGCGATGCCCGTCAATCGCCCAGCGCTGCGTGGGAAAGACATCCTGCAAGCGCCCGCTGACCTTCGCCACGCCGTCGCTGCCCAGCACGATGGGCTGATCGGCGCTGATGCCAAGCGTGTACATTCCCTGCCCCTGCCGCCATTCGACGCTGACGGTGTACGTCCCGGTTTCCGGCAGCGTGACGTTGGCGATCTGGGCGTCGTAGACGCCGAAGAGGTCGGCGCCGTCCTGATCGTCGTTGTAGGCGAGTTCGGTGCGGTCGGGCGCGAGCAGGCGCAGCGCCACGTCCAACCCAACCGCGTAGGGGTCGGTGCGCGATAGATCGACCGCCGAGATAGTGACGTGCTCACCCGCCGTGCCTTCATACGTCCACAACTGTTGCAGCGTCGCCTCGGTCAGAGTCCCCTGCACGGGCACGTCGAGCGTCAGCGCCGTCCTGCCGAAGCGATCCTGAGTCCCGTGCGTGCTCAGCGCCGTCAGCGTGCCGTCGGCGCGGGTGGCGTAGAGGATGCCGTCCGCCCCGAACGCCAGCCGGACGAGCGGGACATCCTGCATGAACTGGTCGATCACGTCGCCGCTGGAATCGACCACCAGCACGCCCTGATCGGTCGTGGCGAGCACGAGGTCGCCGTCGGGGTCGGTCGTCATGGCGGTGACTTTATCGGGCGCGAGGGTTTCCAGCCAGAAGCGCAGATCAGCGGCGGGTTTATCACCGCTCACCAGCGAGACCGCCCCGCTGATGTCGCCGTCGATCAGCGAGCTGAGCCACTCCATCACCCAGACCTGCGCCGAGCCGTCGAGCGCGACCAGCGGCGGGGCGCTGCCGTTAAAGCTCAGGCGCACGGTGCGGTTGCGCGGCTCGCCGAGCACTCGCAGCAGATAGCCGGAGTCGGTCTTGTCGGTGGCGTAAATCGTGCCGTCCTGCGCGACGGCGAGGTTGTAAGGCGCGCCGCCGCCAAAGCTGCCGACCGTTTCCAGCCAGCGCCCGTCGGGGTTCATGCGGCGCACGCAGCGGCAGACCGAATCGCCCACGTAGGCGATGCCCGCGCCATCGACGGCGAGCGCAGTCGGCTGTGCCGGGTGATCGAAGGGATACTGCGCGATGGTATCGCCGGTCTGCGCGTTGACCACATGCACGCCGTCCGAGTCGAGCACGTAAAGGCGGTCGTTCGACACCGCCAGCCCCGCCGTCGACTGATCGCCGAGCGGCGTGCTCCAGACTTCGTGATAGGTCGGTCGCACGGGCAGCGCATCCGCTTTGAAGACGATGCTGCCGAGCACGGCGTTCAGATCGTCGGTGAAGCTGGCGCGATCCGCCTGCGGCGCGCGCGCCGCCACGATCAGCGCTCGGCTGTCCGGCAGCCGCCCCGACCGACCGACGCCGATCCACTGGCGGTCGCGGCTGACGGCTTCGATGTGCAAGCCGCTGCGCCCGTAAAGCGAATCGACGGCATAGCGCAGCGGCAGCAGATTCAGGCTGGCGAGCTGCGCTTCCAGCGCGGGACGCAGCGCGTTATCGCCAGTGGACGCGGGCAGCACGGTCAGTGTGATCGTGGTGCTGCCGCCGTTCAGGGTCAGCGTGAGCTGGTCGGCGTCTGTCGTCGCTACCGGCGCGTCCCAGCCTTCGGGATAAATCAGCGCGAGGTCGGCATCCGTCCAGGGATAGGTGACGTAATGCTCGGCGGCGGCGGGCGCGGCGCTGAGCAGCAGCAGACCAGACAGGAGATAGAGCAGGCAGCGGGTGAGGACACGGCGCGCCGTGCCCCGCCCCCACGATGCTGGGCGGTTCGCCTCGATGGGCACGACGGTTCTTCCTTATTTGCGCGGGATAGCACCGATGACCGGAATACCGAGCGATTCGACATCCTCGCGGCGGCGCAGCATCGGGTCGAGATAGTGCGCCAGAAACGCCAGCCCGATCCCGGCGAGCAGCCCCAAGCCGACGCGGATCAGCGCGCCGAAGCGGTCGGCGAGCGGCGGCGGCGCCGCCGTGACCGGCGACTGTCCGAGGATGGTCACCTGCGCGGGCTGCCCACCCAACTGGGCGAAGTACGCCTGGCTGCGCGTCGACAGCACCGTCACGACCGCGTTGCCAATCGCTTGCAGTCCGTTGGCGTCGGGATAGCTCAGGTCAATCGTGCCGACGCTGTGCGCGTTGTCCGCCGCGATGCCAAGCGCGCCGAGATTGGCGTCCGGCACAATTTTGGCGATTTCATCCCTGAAGGCAGCGCCTTTGACCCAGTCGGTGAAGGCGTTGACGGTCAGCTCGGACGAGAGCCAGATGTCCTGATAATCGCCTTCGGCGCGCGGGATCGCGCTCAACACCTGCATGGCGCTGTAGGTGATGTGCTCGCTGAAGCCACCCGGCGCGCTGCGCAGGCTCGGCAGCGCCAGCGCGGCGGCAATCACCACCGGGATCAAGACCAGCCACCACCAGCGCCACAAGATTCGCAAAATCTGCAATAATTCCAAGTGCCCCTCCTGAGTTCGGCGCTATTATAATCGTGACGAAAGAGAAAGCACACCAACATGATCGAAGAATTTCCCGGCAGCGGCGCGCGCGGCGGCTGGCGACAGCGCTTTTTCGCCTGGTGCAGCGCACAGGGCGAAATGGCTGGCTATGATCGGACGGTCGCGCCCTACAAGCAAACCCTCTTCGCCGACCTGAGCGGGACGGTGCTGGAGATCGGCGCGGGCACAGGCGCGAACTTCGCCTATTATCCGCGCGGCATCCGCTGGATCGGCATCGAGCCGAACGTGTTCATGCACCCGCACCTGCTCAAAACGGCGCAGCAGCACGGCATCACGGGCGAGGTGCGCAGCGAAGTCGCGGAGAAGCTGCCGGTCGAGGATGACAGCGTCGACGCGGTCGTCAGCACGCTGGTGATGTGCTCGGTCAGCAGCCAGGACAATGTCCTGCGCGAGATTCTGCGCGTGCTGCGTCCCGGCGGGCGCTATCTGTTCATCGAGCACGTCGCCGCGCCGGAGCGCTCGCGCCTGTGGTGGATGCAGAAAATCAGCAAGCCGTTCTGGCGCGCGGCGGCAGACGGCTGCGAACCCGACCGCGACACCGCTTCCGCCGTGCGCCGCGCCGGATTCAGCCGCGTCGAGATACAGCGTTTCAGCGCGCCGCTGACGCTCGCCAGCCCGCACATCGCCGGGACAGCGATCAAGTAAAGAAACGATTTAACGCAAAGGCGCGAAGGATCATCAATTGAATTTCTTTGCGTCTTCGCCTCTTTGCGCCTTTGCGTTGAGTTTTTGATCGACGTACTGCGTAATCTGCTGCGTGAAGACCGTCGTGTCGAAGCGCTCGGCGTGGGCGCGGATGACAGCGGGGTCGTAGGCGCTGGCGTCGAACGACTGCATCGCCGCCATCAGGCTCTCGACGGTCGGCTCGCGGAAGAGGATGCCCGTCTTGCCGGGGATGACGGTATCGAGCGCGCCGCCGCCCGCGTAGGCGATCACCGGACGCCCCGCCGCCTGCGCCTGCACGGGCGTGATGCCGAAGTCCTCCAAGCCGGGGAAGATGAAGGCTTTGCAGCGCGCCATCAGGTCGGGCAAATCGGTCGTCGGGCACGTAGCCGAGAAATTCGACCGTCGGACCCGCCAGTTCCTTCAGATGCTCCATGATCGCGCCCCTTGCCGCCCACCTTGAGCGGCACGCCGAGGCGCGTCGCCGCCTGCACCGCCAGATCGATGCGCTTGTACGGGATCAGGCGCGAGACGACCAGATAGTAATCCTCGACGGTCGCGGACGGCTGAAAGCGCGCCGTATCGACCGGCGGGATAGATGATGACCGAGTTGCGGTCGTAGAAGGTCTGGATGCGCCGCTGAATCTCGGTCGAGATGGCGATGAAGTGGTCGACGCGCTGGGCAGCGGCGTAATCCCAGCGGCGCAGCGCGGCAATCAGCGGGCGCAAGCCGAGTTCAACCGCCCTGCCGAAGCCCTCGCGGGCGATGTAGGCGTCCAACTGCCAGACGTAGCGCGTCGGCGCGAGGCAGTAGCAGATATGGAGCGTCTTGGCGTCGTGGCGCACGCCGTGACAGAAGCCGCTCTTGTTGCTGAGGATCACGTCGTAGCCGGAGAGGTCGAGACCGCCCCACGCCAGCGGATAGAGCGGCAGATAGGCTTGATGGTGCGTGTGGATGCCGGGCATCCGGTCGAGCCAGAGCGCGCGGATGTCCCAGTCGCGGTAGAAGGCGGGCATCAGGTCGGGCGCGTAGAGGCTGGTGTAGACCGGGCTGTCGGAGTAGGTCGTGACGAGCGTTTCGAGCACGTCCTCCGCGCCGCCGCGCTGGTTCAGCCAGTCGTGAACGAGGGCGAGAGTCACACCTCACCCCCGTCTCGCTGCGCTCGACTCCCCCTCTCCACGTTGTGGAGAGGGGGTTGGAGGGTGAGGTTTATCATTCGCCTTCCTCGAACGGCAGCGCCAGTTGACAGAGCGGCTTGTAGGTCATGCGGTGCAGCGGCGACGCGCCGTATTCGCGCAGCGCCGCCTGATGCCGCCGCACGCCGTAGCCCTTGTGCGCCGCAAAGCCGTAGCTGCGGATACTGGCGGCTCGTACTCGACCATCCAGCCGTCGCGCGAAACTTTCGCCAGCACGCTGGCGGCGGCGATGCTCAGCGAGCGGCTGTCGCCGCGCACGACCGTCTGGTAGTCAAGCTGCTCGTAGCCCTGCCAGCGAATCCAGTCCAGCAGCAGGTAATCGGGGTCAATCGCCGGGAAGTGCTGGCGCATCCGGTCGACGGCGCGGCGCATGGCGAGGCAGGTCGCCGGGACGATGCCGAGCGAGTCGATCTCGCCCGCCTCCGCGCGACCAACGCCCCACGCCAGCGCGGTCGTCTGGATACGCTCGATCAGCCCCTCACGGGTGCTGGCGCTGAGTTGTTTGCTGTCGTAGACACCTTCGAGGGCTTGCAGGAGATCGGGGCGTTCGAGCGGCAGGCAGACCGCCCCGGCAGCCACCGGACCCGCCCACGCGCCGCGCCCCGCTTCGTCGATGCCCACGATGCGGCGGTAGCCCTGCGCCAGCAGGTCGCGCTCCAGCGTGAGGCTAGCCGTCTTTTTGGCGCTCATAGCAGCCCTTGCGCCAGTTCTGCCGGATTTCCCAGATTTCGCGCAGGATGTTGAGCGAATCCTGCACCAGCCGCATCCGGCTGTCGGCGTCGAAGTACCAGGTGATCGGCACTTCGCGGATTTTGTAGCCGCGCTTGCGGGCGATAAACAGCAGCTCCACGTCGAAGCCGATGCCGTTCATGCGCTGCACGCCGAACAGGTCGTGCGCGGCTGCGCGGCTGAACATCTTGAAGCCGCACTGCGTGTCCTCGAAATCGGGCAGCGCCGTCAGCTTGATGATCCAATTGTTGATGCGTCCCATCAGGTGGCGGTATTCCGGCTCGTCGACGCGCTTGGCACCCTCGCCCTCGCGCGTGGCGATGCTGATGTCGTAGCCGTCAGCGGCGGGCGGCAGAAACTTGACGACTTCTTCAATCGGCATGGAGAGGTCCACGTCGCAGATGAAGCGGTAATCGCCCTGCGCCGCCAGCATCCCCGCCTTGACCGCCCGCCCCTTGCCGCGCTCCTTGAGCGTGAGCAGCCGGACGTAAGGATGATGGATGGCGAATTCGCGCGCAATCGCGGCGGTGCGATCCGTGCTGGCGTTCTCGGCGACGATCACTTCGGCTTCGTAAGACTGGGTGCGCAGGAACTGGTCGATCTGGTCGAGGCAGCGCGGCAGACGATCTTCTTCATTCAGCGCCGGGAGGATGATCGACAGATGCGGATGGTTCTGGACGCTCAAATGGTTCTCTCCAGCGAACACGCAGCTACGGCTGCGTCAGCAGCGCTTCGACTTCGGCGTCGGACAGCCGACGCAGCGCCTGCACCGCGCGGCGCTTCTTCAACATCGGCGGAATGCCAAACAGCCCGGCGACCATGCCACGCAGGCGCGCCCGCGCCGCCGCGCCACGCCACGCGCGCAGCGCCTCCCACGCCAGCCGAAGCTGCGACCGCACGATTCGCCCGCCGTACTTGCGCCACAGCGGGTAATCCTTGATCAGGACGTAAATCAGGTTGCGCCCGTCGTAATAGCTCGCCGTGACGCCCCCGCCGGTAGCCGACAGATGATGGTACACGATTGCGGCAGGCGTGTAAAGACAGCGCCAGCCCGCCAACTGCGCCCGCCAGCCGAGATCGACATCTTCGAGCGAGAAGAAAAAGTCGTCGTCCAGCAGACCGACCTGATCGAGCAGCGCGCGGCGGTAGACCGACGATCCGCCGCAGGCGCTGAAGACGTATTCCTCGCGGTCGAACTGCCCGCCGTCCGGCTGCCAGACGCCGCGATTGCCCGCGCGCCCATCCAGCGTGAAGTAGTCGCCCGCCGTGTGGATGTGATCGCGCTGGTCGAAGAGCAGCATTTTGCTGGCGACGCTCCCGATTTCCGGGTGACGCGCGAAGGCATCGACCACCGCCGCCGCCCAGCCCGGATCGGCTTCGGTGTCGTTGTTGAGCAGCGCGACGTATTCGCCCACCGCCGCGCGAATCCCGGCGTTGCACGCGCCCGTGAAACCGCGATTCTCCGGCAGTTCGACCAGCTTCACCCAGGCATAATCGCGCTTCAGTAGTTCCTGAGAACCGTCGGACGAGGCGTTATCGACGACGATCACCTCGATATTGGCGTAGGTCTGCTGCTTGAGCGCGTCGAGGCAGGTGGGCAGAAAGCGCGCGCCGTTCCAGTTGGGGATGACGATGGAAAAGAGGCTCAAAACTTACTGTGACTCCGCGTAGCGCAGCCCTTCGCGCACCAGAAAGGCATCGACCGCGTCGCGCCAGTCGCGCAGGGTGATGCCGATCAGCTTCCCGGCGAGGTTGTCCAGCGGCGCGAATTCCGGCGGCGTCGAGTCACGCTGCCACATCTGGCTGGTGATCGCCTCCATCGGCGTCAACTCGTACCCGGCGCGATCCAGCGCGTAGCGGGCAAGCTCGTAGCGCGAGCAGTGCCCCTCGTTGACGAAATGGTAGATGCCGTAGCGCTGCGTCTCGACCAGGCAGGCAATCGCCTCGGCGAGATCGTCGTTGTAGGTGGGGCTGGCGATCTCGTTGACGACGACGTGCAGCGGCTTGCCCGCAATCGCCGCGCTCAAAATCGCCTGGACGAAGTTCTTGCCGCCGTGCGAGAACAGCCACGACGTGCGCACGATGTAGTGATGCGAATTGCTGCGCATGACCGTCTGCTCGCCGACCCATTTGCTGTAGCCGTAGGCATTGATCGGCGCAGGCGTGTCATATTCGCGGTAGGGGATGCTGGCGCGACCGCTGAAGACTTCGTTGCTGCTGACGTAGAGAATCGCAGCGCCGTATTCGGCAGCCGCCAGCGCCATGTGCTGCGCGCCAAAGCCGTTGACGCGAATCGCCATCTCCGGGTCGCGGGCGCAGCCGTCCACGTCCGTCCAGGCGGCGGGGTGGATGATCAGATCGGGCTGAGCATCCCGCACAAAGGCGCGCGCCGCCTCAAAATCCGTGATGTCGAAGTCGGCTACGTCCGCGCCGACGACGGAATGCTTGCTCAGGACTTCCGTCAAGCGACCGCCGAGCTGTCCCGCTGCGCCAGTGACCAGAATACGCATCGCTGCTCCCCCCAGGAAATGCTGAGTCCCCGATACTCAGGATACGTCTATTTTCGCGCTGATGCCGCGCCGACGCGAATCATGCTAGCCCGCACGCCAGCGAGCGAAAACGCGCTCGACCTGCTCGCGCCAGTAGCGCTCGTAATCGCTTACGTCGATCCCCTGCTCCGCCGCGCCCCGGAAGAAGCCCGCGCCGGGGACACCGGTCGATTTCGAGACGACCAGCGCGCACAGCGGTCCCTCGCCCGCTTCGTCCGCCGCCGAGCAGACCTGCCCCAGCAGCCGCGTAAAGGCATACGAGCCGGGGTGGACGTAGATCGGCAGCAGCAGCGCCAGCTCGCCATAGGTGACGATACGCCCCTGCTTCGCCAGCTCGATCAGCTCGACGTGCATCGCCGTGACGAGCGTCTCCCATTCGACCTCCGTCAGCGTGAAACGCGCGGGCGTCTTCATACCCCCGATATCCCATGCTCGAAATCCCTACGGGCGGCGTGCTCACGCGGGAAGATGAAGCGCAGCAGGAAAAAGAGCGGGATCATGAGCGCCCAGGACAATTTGGCGAGGTTCGCGTCGACCGGCGCGACGAACAGCGACAGCAGAAAAATCAGCGGCGGCACGAGTATGCGCACTGTGATGTAACGGTCAAGATGCGGAGCAGTTCTCACGTGCCTCACGTAGTGCTGCCGCAGCGCGTACCACCAGACGAGATACTCGCTCAGCCCGACGAGCGCCAGCGACACGGCATAGAGCGCCGTCACGCTGCCGGAAGACGCATAGCTGCCAAGCGCGTTGGTCGTCGCCGGGACGAAAGCGACGAACATCAGAAAGACCAGATTGAACCAGATCAGGCGGTAGTCGTAGCGGCGGAACATGCGAAACAGACGGTGATGCAGCACCCAGTAAGTGCCAATCACCACGAAGCTGAGGATGTAGACGGACAGTCGGATAGCCAGCGCCTTGATCGCAGCGTCGATCTGCGCAGCGGTGGCTGCTGATCCCAGCTCCGGCAGACGGATTTCGAGCGCCATCAGCGTGATGGCAATCGCCATGACGGCATCGCTGAAAAAGACGATGCGCTCAAAGCCCAGCGTGCTGGCGTGATCATCAGCGCTTTGTTCAGTGTGTTCGCTCATGCCTGCCCTTCTTCGCCGCGCCCCCAATCATAAATCTGCGGCGAAGCTAACGCAATATTATGGTCAGGCTGCTGTCGTCAATGCTGACTTCCGAGACCGTGTACTGCCCGCCGCCCATCTCGACGGCAAGCTGCTGGATCAGATCGTTCATCTGCTGCTCGACCGACGCGACGAAATCGTTCAGGCTTTGCGGCGGCGTGGTGTAGAGCGTACCGCCGATGTCGACACCCGCGAAGACGACCCGGCGCGTCGGCTGATCCCAGCGCAGCACGACCCCGGCGGGCAGCGGCACGTTGCCCAACTGCGGCAGCGTCGTATCCATGTAGACGACCGCCCCGCCCGGACGCAGGTCGATACGGGCGTTGCGAAAGCGCGGGTCGCTGGAGTTGGGGCTGCACACCGTCGAGCGCTGGTGACACAGGTCCATCAGCCCGGCTTCGGTGAAATGCGCCATCGCCATCTGCTGACCGCCCGCGCCCGTGCCGAGCGTGAAATCGTACAACTGCGGATTGCTGTTGAGCGTCTGCTGCCCATACGAGCCGAGATCGAAGGTGATCTGCGGCACTTCGGTCGGGTTTTGTAGAATGGCGGTCGGTTCCGGCGTGACCTGGGCGAAAAGCGCCGAGGTTTCACCCTGCGGCGTCAGCCCGGTGACCGCGCCGATAATCTGCGGCAGAAACAGGAAGCCCGCCACCAGGACGATGGCGAACAGAATGGCGAACGTCGCCAGGCAGCCGCACGCCAGCGGCAGCACAGACGAACGCCGCCGGGGGGGATGGACGCGGATTGTGGACATTCACGGTTCCCTGCTCTCATCGAACGACGAGGGCATTGTATGCGATCCTGGGGAAAGAAATAAGGGGGTAACATCGCGCGGACGACGGCGATACGCCTACGCTTCCCCCATGAAAAGTCAAATTCGATTGATCGGTACGCCTCGCAGGTGGTTCAGTCCGCGCAGTTGACGACCTGCGTCATCAGATAGACAACGCCCTGCGTGCCGACGACCGCCGAATGCGGCAGGCTGCCGGGGATATTAAGCTTATCGCCCGCAATGCAGTGATAGACGAGTTCGCCGACGCGAATTTCGGCGCTGCCGCGCAGAAAAGCGAGCACCAGATCGTAAGTGTTCCTGTGATTGTCGTAGATCGCACCGGGCGCTTCGATCACGCGCGTCGGGCGATGCCCCTCGCAGGTCAGCTTGCCGAAAATCTGGTCTTCACTCAGGTGGCGATACACCTGGCTCTCGTAAATGCCCATGTGACCCTCTCCATGCTATGCCATCACCATACAACACGGATAGAGGGTGAGACGACTGGCGAAGATCACACGCGAGAGGTGTGGAATTACACCTTCGAGCGAAGGCTAGCACGGGTAACGGGCGCACAGCCGTGCGCCCCTATGGAGCAAATTCGTCAGCCGTACTTATTCCTCGGCGGCGGCGAGGCGCGCGGCGTACTGCTTCTTGTAGTATTCGAGATAGTCGCCCGTCTTGATCTCGCGCCACCACCAGGCATTTTCGACGTACCAGCGCACCGTCTCCTCGACCGCCGTGTCGAAGCTGAACTGGCGCTGCCAGCCGAGCGCCCGCGTCTTGTCGCAGTTCATGGCGTAGCGCAGGTCGTGTCCTTCGCGGTCGGGCACGTGCTTGATCAGCGACTCCGGCTTGTCGAGCGCCGCCAGCAGGCGGTGGGTCACGTCGATGTTGTAGCGCAGGTCTTCCCCGGCGACGTTGTAGGCTTCCCCGGCGATACCCTTGTGCAGCGCCAGGTCGATGCCGGAAACGTGATCCTCGACGTAGAGCCAGTCGCGCTGCTGCCTGCCGTCGCCGTAGAGCGGCAGCGGGTGATCCTCCAGCGCCTCGGTGATGAAGAACGGCAGCAGCTTTTCCGGGTACTGGTAGGGACCAAAGGTGTTGCTGCCGCGCGTGATGACGACGTTCATGCCGTGCGTCTCGTAATAGGCGCGCGCCATCAGTTCGCCGCCCGCTTTGGCGGCGGAATACGGGTTGCGCGGCGCAAGCGGGTCGCTTTCGACCGATTCGCCCTGCGGCACCGAGCCGTAAACTTCGTCGGTCGAGACTTGCAAGAAGCGCTCGATGCCGTGCTTGCGCCCCTCGTCAAGCAGGATGTAGACGCCAATCGAGTTGGTGTGCATGAAGGCGTCGGCGTCGAGGATGCTGCGGTCGACGTGGCTTTCGGCGGCGAAATTGACGACCGTATCGATCTGATAGGTCTGCAACGTCTGCTGCACCGCCGCGCGCTCGGCGATGTCCCCGCGCTCGAAGCGGTAGTTCGGCTCGTCGCTGATCGTCAGTCAGATTGTTGAGGTTGCCCGCGTAGGTCAGCTTGTCGTAGACGACGATGTTGTAATCCGGGTAGCGCTTGACCATGTAGCGGGCGAAGGCGCTGCCGATGAAGCCCGCGCCGCCCGTGACGAGGATGTTCTTCACGATGCCGCCCCCTTCTTATCAGCAGGCTCGATGACGACCGGTGCATCGCCTTCCGCGCTGGATTCGGCTTGCGCGGTTTCCGGCTCAGTGAGCACATAGCGCTCCAGCGCCTCGGCGACGCCGTCCGCGTCGTTGCTGGCGGTCACGGTGTCGGCGGCATCCTTGACGTTCTGCGCCGACTGCCCCATCGCCACGCCGACCCCGGCAAGCTGGATCATCTCGATGTCGTTCTCGGCATCGCCGACCGCCATCACCTGCGCCGCATCGAGCTTCATGATCTTGAGGAGCTGCTTGAGCGCCGCGCCTTTGGACGCGCCCGGCGGCAGGACTTCGACCATCTCCGGCACGCCCGCCTGCATCAAGCGCCCCTGCCCCACCGATTTGCAGATTCAACTGCCAGCGCAGCGCCGTGACCGCCTTCGGCTCGCCGACCGCGATCACTTTGTTGATCGGCGTCGTGCCGAGCAGGTTTTGCAGCGGACCGACGACTTCCGCCGCGATCTCGTGGTACTCCGCCATTCTATCCTCAAGCTCCTGATTGAGGCTGCGCGTCAGGATGCGCTCGCCGCTGTACGCCATCATCGTGAAGCCGCGATCTTCGGCGAAGGTGATTACCTGCCGCGCCAGCGCTGGATCGAGCAAGACCTGATAGAGCAGGTCGCCATTGGCGCCGTAGATCGTCAGCCCTTGCAGGTAAATGCCGGGCGTCTGCAAGCCAAGCTGCTCGATCAGCTTAAGGGTGGCGTAGCGTGTCTTGCCGGTCGCCAGCACGACCTGGACGCCTTTGGCAGCGACCGCCTTGATCGTCTCTACGACGCGCGGCGTCAGAGCGTGATTGCTGTCGAGCAGCGTGCCGTCCACGTCGAGGACGACCATGCGAATGTCGCGTTTTGGGGTGTTAGGTTGGGTCATGAACTCCGCTCAATTCCGAAATACTGTAGGGGTAGACTTCACGCGCTTTCCCACACGGATACGGAGGATCGTTTGTCGGGGCGCGCCGACGTGTGCGCCCGCAGCCAGGGCAGACACACAGGTCTGCCCCTACAAACACCGTGTATCCGGTTGTCAAACTGCATGAAACCCGCCCCTACTTCCATTGACAGGGACTAGACCAGCAAGACGGTGCTGTGATCGCCGAGGTTGAAGGTGAGCGCGCGCGGCTTCTCGTCGCGGCGCTGCACGGTCACATCGCGCCCGATCAGGCAGCCGTGCAGCCGCGCACTCACGTCGCGGATGACGCTGTTTTCGAGCACGATGCTGCGCTCGATCTCGCAGCGCTGAAGCGTCGTGTTGTGATAAATGCTGGTGTACGGTCCGATGTAGGCGTCCTCGATAAGCGTATCTTCGCCGATGATAGCGGGACCATGCACGACGCTGTTGACGATGCGCGCGCCTCGCTCGACGGTCACGCGGCGGTCGAGGATCGAGTCCTCAATCGTCGCGTCGGGCGCGACCGACGGCTCCATCTCGTCGAGCACGAGGCAGTTCGCTTCAAGCAGGTCGCCCATCTTGCCGGTATCGATCCACCAGCCCGTGTGAATGTGCGGGCGCACCACGTAGCCGTTGTCGATCAGCCACTGGATAGCGTCGGTGATCTCGTACTCGTTGCGCCACGACGGCTTGATGGCGTCGGCGGCTTCAAAGATGTGGCTGTCGAACATGTAAATGCCGATCAGCGCCAGATTGCTGGGCGGGTTCTTCGGCTTCTCGATCAACTGCTCAATCGAGCCGTCGGCGCGCAGCTTGGCGACGCCGAAGGAAGTCGGGTCTTCGACCGTCTTAAGCACAATCTGGCTGTTCCAGGCGTGATTGGCGAAGTCGCGGATCAGGTCGCTGATGCCGCCCTGAATCACGTTGTCGCCCAGGAACATGACGAAGGAGTTGTCGCCGATGAAAGGCCGCGCGGTCTTGACGGCGTGCGCCAGACCGAGCGGCGCGTCCTGCGGGATGTAGGTGATGCGCACGCCCCAGCGGTCGCCGCTGCCGACCGCTTCCTCGATCTCCGCGCCGTTCTGCCCGACGATGATGCCGATCTCGTCGATCCCGGCGTTGCGGATCGTCTCGATCACGCGGATCAGTACCGGCTTGTTCGCCACCGGGATCAACTGCTTGGCGCGGGTGAAGGTGAGCGGGCGCAGGCGCGTGCCCTTCCCCCCGCTGAGGATCAGTCCCTTCATAGGTGAGCTTTCTGCCTCGTATCAACGTTGGCATGGGTAGGGGCGACCTGGTACGAACCTTCGATTCGCCTCGTCGCCCCTACGATCTCGTCTATCGCAAGCCGCGCCTACCGTCCCAGCAGCAGGCTGATGACCGCCGCCAGCAGCACGAAAATGCCGAAGCCGAACACCAGCGCGCGGCTCATGCGCAAGCCGCCCGTCATCGGTGGGAGCGCCTGGCGCGACGGTTTATTTTGCGGCAGATGACGCCATTTTTCAACCGACTCCGGGTCGGGCGGCAGGGGATCGGTGGGCACGGTTAATAATTCCCGGTCGTCTCGCGCGGGGCGTTGGTCATGACCGCGCCGAGCACGCGGACGTGGACGCGCTCCAGCGCCTGCCGCGCCCGCGCCGCCTGATCGCGCCGCGTTGCGCCGACGCGCACGACCAGCAGCACGCCGTCGAGCTTCGCGCCCAGCAGCGCCGCGTCGGTCGCCGCCAGCACGGGCGGCGCGTCGAACAGGATGTAGTGCGCCCGCGCCTTGAGCACGCCGATCACGTCCATCATGCGCTGGCTGCTCAGCACGTCCGACGGGACGGGCGGCAGCGTGCCGCTCGGCAGCACCATCAGGTTCGGCACTTCGGTCTGCACCAGCGGCGGCGTCGCCATCGCGCCGTCTTCGAGCATCATGGTCGTCAGCCCGCGCTCGTTGGGAATCCCCCAGATTTCGTGCTGCGTCGGGCGGCGCAGGTCGCTGTCCACGATGATGGTCTTGTTGTCCGCCTGCGCGAAGGTCACGGCGAGATTCGCCAGCACGAGACTCTTGTCCTCGCCGTGCGCCGCCGAAGTCACCAGCACCGTGCCAATCGGATGCTCGACGCTGGTGAACATCAGGTTGGTGCGCAGCGTGCGGAAAGCTTCGGACGCCGAGGCGCGCGGGTCGCTCAGGGTGATCAGTTTTGCGTTTGCCATCGCTTATCGCTCCATGTCGGGGATCATCGCCAGCACAGGCAGGTCAAGGGCGCGTTCAATATCCTCCCGGCGGCGGACGATGCTGCTTTCCAGATATTCAAGCACGAAAATGATGATTCCGCCCAGCAGCAAGCCGAGGATCGCGCCTGCCGCCGCGTTGATCAGCGGCTTAGGGCTGTAGAGGACGACGATGGGCGTGTCCGGCAGAGAGGCGCTCACGCGGTCGGTCTGCGCGACCGTCTGGTTCTGCTCGGTGCGGTATTCGACCAGCAGATTGCCCCAGGTGCGCGCCACGTCGCCCGCTATCTGCTGGTCGGGCAGCACGACGGCGATTTCAATCGTCAGGTTGTCGCGGTTGGTGGCGAAGCTCGTTTTATGAAGCAAGTCGTCTGCCAACATGTCGAGCTTGAGCTGGTCGATGACTTCCTGGGCGCGCTCGGAGCTGTTCAGGTAGACCTGATACGAGTTCATCAGTTGGATAACCGCCTGCGTCAGCCCGTTATCGGTGCGCGCAGGCTGGATCAGGATGATCTGCCGCGCCTGATACTGGGTTACCTGGCGGGTACTGAGGAAATAGGCGCTCCCGGCGGCGATCAGCGCCAGCAGCACCATAATCCAGCCCCGGCGCAGCAGGATGCGCCCGTAATCGATCAAGTTCATGAAATGCCCCTCCTTGCGGAGTCCACAAAGCGCGCTAATTGTAGCGCATCACGGCAGTCGCCATAGGGTTGATTGGCGCAGGTAAGATAACCCAGCCGAGCGCCGTCAATAAAGAAGATACTTTTTCGCAAAATTCCATCCACGAGCGCCGCGCTTCGCGTTGATCAAATTAAGTAGCTTCACTCATGCCACGCCAACGAGCATGTGGTATGTATGTCAGGTATGCAGCGTAACGTTTGTGGAAGATCGAGTAGCAATCCCTGAAACGGCACAACAGAAACGGAAGTAACGAATGGAACGGCTCCTGGGACAGTCTGTAAACGGAAATCACAATCATTATCATGATGATGCGCTCGCCGAAATGGAGGACAAGCTCGACTCGGAAGAATTCCGGCGCGCCTTTGAACTCGACCTGCCGCCGATTGATCACAAGGCGATTGAGCAGGCGACCACCAGCGTCCTGAAGGCGGTCGGCGAAGACCCGACGCGCGAAGGCTTGCTGCGCACGCCCAGCCGCGTCGCCCGCATGTACGACGAACTGCTGGTCGGCTACCGCACCGACCCCAATAAGCTGATCAACGGCGCGCTGTTCGACGTGGATTACAACGACATGGTGATCGTGCGCGACATCGAGTTCTCCAGCCTGTGCGAGCATCACATGCTGCCGTTCATCGGGCGCGTTCACGTCGCCTACATCCCCAACAAGAAGGTGATCGGGCTGTCCAAGATTCCGCGCATCGTCGACATGTTCGCCCGGCGCCTGCAGGTGCAGGAGCGCATGACCCGGCAGATCGCCGATTTCATCAACGAAGTGCTCGACCCGATGGGCGTCGCGGTCGTGGCGGAAGGCGTTCACATGTGCTCGCTGATGCGCGGCGTCAAGAAAGCCGAAGCCAGCATGACGACCAGCGCCATGCTCGGCATTTTCCGCGAGAGCCACGTGACGCGCAGCGAATTTCTGGCGCATCTGGAACGCCCCACCGTTCACGGGGTGTGACTTCAAACACCCGTTTGTCGTAGCAACATCGGGCGCGGCGTGCCGTGCCCGATGTTGCTGCGGCGATTTTCGCCAAATCTGGGCAAATGCTTGCAATCGATCAAAAGGCATGATAGTCTAATCGCCATGAGCAAAATTCGCGTTCACACGTCCACGAACACCACTCCCGCGCACACCTGTCTGTGCGAGGCGATGATGTGTTGTATGAGCAAATTGACTTTGCCCCCCGGATGTGTGGCGCATACGCGGCGTTAATTCGCCGCAGCAGCTTGCAGTATGAGAGCCGACCTCCTGGGGTCGGCTCTTTTTATTTGGCGAGGGCACGGCGCGCCGTGCCCCTACAAGCGAAGAAACATCAGGCAGAGGCATCGAATGAACGTCGTCCTGACCGCAGCATTGCAGCAGAAGATTTTCCAGCACCTTCAAGCCGCCTACCCCAACGAGGGCGGCGGATTCCTGCTGGGCGAGCAGAGCGCCGACACGGTGCGCATCGTGGACACGGTGCCGGTCGAAAACGTCTTCGAGCAGGAGGAGCAGTATCACCGCTACGCCATGACGCCGCTGGACTGGGCGCGGCTGGAAGACGAAGCCGACGAACGCGGGCTGGCGCTGGTCGGCTACTTCCACAGCCACCCGGATTCCCCTGCTATCCCCTCGATTTACGACCGTGACCATGCCCTGCCCAATTTCACGTACATCATCACCCAGGTACAGAACGCGCAAGCCGTCGATATGCGCGTCTGGCGTCTGCGCCCCGACCGGGAGCAGTTCGACGCCGGCGTGTTGATCATCGAGTAAATCTTTTGCGAATATGCGAATATGAGGAGAGCGAAAATCATGACCGATGCACTTGTCAGCACACAGTGGGTTGCCGACCACAAAGCCAGCGTCCGTTTGATCGAAGTGGACGTGGACACGACGCAGTATGAGACCGGGCACATCCCCGGCGCGGTGGCGTTGAACTGGCAGACTCAGCTTCAGAACCAGACGCTGCGCGACATCGCCACGAAGGAGGAGTTCGAGGCGCTGCTGAGCGAAGCCGGAGTCACGCCGGAGACGCAGGTCGTCCTCTACGGCGACAACAACAACTGGTTCGCGGCGTATGCTTTCTGGCTGTTCAAATACTACGGTCACGAGAACGTCAGCCTGCTCAACGGCGGGCGCAAGAAGTGGCTGGCGGAAGAACGCGAGACAAGCACCGACGTGCCCAGCTATCCCCGCACGAACTACCAGGTCTCGAAGGTCAACAGCGACCTGCGCGCCGACCGTGAGTACGTCAAGGCGCGGCTGGAGACGCCCAATTTTGGTCTGGTGGACGTGCGCTCAGGCGACGAGTACACCGGCAAGATCATCGCGCCGCCGAACATGCCGGAGACGGCGCAGCGGGCGGGGCACATCCCCGGCGCGGCGAACATTCCCTGGTCGCAGGCGGTCGCCGAAGACGGGACCTACAAGAGCCGCGAGGAACTGGAAAAGCTCTACGGCGGCAAGGGCATCACCAATGGCAAACAGGAAGTGGTCGCCTACTGCCGCATCGGCGAGCGCTCGTCGCATACCTGGTTCGCGCTGAAATACGTCCTCGGTCTGGACAAGGTGCGCAACTACGACGGCTCGTGGACGGAATGGGGCAATCTGATCGGCGCCCCCATCCGCAAAGGCGAGACGCCCTAAGAACAGCAACGAGTGCCGAGCAATGAGTGAAGACGAAACGCAGCGAAAATCGTTTTACTCAGCACTCATTGCCCGTCACTCATCGCTTTTTTGTGGCGCGGTGGTCGAGTGGCAAGGCAGCGCATTGCAAATGCGCGCACGTGGGTTCGAATCCCGCCCGCGCCTTGCGAATAACGATAGAAGAAACAGGAGAGAAGAAAGACGATGCCCAACATCAAGATTCCGACGCCGCTGCGCCCCTACACCGCCAACCAGGCGCAGGTCAGCGTCAGCGGCGCGACCGTCGGCGCGGCGCTGGACGACCTGACGGCGCAGTACCCCGAACTGCGCACGCACCTGTTCAATGGGGGCGAGCTGCGCAACTTCGTCAACGTGTACCTGGGCGACGAAGACATCCGCTTTCTGGGCGGTCTGGAGACCGAGCTGGAAGGCGACGACAATCTGCGGATCATCCCCAGCATCGCTGGCGGCTGAGTTCAAGTCTGAGTGCAAGCGAGGGACATGATGGCGTTACGAAAAGTCGATCACAGCGGACTCAAAACCGGGCAGGCGCTGACGATCCTGCTGCTGCTGGCGGGCTTCGTCCTCAACAGCCCGCTGCTGGTGGGGATCGTCGCGCTGGCGCAGTTCCTCGGCGCGGTCGATTCACCCTACGCGCCCTACCGCCTGTTCTACCAGCGCGTCGTCAAGCCGAGCGGGCTGGTCAAGCCGCACGTGATCAACGACAACCCGGAGCCGCACCGCTTCGCCATGCTGATCGGCGCGGCGTTCAACGCGGTCGCCGTCGTCCTGCTGATTGCGGGCGTGCCGCTGGTGGCGTGGGCGCTGGTGTGGATCGTGATCGCGCTGGCGAATCTGAATTTCTGGATCAACTTCTGCGCGGGCTGCTGGATGTACTACCAGCTCAACCGCCTGGGCGTGCCCGGCTTCACGCGCGCCCCTGTGACGGAGTAAGCCGCCATGCTCGAACGGCTCCTGATCGCGCTGGTCCTGCTGGCGCTGGGTGTGGTCGGCTATCGCTGGATGATCGGACGGCAGATCAAGCGGACGGCGGCGCTCGCACCGAGCGACCCGCTGCTGCGTGATCTCATGCCGGGCGTTCCGACGATTCTCTATTTCACCACGCCGATGTGCATCCCGTGCAAAACGCAGCAAAGCCCAGCGCTGGAACGCTTGCAGCGCGAGCTGGGCAACGGCGTACAGATCGTCAAGGTGGACGCCACCGAGCACCCGGACGCGGCGCAGCGCTGGGGCGTCTTCAGCGCGCCGACCACGTTCATCTTGGACGGGCGCGGGACGACGCTGGCGGTCAATCACGGCGTCGCCGAGGCGGACAAGCTGCGCCAGCAGCTTCAGGGCGCGGCGTGAAAGAACGCCTGTTTTCAGCAGCGGGCGAATGTAGAATAGAATAGTAAGGTCAAATACCGAGGAACAGAACCCCATGCAACCAGTGGTTCAAGAACTGAGCGAACTGACCAACGACGAAATCCGGCGCTACGGGCGTCACCTGATCATGCCGGAGTTCGGCATGGAGGGGCAGCGCCGCCTGAAAGCCTCCAGCGTCCTGCTGATCGGCACGGGCGGGCTGGGCAGCCCGCTGGCGCTTTATCTGGCGGCGGCGGGCGTCGGGCGCATCGGGCTGGTCGATTACGACGTGGTGGACGAGACCAACTTGCAGCGCCAGATCATTCACGGGCAGAGCACCATCGGCGTCAGCAAGATCGAAAGCGCCGCGCGGCGCATCCGCGACCTCAACCCCAGCGTGCAGATCGACAAATACGACGTGGCGCTCACGTCCGAGAACGCGCTCCAGATCATGGAACCCTACGACGTGATCATCGACGGCACGGACAACTTCCCGACGCGCTATCTGGTCAACGACGCCTGCGTCAAGCTGGGCAAGCCGAACGTTTACGGCAGCATCCTGCGCTTCGAGGGGCAGTTGAGCGTGTTCTACGCCAAAGAGGGACCGTGCTACCGCTGCATGTTCCCGGAGCCGCCGCCGCCCGGACTCGTGCCAAGCTGCGCCGAGGCGGGCGTGCTGGGCGTGCTGCCCGGCACGATTGGCACGATGCAGGCGACCGAAGCCATCAAGCTGATCACGGGCATCGGCGAGCCGATGGTCGGGCGGATGCTGCTCTACGACGCCCTCGAAATGAGCTTCACCACCATCAAGGTGCGCAAGAACCCCAACTGCCCGGTCTGCGGCATCCCGGCGGATCAGGTGGAGTTGATCGATTACGAGCAGTTTTGCGGCGTCCCGGCGCACGATCACGTGCCGGAGAAGGAGAACGGACACGTGGACGAGCGAAATAAGCCGATCCCGCAGATCGATGCGGTCGGGCTGAAGCAGCGGCTGGACAATGGCGAAGACCTGTTCATTCTGGACGTGCGTAACCCCGAAGAATGGGAGATCGCCAACCTGGATGACTGTGGCGTCGATCACGTTCATCCCCAAGCCGCAGATTCAGATCGCCGTCGACGAGATCGCGTCGGGGCGCAAGCGCCGCGAGGACACGGTGATCGGGCGCATCCCGGACGACCGCGAGGTGATCGTCCACTGCCGCTCCGGGGCGCGCAGCGCCGACGTGATCAAGATGCTGCGCACCGTCGGCTACGACGCGGATCGGCTGGTGAACGTGTCGGACGGCATTCTCGGCTGGGCGCGCAACGTCGATACGTCGATGCCGGTGTACTAAACATCGCGCCGAGCGAAAATGAAAACTTCCCGCCGTCGTAAGAGGCGGCGCAGAAGTCGAGGGCGGGTCAGTGACCCGCCCCTACGCTTTCATATCCACGCGATTCTTGTCAAGTGGCAAGGCGTTTTCGCTCAACCAACGCCGCATCCATAATGTTCCAATTAATGAAGAATATACAAGTTTTCCGACCTTAACCCTTTAGCCATTGGGTTTCGCTCACAATATTGGTAGACTAACTTCACGTGGATCGGTGTCTGGAAGGCGCTCAATGCCTGTTCTGCTTTTAGCACGTGGCGACCAAGATAGTAAATCGATGCTGCGCCACGCCATTGAAGCGCGCTACGGTCTCGGTCCGCCCGCTATTGACACACTTCGGCTCGAACTCAAGGGACGCACCCGCACCAAGATCGGTCCGGTGGCGACCTGGGTGCCGCTTGAAGGCGTCGTTTATTTCAAATTCCCCGACTCGGTCAGATGGGACTACGCCGTCCGCCCGGCAGGCGTCAAGCTCAGCCGGAACGCGAGCGCTTTTGACGGCACCACCTGCCGCAAGCGACACGGCACCGAGCCGATCAGCGTGATCAACGACGCCGAGCGAGTCGCGTCGGCGTGGGCGCGGCTGTGGACGGCGGGCGCTGTCCTGCTCACGCCGCTGACCGAGCATTACGTCGAACTGCAAATGGCAGACGAGCATACCCTCAACGTGACGCACGTGGACGCGAAGATCACCACCGCGATCCACTTCAATCAGGATCACACGATCGACTTCACGCAGATTGACTGCGTGAACCCGGCGAACGGCAAGACGCAGACTTACACGCTGAAACTGAGCGAAGGACAGGCAGAGATCAGCGACCTGATGCTGCCGCGCAAGGTGGTCATTTCGTGGAGCGACGAGCCGGAGATGGAGTTGTCTCCGGTCGCGGCGGAAATCAACCCGGCAGTCGACGACGGTTTATTCCGGCTGGAAAGCAATTAGAGCTTATTCGAAAATAGCGTTTAGAAATACGAAGGGGCGTTCAGTTGATTGAACGCCCCTTCGCTTTTCATCACAGGATATTGGCTGCGGGCTTTACAGGTAGCGCTCTGGCATGGGCTGGCGGTGCGTCTTGTAGACCTGGAAGCCGCGCTTGAGGTAGTTGTCGAGCGCGCGCGGGCTGTCGAGGTTGCAGGTATGCAGCCACAGCCGCTCGATGTCCGCGTCCCAGGCGTGCTCAATCCCGTAGCTGAGCAGATGCTTGCCCAACCCCAAGCCGTGATACGCCGGACGCAGCCCGAAATATGCCAGCTCGGTATCGCGCCCATCCCTGACCAGCTCGACGTAACCTGCCGGGATACCGCCGACGTACATCACGTTGACGGACGTGCCGGGCTGGGCGAGCGCCGCTTCGAGTTCGGCGTCGGACATCAGCAGGCGGTCGCGCCAGCGCAGGTGCTCGCCGACCGCGCGGTACATGAAGCGGTAAAACGACACGTCGGGGCGCGTCATCGGGGCGATGCGAACGCCGTCGACCGCCACATAAGCGGGGCAAAACTGATCGCGGCGCGTCATGTGCAGGTAAGTTGTCACGAGCATGTCCGGCACACTGGTGGAACGCACAGCCGCCATCGTCAGCCCCTTCCCCGATACGTTATAATCACCAGCCATATTGTCTGAGAAACTGCGCGAAGGCTGGATAGCACTTTGCGCCAAAAAACATTTCGCATGTGTTGTCACTTTTTCACAAAAGGCATAGGCAATGGATTTCTCACTGACCGAAGAACATTTACAGGCGCAAAAGCTGGTGCGCGATTTCGCCGCCAAGGAAGTCATCCCCGTGATCGGCGAATGGGATCGCAAGCAGGAGATGAACCCGACGTTTTTGCCCCGCATGGGCGAGCTGGGCATCCTCGGCATCTGCATCCCGGTGCGCTACGGCGGGCAGGGCTTCGATTACGTCACGCTGGGGCTGGTGTGCGAGGAGCTGGAGCGCGCCGATACGACGCTGCGCGTGGTGATGTCCGTCCACATGGGCTTGAACAGTCTGGCTCTGCTGCAATGGGGCACCGAAGACCAGAAACAGCGCTTCCTTGCACCGCAGGCGCGCGGCGAGAAGTACGCCGCCTTCGGCTTGACGGAGCCGGGCGTCGGCAGCGACGTGGTCAACATGAGCGCGACGGCTCGGCGCGTGGGCGATACCTACGTCCTCAACGGCGAGAAGATGTGGATCAGCCTCGCCACCAAAGCGCATCACTTCCTGGTCGTCGCCAAGACCGACCCGGACGCCGGGCATCGCGGCATGTCCGCTTTCATCGTCACCAGCGATATGCCGGGCGTGACGACGGGCGACATTCACGGCAAGCTGGGCGTGCGCGCCGGATCGACCGGCTGGGTGGCGATGCAGGATGTCGAAGTGCCCGCCGCCAATCGTCTGGGCGAAGAAGGCGAAGGCTTCAAGATCGCCATGTCGGCGCTCGACAACGGGCGCTACACCGTCGCCAGCGGCGCGACCGGCTTGATCCGCGCCTGTCTCGAAGAAAGCCTCAAATATTCCAAAGAGCGCAAGACCTTTGGCAAAGTCATCGCCGAGCACCAATTAATCAAGCAGAAGATCGGCTTCATGCAGCAGTGGTACGACGCCGCCCGCCTGCTCTATCTGCGCGCGGGCTGGCTGAAAAATCAGGGCGAGCGCAACACGCGCGAAACCAGCGTCGCCAAGTGGTTCGCCACCGACCACAGCGTGCAGGCAGCGCTCGAAGCCGTGCAGCTTCACGGCGCTTACGGCTTCAGCGACGAGTACCCGGTCGAGCGCTACCTGCGCAACAGCAAGGGCGCGGTCATTTACGAGGGCACGAGCGAGATTCACCAGTTGATGCAGGCGGATTATGCGCTCGGCTACCGCGAGGATCGTCCGCTGCGCTGCGAGCTGCCCGCCTACGACGCCGAGCAGTGGCAGTCGGACGCAACGTAGAACGTCGTATAATATCTACAGCACGCCGACTTAGCGGAAGAAGAGCAAACTCATGCAGACGGCAGCCCAATTAGAGCCGACCACGAAGATCAGCCTCAGCGGGGAGGTTGTCGCCGAGAATGTTTCCTATGAGGATTTTCTGCGCGGTGACTTCGGCGAGGGGCATTTCGAATGGTACGATGGACACGTGATCAAGATGCCAGGCATTGAAGAACGCCACGACGCATTGACAGCCTTTTTTCAGTATCCTCCTCTCGTTCTACCTGGAACAGACCGGCGGCGGGCGTGTGGTACAAGACCCGATGATCATGCGCACACGTCCCGATCTCCCGGCGCGTGCGCCCGATTTGCAGGTCTTGCTTCCGGCGAGCCTCGGCTTGTTGGAGCACAATCAGGTCGTTGGCGCGGCGGATTTGGTGATCGAGGTCATTTCGCCTGACAGCGGAGCGGCGCGACCGTGTCGAGAAGTTTCGGGAGTACGAACTCGCAGGTGTGCGCGAATACTGGATATTCGACCCTCATTTTCGAGAAGCGCTGTTCAATCAGCTTGATGAGAACGGGCAGTACCAGCGCATCGACCTCGACGAGAACGGCGTCTACCACAGCAAAGTATTGGATCGGCTACGGCTGCCGGTCGCGCTTTTGTGGCAGGAACCCCTTCCCGGCGTGCGGGAAATCGTGCAGATGGTCGAGGCGATGCTTGCAAGCGAACAAAAGGGGTAGACACGCTGGTCTACCCCCACAAACTCCCCTACTCGATGTCGATCAGTTCGACCTCGAAGATCAGCGTGGCGTTGGGCGGGATGACCCCGCCCGCGCCGCGCTTGCCATAGCCGAGATGCGGCGGGATGGTGAAGCGGTACTTCGAGCCGACCGTCATCAACTGTAAGCCCTCCGTCCAGCCGGGGATCACGCCATCCAGCGGAAAACTGATCGGCTCCATGCGCTTGTAGGAGCTGTCGAACTCCTTGCCGTCCGGGAACGTGCCGCGATAATGGACGACGACTGTGTCGGTCGATTTGGGCTTCGCGCCCGCCCCCTCGGTGATCACTTCGTACTGCAACCCGCTTGGTGTGGTCTGGACATCGGGCATGATCGTTTCCTTTTCACGCAACGGTCAAATGAGCGTTAGCCGCCGGAAGCGGGCTGAATTGACAGAAGATCGACCTGGAAGATCAGGGTCGAGTTCGGCGGGATCAAGGGCGTCGGGCTGTTCGCGCCGTAGCCGAGATCGGGCGGGATGGTGAAGATGTAGGTCGAGCCGACCGGCATCAACTGCAAGCCTTCCGTCCACCCGGCGATCACCTGATTCACGGCGAAGGTGGCGGGCTGTCCGCGCTTGAAGGAACTGTCGAACTCCGTGCCATCGGGCAGGATGCCGCGATAGTCAACCGTCACGGTGTCGCTGGCTGTGGGCTTCGGACCCGTGCCTTCGACGACGACGCGATACTGGAGACCGCTGGCGGTCGTCTGCACGTCCGAGCCGACGGCGTTGGTCGCCAGCGCCACGTCGGTCGCAAATGCTTCAGTGGCAACCTGAGTTGCGGTCACGTTGAGTATGCTCTGCGTCGCCTGCCGATCCGCAGCCGTCTGCGTGAGCGCATCGTAGGTCGGCGCAAGCGCCGTCTGCGCATCCGCCGTCTGCTGGGCGATGGCGGCGTCATTCTGAGACGAGGCAAACAGCCCCACAACCATGATGATAAGGGCAATCACAGCGAGGATGATGACCGTCGCGGTCGTTCTGTCTTTGAACACGATTTTTCCCTTTTTCTGGTGCGATACCCGAAAAAGCATACCACGTTTTCCACATGAGGGGTGGCTGGTACAATGGGACGCGCCTAACAAGGAGTGATGCAGCGTGCGGATTGTCTTTCTGGGCGACAGCCTGACCTGGGTCGGCTACGGCGGCAGCTATTTTGAGGAACTGGTCAAGCTGATGCCGGAACACGACTTGATCAACGCGGGCGCGGGCGGCAACACGGTCATCAACCTGCTGCGCCGCGTCGACGACGACGCGCTGAGCCATCAGCCGGACGGCGTGTTCCTGATGGTCGGCGGCAACGACGCCATCTCCTACAGCCAGCCGAAGACGCGCTCGTATTATCGCCAGGCGCAGGACATCCCGGACGGCGTGGTCACGCCGGAGCAGTTCGAGCGCGCCTACCGCGAGCTGGTGACGAAATTACAGCTTGCGCACACGCTGGTGTGGATCGGGTTGGAGTCCAACGAGTACAACCCGACGACCGTCGCCGCGCAGCGGGATTACAACGCGCGCGCGCAGAACATCGCCCGCGCCTTCAACCTGCCCGTCCTCGACCTGATGGACTCATTTCCGCCCGGCGACGTGCCGCAGCGCCCCGAACTGGGGATCGAGTACATCCTGACGATTGGGGCGCGCGAAAAGCGCGGCTGGCACGACTACGAAGCCGCACAGCAAGCCGGAGGCTTTCGCTTCACCTTCGACGGGATGCACCTGACGCCCGAAACAGCGCGTAAGGTGGCGGAGATGGCGGCGGCGTTCATCCGAGAGAATTAGCTCCCAAGCAACTTTGCGCCGCGCTGCACGTATATATGAGTAGGTCGACGCGCAGAGAGGGAGCAAAGTTCAATGGGATGCGGTCGTGCAATCGTGTGTATCATCTTTCCGCCGCTCGCGGTGATCGACCGGGGCTGCGGGACGTTTCTAATCGTGCTGGTATTGACGGTGGCGGGCTGGATTCCCGGCGTGATCGCCGCACTGCTGCTCAATTACATGGCGGCGAACTAAGCAGTACCAAGCAATGTGTACCGAGTGCTGAGTAAAGATGAAAATCCCTCGCAGAATATGCGAGGGATTTTTGTTGGGATCGCACACTGGTGCCTCACCATGAGGAATAATTAATCGAATCCGCTTTTGATTAATTCCCCTTTGCGGTACAATCGTCGTCACAAAAACTGCTCTTTACATGGAGGTTGTCAGCCTTGACTATTGTCGTATTTACCCGAAGCACGCCGGATACCGCCGCCAAAGTCGAGGTGGACGGGAACGGCAGCGTCACCTGGGGCGATGCCGCGACGGTCGTCAATCCCTGGGACGAATACGCGCTCGAAGAAGCGATCCTTCAGGCGAAGGCGGGCGGCGGCAAGTCGGTCGTCGCCGCCATCGGACCGGAAATACACCTCGACGCGCTCAAGCACAGCCTGGCGATGGGGCTGGACGAGGCGATCCGTGTGTGGGACGACGCGCTGCAAGACGCCGACTCGCTGGCGTATGCGACCGCCGCCGCCGCCGCCGTCAACAAAATTGGCGACGTGAGCCTGGTGATCTGCGGCAAGGAAAGCGTCGACGTGGGCACCGACCAGCACATCTACCAGATCGCGCGCAAGCTCGGCTGGACGATGCTGAGCTATGTCTCCAAAATTCTGGCGGTGGACTTCGCCGCCGGGACGATCAAGGTCGAGCGGCTGCTGGAAGAAGGCAAGCAGGTCGTCACCAGCAAGCTGCCCGCCGTGATCAGCGTGATGAAGGACATCAACGAGCCGCGCTACCCGTCGTTCATCGGCATCCGCAAGGCGTCGAAGGCGGTCATTCCCGTGTGGTCGCTCGGCGATCTGGGCATCAGCGCGCCGACGATGCACACGCGCGTCGCCGCCTATCGCAACCTGCCGCCGCGCGACGCCCGCTCCGAACGGCTCGACGGGACGCCGGAGGAACAGGCTGCCGCGCTGGTGGATCGTCTGCTGGAGGAGAAAGTATTATGAGCGCCGTTTTCACCTGGATTGAGACCTTCAACGGCAAAGCGGTCGGGGCAAGCTGGGAAGCGCTGGCGGCGGGGCGGATGCTCGCCGATCAGTTCGGCGTGCCGCTGACCGCCGTGATCTTCGGCACGAACGCTCAGGCGGTCGCCACCGAAGCGGCGCAGTACGGCGCGGATAAAGCACTGGTCTGCGAAGACGCGACGCTCAAGGATTACCGGCTGGAGCCTTACGCCGCCCTGCTGACCAAGCTGGTGCAGGAGCAGCAGCCGAAGGCGGTCGTCGCCGCCGCGACCAGTCGCGGGCGCGAGCTGCTGGCGGCTTCGGCAGCCGATACCGACAGCCCGCTGCTCGCCGACGTGCTCAAGCTGAGCGTGGGCGATAACGGGATGCTGAGCGCCGAGCGCAGCGCCTACTCCGGCAAAGTCCTGAGCGATGCGGAGGCGGTGTCCGGCGCGACGCAGTTCGCCACCGTGCGCTCGCGCGCCTTCAAAGCCGCCGAGCCGAAGGCGGGCGCAACCGCCGAAATCTCCAGCGTCGCCCCGGCGCTGAGCGAAGACCAGATCGCCACCAAAGTCGAAGCCTTCGAGGAAGAGACGGGCACGGTCAACCTGACCGACGCCGCCATCATCGTCTCCGGCG
The DNA here is from genome assembly GCA_963760975.1 of uncultured Chloroflexia bacterium. Lineage (GTDB taxonomy): Bacteria > Chloroflexota > Anaerolineae > Aggregatilineales > Phototrophicaceae > Flexifilum. The sequence continues at coordinate 112,723 of CAVXEZ010000011.1, read as the reverse complement.
GGCGCGGCATGGCGAACAACCCGAAAGACCCGCCGCCCGGCACTGAAGGCGATCCGACGGTGTGGAAGGCGAAGGACGGCTTCGCCAACGTGATCCAGCCGCTTGCCGACGCGCTCGGCGCGGCAGTTGGCGCGAGCCGCGCGGCGGTCGACGCCGGATACATCCCCTACGCCCATCAGGTCGGGCAGACGGGCAAAGTTGTGTCGCCGGATTTGTACATCGCCTGCGGGATTTCCGGCGCGATCCAGCATCAAGCCGGGATGCGCACCAGCCAGATCATCGTCGCCGTCAACAAAGACCCCGAAGCGCCGATCTTCAAGATGGCGCGCTACGGCTTGGTCGGCGACCTGTACCAGATCGTCCCCGCGCTGACCGCCGAGGTCAAGAAGCGGCTGGGCAAGTAAAGCGCTTTGGCGCTGCGAACGCAATTCGCCGTTCATTCGCGCCCTGGCGTGTGATATAATAGAAACACGACACGGGGGTGAACTAAACTCGACGTTGGAGGCTGAGACCGTGTTGCAGGCCGTGGCGCCTGACCACGTTAAAACGGGCACGGCAATAAATGCCAACGATAACCAAACTGCTTTCGCTTTCGCAGCCTAAAACTGCCTGAGTGAGGGTGCTGGGTCATAGTAACCCAGCCGTCCGTCCCATGCGTCTCCACCCGCGTGGATTGATGGGCGTCATTAAAGATGGAGTGCGGTTGCTGCGACGCCGATAAGCGGCAGCCAAAGGTACATCGGCTAGCCGAGCGCGTACCAGGTTGGCTGGGGCTACGCTCTGCAAAACTGAACAGCCAACTAAGCCTGTAGACGCATTGTTTCGAGTCCAGCGGACCGGCTTGGCAGAGAGCCGCACCTCCACTCAGAAACGCAAACGACCTCGCTGCATAAGCGAGGTCGTTTGTTTTTTCGGGGCAAAGGTCCTCGCGGCTCAACAAGCTGAATACGCCTGTGAGAGTCCGTTCTACTCTGCGCTTACCACTTGATGTTCAACACAACCGCGTCAGAATCCTCGATAGACTGGTAAAATCCTCATGAACTCGCTACGGTGCTGAGGGCTACGATTGCAAGAATGCAAACGCAAGCGATGAGAATATCGACAAAGTACCTGGCAGGCATGGTGGTCGTGCTCCTGCTGGTGACGGGACTCGGCGCGCGCAAGCTGAATGCGGACGGCATCTGGTTTGACGAATGGTGGTCGCTCTACGTCGCCGGGGCGGACGTGTTTCAGGTGCCGCGCTCGGTCGACGCGATCTGGCAGCGCATCACAGCGGAGGACATTCGCCAGGGCGTCCTCTATCCCATGATGCTGGCGGGATGGGGCAGCGCGGTCGGCTGGACGGAATACGCGACGCGCGCCCTCTCGTTGCTCGCCGGGCTGATCGCCGTAGCGGGCGTATTTCGTTTGGGCTGGGCGCTGGGGCGGCATCCGCTGGTCGGCTTGAGCGCTGCCGCCGCGTTGGGAACCAGCATCTGGTTCATCTATTACCTGCACGAGATGCGCGTGTACATGCTGCTGGTCATGTTCACCGCGCTGCTGCTGCTCCTTTACCAGCGGATCATGAGCTGGAAGCGCGCGCCAAGCCTTGTGGATTACGCGGCGTTCGCGCTCGTCAACGGCTTGCTGCTGAACACGCATTATTTCGCCGGTATCGTCGTCGGCGTGCTGGGGTTATGGCACGTGACCCGCCTGGCTGTCGCGCGTCCTTCTCGCCGCTGGTGGGGCGTCTGTGCCGCGTGGCTCGTCTCCGGCATCGCGCTCGTCCCCTGGCTGATCAACTTACCGGTGGCGGCGGAACTGGCGCGCAATGAACCGCGCGTGCTGCCGGACGCAGCGCTGCTGCTGCAAATGGCAGAAGATACGTTCACGGCTTTCAGCAATGGCGGTCTGGCTTTGCTGGCGCTGCTGCTGGCGTTCAGCCTGCGCGTGCGCGCCGCTCGCTGGATATGGCTGCTTGCCCTGCTGCTCCTCCCGCTGAACCTGGCGGCATATTACCTCTTCGGTCTGAACGAACTGCGCTATAACATGGCCGTGCTGCCGCTGCTGGCGCTGCTGGTGGGCTTTGGCGTCTACGAACTGGCAAAACGGCGCGTCCCTGCCGTCCTGATACTGGCAGTCTGGGCGGCGGGAGCATTCGTGCTCGATGGCAATTTTCAGATGGAGCGCATCCTGCAACGCTGGCCCGGTCAGCCCATCCGCGAGATGGGCGCTGTGCTGGATGCCCGGATCGCCTCCGAAGATGTCATCATCAACCTGCTGGGCGACGAGAACCGCCCTACGCTGGCGCTGCATCCGCTGGTGTATTACCTGGGCAAATACGATGCGCGCATTGAAGTGGTCGAAAACAGCACGCATCCCGGTGTAGACAATTTCGCCGCGCGGGTGCGCGAAGCCGTCGGAGATGCAGATCGCGTCTGGCTGCTTTACGATCCGCGCTGGACATCCAACGAGTGGTCGCTGTTTGAATATCTGCTCAACCAGCAGAACCTGTATCACTGCGAGACGGCTGCCGATACTTCATCCATGCTCGTCTGGGGCTTTGGACGGATCAACGCGCAGGGCGCAGCGTGGCAGTTTGGAGATGGCATTCGTCTGTCAATGGTCGGCGAGCCACGCCTCAAGGATGGACTGCTTCAGGTGTGGCTGGCGTATCAGGTGGACGCGCAGACGCCGTCCAATACCTACTCGGTTGCGCTTCACGTCACGGATCAAAACGGCGAGCTGCGCGCCCAGAACGATGTCGGATTGCCCGGCGCCGGGACAAGCTGCGCCGCGACGGAAATCGCCGTGAACGATCTCCCCGCAGGCGATTACCAGCTTCACACGACGGTTTACAACTGGCAAACGGGTGAGCGGCTCGTCAGCACGGACGCGGATGGCGCTGCATCCGACTATCCTTCGCTCGGCTTGGTGCATATCGGCGCGCCATCGTCGTAAAACAGGTGGTTTCCTCAGATGAAGACGCTCGCAGGGCTGTCCGTTGAAGCGGTCACGCCGAACTGGTACACTGGAACGGCTTTCGCGGTATAGAGATGTTGGGTCGATGAAACGATCTGTCCAAGTGATATTGATTGTGTCGGCGGCAGCGCTGCTCGGCGCGTGCAATTTCTTCAGCCAGCCCGCCGATTTACAGACCGAAAGCCTGCAAAACGAAGTCGCCTCGACGCAGATCGCCGCCGTGCGCGCGACGGCAACCGTCAACGCCGACCGGCTGATGGTCACGCTCGAAGACGCGCAGACCGCCGTCGGCAACATCGATCAGCAAAGCACGCGCATCGCCTCGACGCTGATCGCGCAGGGGATGCCGTTCGTGGACGCCAGCGCCATTACGCCCGTTGTCCCCACCGCAGAGGCGCAGCAGCCAAACAACGGCGGCATCCCGCAGATTGCCAACCCGCTGCTGACGCCGGGCGCGCCGCAGGTCAACAGCCAGGGCAGCGCGCAGGGCGATACCCAGCTTATCCCGGTCACGCCTGCTGGCGGTGTCCAGCCGACCGTCGATGCCAACGCCCCGAGTTTGACGGACATCGCGCTCAGCGAGCAGGTCGGCAGCGACGACTGCGCGGTCAACCCGACGACCAGCTTCAGCGCCAGCGCCACCGACATTTACGTCGTGGGAACCGCGCATCACATCCAGCCGGATACGTCGCTGACGGCGACTTTCACGCGCGACGGGCAGACGGTGACGAGCTATCCCTGGACGCCCGGCTTCGCCATCGACGGCGCCTGCGTCTGGTTCCACATGCCCGCCTCGGACGTGACCTTCACGCCGGGGAACTGGCAGGTCGCGCTGACCATCAACGGCGCATCCAGCGGCGCGCCGATCCCCTTCAGCATCTTTGGCGACTCTCCAACTCAGATCAACGTGACGCCGGAGACGGGCGGCTGACCTCAACTTTCGACCAGTTACCCCACGTGGCGAAATCCGCTATAGTGGGTTGACCAACTGGACGGCGAAAAGTATCCGCTCGGCGCATCCGGCACAGCCCGGATAGCGCGAAGCTTTTCACTTTTTGCATCTCTGGCGACATAAGACGGCAGGCAAGATAGGATTGCGAGGAATGTGGCGTTACGCATACATGACGAACGACGGGGCGAAGCCCAAGATCACCTGGATGCTGGTGCGCCGTGTGCTCAGCTACGCACGACCCTACCGGACGCTGATCGTCATCGGCTTGATCCTGATTCTGATCCAGTCCGGGATTGGGCTGCTGACGCCGCTGATCTTCCGCGACCTGATCGACCACACACTCCCCAGCGGCGACGTAAATCGGCTCAACCTGCTGGCGTTTGGATTGATCCTGATCCCGATCTTCTCCAGCGCCATCGGCATCATCATTCGCCGCGTCAACTCGCGCATCGGTGAGGGCGTGATCTACGACCTGCGCGTCAGCCTGTTTTCGCATTTGCAGCGCATGTCGCTGCGCTTCTTCACCAACACCAAGACCGGCGAATTGATGAGCCGCCTCAACAGCGACGTGGTCAACGCACAGACGGCGATCAGCGACACGATTGTCGGCATCATCACCAACGCCGTGCAACTGGTCGCCACGCTCGGCGTGATGTTCGCGCTGGAATGGCGACTGACGATCCTCGGGCTGCTGGTCTTCCCGCTGTTCATCCTCAGCGCGCGAGCGATTGGCGTCAAGCTGCGCGAGATCGCCCGCGAGGCGATGGACATCAACGCGGAAATGAACGCCATGATGGTCGAGACGCTCAACATCAGCGGCGCGCTGCTGGTCAAGCTGTTCGGGCGGCGCAAGACAGAAGTGGATCGCTTCTCCAGGCGGGCGGCGCGCGTCCGCGACATCGGCGTCAAGCGCGCCGTGATGAGCAGCCAGTTCTGGGCGCTGATGGGCGGCGTCAGCGTGATCGGGACGGCGCTGGTGTACTTCGTCGGCGGGCATCTGGTGCTCGACCACGTTTTCACCATCGGCACGATTGTCGCCTTCGCTGCTTACCTCGGTCAGCTTTACAGTCCCATGCAGTATTTGATCGACGTGCCGATTGAGTTCTCGACCTCGATGGTCAGCTTCGAGCGCGTCTTCGAGATCATCGACCTGCCGCTGGAGATCGATGAGAAGCCGGACGCCGTCGACCTGAAGGATGTCGCCGGGCGCATTGTCTTCGACGACGTGACCTTCCGCTACGCCAAAATGGAGTCGGGCTTGCTGAGCGAAGTGAAGCGCTACGGGCGCATGGACAGCTCGCGCGGCGTGTTCTCCGGGGCGGACGAGAAGCCCGCGCTGGTGATGGACGGCGACGGCGCGAAGCCGACGCAGGCGCGCGAAACGGCGCTGGAACACGTCTCGTTCGAGATCGAGCCGGGGCAGTTGGTCGCGCTGGTCGGTCCCAGCGGCGCGGGCAAGACCACCCTCACCTACCTGATCCCACGTCTATATGACCCCAGCGGCGGGCGCATCCTGCTCGACGGTCACGACCTGCGCGATGTGACGCTCGACTCGCTGACGGACGCGGTCGGCATGGTGACGCAGGAGACCTACCTGTTCCACGACACCATCCTGACCAACCTGCTCTACGCGCGCGTGGACGCCACGCGCGAGCAGATCGAAGCCGCCTGCCGCGCGGCGAACATCCACGATTTCATCAGCGCGCTGCCGGACGGCTACAACACCATCGTCGGCGAGCGCGGCTACCGCCTGAGCGGCGGCGAGAAACAGCGCCTCGCCCTCGCCCGCGTCATCCTGAAAGACCCGCGCGTGCTGGTGCTGGACGAAGCGACCAGCCACCTCGACAGCCAGTCCGAAGCGCTGATTCAGGATGCGCTGGAGACGATCATGGAGAACCGCACCAGCATCGTGATCGCGCACCGCCTGAGCACGATCCTCGCCGCCGACCTGATCCTGGTGATGGATCGCGGGCACATCATCGAACAGGGCACGCACGGCGAACTGCTGACGAAGGGCGGGCTGTACGCGCAGCTTTACGAGACGCAGTTCCGGGGTCAGCGCCAGACCACACCTGACGCTTAGCGCAGCGTTAAACAACTGGACTCATCACAAGGCGCGCAGAGCATGGTAGAATTGTTAGGTACTCTGTGAGGTTCTCCTTTGCGCGCCGATATTCAAAAGAACGTCCGCTTCAACTTCACCGTCAATGTGCTTGACGGTGCTTTTTTTGGGCTGGGCTTGGGCTTCGCCTCCTACGTGACGGTCATCCCGCTGTTCGTCTCCACGCTCACCGATTCGAGCGTCCTGATCGGGCTGATCGCCGCCATGCACCTGATCGGCTGGCAGCTTCCGCAGCTCCTCACAGCCAACCGCGTGGCAAGTCTGCGGCGCTACAAGCCGATGACGCTGCTGATGACGCTCAACGAACGCCTGCCCTTCTTCGCGCTGGCGCTGGTGGCGCTGTCCGTGAACACGCTGGGGCGCGGCTGGGCGCTGGTGCTGACGTTTCTGTTCGTCATCTGGCAGGCGAACGGCGGCGGATTAACCGGAACCGCCTGGCAGAGCATGATCGCCAAGATCATGCCGCAGAATATACGGGGGACGTTTTACGGCGCACAATCGGCGGCGGCGAACCTGCTGAGCAGCGGCGGCGCGATTGTCGCCGGGCTGATCCTGTCAGCCGGAAATGCCCCGCAAAACTTTGCGCTGTGCTTCCTGCTGGCGGGTATCGTCATGATGATGTCGTACTTCTCGCTCGCCTCGACGCGCGAGCCGGAAGCGCCGCCTGCCCGCGCGACCTCGCGCAGCACGCGCGAATTCTGGCAGGGGCTGCGGGAAATCCTGCGCAAAGACAGCAACTTCCGCCTGTTCATTGTGGCGCGCTCGTTCGCGCAGATCGCCTCGGTGGGGACGGCGTTTTACACCGTCTACGCCGTGCGCACCTTCGGCATGGACGCCGGAACGGCAGGCATCATGACCGGCGTGCTGGCGCTGGCGCAAACCGTCTCCAACCCGGTCTTCGGCTGGCTCGGCGACCACCACAGCCACCGGGTGATGTTCGCCATCGGCGTGCTGCTGGCAGGCGGCGGCGCGGCGCTGGCGCTGGTCGCGCCGAGCATGGAGTGGTTCTACGGCGTGTTCGCGCTGGCGGGTTTCGCGGGCGGCGGTCTGTGGACGACGGCGATGGCGCTGACGGTCGAGTTCGGCACCGACGAGGAGCGCCCCTACTACATCGGTCTCGCCAATACGCTCACCGCGCCGGCGACCATCCTCGCGCCGCTGATCGGCGGCTGGCTGGCGGACGCGATTGGCTACGAGGTGACCTTCGGCGCGGCGGCGCTCAGCGGGCTGCTGACGGTGCTGCTGATCGCCGTGATGCGCGAGCCGCGCCAGCACTACAGCGAACCACTGATCGCTGCCGCCGCGCCATATGTCGAACATCCGTAATCACCGAACAGCGTCGCAGGGGCGCGCCCAACTGGTTGGGACACGCGCTGCGCCCCTGCGAGATGTCGATCCGGCTTCTAAGCCTTGTCTTTGTCCGGGGCATCCTTCTGCGCCAGAATCGAATGCACCTGTTTGTTGGCGGATTCAATTGCCGCCTGCACCGCCGCGATTTGCTCCGGCGTGCCGTAGCGAGCGGCATGAACCGCGCTCTCGTACAGCGCCATGATCGCGCGGTTCAACTCCGTCAACTGCGGCATCTCCTGGCTGCGATGGCGTCCCCAACGCGGACCAAAACCCTGTCCCCAGGTCTCTTCCTGGTCTTCCAGCAGCTTGCGTCCGGCATCGGTGATCGTGTACACCCGCTTACCTTCGACCATCTCACTGGTCAGGCTGCCTTCCTCTTCCAGCAGTTGCAGAGTTGGGTAGATCACGCCCGGACTGGGACGATAGAAGCCGCTGGAGCGCTCCTCCAGAATTTTGATCAGCTCGTAGCCGTGACGCGGCTGATCACTAAGCAGCTCCAGCAGCACAAACTTGATGTCGCCGCGCCGCTGACGATGGCGACCCCAGCCGCCCTTACCAAATGGACTTTCGCCAGTCGGATTACCACCGAATGGACCGCCAGGTCCAAAACCGCGCCGTCTCATGTAAAACATCCTTCGTGGGGAAAACATGGTCAATCGCCTCCTTAGCGATATATCGTGATATGTCGAATAATAGGACGATAACGATATATCGTCAAGGGGTTTCGCCCTTTCTGATAGATTTCTTAGAAAGCCTATGCTATGCCGAGATGAGGAGGGTTCGCGGTTGATTTAGAACGACATTATGCTATACTAAACTCGATAGTGGAATGAAACCTCACAAGTCTCTGTCCATTTTCCCTGCCTCGCGCAGGGTTTTTTCTGCGGTCAAGTCATTTGAGTGTGCAGCGTTCAGCGCTGCTGAGGGTCTATGAATTTTGAGAGTTTGAACTTGCGCCCCGAACTGATGCAGGCGGTCGTGGAACTGGGTTACGAAACCCCGACGCCGATTCAGGAGCGGGCGATCCCGGCATTGATCGCCGGGCGGGACGTGCTCGGTCAGGCACAGACGGGCACGGGCAAAACGGCTGCTTTCGCGCTGCCACTACTGGAAAAGCTGGATTATTCGCAGCGCAGCGTGCAGGGCTTGATCCTCGCGCCCACGCGCGAGCTGGCGAATCAGGTCGCGGAGGCAATTTCCCAGTACGGCAAGCATCTGGGCGCGCGCGTGCTGGCGATCTACGGTGGGTCGTCCTACGTCCGCCAGATCAAGCGCCTTGAGAGCGGCGTTCACATCGTTGTCGGCACGCCGGGGCGCGTGATCGACCTGATCGACAAGGGCGCGCTCGACCTGAGCGGCGTCCGTTACTTGATTCTGGACGAAGCCGACGAGATGCTCAAGATGGGCTTCATCGACGACGTGGAGACGATCCTCAGCCGCACGCCGGACGAGCGGCAGACCGCGCTGTTTTCGGCGACGCTTCCGGCGGAAATTCGCCGCCTCGCCCAGAAGTACATGCACGACCCCGAGACAGTCGCCATCGAGCACAAGACGCTGACGGTCGCGCAGACCGAGCAGCGTTATTATCTGGTTGACGAGGGTTCGAAGCTGGCGGCGGTCTCGCGCCTGCTGGAAGTCGAAGACATCAGCAGCGCGTTGATCTTCGTGCGCACCAAGCTGGGCGCGGCGCAGCTTGCCGACGACCTGCTCAGCCGGGGCTTCGCCGTCGAGGCGCTGCACGGCGACATGGCGCAGGACGCCCGCGAGACGGTCATGCGCCGCTTCCGCCGGGGGCAGATCAGCGTGCTGGTGGCGACGGATGTCGCGGCGCGCGGGTTGGACATCGAAGACGTGTCGCACGTGATCAACTACGACGTGCCCTACGACGCCGAGGACTACGTGCATCGCATCGGGCGGACGGGGCGCGCGGGCAAAACGGGCGTGGCGATCACGCTGGTGACGCCGCGCGAGCGCCGCTGGATGCGCACGATTGAGGGCTTCATCGGACAGCACATCAACCAAGCGAAGCTGCCCGCTCCGGCGGAAGTCTATGCCCGCCGTGACGCGCGCTTCTCCGGCGAACTGGAAGCGATCCTCGCCGAAACCGACCTGGGGCGCGAGCTGTCGGTCGTCAATGTGCTGCTTGAAGCGGGCTACGACGCTGCCGAAGTCGCCGCCGCCGCCATCCGTATGGCGCGCGCGGGCGAGGCACAGCGCCCGGTCGAGGACATCCACGAGCCGAAGCCGCGTGTGGAGCGCGAGCGCAGCGGCGAATGGACGCGCGGCAAGCGCGGGCATGGCAAGAGCGAGCCAGGCATGGTGCGTCTGCTGCTCAACGCCGGGCGACAGCACGGCATCCAGCCAGGCGACGTGGTCGGCGCGATTGCAGGCGAAGCGGGCATCCCCGGTCGCGCAATCGGCGCGATTGACATCCACGCCGACGAAACTTTCGTGGACGTGAAGGACATTCACGTCGACAAGGTGTTGAAGCGGATGCAGCAGCGCACGATGCGCGGGCACAAAGTATCGCTCAAGCGCGCGTAATCAAACGACAACAACGAACGCCTCCCTGTGGAGGCGTTTTTAATTCAATGACTTTGCGTCTTTGCTCCTTCGCGCCTTTGCGTTAAGTCTTTATCTTTTCCACCACCAGAAAATGCGACAGCCCGAAGGTGTCGAGCGGCGTGCCCTCCACGCCCTGCAAAATGCCGCGCAGGACGCGCCCTGCCCCGCCGAAGCGCGCGATCAGGTTGTCGTATGCGCCGTAGATGCGCTGGTGCGTGACGACGCGCACCGGCAAATCCTCGAACAGCCGCAGCAGCCCGCGTTTGGTGTAGGCGCGCACGTGCGGCGCGAGCCTATTCCGCCACACGTCCGGCAGGTAGTTGATCAGCGGCGTATTGCCGAAGTGATATTCGCCCTTCCAGTAATGCCCGTGCGTCTCGAAGAAATACCAGCGGTTCGGCACGAAGATCACCAGCCGACCGCCCGGCTTGAGCACGCGCACCAGCTCGCGCGCCGAGGCGCGGTCGTCGGCGACGTGTTCGAGCGTCTCGTGCGAGAGGATCGTGTCGAAAGTGTCCGACGGATACGGCAGATGCTCGTTGGCGGCGACGACGGCGTGCGGCGTGGTCACCTGTGCTTCGAGCGCGCGCGCGAATTCATATTCGATGCCCTCGACGTGCGGCGTGTAGCGCTCGCGGAACTTGGACGTGTACATGCCCACTCCGCAGCCCGCATCGAGCACGGTCGCGTCCTTGAGCGTCGCCCAGGCGGCGATCATCTGCAAGCGGCGCTCCTGCCCCGCGCGCCAGACGTAGCTCGGTTCACCGCGCAGCGCGGCAAGGTCGGATGGGGGCATTCAGGCATCTCCAAGTTAAAAGTTGAAAGTTAAAAGTACACCCGCTATCGGGAAGACTTTAAACTTTTAACTTATAACTTTCAACTCAGAGGTACGGCTGGCGGTTCTCGGCGCGTTCGACGCGCGCGACGGCGGCGAGCGCCAGTTTGGTGACGGGGCGGCTGACGCCGTTGGCGGCAATTTCAGCCGATTTGAGCGGCAGGATGAGCGTGACACAGGTGCCCTGATCTTTGACGCTGTCGATGCTCAGCGTGCCGTCGAGCAGTTCGGCGCGCTCGCGCATGTTGACCATGCCCAGGCTGGAGCGCGACTCGTAATTCTCGCTGACCATCGCTACGTCGAAGCCGACGCCGTTGTCGGCAATCTGGATGATCGCCATCTCGCCCTGGCGCATGACCGTAATGCTGATCAGCTTGGCTTTGGCGTGCTTGCGGGCGTTGTTGACCGCTTCCTCGACGATGTCGAAGATCACGCCCTGCTGCTGAAAATCAAGCTGCTCCTCGACCATGTGCTCGACGCGCACGGCGACCGCCTGCCGGTGCAGCTCGTAAGTCTTGGTGGCAAGCTGGTTGAGCGCGGAGGACAAGCCCTGCGTCTCCAGCACCAGCGGACGCAGCGTGAACAGCATGTGGCGGATTTCGCTGGTCGTGCGCCGCGCCAGGTCTTCGACCTTCTTGATCTCCTCAGGCACCTGCTCCGGCGATTTCTTGTACAGCTTGCGGATGTAGCTCATGCGCATGGCGATGGCGGCGACGCTCTGCGTCGGTCCGTCGTGAAGGTCGCGCGCCAGCTTCTTGCGGGCTTCCTCGTCCACGTCGATGATGCGCTCTTTTTCCTCGATCAGACTATGGTAGAGGACGGCGTTTTGCAGCGCGAGCGTCGCCTGCACGCCGAGCGCGGTCAGCAGTTCGCTGTGCTCCTCCGTGAAGGCGTTGGCGGTATCGCTGCCGTAGAGCAGCACGCCGAAGTTGTCGAACCCGGCGCGCAGCGGGATGCACAGCAGCGACTTGCAGCCCTGAAAGGCGATGAAATACTGCAATTCCGGGTCGGACACCGCGTCGCTGCCAAAAACAGGCATCGCTTCCTTGAGCGCCTGCCCGACGATGCCTTCTGTGCCGGAGATCACGCGCAGGTCGTCGCCGCGCGTGAAGCGGCGCGACGAGACGACGTGCAGCTTGTTGTCATCGACGTGAAACAGGAAAATCCCGGCGAAGAGGCGCGACTGCTCGCGCTCCGGCATCCGCAAGCCGAGCCGCCCCGCTTCCAGCATGGCGTCGAGGACTTTCTTGTAATTGAGCGTCGCGCTCATCGCGTAGGTTAGATCGGAGATGGCGCGCGTGCGCTTGCGCACGTCTTCGACGTGCTCGGTCTGAGCATTGTTCAGCATCACGACGTTCTTGCGCAGCCCGACAAGTTCGAGATCGTAGGCGTAGCTGGCGAACACCGTCAGCAGCGCGACGAGAAACAGCGCCATCAGCGCGGTATCGGTGACCGTACTGGAGAACAGCGGCGGGACGAACGCCATCACCACGTAGATGCCGATCACCTGGACGACGTTCCAGCGCAGATTGGGGCGCAGCAAGCCGGAGACCATAATAGCGCTGCCTGCCACTACCGGCACGAAGAAGCCGCCCTGGCTGAACGCCGCGAAGACCGTCGCCAGCGACAGGTCGCTGAGGAACATCACCAGGCAAACGTCGCGCTCCAAACGGGGCGTCGCCAGAGTCAGCAGGATGGCGAAGTTCCCGATCACGCCAACCACGAACGCCAAAACGAGACTTTCGACGTTGAACGTACCGATCTGTTCACGAAAGACGATGAGCGCGACGCAGACAAATAGGAGGAGCAGCCAGCGCGAGGCAAAAAGCACTTTATCACGCTCGGCTAAACTTCGATTGGGCATAAATCCCCCGCCTGTCGCTGGCGCGAACGCCAGTGGAGCGGCAAGGCGCATTCGTACCGATGCGCTTCGGAAACGTTAGCATCACCTACGTTTTCATTATAAGGCTGGGGTAATTATCACTCAATCATAAAAACCTTTATGCTTCCTCGCCAAATTCCCCTCAAAGCCCCGGCTGCCCGCACGTGAACAAATGGTGAGAGTCAATACAAAGTTAATTAAAATTGTTATATAGTAGATTCACAACTCAGCAAAGGAGTTAATCATGGCAAAGACAGTAGTTGCCCTCTACGATCAATTTGACGAGGCGCGCGGCGCGGTTGAGGCGCTGGTCGATGCCGGGTTCGACCGAGGCGACATTAGCCTGATCGTCAACGATGCAACGGGTGCGCATGGTCGGTACGTGAACAACGAAGTCACGGACGTTTACGACGAAGATGTCAGTGCGGGTGAAGGCGCGGGCTTTGGCGCCGTCGTCGGCGCGCTGGTCGGCTTGGGCGTGGCACTGATCCCCGGCATCGGTACGGTGGTCGCCGCCGGACCGCTGGCGGCAGCCCTGATGGCAGGCATCGGCGCGGCGTCCGGCGCGGTGACAGGTGGTCTCGTCGCCGGGCTGATGGATTTCGGCATCCCCGAAGAACACGCGCAGTATTATGCTGAGGGGATTCGGCGCGGTGGCACGCTCGTCTCCGTCCACGTAACGCACGACGAATGGGCGGATCGCGCGCAGAGCATTCTTAATCGCTTCGACCCGACCGACATCAACGAGCGCAGCGGCGAATGGCTCGCCAGCGGCTGGACGGGCTTCGACGAGACGGCTGCGCCAGCGTCGGCAAACGCCGCACAGAGCCAGGCAGCGGGAAGCACGACGCCTGAGGCGACCGCAACCGCCCCGGCGACGACTCATAAGCCATATGCCTACTACGAGTCCCGCTTTCGCGCCAACTACAACACGAACTACGTCGACTCCGGCTACGATTACGGCACCTATGAACCGGCGTATCATTACGGCTACATGCTGGCGAACGACCTCCGCTACCGGGATTATGATTGGGCGCGTCTGGAGCCGGAAGCACAGCACTACTGGAACGCGAACCATCCCGGTACGTGGGATCGCGTCAAAGGCGCAGTCCACGATGCCTGGCACGAGGCGACCGGGCGCTAAACGCCGATTGCCAATCTTTGGGGCGTTCCATGGAACGCCCCTGCATTTCCCCTATTCAGATCAATCGAACGCGACCAAGCCGTCGAGGCGCTCAATCGTGCGCGCGCCGATGCCGCTGACTTCCATCAGCGACTCCAGCGACGTGAACGCGCCGTTGGTGGTGCGGTAGTCGATGATACGCTGTGCCAGCGCCGGACCGATGCCCGGCAGCGTCTCCAGTTCTTCGAGCGTGGCGCGGTTGACGTGGACGACGTTCTGGTCGGCTGACGCCTGCGGCTGCCCGCTGTCAATCGGCGCGGCGCTCTCCCCTACCCGGTAGACGTGAATGTGGTCGCCGTCGTGGACGAGCGCCGCCAGATCGATCCGTTCGAGGTCGGCATCAGGCGCAGCGCCTCCGGCGGCGTCGAGGGCGTCGTGAACGCGGCTGCCGGGCGGCAGCGTCACCACCGCGCCGGGCTGATTGACCGCCCCGGTGACGTAGACTTCCATCGGCGCGGGCGTCGCGGTCGCAGTCGGCGCGGGCGTCGGCGGCGGTGGATTGATGGTGATGCTGACGGGCGCGGGGCGCGACGCCAGCAGCAGCACGACCCCGCCGATCACGGCGGCGGCGATCACCAGAAAAGCGAAGACGGTTGGCAGCGGCGAAGTGTCGCGCATTCAGCGATCCTTGAGGCGGCGGACGAACTTCAGCGCCGACCAGATCGGATCGACCGCCGCGACCTTGACATCGACCAAGCCGTGCGCCAGCCCGATCTCGCGGACGACGTTCTCGTCCAGGTCGGTCGGGATTTTGGTAGATTTCTTGATCCAGGAAATCCAGAGCATCCCGGCGGGCGTGAGCGCTCGTTTCAGATCAGGGAACGCCGCTTCGAGCGCCGCCCGCTCGCGTGCGAAAAACTGGATGAAATCGAGATCGGCCCTCCAGTGCAGTCGAACGCCTGCACGCCCTCCGGCAGCGCGCCGAGCGTCCGCTCATAGCCCTCCGGCGCGTTCAGGATGGCGACGCGCATCCCGGCTTTGATGCCGAGCTTGTCGGCGAGCGGGCGCTTCGAGTATCCGGCGCTGGCGGGCGGGTTGGCGCTCATCGGGTGACCTGCGCCTGCTCTGGCGGACGGTTGACGACGACCACGTTCGAGAACACGCTCTGGTTGGGGATGAGAATGGTCACCCCCTCGGCTTGCAGCGTGGTATAGCGCAGGTCGATGTTGACGACCTTGCCCTCGCTCCCCGTGACGGTGATGGTGTCGCCCAGGTGAAACGGATGGTACATCAGGATCAGCACGCCGGAAATCGCGTTGCGCACCAAATCCTGAAACGCCAAGCCGAGCGCCAGACTGGTCAGCCCCAAGCCCGCGACCAGCGCCGTCACGTCCACGCCAATTGTGCCGAGCGCAGTGATTGCTCCAATCGTGATGATGGTCAGGCGCACTGAATCGGACAGCAGCTTGCGGACGACAACATCCAGCCGTGCCCGGCTGCCGACACCGGCGATCACGCGCGCCGCGACGATGCTGGCGATCCAGAAGGCGAGGAAGATCAGCAGCGCCCCGAACAGCACCGGGATGAACAGAAGCACCTGATCGGCAAGCTGCTGGACGGGAGCAGCCAAACTCTGCGACACAGAGGCTGCCCCCGCAATCTGCGCAGGCGATACGGTCGCCGCTTCCGTCGCCTCAATCATCAGCTTAGTAACGCCGCACAATCGGCTTATAGACGGTCGGCTGGCGGTTCTGGATCAGTTGGTATTCCTCGCGGTTGCGCCGCACCTCGTCCAGATCGATCTTGGCGACGGCGAAGCTCTCCTGCGGCTCGCCGGTCGTCTCGTCGGTCTCGCCCGCCAGCGAAGCGTGGATTTCGCCGCGCGGTCCGACGATCATGCTCTCGCCGCCGAAGGTCAGCGTCACGTCCTCGCCGACGCGGTTCGCGCCCGCCATGAAGACGCTGTTCTCGTAGGCGCGGGCGCGCATGTAGGTCTTCCATTCGTCGATGGCGGACGCTTCCCAGTTCGCCAGCACGCAGATCACCTCCGCGCCGTCGAGCACGAGGCTGCGCGCCACTTCCGGGAACGCCAGATCGTAGCCGATCATCAAGCCGAGGCTGCCGATTTCGGTGTCGATCACGGGCATCTTGAAGCCCTCGCGGAACGCCATGCGCTCTTCGCCGCGCAGGTGGACTTTGTTGTAGATTTCGGCGAGGTCGCCTTCGGGTCCGATCAGAATGGCGGAGTTATACAAGACACTCTCGACGCGCTCCTTCGTCACCATGCCGAAGGCGACGTAAACGCCGTACTCGTTGGCGCGCTTGGCGATCAGGTTGACGGCGGGACCGGGCACGCGCTGCGCCATCTCGGTGAAGCGCAAGCCCAGCTCGTAGCCGCTGGTCACCAGCTCCGGGAAGACGATCAGATCGACCTTCCGCGAGGCGGCGATCCTGGCGATCATCTCCGACATCGTGACCAGATTGTCTTCCGCTTCGCCGAGCTTGGGCTTCATTTGCACGACAGCGACCGTAATTTCTCGCATGAGTTGTCCTTTGTGTAGAGCAGCGCCCGTAGGGGCACGATATATCGTGCCCCTACAAAGATGCCCCTATTGGCTAATAGCACACCCACAGATTGTAGCGAAAAAAAGGCGATTCATCGACCTTTACGCAGGTCGGCGAGCGCCGCTTCCAGGCGCGGCGGCAGCGGGGATTCAAAGCACAGGCGTTCGCCCGTGCGTGGATGATCGAAGCACAGCCGCCAGGCGTGGAGGAACTGCCGGGGCAGCGTCTGCCTGCGGTAGCCATAGAGCACGTCGCCGACAATCGGGCAGCCCAGGAACGCCATGTGAACGCGAATCTGGTGGGTGCGCCCGGTCAGCAGCTTGACGTGAACCAGCGCCTTGCCGTCGGCGAAACGCTCGACGACCGTGAACTCGCTGATGGCAGGGCGACCGCTGCGCAGCACCGCCATTTTGCGGCGGTTGGCGGGGTCGCGCCCAATCGGCATGTCGATGCGCCCGGTTGGGGTCTTCGGCGCGCGCTCCAGCAGCGCGACGTAGGTTTTCTCGACCGTGCGCTTCTGGAACTGGCGCATCAGGCGGTGCAGCGTCGGCGCGTTGCGGGCGACGAGGATCAGCCCGCTGGTATCCTTGTCGAGCCGGTGGACGATGCCGCGCCGCTGCGGGGCGTAGTTCATGTCGGCGATTTCAGGGTAGCGCGCCAGGATGGCGTTGACCAGCGTGCCGCTCGGATTGCCCGCACCGGGATGCACCACCAGCCCGGCTGGTTTGTCGATCACGGCGAAGTCGTCGTCTTCGTAGACGATGCTGAGCGGGATCGAACTCCGGCTCGACGCTGTGATCTTCGACGGGCAGCGGCAGTGTGACGACGATCCGCTCGCCACCCTTGAGCTTGACGCCCGCCTTGACCAGCGCGCCGTCGACCGTCACCTGCCCTTCGCGGATCAGCGCCTGCACCTGCGTGCGCGTCAGTCGCTCGCCTACCTGCGCGGCGACGATCCGGTCGAGCCGCTCGCCGGGAGCATTGGCTGTGAATTCAATCAATTCGCTCATGAGAACGTCATTTGACTCAAATTGACCACCCTTGAGATTATGCTACAATGAGGACTAACCACACTCGTTCAGGAGGGAAATGCTGGACTCACTAGATTTAGCCCACGATATTGTCGATGCTGTCGAGAGCAAGAAAGCCGAAGACATCGTCCTGCTCGACCTTCGCCCCGATGCGATTATCGCCGATTTTTTCGTCATTTGCACAGGCAACAGCGACCGCCAGATTCGCGCGGTCGCCGAAGGTGTGCGCGAAGCCATCAAGGACAAGCACGGTCGTCTGCCCGTCTCGGTCGAAGGCGAGTCGCACAGCGGCTGGGTCCTGATGGACTACGGCGACGTGCTGGTTCACATCTTCGGGGAGGAACAGCGCGAGTTCTACGATCTCGAAGGCTTCTGGAAACAGGCGAACGTGCTTTTGAGCATCCAGTAGAGGGCGCAGCGCGCTGCGCCCTACCACACGATTATCCTACTCGAAAATCCAGGGGTCGGTGACGCGCGACCAATCGACCAGTTCTTCGGACGTGAAGAAGTTGGCGATCTCCGCTGCCCCGTTCTCCACGCTGTCCGAGCCATGCACCAGATTGCGCCCGATCTCCAGCGCGAAATCGGCGCGGATCGTCCCGGCGGCGGCTTTGGTGGGATTGGTCGCGCCAATCGTGCCGCGTGCCGCCTCGACCGCGTTCGTGCCTTCCAGCGCGATCACGATCACGGGCGCGGAGGTGATGTAGCCGACCAGCCCCTCGTAAAACGGCTTGCCCTGATGAATGGCATAGTGTTTTTCCGCCAGCGCGCGCGACACCTGCATGAACTTCATGCCGACGATGCGCAAGCCGCGCTGCTCGAAGCGGTGCAGAATTTCGCCCGACAGCCCGCGCTGCACGGCGTCCGGCTTGATGATGATGAGCGTGCGTTCCACAGATGACTCCTTGCGTGACCAACACCCGGACAATCGTAGGGGCGACCTGGCAAGTCGCCCCTACAATGACCAAGCGTAATTGAATCGGATATTGCCGGAATTATAGCTGATTGAGCGCTTCGCGGTAAGTGTTGAGCGCCGCTTGCAGCTTGCCCTGCCGCATCAAGCCGTCGCCCAGCACGCGGTAGACCGCCGGGGTCGTCTTATATGACTTGACCAACTGCGTCAGGTCGGCGACGACGGCATCCAGCTCCAGTGCTGCCGCGAATCATCGACTCGTACTCCGCCAGCGAGCCATCCAGATCGCCACCCCGCTCCTTGTCGCGGGCGCTTTCGAGCACGGCAGCCGCTTCACCGACCGGGACGTGTGCGGGTTCGGGCGCTGGCGTGGGAGACGGTGGCGCTATGGAAACAGCGGGCGCTTTGCTAACGGGCGCTTCCACGCTCGGCGCTTCGCCGACAGGTTCTTCGGCGGGCGTTTCGGCGGGAGCCTCCGGCTGCGCTTCTTCGACAAAGACCGGCGCTGCGGCTTCTTCCTGCACCGTCAGCGTCTCGACGAGCCAGTCGGGCACGTCTTCCGGCGAGACCGAGGCTTCGGCTTCCCTGAGCCAGTCCGGCATTTCCTCGAAGACGCTCGACGAAGCCGCCGTTTCCGGGTGCTCGCCTGTCTCCTGCTCCCCGGACATCCAGATCGGGACGCCTTGCGCCTGAGCGGGCGCCAGGTCTTTCTCCTCCGGCAGCGCCGCGTCCGCGAGCGCGTTATCCGCCTGAGCCGCAGCCTGCGCCTCGACGGCGGCTATGCGGCTGGGATCGTTGATATTTTCGTCGTACCATTCGGGGACTTCGCTGACATCGCCTTCGCCGCCCCGCTCGTATTCGAGGTCGAAGGCTTCCGTCCAGGGATCATCGGGATCGACCTCGACCTCAGCCGCCGGAACTTCGACTTGCGCTACCGGCTCCATCGGTCGGGAGGCTTCTTCTTCCGGCTCGAAAATGCTCTCCAGATCACTGCCCGCGTCGTCAAGCATATCCGACTTGAGCCAGTCGGGCATCTCGGTCGCGGGCGGCGTCTCAAACAGCGAGTCAATCGACTTGGTCGGCTGCGGCGTGCTTTCCTGCGGCTTCATCTCGGAGAGCCAGTCCGGCAGTTCGGCGGGTGCGAGCGGCGCATCCTCATCCTCGTCGGTCACTTCGATCAGGTCTTCGGGATGCTCCGCCAGTTCATCCGCCTGCCGGTCGAGGAACTGCTGCATCTGCTCCGGCGTGACCGTGCCGGCGTTGATCGCATCCTGAATCGATTCCATCTCGTCGGACGACTCCGGTTCGCTCTCGGCGGACTGCGGCGCGCGCACGCCCTCTTCGCTGTAGCCCTCGGAGTCCGCCAGCGAGGTGAGCCACTCGGCGGGGTTCTCCGGCGCAGGCTCGGCGCTGCGGCGCGCGGGCAGCGTGTCAAACGAGAACGGCTGATAGTCGTCCTGCTCGACTTCGGCTTCTTCCGGCGCGGGAATGTTCATACTGGCGCGGGTCGTCAGTTCTTCCTGTTTCGCGCCCTGCCGCTTGGCGAGCGTCTCCAGCCACTCCATCGGGTTGACGCCCTGCGCGAAGGGGCTGAGCTTCTCGGATTCTTCCCGCGAGTCGTCTTCTTCTGCGCCAAGCTGCTCCAGCGACGGCTCGGCGACCTGCGAGCGCGCCAGGTCTTCCAGCCAGGTCATCGGGTTGACGGGGATTGGCGTTTCTGCCACTGCTTCGGCAGGCTCGGCGCTTTCGGCGGGCAGATCGGACAGGTCGAGGTTGAACAACTCCTCACCCTGATCCGCCGCCAGGCTTTCCAGCCACGCCAGCCCGCCCTCTTCGACCGCAGGCTCCGGCGCGGGCGCGCGAGGCGGCGGCGCCGCTTCCGGCGGTCGGGGTGGCGTCGTCGGCGACATCATCGGCTGTTCCTGCGCAGGAGCGGGTGTGCGCTCCTGTCCGTAAGGCACATAACCCGGTTCATCAATCTGAACGCTGTTGGGGTCAATTTCAGCAACGTCCATATCGGCGGAAGTGGTAAAGCCCTCAGAAGCCCCCTGGCGCTTCGCCAGGGTCTCCATCCAAGCCATAATCTCTTCCTGCGACATATTGTCGAAGTCGGGCATGTTGTCGGACATTACTCGTCCCTCTCAGGCAAAATTAACGCAGCCACTCAGGCACATCCGCATCGGCGTCGTCGGATGGCCAATCAGGGAATTCATCGTCGAGACTATCCCTCGGTGACTGCGAGCCAGACGCTCCCAGCCACGCAGGTGGACGTGAGAAACTGTAGCTGGATCGCTCGGATGCCGCCAGTTCTTCTTCGACCATCTCGCCGACCCAGGCGTATTCACGCTGCGACGCTTCCTCGTCCTCCAGGTCTTCGACATCCTCGTCCGCGAATTCGTCTTCGCCAGCTTCGTAGTCGACATCCAGCCCCGGAACCATCGCATTGAGCCAATCCGGGGCGTTTTGCGCCGGGGTCGGCTCCAGGTATCCATCATCTTCATCGGCGATGTCGTATTCGTCATCGTCGAATTCGTCCATCGCATCGTAATCGTCGCCAATCATTTCGGCGATAGGCTCACTTTCTTCATTATAGACTGCCTCGTCTGAGAGCGCGTCCCATTCAGCGGCACTGACCGCCTCCTGCGCTTCCTCGTCAGCCAGCCACTTCGGGATCACTTCTTCCTGCTCGACTTCTTCTTCTTCCGCTTCCACCGCGTCGGTCTCGTCCGCCATCCAGGGGAACTCGTCCGCAGATATCGGATGCGACGGGGTCGGTTACAGCGGATTCTTCCTCGTCTTCGTCCGGCTCCGCCTCCAGCAGCCAATCGGGGATGTCCGCTGCGACCGGCTCGGCTTCCGGCTCTTCTTCGCTTCGTCTGACTCTTCAGATTCGTCGCTCATCCAGGGGAATTCGTCCGGCGATACCGCTGCCGCTGGCTCTTCCTCGGCGGCTTCTTCTTCATCCTGCTCCGGCTCCAGCTCCGACAGCCAGTCGGGGATGTCTGCCGCCGCAGGTTCGGCTTCCGGCTCTTCTTCTGCTTCGTCTGACTCTTCAAATTCGTCGCTCATCCAGGGGAATTCGTCCGGCGACACCGCTGCCGCTGGCTCTTCCTCGGCAGCTTCTTCTTCGTCCTGCTCCGGCTCCAGCTCCGACAGCCAGTCGGGAATGTCTGCCGCCGCAGGTTCGGCTTCCGGCTCTTCCGCTTCGCCCGTTTCTTCAGATTCGTCGCTCATCCAGGGGAATTCGTCCGGCGACACCGCTGCCGCTGGCTCTTCCTCGGCGGCTTCTTCTTCATCCTGCTCCGGCTCCAGCTCCGACAGCCAGTCGGGGATTTCGACGGCGGCGGCAGATTGCATGTCGTGCGGCGCTTCTTCTTCCAGTTCGTCTGTCTCGTCCGCCATCCAGGGGAACTCGTCCGCAGATACGGATGCGACGGGCGTTTCCGGCTTCCGGGCGGTATGTTGCAGGTCGAGCGCGGCAAGCCAATCCGCCGGCTGGCTCGCCTCAACTTCCGGCGCTTCGTCTTCCATCCAGTCGTCAGCCTCGTCCACATCGACTTCATCCTGAGCGACGGCGTCCGGCTCGCTCGCCTCCGCCTGCGGTTCCATCTCCGCAAGCCAGTCGGGCATCTCGACCGGGACGGCTGCGGCTTCGCCTTGCGGCTGCTCCGGCTCGTCGTCGACAGCATCCGCCATCCAGGGGAATTCGTCCAGCGAAACTTCCGGCGAGACACCGGCTGCGGCTGCGGCGGGTGTTTCGGCAGGTTCTTCGCCCTGCTTCGGCTCCAATTCCGAGAGCCAGTCCGGGATTTCCACCGTCGCGGCTTCCACCTCGTCCGCGTCGCTCATCCAGACGGCTTCGCCGGTATCGACTGCCGACTCCGGTTCAGGCGCTTCAGCTTCCCCGGTCGGCGCTAGCTCCGAGAGCCAGTCGGGGATTTCCACCGCCTCGGCTTCTGCCTCGTCCGCGTCCGACGAAAACTCATCATCCGTCGTCCAGGTGGATTCGTCGTCCCTATTCATTTGAGGCTCGCTTTCATCGGCTTCTTGCTCCGATCCTACCCCGGACAGCCAATCGGGGATCTCCAACACTTCCGCCTCGTCCACATCCGACGAAATGTCGTCGTCGCTGATCGAGTCGGCGTCCACGTCACTTTCCGTCTGAGGCACAAACTCACGCAGCCAGTCGACGCCGCTGTCGTCTTCCTCAGAAGGTTGTTGGTCGGCAGCCACGCTCTCGAAGGACAGGTCTGGCTCGGACAAGTCTGGCTCATCGGCTGGCGGCTGCACCTGCCACGCCGGTTGAATCGGAGCAGCGAATTCCGCAGATTTCGAGCGGTCGAGTTCAAGCAGCCAATCGGGGTTGTCCGTGGCTGTCTGGGCTGGCTTTGGCGGTCCGAATTCGTTCAGCCAATCGTCCAGGTCGTTATCAGAGACGATCTGATCGTCATCATCTTTATTCATCCAGTCGAAATTCGCTTCCTGGAGGATCGCCGTCAGCCCGCGTCTGGGACCGGGCACGGGCATTTCTTCGGGAAGCTTCGGCAGTGCTTCGTCATTAGGGATGTCGTCGTCATCGACCGCCGTATTCGAGGCGACAAAATTCCAATCCCCGGCTTGCGGCTCAGGCTGATCTTCGGCGGTCAGTTCTTCCGCATCGAGGATTTCGTCAAGCAGCGTGTCGTCTTGCAGCCAGTCGAGCGACTCGACATCTTCTTCATCGACAATGTCGGACTGCGCTTCCAGGATCGGCTCGTCCACTTCCACGTCGCCGCGCATCCAGGCAAACGGATCGTCCGACCCTTGCAGCGCCGGGTCGCGGACGCGCGCTTCGGGCATCAGGTCGTCTTCTGCTTGCAGCCACGACATCGGGCTTTCGTCGATCTCCGGCAGCGGCTCGTCGGCTTCGGAAGCCAGCAGGCTCTCGAAGCTCGGTTCCTCGTCCGCCACGTCGGCGACGTGAATCTCGGAGTCGTGCAGCCACGCCATCGGGTCGTCCTCGCCTGGAGGCACAGCCTCGAACAGGGCAGACAGTTCATCTTCGTCCACTTCGTCGAGATCGCCGAAGACCTCGCGCAACTCCTCGTCCGCCGGTTCTTCCTGCGTTTCCTGCTCCGATATGGCGGCGAAACGCACCGATGTCGGTTGATCGACGGGCGTCTCTTCAGGTGCATTGGGTTTGCGAGTCTTCAACATGGCGCTCGCCCAGACCTCGGAATCGTCCGGCTCGACCGCTTCCTCTTCAACCTCAACCGGCGGGGGCGCTGGCGACGAGGAAATTTCCTGCAACCAGTCGGGGCGCGCGCTCGTCATCTCGCTCTGCGACGTGCGCGTGTAATCCAGTTCGTCGATGCGGAAGTCGTCCTCGTCCGGCGCATACCCCTGCGCCAGCTCGACGGCGAGATACGGATCGACACCTTCGAGGCGGTTGATGTAGCGCTGCGCGTCGGACGGGCGGTTCACGCTCAGCCACAACTGCGCCATGATCTTGTTGGCTTCCAGGCAGTCGGGCAGGACTTCCAGCACTTCCAGCGCGAGTTCGGCGGCTTCTTCCTGCGACCCCTGATGCCAGAGAATCTGCGCCAGCAGCAGCTTCAGGTCAATCCGCTCGTTCATGCGCGCCAGCGCATTCCTGAGCGCGTCGATTGCCTGCGTGTACGCCCCGGTGCGCAAATACTGGCGCGCGACCGCCGCCGAGGTCAGTTGAATCTTGAGGTTGTGGATATTCCGGTGCTGCTGGTAGAGGCTGCGCAGCGCGTCGATTAAGCTTTTGTCGTTGGGGCGTTGTTCCAGCGCGCGTTCCAGGTGCCAGATGGCTTCGTCGGCGTGGTCGATGTGCTCGTTCGCCTCGCTCAAGCCGAGATGCGCCGTAAAGTCGTCGGGGATGACGCTGAGCACGCGGCGCAGCGTTTCGCGCCCCTGATCCCAGCGCCTGCTCATGACCAGCGCGCGCCCCAGAAAGCGATACGCCGTGACATTCTTGGGATAATACTGCAAGATGTGTCGGGAGTGGTGGATCACTTCGTCGGCGGCGCTGGCACCCAGCAGACTATCCAGTCTGGCGAAGTATTCTTTCAGACTAATCTCTGGCATTTTCTATCCACATTGCCCGCTGACGACCGCACCTTCTGCACATTTTTCACACCTGACGATCATAGCATAACATCGAGGCTTGCATATACATCCTTCAGGTTTGCACATTGTAAGATAAATTCTTTAGCCCCCAATGTTCACATTTTGTTGACAATTCACAAGAATGAGCCAACGGATTTGTTGTTGGTTGTTACGGCAAGAAACGATACACTTTAATACACCTTTATACACTGAGGAGGCGACATCAAATGAATAAGAAACTTTTCTTTGGTTGTCTCGTGCTTGCATTGATAGCTTTAACCGTCGCACCTGCCTTAGCACAGGACGATTTCGTCTTCGGTCTCGTGCTGGTCGGTCCGCAGAACGATCACGGCTGGAGCCAGGCACATTACGATGCTGGACAGTACGTCGAACAGCAGGTTCCCGGCACGAAGATGCTGTACTTCGCCAGCCTGAACACGGCTGACAACCCGCAGTCGACGCTTCAGGACGTGGTCAGCGACATGGTTGACCAGGGCGCGAAGCTGATCTTCACGACCTCGGATGACTTCCAGAACGACACCGACCCCGTCGCGCAGAACTTCCCCGATGTCGTCTTCATCAACGATTCGGGCGATCACGTGCTGGCGGGCACCGCGCCGGCGAACGTCGGCAACCTGATGGGCAAGATGGAATGGACGAAGGAAATCGCGGGCTGCGCCGCCGCGCTGGCATCCAACACCGGCAGCATCGGCTACCTGGGACCGCTGATCAACGACGAGACGCGCCGCCTGTCCTCGTCGGCGTACCTGGGCGCGCGTTACTGCTGGGAGCACTACAAAGGTGGTAATCCCGACGACCTGACCTTCACGGTTACCTGGATCGGCTTCTGGTTCAACATCCCCGGCGTCACGCTCGACCCGACCGAAGAGACCAACAGCTTCTTCGACAACGGCGCGGACGTGGTGATCTCCGGCATCGACACGACCGAGGCGATTGTCGTCGCCGGTCAGCGCGCGCAGCAGGGCGAGAAGGTCTTCGCCGTGCCCTATGACTACAAGGGCGCCTGCGACGAAGCGCCGGATGTCTGCCTGGGCGTTCCGTATTTCAACTGGGGTCCCGCCTACGTCAACATCGTCAAGTCGGTGATGGGCGGCACCTGGAAGCAAAGCTGGGACTGGACTGACCCCGACTGGAGCAATATCAACAACCCGGATACGTCCGCAGTCGGCTTCATCAAGGGTCCCGCGCTGACTGCCGAGCAGTCCGCCAACCTGGACGGCTTCATCAGCGACCTCGCCGCCTACGCGACCAACCCGTTCGTGCCGGAGAGCTTCGCGCTGTGGGCGGGTCCGCTCAATTTGCAGGACGGCACGCAGCTTGCCCCCGCCGGGCAGATCGTGCAGCCGCTCGACGTGTGGTATCTCAAGCAGCTCCTTCAGGGCATGACGGGCGCGAGCCAGTAAACACAGTGATGCGTAACGAGCAATGAGCGATGAGGGGGTGTCTGGTGGACGCCCCCTCGTTGTTTCTTTCAATAGATGTGGGATTTCGTTATCATTGGCATTGGGATTACTGTAGGGGCACGATATATCGTGCCCCTACCACACCCGCCCTAGTCGCAGCATTAGCAAACTATTCGATGGATTGAGAATGGACATCGAACTCAGGCACATTCACAAGCGCTTCCCCGGCGTCCATGCCAACGACGACATCAGCTTCACCGTCAAAGGCGGGCAGATCGTCGGCGTGCTGGGCGAAAACGGCGCGGGCAAATCGACGCTGATGAAAATCCTCTCCGGCTACCAGCCCGCCGACAGCGGGGAAATCCTGCTCGACGGCAAGGTGGCGAATTATCACGGTCCCGAAGCCGCCATCGCCGCCGGAATCGGCATGTTGCAGCAGGACCCGCTCGACGTGCCCGCCTTCACGGTGCTGGAAAATCTGGTCTACGGGCAGCCCGGCGGACTGTTCTTCAGCCGCCGCAACGGGGAAAAGCAGCTTGGCGAATTGTGCGGGCGCTTCGGCTTCGCGCTCGAACCGGACACGCCGATTGCCAGCCTGAGCATCGGGCAGCGCCAGCAGTTGGAGATTGTGCGGCTGCTCGCGCTCGGCATCAAGACGCTGATCCTTGACGAGCCGACGACGGGCATCTCGGCGGAGCAGAAAGACCTGCTGTTCGACGCGCTGCGCAAGCTGGCGAAGAACGAAGGCATGAGCGTGCTGCTGGTCTCGCACAAGCTGGAAGACGTGATCGCGCTGTGCGACGAGGTGGTCGTGCTGCGCACCGGGCGGCTGGTCGGCGCGGCGGACATGCCCGTGACCAAAGTCGAACTGGTGCGCCTGATGTTCGGTCAGGAACTCGCGCCGCAAACGCGCGAGCTCGTTCCGCTGGGCGAGACGGCTCTGGCGCTCAGCGGCGTGACGCTGCGCGGCAAGCGCGTGACCGTCGAGAACTTCACGCTGAACATCCGCGCGGGCGAAGTGATCGGGCTGGCGGGGCTGGACGGCAGCGGGCAGGAGTTGATCGTGCGCGCCTGCGCCGGGGTGATCAAGCCGCATCACGGATCAGTGACGGTCGCCGCGCAGGACATGACCGGCAAGCCGTACCGCGACTTTTTGCATCGCGGCGTCGCCTTCGGCGCGGCGGGTCGCCTCGAAGAAGGCTTGATCGCCGGGCTGACGCTGACGGAGCACATCGCCCTGACCAGCGAAAACGAGATGTTCGTCAACTGGGGGCGCGCCTATCAACTGACCAAAGCGCAGTTGGAACTCTACAACGTGCGCGGCATTCCCGAAAGCCAGATCGAGCAGCTTTCCGGCGGCAACCAGCAGCGCGTGTTGATGGCGCTGCTGCCCCAGAAGCCGGTGCTGCTGGCGCTGGAACAGCCCACGCGCGGCTTGGACGTGGACTCGGCGCGCTGGATTTGGCGGCAGCTACTGGCGCGCCGCGCCGACGGCACCGCCATCCTGTTCGCCTCGCCCGATCTGGACGAGCTGGTCACCTACAGCGACCGTATCCTCGTACTCTACACCGGGCATGTCTACGAAATCGCCGATGCCGCCGCGACGACGATTGACGAACTGGGGCGCTTAATCGGCGGTGATTTTCAGAGGGCTGTCCAATGACTAAAAACCGCACCGTGATACAGGTGGCGTTCGCCGTCCTGCCGATCCTCGTCTCGCTGGTGATCACGGCGCTGCTGATTCTGGCGGTCAACGCCGACCCGCGCGCGGTCTTCCAGAACGTGTGGGAAGGCGCATTTCGCACCTCGAAGACCTTCGCAGGCGTGGTCAACTTCTGGATTCCGCTGGCGCTGTGCAGCATGGGCTTGATCATCACCTTCACGGCGGGGCTGTGGAACATCGGCGTGGAGGGGCAGATGGGCATGGGCGCGGTCTTCGCCACCTGGGCGGCGCTGTTCGTCACCCTGCCCCAGCCCGCGCAGATCGCCCTGGAGATCGCGCTGGCGATGCTGGGCGGCGCGCTCTGGGGAGCGGTGGCGGGCGTGCTCAAGACCAAGCTCGGCGTCCACGAGATTTTCGGCGGCGTGGCGCTCAACTCATTGACGAGCGTGATCACGATTTATCTGGTCACGGGTCCCTGGTCGCCGCCGGGCGGCAGCAGCAAGCAGTCGACCGCGCCGTTCGCCGCCAATTCCCTGCTGCCGCAGATTTCGACCGATTTCCCGGTCAGCCTGCTCATGCTGATTCTGGTCTTCGTCGCCGTCGTCTTCGTGATCCTGGTGCTGCGCGGCACGCGCTGGGGCTTGAACCTGAAGGCGACCGGCAAAAACGCGCGCTCGGCGCTGCTGCTGGGCGTGCCGACGACGCGCAGCGCCATCAGCGCGATGATGGTCTGCGGGGCGCTCGCCGGGATCGCCGGGTCGTACCGCGTGCTGTTCACCTACATGAGCCTGCGCACGCTGGTCTCCGGCGGGATCGGCTTCCTGGCGCTGCTGGTGGTTTTGCTGGTGGCGGTGCGGGCGCTGTGGGCGCCGTTCGTCGCCTTCGCCTTCGCCGTGATCCTGGGCGGCAGCACGCGGCTCAAGATCGCGCTTCAGCTTGACCAATCGCTGGCGGGCGTGCTGCAAGGGCTGATCGTGCTGCTGGTGCTGCTGGCGAGCGGATTGCGCCAGCGCGTCCTGGAGCGCAGCGCAGCGCAAATCGACATTTCAGTAGGAACACCGACATCAACTCCAAATCCGTCAAGAGGCGACGAGCCATGAATGACAGCCTGATCAATATCCTGAGCAGTATCGTGACCAATGCAACCCCGCTGGTGATCGCCGGGCTGGGCGAGACCATCAACGAGCGCGCGGGCGTAATCAACCTCTCGCTCGACGGCAGCCTGGCGCTTTCGGCGATGTTCGGCTTCGTGGCGGCGCAGGCGTCGGGTAGTCTGCTGATCGGGCTGCTGGCGGCGCTGCTCGTCGGCGCGCTCGTCGCGCTGATCGTGGCGGTCGCGGGTATCGAGCTGCGGCAGGATCAGGTCGCCATCGGCTTCGTGCTGACGCTGCTGTGCGCCGACCTTGCCCAGTTTCTCGGTCAGGATTACTCGCACGTGCGCCCGGTCGTGCAGATGCTCAGCACGCCGCTGCCGCTGCTGAGCGACATCCCGGTCATCGGCAGAATCTTCTTCGACCAGCAGCCGCTGGTCTACTTCAGCTACATCCTGATCTTCGTGACCTGGTATGTGCTGTTCCACACGCGGCTGGGACTGGCGCACCGCGCCGTCGGCGAGCGCCCGGAAGCCGCTTTTGCGCGCGGCACCAACGTCAACCGCCTGCGCTATATCTACACGGCAATTGGCGGCGGGCTGGTCGGCATCGCGGGCGCGTCGTACTCGCTGGCGATCAAGCCGGGCTGGACGACCCCGCCCGTCATGCAGGGCGACGGCTGGATCGCGCTGGCGATTGTGATCTTCGGCGGCTGGCACCCCTTCCGCGTCGTGCTGGGCGCGTACCTGTTCGCGGGCTTGCGCGCGCTCTCGTCGGCGATCCAGCGCAGCCCGGACGTGAACATCCCGCTGGTGCTGCTCAACGGCTTGCCCTGGCTGCTGATGATCGTGACGCTGGTGCTGGTCAGCGGCGGCTTGATCGAACGGCTGCTGAGCGTGATGCCGCGCCCGCTGCAAAAATGGACGCGCAACTTCCTGCGCTCCGATCCGCCAGCGGCGCTGGGCACACGCTTCGACCCGGACTAACGACGCAACGCAAAGGCGCGAAGAACGCAAAGACGCAAAGGTTTTCGTTCATCAAAATCCTTTGCGTCTTTCTTTTCCGCTTTGCGTCTTTGCGTTAAGGCTTTTTCGCTTTCCCTCTATCCGCTCAGCGCCGTCAGCCGATCCTCGGCGTCGATGCGGAACGGGTACGGGAAAATCTCGCTCCACGAGAGCACCCACTCGTAATCGTTGATCGCGCCGTTCTTGTCGTTCTGCGCCTGCAAGATGCGCCCGCGCCAGTAGTGACGGCTGCCCGTTTGATCGACGTTGAGCGCTGCGTTGATGGCGTCGAGCGCGTCGCTGGTGTTGTTCAGTTCAAGCTGCGCCCGCGCCAGATATTCGTTGGCGGTGCCGCGCAGGTCGCTCCCGGCGATCTCGGTAGTGACGAGCGCCTGATTCAAGAAGCCCGCCGCCTGCTGATAGGTGGCTTTGTCGCCTTCGCCCGCCTGCGCCTGCGCGACCATCGAGGCGCCGCGCACCAGATTGATCACGCCCGCCGGGGCTGCCCCGCTGCCGCTGAGCGCGCCCGCGTCCGCCAGCGCCTGATCGTACTTCCCGGCTGCGAACGCCTCCTGCATCCGTAATCCCTGCACGTCGGCGTCGCCCGTGATCTGGAACAGACGGGTGTAATCCGCCAAAGCCAGGTCGTAGCGGCGCTGGTTGTGGTAAATCTGCGCGCGCTGTTTCAGCATCGCCTGCGCGTCGGCGTCAGTGCCGTCGCCCGCCAACCCCTGCGTATACGCCGCCAGCGCGAGGTCGTCCTTATGCTCGGCTTCGCGGGCTTCGCCCAGCAGCCGGTAGGCGGTCGTGCTGCCGGGGAAGATGTGGAGATAATCCTCCGCCGCCAGCACCGCATCGCCGGGGCGGCTGCGCATCATGGCGATCTGAATCTTCAACTGGTAGGCGGCTTCGACGGTCGGGTCGATGTATAGAGCGAGGTACGCCTGATAGAGCGCATCCTCGAAGTCGCGCTCCTGGAAAAAGACCTGCGCCTTCTGCATGACCAGATCGGTATTGCTGCGCAGCTCGGCGACGCTCAAGCCCTGATCGAGGATGTCGATAGCGTCGTTGTAGCTGCCGCTCAGCACGTCCGCTTTCGCCAGCAGGATGTACGGAATCGCCAGACGGCGATCCCCATCGACTGCCGCCTGCGCGTGGTCGGTCATCTGCGCCAGAGCATCCTGCGCGCCGACCGGGTTGCCGTCGGCGGTGGCTTTCTGCGCCTGCGCCCAGTAAACCTGCGCGTAGCCTGACTCGAGGAACGGCATAATCTTGAGGTTGTCCGGGCGCTCGTCCACACGATTCGCCGCCTCGTCGAGCGTATCCAGCGCATCGCTGAAGCGCCCCTGCTCTACCATCGCCATCGCCTCGTAGTAATAGGGATTGGGATCGAGGCGCGTGTCGAAGGTGAGCTGGCGCTCTTTCTCCAGCGTGGGCAGCGCTTCGCTCACGTCGCCCTGATTGAGCAGCACGACGGAGTCATAGACCGCCTTCTCCAGAATTTCCGGGTAGATTTCGGTCGCGCGCGGCAGCGCGGGCGGGCTGGCAGCCAGCAGATTGGGCGGCGGCGAGGCGCTCGGCGTCGGCGACAGGCGCGGCGTCGGTGAGGGTGTCGGAGTCAAGCCGGGCGTGTTGGTCGGCGTAATAGTTGGCGAAGGCGTCGGCGTGGCGCTGGGACCGAGCACGACTTCGCGCACGTCGTCGTTGGTCTGCACGACGAACACGCCGATCCCGACCAGCACGATCAAGACGATCAGCGCGGCGATGCCGACGTACATCCGGTAGACGATGATGTCGCCTTCCCCGGCACGGCGATGCGTTTTATGCACCCACTTGACGTTGCTGGACTGCGGCGTGAGGTAAGCGCGCACCAGCGCGTCCGACTGCCGCTGCGCCTCGGCGATCTGATCGGGCATCGGCACCGGCACGCCGGGCGCCTGATTCATGATGTCGGCGGTCTGCGGCTTGGTGACGGGCGCGTTCGGCAGCCGCCGGATAGTCGAGGTCGTGGTCGTCTGGTTGGCGGCTTCAAGCGCTTTGCGAGCGGTCTCGTTTGCCGGGTTGATCTCCAGCAGCTTTTGCAGGCAGAATAAGCGCTCGCGGTTGTCGTGCGCGACGCTGGCGAGCCAGAGCCACGCCGCTTCATTATCCGGTTCGAGGCGAATCGACTGCTGCAAAAGCGTGCGCGCTTCGTCCTTCTGCCCCGCTTTGGCTGCCTGTATCCCCTGCTGCCGTAGTTCACGCGCGTCGTCCAAGATGGCTTCCCCATAATCGCGTTATCTATACACATTTTATGTGAAAGTAATCGTAATAAAAGTAAAGAGCAATGTTCATGGAAGGGATGATACGGTGGCACGAGGAAAAGGATGTGGAAATTCAGGAAATCGGTTTTCACGCAGGGGCGGGTTTCAAGCCCGCCCCTGCAGACAAAATTACGAGGAAAGGAGATTGGGCACGACAGCGCTTACTGCGCGTCCACGCGGGTGATGCGCCCTTCGACCATCGGCGCAATCGGGCTGTGATTGGCGATGTAGTCCGCCATCACCTGATCCAGCGGCTTGCCGAAATCGTAGGGGTCGATGCCGTTGGTATCGAAGACCGTGTATTCGTCGCCGCCGCGCCGCATGAAGTCGTTGCTGGCGACCGTGTAGATCGTGTCGGGGTCAATCAGCGCATAGGTGCCGTCCGCGCCCTCAACTTCGACGCTGACGATACGGCTGCCGGGGTCTTTGCTGCCGTCCCAGCTAAAGCGCAGCCCGCTGACCTGCGGGAAGCGCCCTGCGCCCGCCTCGACCTGCGAGACACCGTTTTCCAGCGCCGCGACCACGTCCGAACCCTTCAGCTTGAAGGTGCTGGTCAGGTTGCCGAACGGGAAGACCGTCAGCACGTCGCCGAGCGTCACCTGCATCGGCTGAGCCAGCGACAGGTCGTCGGGCACGTCTTCGCCAACGGGCACGTTGCTGCGGATGCCGCCGCCGTTGGTGATGGCGATCTGCGCGCCGGTTTCGTCGCGCATGGCGTCGGTGATCAGGTTGCCCAGGTTGCACTCCGCCACGCGACAGACCGCGCGGTCGCCAACCAGGAAGACGCTCGATTCGCCGACCGGCGTCTGCTTGAGTTCCTCAATCGGCGCGGCAAGCTGCGCGATGATCGCGGCAACGTTAGGGTCGGGCGTGATGTAGCGCGAGAGCAGGATGGTATCGCCCGACGCGCTCGTCACCACCCCATCGGCGTCGAAGGTCACGTCGAGGCGACCGAGATACTGGTCGTATTCCCCGGCTTGCACGATGTAGACCGGGTCGCCGTCGAGATTGTTGACGACCGTCGGATAGGGCGCGACCGCAGACGAGGCAGCGTTGCCGAGCAGCGTGTGGCTGTGCCCGCCGACGATCACGTCGACGCCCCGCGTCGCCACCGCGACCTGCTGATCCACGTCGAAGCCGATGTGCGTCAGCAGGATGATCTTGTTGACGCCCTGCGCCGTCAGCGCATCGACCGCGTTCTGCGTCACCGCCGCCAGATCGTCGTTGAAGACGAGTTCGGGACCGGGCGAAGACTCATAGGTCGAGTCCGGCGTGACCAAGCCGATCACGCCGACCTGCTCGCCGTTGACATCGAGGATGGTGTACGGCGAGATTTTGCCCGCCAGATCAGCCGATTCGCTGAAATCGACATCCGCCGTCACGACCGGAAAATTGACGCCGTCGACGAAAGCGGCGAGCGTCTTGTCGCCGTCGTCAAACTCGTGATTGCCGAGCGTCATGGCGTCGTAGCCGATGGCGTTCATGATCTGCACGTCGTCCTGCCCGCGATACTGCTGGTGGTAGAGCGTGCCCGTAAAGCGATCCCCCGCGCTGAGCAGGATCGAGTTGGCGACCGCCGCGCGAATCTGCTTGACGACCGCTGCTTCGCGCGCTGCGCCGCCGTCGCCGCTGCTGTTGGGATCATGGTGCGAATGGGTGTCGTTGGTGTGAAGAATGGTCAGGCTAAACGAGCCGTCCTGCGCGAATGCCGTAAGTGAAAACAGCAGCGACAGGACGACGAGCAGAAAAGAAAGCTTCCGCAACATCCCTCTACCTCCCTGATAAGTGAGAACAGGCTTACGTATGCGATTGTGCTCAGGCAACGTTATCACGATTGTAGGGAAAGTTTAACGGATTATTAAGAGCGCGACAAATCTCATACGGGGGGCCAGGGGTAGTTGGGACCGGGACCGGGCATCGGGTAGCGCTTCTGCTTGAGGACGTGGCGCAGGCGCGACTGGAACGCCTTGATTTCCTGCGAAGACAGCAGGTCGCGCATGGCTTTGCTGTAGGGGCTGTCGGGGGTATCGAGCACGTCGAGCAGGCAGGCGATAGCGGACAGGAGTTCGTCGGGCACAGACTGCCCGGCGTAATCCCAGATGACGGTGCGCAGCTTGTGGACGGAGTTGAAGGCGATGCCGTGATCGATGCCCCAGATATGCCCCTGCGTATCCAGCAGGCAGTGTCCGCCTTTGCGGTCGGCGTTGTTGATCAGGTAGTCGAAGATCGCCATGCGCATCAACTGCGGCGCGAAACTCTCGTCAAAGGTGAAGTAGTTGATCTGCGGGTCGTGGTCGACGTAGAACTGGATGGAACCCAGCCCACGCGGACCTTCGCGCAGCACGGTCGGCGGGACGATCTCCCAGCCCAGCTCGCGCGAGGTCAGGAAGGCGGCGGTCTCGCGCTGGCAGAGCGTGCCATCGGGGAAATCCCACAGCGGGCGCTCGCCGCGCTGCGGCTTGTAGACGGCGGTCAGATTGAGGTCGTCGTGAGCAATCGAGATCAAAAAAGCGTAGTTGGAACTCCAGCGCAGCAGACCGTACTCGCTGTCGATTTCCCCTTTTTCGAGGGTTTCGAGCACGCGATCAGACGAAACGGGGACGTTCCGGTCGTTGTCGCTCATTGCGCTCACGTCCAGTAGTAAACTAAACGTCCGTTTTGCTTCGGGTCGGGGCGTCCGGCTTGCACGGTCGCGGTCGCGTGGGTGCTCAGGGCGCGCATCTGATCGCGGCTGCACCACATGCGGACGATGCCCGGCTGCACCTCGTCGGCATCGACTTCTTCCTCTTCATCCTCGGTGACGACCAGCTCCTGCGCGACCAGGACGACCATCTGGCGATCCTCGTCGTAGCCCAGCCCCATCTGCGCGACGCGGAACATCGGCTCAATCGGGTCGCGCAGTTCCATGTTGAATTCGCCCGGCTCGCCGGTCTCTACAGGCGGGTCGCGCTGGTCGAGGTCTTCGACCAATTCGCGGATGGCTTCGCTCAACGCCCACGCCTGTTCCTTCTCGATGATCAGCGACACGATCTGCTCGCCTTTGCCCGCTTGCAGATGAAACACGCGCTGCCCTTTAGGACCAACCGTGCCTACTGTAATGAAATCCACCGGGTTCAAGTCAATCTCAGAATTTGGCATCTTTTACTCTCAGGTCGTCGGCGCGTGTGCTTGCTCGGCAAGCCCTGTAGCGAGAGCAGCTTTGCGCTCGCGTTCCATCTGGAACACGTGCGCGCAGTCGTTGACCGTCCCCACGTAGGGACGCCCATAGCCGAGTGCGAGGCTGGTGATCGAAGCGGGCGAAACGACGATTCGCTGGAAATTGTCCAGGTGCATCCCCAGAAAGTGCGCGACCACCATCTTGATCACGTCGGCGTGGCTGACGACGACGACCAGATCGTGCGGGTGGAGGCGAGCGAGGCGCTCGATCTCGTTGACGCCGCGCGTCTGCACGCCGCGCATGGTTTCGCCGTTGGGGAAGTAGGCGCGCGAGGGATATTCCTGTACCACGTGCCACATCTTGCGGCTTTGCAGCACCCGAATTTCCTTCCCTTCCCAATCGCCGTAGCGCACCTCGCCGAGTTCGGTGTTCGGCACAATTTCGAGCGCGGGGTGATGCTGCTGAATGGCTTCAGCGGTCTCCATCGTGCGCTCCAGCGGGCTGGCGTACAGATGCTTGATCGGCAGGTCAGCCAGGCGCTTGCCCAGCGCCTCCGCCTGGGCTTTGCCCTCGTCGTTGAGATGTACTTCGGGCGTCCATCCGGCAAGTTTTCCTGTCTTGACGAAATCGTTGACGGCGTGACGTACTAAGAGAATTTGTGTCATCAGTGACCAATTTGGAAGAGAACTCTGCTGATTTGCATGATAACACATTCTGGAACAAACCGCATGGGGAATGACGTGAGTTTTTTGTGAGAGGCGACGATAGAGACTCGGCGTTGGTCTGCTATAATAGGGACACTTTGACACGATTAGGATGGCAGGATGAATGTTGGCATCATATCGGATGTACACGGCGACTATACAACGCTCGAGACTGCGCTCGACCGCCTGGAGACATACCATCATGTCGAACAGATACTGTGCGCCGGAGATTTAGTTGGGAGAGGACCCCAGCCGGATCAAGTGGTTCAGCTCGTCCGCGAACTCGGCATCGTGACCGTGCGCGGCAATCACGACGAGTGGAGCTACAGCTTATCGCTCGAAAACAAAGCCTATCTCAAAGACCTGCCGCTGGAATGGCGCGGCGAGATGGCAGGGCGCACGATTTACATGTGTCACGGCAAGCCGGGCAATAACCTGTGGGGCTTGTACCGCGACCACATCTCGAACACCCTGCTGAACATGATGCTGGTCTCGCTTAACGCGGACGTGCTGATCACCGGGCACACGCACGTGCCGCTCTACGTGCGCGTCAAGCGCGGCTGCGTGGTCAACCCCGGCTCGCTCTACACGTTTCCCAACGTCCGCTCGACTTCGCACACCTACGGGGTGCTGCATCTGCCGGAGATGACGTTCGACCTGTACGACATCACGGCGGAGCGCAAGCTGGACAAGAACGTAAGCTGAAACGACAGCGGTCGATAGGCATCGACCATCACAGATTGAGTGCATGTTGCATACAGAAGTAGGAAACACATTTGACGGTCGATATGAGACCTCATCTGTCACCCGAAAGGATGCAACATGGCTATCAATATTTCACTCGATGTGGGTGTACTGTTAGTCGCGCTATTCACGTTGGAATACAAGTTGGTGCGAGGATTTTTCGAATGGCTCGAAGAACTCCTGTCAGCGAAACTTATGTTCATCGCGTTCGGAATCGCCTTCGCCCTATGCGCATGGCTCCAACTTATGCTACTTGAAACACCAAGCGCAATTCCCTTAACGGACTCAATTCTTCAAGTGAGCATTCTCTGTATGTTTGCTGGGTTCTTAGGGTCATGTAGCTTAGCAGTGGCAGTCACCTGTGTGGATGCAATTCATAAGTATGTGACACGAACACCGATCTATTTCCAATATTAGCATTTACACTCTAAAGTTCGCCGTCCAGCCAGCGCTGCGCGAGCAGGCGCGTCGTGACCAGCGCCAGTTCCGGCAGATGATCGCGCGGGAACCAGGCGGCGTCTGCGGCATCGTCGGCGGCGCACAGCGTCCCACCGCACGCACGCGCCTCGTAAGCGATTACGATGTCCGCCAGTCCGTCCTCATCCGGGCGATGCAGCAGGTCGAGCAGACGCCCGACTTGCACGACCAGCCCGGTCTCTTCGAGCGTCTCGCGGGCAGCCGCGAGGCGCGGGTCTTCGTCGGCATCGACGAATCCAGCGGGCAGCGCCCACCCACCTTTGCCCGGATCGTGTATCCGCTTGACCAGCAGCAGGCGATCCTCGTCGGTCACGAACGCGACGACCGCCACTTTGGGATCGAAGAAGACGGTATGCCCACATTTCGGGCAGACCGGGCGCAGTTTCCCGAAGCTCTGGCGCTGTTCGAGCGCCGCGCCGCAGCGGGGACAGAAGCGCACC
Organism: uncultured Chloroflexia bacterium; assembly: GCA_963760975.1. Classification (GTDB taxonomy): domain Bacteria; phylum Chloroflexota; class Anaerolineae; order Aggregatilineales; family Phototrophicaceae; genus Flexifilum. The sequence goes on along the minus strand of CAVXEZ010000011.1, from coordinate 75,303 downwards.
GTCTGGTTCATGAGCGCCGCCGCAAGAGCGTCGTGATGATGGCGACGCCGAACAGCACCAGCGCCACCACGATCAGCCCAACGCCGACCGTGCTGACCTGCGCTTGTGGAGTTGCGGGCGGGGTCTCAGGCGGGAGCAGCGTCGGCGCAGTCGTCGGGGCGAGCGTCGCGCTCGGTGTGCTGGTCGGCGCGGGCGTTGCCGTATGCGTCAGAGTCGCCGTCGGCGTATCGGATGGCGTCGCGCTCGGCGGCTGTGTCGACGCGGGCTGAGGCGCTTCCGCCGCAGCGCCCCCCGCAGCAGCCGGAGCGGGCTGCGCCGACGAGGGCTGCCCTGCGCCCGATTCGAGCGGCGCCACTGCGGCGTCCGACTGCGCCTGTTGCAGCGCGGGCGCTGCGGTCGGCAGCGCGGCGGAGAACAGCATTATCGTCGGCGCGGGCGTCCCGGTCGGCGCGGCACGCTGGATCAAATCGTTCGACTCCTGCGCCGCTTCGGTGTTGATTTCGGGGACAATCGCCTGCGGGCTGTTCGACCCAAGCACGCCGTTGGCTTCTTCGTCCAACGCTTGATCACGCGCCAATGACGTGGCAGTCGGCGCGAAAGCGACCTGCGCGGGAGCGGTTGTCTTGGCAAGCTGCCCCGACGTGCCGAACAGCGCCGCGCCGATCACCAGCAGGATGACTGCCGCTGCCGCGCTCAGCGCGCTGAACGACGCGCTCGTCCAGACGCTCGGTCGGCGCGCCATACGCCGCGACAGCGTGAAATCGCGCGGCGCGGTCAGGGTCGGCAGCGTCCCCACCAGATCGACCGTCGCGCGCAGCCGCGCCAGCTCGCGCCGCAGGTCGGGTTCATCTTGCAGACGCTTCTCCAGAGCCGCGCGCTCGGCTTCGCTCAGCGCGCCGTCCAGATAAGCGGAAAGGAGTTCGAGATCGTTATCGCTTAACATCACGGTTCATCGTATCATTCGTCGCTTATAAGACGATAAGCCGAGGGTAAAAGTTCCCTGACCCCCTGCAAGCAGTCGCGGACGGAGGCGCGCGCCCGGCTCAGCCGCGACTTGACGGTGCCGATCTGCGCGCCGACCTGATCGGCAATCGCCTGATAATCCAGCTCTTCGACATCGCACAGCACCAGCACCACGCGCTGATCGGGGTTAAGCGCGCTGATGCAGTCCTGAATGGCGCGCTGAAGCTCGCGCTGCTGGGCGATTTCCTCCGGCGTATCGGCGTCGTCCGGCAGCGCGGGGTCGTCGCCCATATCCTCGACCGAGACGGCGGGGCGGCGCTGGCGGCGGCGCAGTTCGTCGTAGCACTGGTTGGTGGTGATGCGCATCAGCCAGGCGCGGAAACTGCCGCCGCGATAGGTGTTCAGGCGGCGATACGCCGTGATGAACGCTTCCTGCGCGGCGTCGGCGGCGCTGTGCGGCTCCCCCATGATGCGGAACGCCAGCGTATAGGCGCTGTCCTGGTAGCGCAAGACCAGCGCGTTGAAGGCATCGAGGTCTCCACGCCGCGCCAGACGGATCAGCGCCTGTTCGTCTTCAGGGTTGCCAACCATTGACAATCCTAGGGTGCATCGTTAAGATCAGTCCCATAAACGGGCATTTTTACGCGAAAATGCCCTGATAACAACACACTTACGCCGGTGTGGTGAAATGGCAGACACGATTGACTCAAAATCAATTGTCCTTCACGGACGTGTGGGTTCGACTCCCACCACCGGCATGAAACCGAGCAAATTGCTCGGTTTTTTGTTGTGCTGTTCACGCCGGGTCGCAGCTATCCTTGCGACCCTCACGAAGTATACAGGAAAACTCCTTCATTCCATTAGACACAACATATCGCTTTTCGGGTGCGAGGGCAGCCTGTCCTTTTGCACAAAACCCGGCGCACGACTAATATAACCACAGCACAGGCGCGACCTGCACACCGGGTCGTGCATTGGATTTGCATCACACGGCGAGGATCACATGGTTCGTTTTCTGCTGTCGTTGATCGTCGCGCTGATCGTCGGGCTGCTGGTCGGGCTGTATCTGGGATGGGTGCAGTTCCCGGTCAAATATACCGACAGCAGCGCCGAGCGCCTGGCGCAGCGCTTCAAAGACGAATATACGGTGATGGTCGCCCATGCGTATCTCGACGACGGCGACCTGACCGGCGCGCTGGAGCGAATGCGCGTGCTCGGCGCCGATAACGTCCCGGCGTACATTCAGGACACCACCGAGCGCTACATCACCAACTCCAGCGACGTGAACGACATCCGGGCGCTGGTGGCGCTTTCCTCCGGGCTGGGGCGTCTCACCCCGATCATGCAGCCGTACCAGATCGTCACCGTGCCGGGGCAGAACTGATGGGCGAAGAATTTCCAAGCCGCTACCGCCGACCACGCCGCTTCTTCTCGATCTCCGGCATTCTGCTGGGGCTGATCCTCGGCGTCAGCGCCGGGTTGTTCTTCACCTGGAACCTCGCCCCGGTGCAGGAATTCGACACCGAACCCTGGCAGTTGGACCCTGATACGAAGGATCAGTACGTCGTCGCCATCGCCCTCAACTACGCCCACGACAACGACCTCGCCGGGGCAATCAACCGGCTGGTCAGCTTGCAGCTTCCCGGCGACCCGATCCAGAACGTGGCGGATACCGCCTGCCGGCTGGCGACCAGCGGCTATGTCAACAGCAGCAGCGGACTGCACGCCATCCGCAGCATGATGAAGCTCTACCAGCTTCAGGGGCGCACGGGCTGCGCCGATACGCTGATTTCGGCAGACAATACGCAGGCGGGCAGCGTCGTCAACATCGACCTGCCGACGCCAACCGCGACGCTCACGCCGCCGCCGAGCAAGACGCCGACGCCGCTCGCCGCCGTCTCCACGCCGACGACCGTACTGGTGATCGTGCCGACCGTCCCGCCGCAGAACGATTACGACCTGATCAGCGTGACGACCAATTGCAGCACGGCGCTCAACGGTCTGATCACGGTCGAGGTTTACGACACCGACGGCACGACGGGCATCCCTGGCGCGGAGATTCGCGCTCGCTGGGACACGGGCGAAAGCCGTTTCTTCACGGGCTTGATGCCGGAGAAATCCCCCGCCTATGCCGATTTCCAGATGGAAGCGGGCAAGGACTACCGCATCGACATGCCGGATCACGCCGACCCGATCCCGCAGCCGCTCGAAGCCGTCCCCTGCACCACCGCGACGGGCGAGCGCGCGATCATCTCCTATCGCGTGGTCTTCCGCGCGGTCGGCTGAGACGCGCCGATTTTCCTCCTCACATACCCGGTCTGGTCGAGCGCTTGAACTCCTGCCAAAAGTGCAGTATAATGTCATTTGTAATTAACTTGAGGAGGTAAGTCAGATAGTGGATCAAACCGCATAGCTGCACAGCACGACCAGAGATTCCTGACATCGACACCCCATGACCGCGCTTGATCGCACGGCGCTCTGTACCCTGCCTCGCACGACAAACCTTTTCTCATCCCACATTCCATCCACTGAGCGACCAGGCGCAGCAGACTGACGTTCTGGTTTCGACCGCGATTTATTGTTAGCGAGCGAAGGAGATGGACAAATGGCACACGACACGCATATCTACGGTGAAGTCAACAGCAAGACCGGCATGAAGAAGGTGTTCACGGAAATTCGCCACGATGTCGAGTCGGCGAAATCCCGCCCCGCCCTGACTGAACTGTATCGCCGCGCGGGCTACCTGATCACCCTGACGCACGCGCCCTCGTGGGAGGAGAAATTCGGCAAGGAAGCCGCGCAGCTTCGCAGCGTCGCCGAAGACGAGTTCGGCACGACGGCGCGCAAGATTAACCACCGCGCCGAGGAAATCGGCACCGACGCCGACTACGACGAGACCTGGGGAGAGTAAACGATGACTCAGACAACCCACCATTACAAAACGACCGAATCCAAATACAAGGGCGGCGCGCACGAGATGTACGTCACTTACGATCTGTGCCAGGACACGCGCGGCAGCGACGAGGCGCTTTACCCGAAGGTCAAGCGCGTCTACATCGCCGGGGATGTCAAGGACTGGGATGTCGGCACGTTCACCAAACGCAGCGGCAAAGACGTACACGGTGTAAAGATCGATTACGAGCAGGGGCGCTCAGGCTATACGCGCAAGGGCTACACGGCGAAGCGCGGCGGCACGGAGTATCACGTCCCGGCGACGCACGTCGAGGGGAGCAAATCGAGCTTCACCCGGATCGTCGAAGTGCCGGAAGACGCGCAGAACGTGAAGTTCCAGGGCGAAACGCTGCCCAGGAAGTACCGGGACGCGCTTCAGGATATTCGTTAGCGGCGCACCCGTATGGGGCGCACAGCCGTGCGCCCCTACAGAATGCCCGGCATCAGGGCGCTTTCGGGATGACCAGCACGTTCAAGTTCGCCGCGCTGTCCCCCGGCGCAGACCACGCCAGATCGAGATCGCCTGCGCCGTCCTGCGCCAGCGCGGGGATGCCGAGCAGATGCACGCCGGGCACGACCGTCCGGTAGCCGACCAGCACACCGCCGACTTAGTTCGATCAGCGCCAAGCCCGCGTCGCTCTCCGCTGCCGCCGTGAGCGTATCCGCCTGCCCTGCCAGCGGCGCAACCCAGCGGAGATCGAAGGCGCGCGCCGCCGGGGATGCCTCGGCGGTGGCGCTGCTCGATGCGCTCACGTCGATGCGCAGGCGCTGCGGCTGACGCCACGCACGGGCGTCGAGCGCCCCCACCGTGAACCAGGTTTCGTTTCTGCCGTCCGCGCGGGTGATGTTCCAGAAAAAGTACGCGCCGGATCGATCCAGCGCGGCGCGCACGTCGATCAACTGGTCGCCGGGCGCGAGGCTGACCGCGCTGGTGAGCGCCTGCGCGTCGCCGGGCGTGTCGAGGTCGAGGCGCTGGCGCATCACCTGACCATTTTCCAGCCAGAACAGCCAGACCGCGCCGTCATCGCCGCGCACCAGGGCGGGATGATCGGCAGCGGCGGCGAGGGTGGTCGTATCGACCAGCGGTCGCCCGTCCTCGTCAATCCGGCGGACGTAGAGGGTCATCTCAGAGAGCAGCCCGCCGACCCACGCCGTCCACAGCCCGCCCGCGCCGTCGGGAACGGCGCTGTAATCGAGCGCCAGCCCTTCGGAGACTGCAACGGGTCCGCGCTCGACCGTCAGATCGGCGGAAAGCAGGGCGGCAAACAGATGATTCTGATCGCCATCGCCCGCATCCAGCCAGAGCAGATGCGTTTGTCCACCGTCGCCGGGAAGCAGGCGCTGATCGTAAGGATGAGTCGGCGGCAGCGGCAGCGTGACGACCTCGTCGAGACCGTCGGCGGTCAGGCGGCGCGCGTCCTGATGCACCCCGCGCGCATCCGAGCCGATCCACGCCGCCAGCAAGCCGTCAGCCGTGATCGCTAACGCGGGAGCATCCACCTGCTGCGCCTGCGCCAGCGTGTAGGCTCTGCCCGGCGCGGCTGTCGTCGGGGCAGCCTGCCCGCTGTCGGGCGGTGCCGTGCAGGCAGCGCACAGGATCAACAGGCACAGCAGCGCGCAGCGCATCTAACCCTCGGTAACCGCAGCGACTCCCTCGACACCGGCGTATTTAATGGGCTTGTTGGCATAATAGGCGATGGTATCCACGACGAACTTCGCCGTCTCCAGCGTGACGTTGGTCAGCACCAGCTCGCCCCGCCCAAAATAGATGCCGACGTGGTAGCGATCTCCGGCAAAAATTACCTTCTTGACGAACCAGCCCGATGGTCCGCCCCCGCGAGCGGCTTTGGCGACTTCCACTTCGTCGATCATGCCCCACTCGACGTGCTTCCCGTCCACGTTAACCTCGTAGGCGTTGGCGTCGAAGCGTTTTTTCAGCGTGCGCCGTTCCTCGTCAGACAGATCGTCCATCGTCGGGCGCTGCTCGACCCGCGCGAGATTAGCCATTGATCGATCCCTGTTCAGCTTCGCATCGCCATGATTGTAGCGTAAAGCGCTGCTTTCCTCAGCCCTGCGGCGTTATCTGAGCGTCAAGAATCCTTTTTTCTCACAGACCGTCAGCATCGCCCGGATGTCGTTGTAATCCGCATCCGATACAGTGACAAAGTGGTCGATCAAGCCTCGGTCGAGGCAAGCACGTACTGTGAGGTCGGCGTGCATTTCGGTAAGGATAGCTTGAATGTCGCGCTTGAGTTGACTGGGCAGGCGACTGGCAGCCGCAAGCGGCTGGATGGTGGACGGTCCCAGGTTGTCAATGATGCGCAGCCGAGCCGCCAGCCGGGGATGATCGCGCAGTTCCACCGCCAGCACCTGCGCGTCGATTGCCGAAGCATCGACCTCGCCGCTTGCGACCATCCGCATCGACCGCTGATGGAAGCCACTCTCGACAACCCTGCCGAAAAATCCGTCGGTCTCGCCCATTTTCGCCAGCCAGTAGCGGGTAATTCCGTAGCCAGACTGCGATTCCGGCTCGTTATACGCCCACGAGCAGCCGCGCAAGTCGGCGAACGACTGAAACGCGCTGTCCCGGTGAACGACCACGTCCGAGAAATATATCGGACGATTTTGCAATCGCTCCCCTTTGAGTACAGGCGCGACAAGCGCTTCAATAGGTGAGGTAGCAGCGCGCGGACGTGTTCGGAGCACGTAAGGCAAACCGCAAACAAAAACGAGATCAGCGCGAAGCGCCTCCCGGTAATCCGAGCCGCTTGTTAACGTGATTTCACAGCCAAGCTTATCTCCCAGATACCCCATCATGCAGCGATAGACAGGCAGCATATTGGGGGCGAGAAACGTTACGGCGTGCAATGTACGTTTCGCCATCCCGGTTTCTCAGTCCTCTATTTGCGGCATCGCCGGGATGATCGGGTCGTAGAGCCAGGCGTGGAAGAAGTCGTCCAGCGGCTGCCCGCTGACCGCTTCAGCGGTGGCGATGAAATCGTCGGTCGTTGCGTTGCCGTAGGCATAGGTCTGCGCGTAGGTCTTGAGGATGCGGAAAAACGCCTCGTCGCCGACGGTCAGGCGCAGCGCGTGCAGCGTCAGCGCGCCGCGCTCGTAGACGCCCACCGTGTCGAACAGCTTACCCGGCTTCGGGTCGCCCGTGACGGCGTACTGCAAGAGACGCTGGCGAAGCTCGTCGGCGGGCATCCCCTGCTGGCGCAGCGCCGCGCCGCTCACGTCATTGTACATACCCCGCACAATCGACTTCATCGCGCCCGCGCCGACGCTGTGCTCGAACCACAGCCACGAGGCATAGGTGGCGAAGCCCTCGTTGAGCCAGATGTCCTGCCACGACGTAAGGCTCACGCTGTCGCCGAACCACTGGTGCGCCAGCTCGTGCGCAATCGTGCCTTCGCCGCGCGCGAGATCGTTCTGGAACGCGCTCATCATCACGCGAGGCGTGAAAGTCGTCAGGCTCTGCGTCTCCAGCGAAAAGCCGAGCGGCGCGTCGAGCACCAGCGCGCCGTAAGCGTCAAACGGGTACGCCCCGAAGATGCTGCTGAAGTAGTCGATCATGTCGCCCTGTTTGGCGAACGCCGTCTTGCCCATGTCGGCGTAGCGGGTCGGGAAATAATTGCGGATCGGCACGCCGTCCGGCGACTGTGCCTCCTCACGGGTGTAATCGCCGACGGTGAGGACGGCGAGATAGCTCGCCATCGGCTGATCCATCTCCCAGTTGTAGGTCTGCATGTCCGGGTTGTCCGGGTCGGCGGTGACGCCGTCGAGCACGCCGTTGGCGACGGCGACCAGCGGCTTGGCGACCGAGACGTGAACGCTGTAGGTCGCCTTGTCCAGCGGGTGCTCGTTGACCGGATACCACGCCGACGCCCCGGCAGGCTCGCCGAGCACCGCCAGCCCGTCGTTGATGGACATCCAGCCGAGCGAGGCGAACGATTCCTGATTCTGCCGCGCGGACGCCGCGCCCGAATACGTGACCGTGACCGTGAACGAATCGCCCTGCCTGAGCGGCGCAGCCGGGGTGATCGTCAGCTCACTGCCGCTGCGGTCGTAATCGGCGTCGGCGTCGTCCACCTGAACCGCGCTGATGTCCTGCGCGTTGAAGTCGAGATTGAACGCGCTCAGGTCCTGTGTCGCCAGCGCCTCGATCAGCGTCGTCGCGCTGAAACTTCCCTGCGCCGTATCGACCGCGATGTCGATATTGTAATGCTGCACGTCGTAACCGCCGTTACCCAGCCCCGGAAAATACGGATCGCCAATCCCGGCGCTCCCCGGCGACTGGGCGTAAGCGACGGCTGCCCCGAAGATCAGTATCACCAGCAGCAGCGCCGCGCGTCTGTGAAGTGTGACCAGCATCCTGAGACCCTTTCGGCGCGTGATAGCGCCTGCATCCCATTCAATTGACTTACTCCGAACCACTGCGGAACGTTCAGCCATGCGCCGGAGACACGCGACGTAATGAGGGGAAACCACGCGGCGTCAATGGTTGTTGTAGCAGGAGGCGAGTGTTATAATCTGCCGCGTCGTAACTGGCGTTTTTCCCGCCGCTTTAACAGAAGTCCAAGCCACGCTTGTCATTTTTTGACGCGAATGACGCCCGTTTACGGGCTTTTATTGAGTCGCTAAGGAGAGTCTCAGATGACGCAGGTCGCAAAGAGAGGGCTTGACGGCGTTTCCATTGGTCCCAGCCGCCTGAGCTTAGTCAACGGTACGGAAGGCAAGCTGATTTACGCAGGCTACAAGATCGAAGACCTGGCGGCGCACGCCAGCTACGAAGAAGTCGTCTATCTGCTCTGGAATGACCGGCTGCCCAACAAGCAGGAACTCGAAACGCTGCGCGCCGAGATCGCCGGACAAGCCGCCGTTTACGAACCCGTCATCAAGCACCTCAGGGAATACCCGAAGGATGCCAATTCGATGGCGGTGCTGCGCACGGCGGTCTCCGAGCTGGCTTTCTACGACCCCGACAGCGAGACATACACCATCGAGGCGCTGCACCGCAAAGCCATCCGCCTGACCGGGCAGGTGACGGCGATCTGCGCGGCGTGGGCGCGCATCCGCGAGGGCAAGGAGCCGGTCGCCCCGCGCAAAGACCTGACGCTCGCCCAGAATTTCGTCTACATGCTGACCGGAGAAGAGCCGGATCAGTCGGCGGCAAACGCGATTGATACCTACATGGTGCTGCTGACCGAGCACGGCATGAACGCCAGCACCTTCGCCTCGCGCGTGACCATCAGCACCCTTTCGGACATGCACAGTGCGATTGTCAGCGCCATCGGCACGCTCAAGGGTCCCGCGCACGGCGGCGCGAATGCCGAAGCGATGAAGATGTTCCTCGAAATCGGCGAGCCGTCCAACGTCGAACCCTGGTTCAACCAGCACATCAAGACAGGCGAGCGCCGCATCATGGGCATCGGTCACCGCGTCTATAAGGCGCTCGACCCACGCGCCGCCATCCTGCGCGAGCGCGCCGAAGCGCTGGCGAATGCCAGCGGCAACGGCAAATGGTTCGAGATCGCCGACAGCCTGGCGAAGCTGGCGCGCAGCGACCAGTACTTCATCGAGCGCAACCTCTACCCGAACGTCGACTACTACAGCGCGATTGTGCTCTATACGCTCAACCTCCCTATCGACATGTTCACGCCGCTGTTCGCCATGAGCCGCATGGGCGGCTGGACGGCGAACATCATCGCGCAGTTCCTCGACAACCGCCTGATCCGCCCCAGCGTCGATTACGTCGGCAACATGGATTTGCCCTGGGTGCCGATTGAGCAGCGCTAGCCTGTAAGCCACCCTTCGCGCACCGCAGTTTTGCCACTGCGGTGCGCCTCTCTCTGGCAGGTACGACCATGCCGACCTCCCCATTTGACAACCGGCGTTTTCTGGCACTGGAGACCTTCCGCAAGAACGGCACGTCGGTGATCACGCCGGTCGGGTTCGTGCAGGAGGGTGACGTGCTCTACGCCCGCACTACTGCTGATTCGTGGAAAGTCAAACGCATCCGCGCCAACCCGCGCGTGCGGGTCGCGCCAGGCACCGGCAGCGGCAAGCCATTAGGTGCGTGGATCGAAGCGACGGCGACCATCCTGACGGATGCCGAATCGGCAGACGTGCGCGCCAGAATCCTCGCCAAATATCGGCTGATCTGGCGGCTGCTTGGCACGGTCGACGGGCTGGTCAACCGCCTGCGCCGCCGTCCGCCGCCCGAATGGGTGCATATCCGCATCGCCCTGCCACCGTCATCGTGAGCGAATTGAGCGAGGCGAAACGCCTGCTTCGCCTCGTACAACCGCAGCGAACGGCGACGCGCGCTCACCACGAACCGCGCTCAATGCTATAATCGCCTGCATGGCGAACATTCAGCGCACCTCCAGCGACATCATCCCCGGCAGCGTGGGCATGACCTTCAACTTCGCGCTGGCGCTGCCGGGTCAGGCGAGCAGCCCGCACACCGCCCGCGCCTATTTCCGCTGGGTCGATCAGTTTCTGGTCGATGTCGCCGGGTGGAAGCCGAGCACGGGCGACCTGCGCCGCGACCGGATGCAGCATCTGCCGGTTGGGGTGCTGCGCGACAGCCTGAGTCCCGCGCAGGTGCGGGCGTGGCTCGGCATTCTGGTCAGGCGCAATCACGGCAAACAGGGGCTTCAGCAGGCGCGCGCGGCGGTCGTCACGCTGGCGAGTCTGCTGGCGGAGGCGGGCTGGATCGACGACTACGTCAGCGCCGCCATCTCGCGGGTCAACATCCCCAGAGCGGAGGAAGGGCAGCGCACCGGACACTGGCTCTCGACCGACCAGCTTCGCCTGCTCATGAACGCCTCGCGCGAGATCGCCACCAGCGACAACCAGCGCCTGCGCAACACGGCGCTGACCACCATGCTCTGCACGATGGCGCTGCGCCGCGAGGAAGTGGCGGCGGCGCGCTGGGAAGATTTCAGCATCCAGAACGACCGCGCCGTGCTGCGCGTGCATGGCAAGGGGCGCAAAGCCGCGCCAATCGACGTGCCGCGCGCGGTGCTGCTCGCGCTGACGAGCTGGCGGCGCAGGCTGATCGCCGAGGATCAGCTTCAAGTCAACCGCCTCCCCGATTCTGCGCCGCCTGTGGAAAGGCGGACGCATCAGCCACAACGGCTTGACGCCCGACGGCATCTGGCTGATCGTCAGCGATGCCGCCCGCGCCGCTGACCTGGGGGCGGTCGCGCCGCACGACCTGCGCCGCTCGGTCGCCGGGGCGCTGCAAGCCAACGGCGTGCCCATCGAGAAGATCAGCCGCCTGCTGCGCCACAGCAACGTCGCCGTCACCGAGCGCTACCTGAGCAAGATGCCGCAGGTCAACGAAGGCGCGATCCTGATGAGCGGGATGCTCGGTCTCGAAGACGACGACCCGTTCGCGTTGTGACGCCATTCGACAACAAAAAAGCTCACACCTGTGCGTGAGCTTTTCATTTCGGGTCGAATGGGCGTGAAGGGACTTGAACCCCTGACCTCACGGATGTGAACCGTGCGCTCTAACCAGCTGAGCTACACGCCCGTTGTTATTTCCCGATTGTGCGCTAGAGTATAGCATGGACAGACGCTGGGTTCAAGGAGGAATGAGCGCCCGGTGCAAGCCCTGATCAACTACTTCGCCGACCCTGCGACCGCCCCTGCGTGGATGCGCGCCGTCTTCCGATGGCTCCCGGCACAGGTGATCGCGGCAGCGGCGCTGCTCGGCGGGTGCATGTCTCCTTCTTCGCCCAACACGATCCTCAACCCGACGACGAGCGCCGTCTGGGAAACGCTCGCGCCGGGGCTGGAGCGCCGCTTTTACCACCCCGGCGGCGACTACGCGCTGACGCAGTTCGTCGCGCTGCGCATCGACCCGGCGCGCTACAGCTTTCGCGTCCACTACCGCCCTGGCGACCCGCTGAGTCTGGCGCGCTGGCGTGAGGCGCTGCCCGGCGTCGTCGCTTTCGTCAACGCCAACTTCTTCAACACGCAGAATCAGGCGCTTGGGCTGGTCGTCGCCGACGGCGTGGCTTACGGGCAGGCGTATCAGGATATGGGCGGGATGCTGCAAGTCCAGAACGGCGGCGTGCGCGTGCGCTCGACCATCCTCGAACCCTACGCGGGCGAGCCGCTCGAACAGGCGGCGCAAGCCTTTCCGATGCTGATGACCAACGGCGCTGCATCGTTCGATAATCCCCAGAACGACCGCATCTCGCGGCGCACCGTCGTCGGGCAGGATACGCAGGGGCGAATCGTGCTGCTGGCGACCGCGTCGCTGATGGGCATGAAGCTGGTCGACCTGAGCCATTATCTCGCCTCGACCGACCTCGACCTCGTCAACGCGGTCAACCTGGACGGCGGCGGCTCGACCATGCTGGCGCTCGACGCGCCCGGTCAGCCGTCCTATCAAGTCCTCTCGCTCGACTCCGTGCCGACGGTGCTGGCGGTCTACCCGCGCTGAAGGAAAACATCATGGCGAACCCAACGACTTACTATCGACCGAAAACGCTCACCGAAGCGATTGAACTCGCCGCCCAGCCCGGCGTGCTGCCGCTGGCGGGCGGCGGACTGGCGCTGCGCGGGCTGGAGCCGCCCTACGAGACGATGATCGACGTGCAGGATGTGCCGGAGCTGAAGCGCATCGAACCGGACGCCGAAGGTATAAGCTTCGGCGCGGCGCTGCCGCTGCAATCGCTGCTGGAGTGGGAGGGGCTGTCCGATGTGCTGCGCCGCGCCCTGACCCGCGCCATCCCGCTCAACCTGCGCGACGGCATCAGCATCGGCGAGAGCCTGCGCTTCTGGCAGACGCCGATCCTGCGCGAGTGGATCACGGCGCTGCTGGCGCACGACGCGGGCGTCGAATACGTCACTTCCGACGCCTCGCTCGCCTGGGATAACATGATCGGCTTGATCGAGCAGACGCAGCTTGACCAGCTCTTCATCACGGCGCTCAGCCTGACGCCGCTGCGCGATGGGCAGGTGGTCGGCGCGGCGTCCATCGCGCGCACACCCGCCGACGCCCCCATCGTCAACGCGGCGGCGCTGTTGTACGTGGATGCCGATCAGCGCGTCGGGTCGGAGTTCGTGTTCGTGGGCGGCGCATCAGCACAGCCGATCCAGCAGGTGCGGCTGCCGCTGAATGACAACCCGCTGGACGAAGCCAACATCGCCAGCGCGGTCAAGGCGGTCGCGCCGCAGGTCGATCCGGTGGGCGATTACCTGGGCAGCGCCGAGTACCGCCGCGAGATGGCGCGGGTGGTCGTGCAGCGCGCGCTGACTGGAGTGCCTGGGGCAGATGGGGTAAGAGGGAAAGACAATGCGTACATTCACCGCCTATATCGAATACGATCCTGAAACGAAACAATATGTGGGAATTGTGCCGGGGATTCCCGGCGCACACACGCAGGGCGAAACGCTCGACGAGCTTCAGGCGAACTTGCGCGAAGTCATGCAGTTGTGCCTTGAAGAATATGGGCTGGACAATCTGGATGAACTGCCCCGCTTCGTCGGGATTCAGCAAATCGAGGTTGCCGTGTGAGCCGTCTCAAGCTGATCGATTTCCGAACAATGGATAAGCTGCTGCGCAAACTCGGCTTCGAGGTCACACGGCAAAAGGGCAGTCACGTTTTCTATCGTCATCCTGATGGTCGGACGACGACAGTCCCAAATCATGGCAGTAAGGATTTAGCGCGCCCGTTAATCGCCGATATATTGAAAGACATTCGTTTAGCAGCGGATCAGTATCAAGAAGAACTCGATAATTTATAGGCATTAACCATGCACCTAACCTTCACCCTCAACAGCGAACCCATATCCGTCGACGTGCCGCCGCACGAGCGCCTGCTGCGCCTGCTGCGGCGGCTCGGCTGCTACAGCGTCAAGTTCGGCGACGAGCAGAACCTGAGCGGCTGCGATACCGTCCTGCTCGACGGGCAGCCCGTCAACAGCGGCGCGCTGCTGGCGGCGCAGGCGGATGGTCACGAAATCCTGACGCTCGAAGGCATCGGCTCGTCGCGCAACCTGCACCCGCTCCAGCAGGCGTTCATCGAGACCGGCGCGATCCAGAGCGGCTACAACACGCCCGCGCAAATTCTGTGCGCCTACGCCCTGCTCCAGCGCAACCCTGACCCGACCGAAGCCGAAGTCCGCGCGGCGATTGCGGGCGTGCTCGACCGCGAAACCGGCTACCTCAAGCCCGTGCAGGCGATTTTGCGCGCGGCAGCCGTCCTGCGCGGCGAGGACGTGCCGCCTTACGAACCCTTGCAGCGCGCCATCCCCGCGCCGCCCGGCTTGTTCGACATTCCGGCGGACGACACGCCTTTCGGCGGCGGGAGCGACGCGGGCGGCGATGCGATCAGCACCCGCACGATCACGCGCCCGGCGGTGGTCGTCAGCCCGCCCGAAGTGGATCGTCTCAAGACGGTCGGCAAGCCGGAGCACAAGGTCGATGCCGTCAAGCTGGCGGCGGGCAAGCCGGTCTACACCGACGACATCGAGATGCCGGGGATGCTCCACGCCGCCCTGCTGACCAGCCCGCACGCCCACGCGCGCATCCGCCACATCGATACCAGCAAGGCGAAGGCGCTGCCCGGCGTTCACGCCGTGCTGACCTACGAGGACGTGCCGCGCGTGCATTACGCCTCCGGCGGGCAGAGCTACCCCAATCCCCTGCCCTACGATCAGGTCAGCCTCGACGATAAGGTGCGCCACGTCGGGGATCGCGTGGCGGTGGTTGCCGCCGAGACGCCGGAGATCGCCCGCGAAGCGCTCACGCTGATCGAGGTCGATTACGAGGTGCTTCCGGCGGTCTTCGATCCGGTCGAGGCGATGCAGCTTGGCGCGCCCGTCATCCACGACGATCCGAGCGTCGAGGGCATCTACGATCCGGCGCGCAACATCGTCCACCACATCGACAAGGAGGCGGGCGACGCCGCAGCGCAGTGGGCAAAAGCCGACCACATCTTCGAGGGCGAGTACCGCGTGCATCAGGTGCAGCAGACCAGCATCGAGCCGCACGTCGTCGTCACCTGGTGGGACGAGGACGACCGCATGATCATCCGCACCAGCACGCAGGTGCCGTTTCACGTTCGCCGCATGGTCGCGCCGTTGATCGGGCTGCCGATCCGGCAGATTCGGGTGATCAAGCCGCGCATCGGCGGCGGCTTCGGCGGCAAGCAGGAGATGCTGATCGAAGACCTGTGCGCCCACCTGACGATTGCGACCGGACGTCCGGTGCGCTTCGAGTACACGCGCGAGCAGGAATTCACGAGCGCGCGCAGCCGCCACCCGCAGATTTTGCGCTTCAAGACCGGCGTCACCAATGACGGCGAGATCGTCGCCGCCGAGCTGTACGTGATCGCCAACACCGGCGCTTACGGCACGCATGGGCTGACCGTGCAGATGGTCACGGGCTTTCGCGGCTTGTCGACCTACAACGCGCCCTACAGCCATTTCATCTGCGACGTGGTTTACACCAACATCCCGACGCCGGGCGCGTTTCGCGGCTACGGCGCGCCGCAGGCGATCTTCGCGCTCGAAATCCACACCGAGGAGATCGCCCACGCGCTGGGCATGGACGTGATCGCGTTCAAGCGCAAGAACTGGATCAAGCCGGGCGACCCGATGATCATGGCGGTCGCGCTCGGCGAGGGGCGCGAGGGCAAGCCGCAGGTCGTCACGACCAGCGCCTTAGCCGAGTGCGTCGACATCGGCGCGCGGGCGCTCAACTGGTACGACAAGCGCGGCAAAGACCGCACTGTGCCCGGCAAACCGCACCTCAGGCAGGGCATTGGCATGGCGCTGGCGATGCACGGCACCGGCATCGCCGGGCTGGACATGGGCGCTGCCAGCATCAAGATGAACGACGACGGCTCGTTCAACCTGCTCTTCGGCGCGACTGACCTGGGTACGGGCGCGGACACCGTTCTGGCGCAGATCGCCGCTGAGACGCTGGGCGTGCCGCTGGAGGACATTCTCGTCTACGCCTCCGACACCGACTTCACACCGTTCGATACCGGCGCATATGCCTCCAGCACGACCTACATCAGCGGGACGGCGGTCATGAAAGCCGCCGAGCAGGTGCGCGCGCAGATTTTGCAGCACGCCGCCGAATACCTGCTCGAATGCCCGGTGGACGAGCTTGAGCTGGAAGATCGCAAGGTCGTCGCCCGCGACGGGCGCAGCGTCTCGCTGGAACAGGTGGCGCTCGACAGCCTGCATCAGCACAACCAGCATCAGATCATGGCGACCGCCAGCCACATGAGCGAACTCAGCCCGCCGCCCTTCGCCGCGCAGTTCGCCGAAGTCACGGTCGATACCGAAACGGGACAGGTGACGGTCGACCGGCTGCTGATGGCGGTCGACTGCGGCATCGCCATCAACCCGATCACGGCGGCGGGTCAGGTCGAAGGCGGCATGACGCAGGCGCTCGGCTACGCCCACTGCGAGCAGATGGTCTACGACGACAAAGGCACGCCGCTGGCGACCGATTTCGGCAGCTACCACATCTACCGCGCCGACGAGATGCCGCAGTTGGACGCCATCTTCGTCGAGACCTACGAGCCGAGCGGTCCTTACGGTGCGAAAGCCGTCGCCGAAATCCCGATGGACGCAGTCGCGCCCGCCCTCGCCTCGGCGATCTACGATGCGGTCGGCGTCATGCTGCGCGACGCGCCTTTTACGCCTGAAAAAGTCTGGCGGGCGATTTACAACGCAGCTTCATGAGGTCGAGAGACAGATCGCCATGCCGGACTTTGTGAAACGACGTACAATGTAATCCATAGACATGATACGGACGCCGCGCGGCACGACTGCCCGTTTATTCGAGAATGCCTTATGGACACCCTTACTTATGATTACGTCATCATCGGCTCCGGCTTCGGCGGCAGCGTCTCGGCGCTGCGCCTGACCGAGAAAGGCTATCACGTCCTCGTGCTGGAGCGCGGCAAGCGCTTCCGCGATCAGGACTTCGCCCAGCGCAACTGGACGGTCTGGAAATATCTGTGGTTTCCGGCGCTGCGCTGGTTCGGCATCTTGCAGATCAGCCCGTTTCGCAACGTCTTCGTGCTGCATGGGTCGGGCGTCGGCGGCGGCAGCCTGGGCTACGCCAACGTCCTGATGGAGCCGGACGACGCCTCATTCGACACCCCCGGCTGGCAGCGCCCGATTGACTGGCGCGCCGCCCTGCGCCCGCACTACGAGACGGCGAAGCGGATGCTCGGCGTGACCACCAACCCGCGCCTGTGGGCTGCCGACGAGACGCTGCGCCTGATCGCGCGGGAGCTGGGACGCGAGGACACCTTTCACCCCGTCACGACCGGCATCTATTTCGGCGAGCCGGGCGTCGAAGCGCCCGATCCTTATTTCGACGGCGAAGGTCCCGCGCGCAGCGGCTGCATCCACTGCGGCGCGTGCATGGTCGGCTGTCGCTACAACGCCAAGAACACGCTGGTCAAGAATTATCTGTACCTTGCCGAAAAATGGGGAGCGCAGGTGCGCGCCGAAGCCGAAGTGCGCGACGTGCGCCCGCTGCCGGAAAATCAGCCGGACGGCGCGCGCTACGAGGTGATCTACCGCCGCACGACGCAGCCATTCTTCGCCGAGACGACCCGCGTGCGCGCCCGCAGCGTGATCTTCTCCGCCGGGGCGCTGGGCACGATGCGCCTGCTCTTCCGCTGCCGCGACCTGACGCGCTCGCTGCCGAAGCTCTCGCCGCGTCTGGGCGACAACGTGCGCACCAACAGCGAGGCGCTGCTCGGCTCGACCAGCCGCGTCTTCAAGACGGATTATTCACAGGGCATCGCCATCACGTCGATCTTCAACGCCGACGACGTGACGACGGTCGAGCCGGTGCGCTACCCCGCCGGATCGTCGTTGATGCGCCTGCTCGCCGGTCCCATGACCAGCGGGCGCAACCTGCCGGAGCGCTTCGTCAAGTCGGTCGCGCAGATCGCCCTCAAGCTGCGCAGCTTCGCCAACGTGCAGTTCGGGCGGCACTGGGCGGAGCGGACGACCATCCTGCTGGTGATGCAGCACGAGGACAACCGGATTCGGATGCGGCTGGGGCGCAGCCCGTTCACCTTCCTCAAGCGCAACCTCGTCTCGCTGCCGGACGAGGAGAAGACCATCCCCACGCAGATCGAAACGGGTCACAACGTCGCGCGCGCCTTCGCCGCCAAGACGGACGGCTTCGCGGAAGGATCGATCAACGAGGGGCTGCTCAACATCCCGATCACGGCGCACATCCTCGGCGGCGTGCCGTTTCGGCGAGAGCGCCGACGAGGGCGTGATCGCCGCCAACTGCGAGGTTCACGGCTATCCCGGCTTGTTCGTGATCGACGGCTCGATTGTCCCGGCGAACCCCGGCGTCAACCCCAGCCTGACGATCACGGCGCTGGCGGAGTACGCCATGAGCCTCGTGCCGCTCAAGACAGCGGACGCACGAGCGGCGCGGGAGCAAATCGGGATTCAGGATTGATGTGTAGGAGCGCACCTGCGTGTGCGCCCAGCTTCGCTTTGGGCAGACACATAGGTCTTCCCCTACGCAATTTGGGCGGGCACCGCTTCCAGCGCCAGATCGTGCAGCGCGACCACCGCTTCGTTCAGGTGCGCTTCCTCGACCACGAACGAGATGCTGCACTCCGACGATCCCTGCGCAATCGCCACCACGTTAATACGGTTATCGCCCAGCACGGTGAAAACGCGCCCGGCGACGCCCGGCGTGCCGCGCATCCCCGACCCGACCACCGTCACGACCGCGACTTCGCGCAGCACGTCGACCGTTTCCACGTCCTGCCGCTCGATCTCTTTGGCAAGCTGCGTGCGGATCGCCTGGACCGCCGCGTCGACGCGCTCGTCGGTCAGCACGAAGCAGAAGCTCTGCTCGGACGACGACTGCGAGATCATCAGGATGTTCGCGCCCGCCTGCGCCGTCGCCAGAAACGTCCGCCCGGCGATGCCCGGCACGCCGATCATGCCGCGCCCGCCGACCGTCAGCAGGCTGACGCTGCGCACGCGAAGTCACCGCCTTGATGACCGTGTTGCTCGGCTCGCTGGTCTGCTCGATCAACGTGCCGGGGTAGCTTGGGTTGAACGTGTTGCGCACGCGCACCGGAATCCCGCGCCGCAGGATCGGCTGGACGGTCTTGGGATGCAGCACCTTCGCGCCGTAGAACGCCAGCTCGCCGACTTCGGTGTAGGAAATGCTCGGCAGCACGCGCGCCCGCTTGTCGATGCGCGGGTCGGTCGTCATCACGCCGTCCACGTCCGTCCAGATCACCAACTCGTCGCTGTTGGTGTAGGCGGCGAAGATCGCGCCGCTGTAGTCGCTGCCGCCGCGCCCCAGCGTGGTCGCGTGACCGTCGCGCGTCGCGCCGATGAAGCCCGTCAGCACCGGCACCACGCCGTCGTCGAGCAGCGGCAGCAGTCTCTCGTGGATGCGCGCCTCGGTGACATCCCACAGCGGCGCGGCGCTGCCGAAGTTCTCGTCGGTGATGATCAACTGCCCCGCGTCGATCCCCTGCGCCTTGATGCCTTGATGGCGCAGCGCTGCGGCGATCACGCGGCTGCTCATGCGCTCCCCGAAGGCGATCACGGCGTCGGCGATGCGCGGCGTGGCTTCGCCGAGCGTATTGACGGCGTTGCACAATTCGACGTGCTGCGCCAGCAGGCGGTCGATCTCCGCGAGCGCGTTGTCGCGGTCGCTGCCGGGAACGGTCAGCAGGTGGAGCGCTTCGGCGTGGCGGTCGCGCAGCTTCTGCGAGCACGACAGATACTCCCATTTGTTGCCGCTCGCCGCCTCGCGCACCGAGCCGAGCAGCGCGTCGGTCACGCCGGACATCGCCGAGACGACGACGATCACGCGGCTGCCGCGCTCGACTTCCTCGCCGACGATGTTGAGCACGTTCTGGATCGCTTCCGGGCTGCCGACCGACGTACCGCCGAATTTCATTGTCAAAGTTCTCATGATCGCTCCACGATGCTGTGCATAAGCCAAATAAACAAAAAAGCGTGTGGGGGTTCCCACACGCTTTTGATTACTGAGCCGTTTCGGCGTCACACTGGTAAGCGCAAGTACCCCCGCACATGACTATGTGGAGTAGTAGTACCCATACCAGTGGACATGAAGCCGAAATAACGCATGTTTCGTCCTGATATTTCCAAGCCGCTGACAATCGTAGCCTGTTTACGGGGGCGTGTCAAGCAGATTTTACGCAGGCTTAACCCAAATACAACGAGACAAGGAAGCGTCCGACATCGGAGAGCAGAAACGCAATCATACCCACGACAATGGCGATTGTGATCAGCACGAGTCGGTGCCGTTCCGTAGTTAACCGCCGCCAGTCGCGCAGCGCGAAATACGCCAGCCGCAGCCCGAAGGCGACCACACCGAGCGGCGTTGCCACGATGGCGGCTGTGCCGAGCAAGCGCATCCAACCGCCGACTTCCAGGTGAGACTCGATGTAGTGCGGAGCACCAGGGGCACCGCCAACGGCGATACCGACGGTTTGGTAGGGTATGATATGCCCGAAGAACGGCAGCACAATCAACACGCAGAAGGCGGCGATCAGGATCAGGATCGCCGTCACGTAGAAGCGGTAGGAAATCGTTCCTGGCGATTGCATGAAGACACCCTCCTGCGCCGGCACAAGGCGGCGCGCTCGATAAGCAGCCATCTGTTCGCGGACGACGCTGAACGACAGCGCCCCGAACTCGCGCAGACAGAACCGCAGCAGCGCCCCGCGCCCCTGACGAGCCGCGTCGTCCAACGCACTCGTGAAGACCTCTGTCATCTCGTCCGCGAACATCCCTCGAAACGCTCGCGGGTACAGCCGTAACAAGCGCAGGTAAAACCAGCGAACCATTGTGCATCGACTTGCTCATAATTTGCTCCTGCCCAAACGCAAGCGTGCGACACTCGGTCAGCGCTTGCAGGCGCTGCGCTTCGGCGTCAAGAATTCGCCGCCCAAGAACGGTGAGCTGATACTGCTTCTGCCCGCGCGCACCTTCGGCGTCGTCGAGCCGCTCGATCCAGCCCTGCTCCAGCAGCCGTTTGAGCGCGCCGTAAAGCGTACCCGTACCAAAATTGATCCGTCCCTCGCTGAGCGCGGCGACATCCTTCATGATGGCGTAGCCGTGTTTGGGCGAGGACGCCAGACTGAGCAGAATCAGGAAGGTCGCTTCGGTGAGCGGCAGTTGAGATTGCGCCGACGTGTCGATGATAGAGCCTTTCTATATGTCGCCACACGACATGTCATTACACGACATAATATACTCAGATTCGGGTGCCGTGTCAAGCTGCGTGGTTGTGCTGGCGGGCAACGCATTCTAAAATCTAATTAGCACTGTGCCTGTTCACCTCGAAAGCTGCCGCCATGCCCTGCTTGATCAAACGCCTGACGCCCGATGGTCTGCAAGCGGTCGATTATCACGCCGACTCGCTGGCGGACGCGGCGCGCTACGAGCCGCACGACGGCGTCTACACCATCACCAACACCTATCACACCTTTCAGGTCTTGAAGCTGGACGCGCATCTGGATCGCCTCGAAGACTCGGCGCGGCTGGCGGGGATTCCGCTGGCGCTGCATCGCAGCGCCCTGCGCGCGGCGCTGCGCCAGATGATCGCCGAGGCGGGCTATGGGAAGACGTGCGCTTCCGCATCACCGTGCCCCGGAAGCAGCCGGACTGTCTGATCCTGTCGGTCGAGCCGTTCACGCCGCCCGCGCCGTGAGGTTTACGCGGCGGGCGTGCGCTGCGTCACCGTCTCGGAGGCGCACCGCAGTAACCCGGCGGCGAAAACCACCGACTGGATGCAGGATCGGCAGGCGGTCGAGAAGACGCTGCCGCCGGGCACCTATACCGGGCTGCTCCTGAGCAAGACGGGCAATATCCTCGAAGGCATCAGCAGCAACTTCTACGCGCTGCTGCACGGCGAGCTGCGCACCGCCGGGAAAGACGTGCTGCCCGGCATCGCCCAGCAGATCGTCTTCGAGGTCGCGCCGGAGGTCGTCCCGGTGCGCCGCGACGCCGTCAACGTCGTCGACATCCCGCGCCTCGAAGAAGCCTTCGTCACCAGCAGCAGCCGAGGGATCATCCCGGTGGTCGCCATCGACGGCGTCACCATCGGCAGCGGCAAGCCGGGCGTTAAGACCTGCGCGCTGCGCGAGCGTTACGCCGCCTGGGTCGACGCGCATCTGGAAGACCTGTAGCGGAGTGCGCCGCACGATGCGCCTGCTGATCATCGCGCTGGGTTCGCGCGGGGACGTGCAGCCCGCCATTGCGCTGGCGAAGGGCTTGCAGGCGCACGGGCACGACGTGACGCTGGTCGCGGGCGAGAACTTCGGCGGCTGGGTGCGCGCGCACGGGCTGGATTTCGCGGCGACGCTGGACATCGAAGCGCTGATGAAAAGCCCGGAAGGCGTCGCCTGGGTCGAAGCGCCCAATCCCCGCCAGCAGCTTGGTCACATGAAGCGTCTGTACGCGCAGCACGCCGCGCGCATGTATGCGCCGATCCTGGAGCACGCGCCGGGCGCGGACGCGCTGATCTGCGGATTCGTCTCCGAGCCGTTCACGCAGGCGGTCTGCGAGAAATTCGGCATCCGCCAGATCAACACGCCGCTCCAGCCCTACCTGCCGACGCGCAGCGGCGCAGCAAGCATGATCGCGCCGGTCAAGGGGCACGACAGCCTGCTCAATCTGCTCGCTGGCTTCTTCGCGGATCGGGTGATGTGGAACGTCGCCGCAGAAGGGACGAATGCGCTGCGGACGGATGTGCTGGGTCTGAAGCCGCACAGCGCCGCATCGTACCTGCGCGAGCGCGGGCGCACGCCAGCCATTTACGGTTTCAGCCGCTACGTCGTGCCCCCGGCGCAAGACTGGCGCGCGAACGTCCACGTCGCCGGGTACTGGTTTCTGAACGAGCAGTCGGGCTGGCAGCCGCCGGACGACCTCGTGCGCTTCCTCGACGCGGGCGAACCGCCCGTGTACGTCGGCTTCGGCAGTATGCCCAGCAGCAGCAGCCAGCAGACCATCGACCTGATCGTCTCGGCGCTGCGCGAAGCCGGGCAGCGCGCGATCCTCGCCAGCGGGTGGGGAGGCGCGGCGACCCGCGCCCTACCCGATTCCGTCCATCTCATCGATCACGCGCCGCACGACTGGCTGTTCGAGCGCGTGGCAGGCGTCGTCCATCACGGCGGTGCGGGCACGACCGCCGCCGGGCTGCGCGCCGGAAAACCGACGCTGATCATCCCGCACATGGGCGATCAGCCCTTCTGGGCGCGGCGGGTGTACGCGCTCGGCGTCGGCGTCAAGCCGATTCCACGCAGCCGCATCACGGTGGATAATCTGGCGGCGGGCATCCGATCACTGGTCACGGACAGCCAAATCCAGACGGCAGCCGCACAGCTTGGCGAGCAAATCCGCGCCGAAAATGGCGTCGAGAATGCAGTTCAGGCTAATCGAGGAGATTGCAGGGAAATAAGAGCGCGTGGCGGTGAAACGCGGTCTCTAGGCTTGCGGCGATAGCCCTTGCCACGCCTTCTGAAGCGGTCGGTAGCTGAGCAGAATAATGCCCTCCTGCCGGATCAGGTCGCGGGCTTCTGGTGAGGTGACAAATTCAAAATCCGCCTGACGCATCGGCGAGACGACTGGATCGATAGTCTGGGCTTCTGGTGTGGCGAGTCCGGGATGAACCGCCCACTCGCTGAGTCCGGCAGGAAGCTCGCGCAGCAGTTGCGCGTAACACGCGGGTTTATCGGCGGTGGGCAGACTGGTGCTGTCCAGCACCGGGTGGTCATTGGCGGGCAAGCCCTGATTATGCACCTGATCGATGAACGGCTGCCCAAAGACGCGCGTCGACAGCCCGTATTCGCGCGCCAGCCGCAGCAGCAGGTCGAAGATGTCTCCCCGATCCCCGACACGCAGGGCGTGCCAATCCAGATGAGTTGGTTTCAGTCCGGCGGTCAGCGCCGCCTCGATCTGCGCGCGAAATTCCACTTCCAGATCGCCCAACGTCGCCCGCGCTCGAAATTCCTCCATGCGCTCGAACAGATAGAAATTGCCGGTCTCGTCGAGCAGCGATGGGATTTTTTCAACGCTGGTGAGCGGCTGCCAGTCTGAGTGAGGGTAATCGCGGAGGAAGGTGAGGTGAATGGCGAAAGACACGTCGGGATGGTCGCGGAGAAACTGCATGGCTGCGGGCGCGGCAGAGCAGGGCACCATCAGGCTGGTGGATTGGACGAATCCGGCATGAAGCGCGCGGATGATGGCCTGGTTGATGGCGGGATACATCCCAAAGTCGTCGGCGTTGACGATCAACAGGCGCGCGTCGTCAGGATAGCCCAGCAACCGGTTGGTTTGGGTAGTTGGCATGACATGCTCCCCACGTTCGGTCGAGTTTCGGGCGGATTACTCGTCGCTTTCGAGCGGCGCTTTGAAGTCGTAGATGCCGTCGCGGATCGCCCAGCGCAGCCCTTCGCGCAGGCAGGTGATGATGTCGCCGTGCCGCGCCAGCTCGCCGCCGCATTCCGGGCAGGCGAACAGCATATCCCGCCCCAGATTGTCGGGCGTGTTGCCGACCGCGACGCTGCGCACGAACACGCTCGGCGCGTAGAGCAGCCCGCTCGACTGGAACAGGCTGTCGAGCCGCGTCAGCAGGTCAACCGGCACGGTATCTTTCAACTGCTCCAGCCGGAACAGCGACACGGGCAGCCGCTGCTGAATCGAGAAGCCCGCCCGCAGCAATTCGCGCCGGATATATTCGGGGTGGAAGTCGAAGTTTAGCTCGATGAATTCGACGGGCGTGAGGTCGTAGGGACTCCAGTCCTGCTGCTTGAGCAGGTGGCGCACCATCGCCTTGAGGTTGCGCTTGTTGGCGTGTTCGAGGATGAAGACGCCCTTCGGCACCAGCGCGCGCCGAACCTGCGTCAGCACCGCCTCGACGTGCGCCATGTGATGCAGCACGCGCACCATCGTCACGGCGTCGAAAACGCCAGGGTGAAACGGCAGGTGATACGCGTCGGCGGCGACGTAGACGTAGCGCGCCGAGCGCCCCAGATTTTCCTGCGCGTACTGAAGCTGCGAAAGCGAATAATCCAGCAGAACGACCTGCGAGAAGTCGTCGTATTCGTTGGTCAGCCGCCCGAAGCCCGCACCCACTTCCAGCATCCGGCGCCCGCCCGGCGGCAGCAGCCGTTCCAGCGCGATCCGCTCCACGCGGTCTTCGTAGTCGCGCCCGCGACCTTCCCAGAACTCGGTACGGTAGTTCGAGCCTTCGTAATCACAGATGGGCGGGCGAAAGTCCTGCTGGGACATCTTCAGCTCACAAATCTTTCACGAAATCTGAACGGCGAGGATGATTAATCATACCATCGGAACGGGCTGCGCAGATCATCCAATGCCGGGAACTCTCAACAGAAATTTATATATCAAACCCTGTACGGCGCGCCGCGCTACGCCGAGTCAATTTCTCGGCGTGGGCGTCGGCAAAATGCCGAGGTCGTCGGGCGCGGGCGAATTGCCGAACTCGACATCCGACGCCGCGTACTGACCATAAGAACCGTCGTAATTATAACGCGGAATACTCTGCGTCAAAGTCTGTTCCGCCCGCTCGTTGACGGCGTCGGGACCGCCCTGCTGGTACACGTCCGGGCGAAGCTGCTGGTCGAGCGCCGGGATTCCACCCTGCACGACCAGCCCGGTCTGCACCGAGCGATCCGCCTGCGGGACGGGTTCGTGTACCAGTGGATAGCCCAGCCCCGCCGTCTGCGAGAAGCCGAGCCAGGGATCGCGCGAGTAAGCGTTGTCCGCCAGCAGATTGACGCCCTTGCCGCTGATCACGTCCCCAACCATCTGCACCGCGCCGCCGAAATTGTCGGGCAGATTGTAAAGCGCGCGTGCCAGCGGCTCGAAGATCAGGCGCAGGTTGTTGAGCGGGTCGTGAAGCTGGGTCTGGTCGAGCGGGATCACCGCGCGCACGTCGAGCGCCACGTCCAACTGCTGATCGACCGGCACGCTCATGTCAAGCTGGATGGGCAGTTCCAGCCCGGCGGGAAGCTGCAAGTAGACCTGCGCGTTGTTCAACTGACCGACGCCCGGCAGCGTGATCGTCGCCGAGACGCTGAGCGGGACGGACTGCGTCAGGGTGACGACCGTCTGCTGGTGGATGGGCAGGTCGAACTTGACCGGGATGGTATCGCGCACCGGGATCGTCCAGTCAATCGTCGCCTCGTCCAGCCCGACGAAGCTGCTGTGCAGCCCGGCGACCAGCGGCGTGACCACGTTGTCCTTGATGTCGAAGATGAACAGCACCAGCGCCAGAATCACCAACACCAGCACGAGGTTGACCACGAACGAGAAAATGATCATGAAGTTCTTGAAGAATCGGCTGAATCTTCTGAGCGCGCGCATCTTTTGATCCCTCGGTGTCCCTGCTTAAGGACACTATACACCTTGGGATCACGCAGCACCAACAAAGAAAGAGCGTGGGGTAATTCGGAGCGGAATGGGGTCGTAAGGGTGCCCTGTCAACCAATGCATCTGCGCCGTGCAGCCCATTTCCCCTCACCCTGTGCGAAACAGAGTTTCGCACAGGGTGAGGGGCTTAATACGCCTGCCCCTACACGGTTGCGTCCAGATGCGTTACAGCCCCGCTTCGTCGCGCAGCAGCTCGGCTTTGTCGGTCAGCTCCCAGGGCACGTCGAGATCGTCGCGCCCGAAGTGCCCGTATGCCGCCACCTGCTGGTAGATCGGGCGGCGCAGGTTGAGGTCACGGATGATCGCCGCCGGGCGCATGTCGAAGTGCTTGCGGATCAGCATCTCGATCTGGTCGTCAGGGATGCGCCCCGTGCCGAAAGTCTCGACCGCCAGCGAAGTCGGCTGGGCGACGCCGATGGCGTAGGATACCTGAAGCTCGAAGCGCGCCGCCAACCCCGCCGCGACCACGTTTTTGGCGATGTAGCGCGCCATATACGCCGCGCTGCGGTCGACTTTCGTCGGGTCTTTGCCGGAGAACGCGCCGCCGCCGTGCCGCGCCACGCCGCCGTAGGTATCGACGATGATCTTACGCCCGGTCAGCCCGGCGTCGCCGAGCGGACCGCCCGTGACGAAGCGTCCGGTCGGGTTGACGAAGAAGCGCGTCCCGTTGAGCAGCTCAGCGGGCACGACCGGCTTGATGATCTTCTCGATCACCGTCCGCTTGATCGTCTCGTAATCGACATCGGGGGCGTGCTGGGTCGAGATCACCACGGTATCGACGCGCTTGGGCTTGCCGAACTCGTATTCGACCGTCACCTGGCTCTTGGCGTCGGGACGCAGCCAGATGATTTCGCGCGAGCGGCGCGCTTCGGCGAGGCGGCGCGTCAGCTTATGCGCCAGCGAGATCGTCAGCGGCATCAGTTCGGGCGTCTCGTCGCAGGCAAAGCCGATCATCATGCCCTGGTCGCCCGCGCCCTGAGACGCGATCTCGGACTCGCTCATGCTGTCCTCGCGCGATTCGAATGCGTGATCGACGCCCTGAGCAATGTCCGACGACTGCTCCTTGATCGAGACCATCACGCCGCAGGTATCCGCGTCGAAGCCGTATTTGCCGCGCGTGTAGCCGATCTTGCGCACCGTGTCGCGCACGATCCTCTCGATGTCGACGTAAGCGCTGGTGGTGATTTCGCCGAAGACAAAGACGACGCCGGTGGTCGTCGAAGTTTCGCAGGCGACGCGCGCGTTCGGGTCTTTCTCGATGATGGCGTCGAGCACCGCGTCGGAAATCTGGTCGCACATCTTGTCGGGGTGTCCCTCCGACACCGACTCCGAGGTGAAGAAATAGCTCGGCGATGTCATGAAGGTCGAGCCTGCCAACTGCTGGCGCACTTCAACCATTGAATAGAACCTCCTCACTGACAAATAAAAAAACACCTCTCCGGCTTGGAGAGGTGTTTCGAAAACTCGGTTCACCGCTCATCTGCCAGAGTAACCACTCTGTCGGAGTTGGCACCGTCCCGGCGCTCCGGGGGTTGCCGCGGTTTCACAGGGCCGAACCCTCCACCGCTCTTGATGAGTACATCATTATGGACAAGCGCACCAGGAGCGCGCTTGATTGATGGGAGAACTATAGCACCGACATGCGCCAGACACAAGTGACGTTCAGCGCTGAATGTTGATCGTCAGCAGGTACGTGCCGGTTCCGCCGTAGGGATCGTTCACCTGCACGCTGTAGGTGCCGTCCGCCGGGATGGCGAAATCGGCAATCTGCGACTCGTAATCGCCCAGCGCGAAGGACGGCGTATCGCGGTCGTCGTTCTCCGCCAGCGTCGAGCCATCCGGCGCGAGCAGCGTGATCTGCGTGTCCGCCTCAAGCTGCAAGCCGCTCGCCGTGATCGTCACGACATCGCCCGCCTGCGCGTCGAACGTTCGGGTATACGGCTCGTTTTCGGTGCTGATGGTGTCGAAAAAGACGTACTGCGTCTTCCCATCACCCGGAGGCGCAGGCGTCGGCGCGGCGGGAAAAGCGAAGCTGTCGACGGGCTGCGCGCCGTCGGGTGCAGAAATATCCTGCGGCTGGTTGAGATCGTGCAGCGTGATGTCGAGTACCGCGTTTGCCGTGAACGGCGCGTTCGGGTAGCCGCCCTGCGTCGGATCGATGGGCATATCGACGGTGAGCACGACGCGATGCAGCAGATGATCGTCCAGCCCGACGTATTGCTCCAGCGTGACCGTCGCGCCCGTGAACATGGCGCTGTTCGCCTTAGCGATGTCCGCCATCTGGTCGTGATCGTAGATCATCAACATCGTCCCCTCCGCGTTGGCGAGGGTCGTGAGCGCGTCCGCAAAGGCGCCGGTCTGCATCAGCGCGTGCAGGTCGGCGGTGGTCTGAAAATGCGCCGTCTGCGCGTCGTTCACGGCTTCGTCGTCGAGCCGCTGCGTCGTCAGCCACGCCGCCGGGTCTGCCGCGCGCAGATTATTCAGCACGTCGCTCAAGCCGTCGATCCCCGTCCAATCCCAGCCTGACAGCGCCCCGGCATCGGCGGACAGAAATGCATACTGGGAGACGAAATCGGCGGCGATTTGCCCCGCGCTTTGCCGCGATTGCCAGCCATCGCCGGCGTTCAGGTAGAGCGTATCGCCCACCCAGCGGAACTGATCGCTCACCGGAATGGTCTGCGTCGTGCCGAGCGCGATGCTGCCGTCGAGCGAAAGCGCCAGCGCGGGCACGGTTCGGTCGACCGCGCCGGAGCCGCTGAGATCGCTCGTCAGCATGAAGGTATCGAGGTCAATGGCAAGGTGCGCCGTGTAGTCGAAGGCGAAGCTGTCCGGCGGCGCGGCGTCAGCGGCGGCAAGCAGTGCGGCATCGTCGGCGCTCAAGGCGGGCGCATCCTCCTGCGCCGCGACCGGCGACGTGAGCAGCAGCGCGATTCCCAACAGAGCAAAAACGATCCGTTTCATCGGGCTATCCTCGTTGCTTTGCGGAGATATTCTATTGTAGCGCCAGTTGGGCGCAAATGGGGATTGGCGGCTGATCGGATGGCAATCCGCGCGTCAGGCACACGGGTGCTCGCGGACATCGCGCAGTGCTGCTCGCGCGTTTCTGCGCATTTTTGAGTTGGAGGCTTCCCCTCACTGCGTTATCATGTCTGCGCGCAAAAACACCAGAGGAATATCATGCAGGATAGCGATCTCACCAACGCGATGAGCGCGGACATCAAGCTGCTCGGCGGCTTGCTGGGCGTCGTCATCCGCGAGCAGCATGGCGAAGAAGCCTTTCAGCTTGTCGAGCAGGTGCGCGCCGAAGCCAAAGATCGCCGCCGGGGCGACGCCCGCGCCGAGGAAGCCCTGCGCACGACGATTGACGGTCTGGATGCGTCCTCGCTCGACGTGTTGATCAAAGCCTTCAGCAATTACTTCCAGTTGATCAACATCGCCGAAGATCAGCAGCGCATCCGCGTGCTGCGTGCCCGCGAAGCCAAAGGCGCGCTGAAAGAGTTGATTGAGAGCGCCGTCGCCAACCTGCACGACGCCGGGGTCGACAGCGAGGAAATGCGCGCCATGCTGGAGCATTTGCGCGTGCGGCTGGTGGTCACGGCGCATCCGTCCGAAGCCAAGCGCAAAGAGGTGCTGATCAAGCTGCGCCAGATCGCCCGGATGATCGCCTGGAAAGACGCGGAGCGCCAGGTGCTGCCCCGCGAGCTGCGCCAGCTTGAGGCGACCATCACCGAGGAAATCGAGGAACTGTGGCAGACGCGCCCGACGCGCGCCTCGCGCCCGAAGGTCGAGGACGAGGTCGATTTCGGGCTGTATTTCATCACGTCGGTGATCATGGACGTGGTGATCGACATCTACGACGAGCTGCGCGACGTGCTGGAACGGCACTACCCCAGCGCCGACTGGTCGCAGCTTCCGCCCGTGCTGCAATTCGCCTCGTGGATCGGCGGCGACCGCGATGGCAACCCCAACGTGACCGCCGACGTAACTCTGGAAACGCTGGCGACGCTGCGCAAAGCCGCGCGGCAGGTCTACCTGAACGAAATCGCCTTCCTGCGCGACCATCTCACCCAATCGACCGACGAGATCGGCGTCTCGCCGCAGTTGATGGCGCGCGTGCAGAGCATCGATTTCCCGGAGAGCACGTCGGATGAGGTCTACCGGCTGATGATGAGCCTGATCTGGGACAAGCTCGACCGCGACGCCTACATCACCCACCACGACCTGCTCGACGACCTGCTGATCATTTACGACAGCCTGAAAGCCAATCAGGGCGCGTTCGTCGCCGACGGCACGCTGCGCCGCCTGATCGAGAAAGTGCGTCTGTTCGGGCTGCACCTCGTCCCGCTCGACATCCGTGAGGACGCCCGCCTGCACCGCTCCACCATCGCCGAACTGCTGCACTATTACGGACAGGTCGAGAACTACGCCGACCTGCCTGAAGCGGACAAACAGGCGCTGCTGACCCGCGAGATCGTCAACCCGCGCCCTTTCTTCCCGGTCGAGCCGATCTTTTCGGACACGAGCAACCGCATCATTGCGACCTGGCGCGTGATCGCGCGGGCGCAGCGCCAGTACGGCACGAGCGTGATCGACAGCGTGATCGCCAGCATGAGCACGTCGCCGAGCGATACGCTGACGATGCTGCTGTTCGCCACCGAAGTCGGCGTGCAGGACGCGGTCGATCTGGTGCCGCTGTTCGAGACGATTGAAGACCTGCACGGCGCGGCGGACGTGATGGAAGCGCTGTTCACCAACCCGGAATATCACAAGCACCTGCTCCGGCGCGGGATGCGCCAGCAGATCATGCTCGGCTACTCCGACAGCAACAAGGACGGCGGCTACTTCGCCTCGAACTGGAGTCTCTATGCGGCGCAGCAGGCGCTCGCCGATGTCTGCGTCAAGCACGGCATCAAGCTGGAGCTGTTTCACGGGCGCGGCGGCAGCATCGGGCGCGGCGGCGGACCGACCAACCGCGCCATCCTGGCGCAGCCACCACGCGCCTTCCAGGGACCGATCAAGATCACCGAGCAGGGCGAAGTGATCGCCTACCGCTACAGCAACGAGGACATCGCCCGGCGGCATCTCAATCAGGTGATGAACGCCGTCCTGACCGCGCTCGGCACGCCCTCGAAGGTCGAGGTGCGCCCCGAATGGCGCGCGGCGATGGATACCCTCTCGCAGACCAGCGAAGCGACCTATCGCAAGTTCGTCTACGAGACGCCCGGCTTCCTCGATTACTGGCAGCAGGGCACGCCGATCAACGAACTGGCGCGCCTGCCCATCGGCAGCCGCCCCGCCAAGCGCAGCAAAGGCGGCTTCGAGTCGATCCGCGCGATTCCCTGGATGTTCTCGTGGATGCAGAGCCGCGCCATCATCCCAAGCTGGTATGGCGTCGGCACGGCGCTGACCGCTTACTGCGCGGACGGCGGCGGCTTGACGACACTCCAGCAGATGTTCAAGGAGTGGTCGTTCTTCCGCGCGCTGATCGAAAACGTGGAGCTGGACATCGCCAAAGCGGACATGGCAATCGCGGGCTTGTACGCCATGCTGGTCGCCGACCCGGACATCCGCGAGCGGATTTTCAACCAGATGCAAGCCGAGCACGAGCGCGCCCGCCAGCAAATCTGCGCCATCATGGGGCAGAAAGACCTGCTGGAGCACACCCCGGTGATGCAGCTTTCGATTGAGCGGCGCAACCCCTACGTCGATCCGCTCAACTACATTCAGGTGTCGCTGCTGCGCCGCCTGCGCGCGCTGCCGCCGGGCACGGACGAGCACGACGCGCTGCTCGACGCGGTGCTGGCGTCAGTCAACGGCATCGCCGCCGGGATGAAGACGACGGGGTAGCGCCCCGCCCCTTTCCGCCTCGTTTTTGCGACTTAATACAAGCAGGGGATCACCCCATGCGGCGATTCCGTGCTAGGATGTTTGGACGCTTATTTGAAATTGAGAGAGGACGACTGTGAGACGGCAATATGCTTTCTTAACCGGTATTGTGCTCGCCCTGCTGATCACGGGGAGTGTCTGGGCACAGGATTCTACGCCTGAAGCGACGGAGGCGCAGCCGCAAACCTTAAGCTACGGCACGCCGGTACAAGGAACGATTGACGACACCAATTTCCAGCAGGACTGGCCCCTCGGCACGGCGTCGGCGGATCGCCTCAGTGTGCGCGTCAAACGCACCAGCGGCAACCTGATCCCGGATGTCACAATTTTGGACGCCACCGGGACCGACATTGCGCACAGCTATGGTCCTGACAACGACTACGCGGGCGCGACGATTGACGATTTCACGCTGCCTTCTGCCGGAACCTACACGGTCGAGGTGACGCGCGACCGGGGTCAGGATGGCGCGACCACCGGCGATTATTCGCTGGAAGTCATCCCGCTGGGCACAGGCGAGGAAAACCCCAACAACAAGACGATCATCGGCGAACTCCAGGTGGACACGCCCGTCGACGGCGAAGTCACCGCGACTCACTGGCAGCAGCTTTACACCTACAACGCCCCGGCAGCCGACGCCATCGACGTGATCGTCAAACGCACGGGCGGCACACTCACCCCGATTGTGAACGTGCTCGACGCCAATGGCGATTCGCTGCAAACGGGCTACAACCAGGGCGCAACTGCCGACACGAACGAGTTTGAGCTGCCCGCCGCCGGTCAATACATAATCGCCGTCAGCCGACAGAACGATCAGACCGGCAACACGCTCGGCACCTACGAACTGACCCTTCATCTGGTCGGCTCCGGTGAGGGCAGCCCGCTGCTGGAGGGCGCGGCGGGCGGAACCGTCACGTATGATCAGGAACTCGACGGGTCGATCACGCCTGGGCAGTGGTATCAGGACTGGACGCTCAAGACCGACGCGGGCGACACCATCACCGTCAACGTGACGCGCAAGGACGGCGACCTGATCCCCGAAGTGATCCTGCTCGGCGGCAGCGGTCAGGAGATCAGTCACGGCTATCCCGACAACACCAGCGCCACCGCCGAGATCACCCGCTACGGACTCAACGGACCGGGCACGTACACCGTGCGCGTGACGCGCCAGAACGACCAGACGGGCGAGACCAGCGGCGCTTATGCCCTGACGGTCACGCTCAACGGCACGGGCGAAGGCAGCCCGAAGCTCACCGCGCCGGTCGGCGAGGTCACGCTGGACACGCCGGTGCAGGGCGAAGTCACGAGCGCGCAGTGGGACAACGTCTGGACGTTCAACAGCGATCAGGGCGGAAAGATCGACGTGACGGTCGAGCGCAGCGACGGCACGCTCTCTCCGACAGTCGAAATCCGCGACGCCAACGGGCAGCAGATGACGATGGCTTACCCGTCGGAGACGCGCGATTCGGCGCAGATTTCGAACTATGGGCTGCCCGGTCCCGGCACTTACCAGATCGTCGTCAGCCGCGAAAACGGGCAGAGCGGCTACACCAGCGGCAGCTACACCCTCACGGTGAGCGCGTCCGGGCAGTAGTCGATAGATAGACTTCGACAGGATGGGTGTCCTCTGCGAGAGGACGCCCATCTATCATTTACCCCTCACGCACGACGCTTGTAATTCTCTGGCGCCGGTATACAATTAAGATGCGCGTTACAGCGCATTTCTGCTCACCTAGACAAAGGCAAGCGTGATGAGTCTTCACTTCGGACGAAAACTGACGGTGCTGCTGGTCGGGGTCGCGGCGCTGGCGCTGGTCGTGCCCGCGAGCGCGCAGGACACCACCACCCCGACGCCGAACAATACGATCACCGTCAACGGGACGGGAACAGCTTATGCCGCGCCGGATGTGGCATACGTCGAATTGGGCGTCCAAACCGTCGATCCCGATCTGGCGACCGCATTTTCCAAGACGGGCGACGCCATCAGCAAAGTCCTGAATGCGCTGACCGACCTCGGCATCGCCAAAGAAGACATCCAGACCAGCGGCATCAACGTCACCCCGCAGAACCAGTATGACAACAACGGCAATCTGAGCGGACAGCCGACCTATCAGGTCACGAATACCGTTCAGGTGACCGTTCGCAACGTCGATCAGGTCGAGTCGGTGCTGACCTCCGCCGTCGAGGCGGGCGCGAATACCATCTACAACCTGAGCTTCGGCATTCAAGACCCTTCGACGCTGGAGCAGCAGGCGCGCGCGCAAGCCGTCCAGCAGGCGCAGGATCGCGCGCAGCAGCTCGCCTCCGCGCTGGGCGTGACCCTCGGCAGCCCGCTGATCGTCACCGAAGTGCCGCAGAATTCGGGCGGACCCGTCCCGGTTTTCGGCAGAGGCGTGATGATGGCGTCGGCGGCAGGCAGCAGTCAGCCCGTCAATCAGGGGCAGTTGAGCGTCGACGTAGAGGTGCAGATCACCTTCAGCATCGGCTGATTTTGCGCATGACGCGAGGGCGGTTATAATCCGCCCTCGTACTCCCTGTTGTTTCGGTGAATCATGAGCGGTAGGTATGCACGGCGTTCGAGAAGAACGCGCCGCACATGATTTTTCAATTGAATAGTCTGAGTTGATGCATGGCTAACGAAAACCTCATGAGGCGTACCCCTCAGCAGGTGCGCGGTCAGCGACGTGTCTCGCAAATCCTCGATGCAGCCGCCGAGGTGTTCGCGGAAACGGGTTACGAGACGGCTACCACGAACGCCATCGCAATACGAGCAAATACTTCTATTGGCTCGCTCTACCAGTTCTTCCCCAACAAACAAGCCATTCTGAATGCGCTGGCGACCCGCTACCGGGGGCAGCTTGATTCGCTGCTCGAAGATGTCTTCGTAGACGACACAGCGCCGCTGCAAGCCGTTTTGATCACCCTGATCGACCGGATCGCCGAGTTCTACACGGCGAACCCGGCGTTCCGCGCCATGTTTTACAGCGCGCAGAGTTCAACGGCGCTGACCGACGTAGCCGACGAGATTTGCCGCCAGATCACACAGCGGGTCAACCGGCGCTTCGCCTCGGTCGCCGCCACGCTCGCGCCGGAGCTGTGCGAATTTTACGCGACGGTCATCGTCGTGATGATGCGCGCGATGATCCCGTTCGGCGCTGCCGGGGACGACGCGCAGGAAGCCCGCTTCATCGCCGAGCTGAAGCGCATGGTCTTCGCCTACCTGATGTCTATCGAGCCGTTTCGCGGTCAGCGCTTCAGCTTCGACCAGTAAGCGCCGGACGCAAAAGCGGCGAGGTTTCCCCCGCCGCTTCTCCAGTTTATTGTCCTGTGGATCTCGCTCAGACGATCTTCGACGCGACCGGCGCGGCTGTTTCTGCGGCAGCCGAGCCGAGCGCCCGTCGTAGGAATTCCTTGACCGCATCGACCGAGACGGCGACGCCGACGCCCGGTCCCGTCATCAACGTGTTGACGCCGATCAGCCGTCCGTGCTCGTCGACCAGCGGACCGCCGGAGTTACCCGGTCGCAGGTGCAGGTCGGCGATCACCCAGTCCTGGCTGACGACCGGCAGTTCGGGCAACTGACGCCCGACACCGATCAGCACGCCTCCGGTGGCGGCGTTGGTGATGCCCCAGGGATGCCCCAGCGCCATCACCCACTGCCCCGGATGCAGCTTGCGCGCGCTGCCCAACTGAATCGTCGGCAGGTCGCTGGCTTCGACCGCCAGCGCCGCCAGATCGTGCTCCTCGTCGCGCGCCAGCAGTTGGGCGTCAAGCACGCGCCCGTCGTAGAGCGCCACCTTGAGCGGACCATGCTGGGCGACGTGCGCGTTGGTGACGATCAAGCCATCGGAATGCCAGATCGTGCCCGCGCCCGCCCCGCGCGATTCGTCGCGCACCTGCACGACGCTGGCGCACACCTCATCGAGCACGCCCGCGAACGCCGCGTTCAACTGCTCCAGAACGGATGACACATTATTCTGCCCATCTCCCGTGACGATGCCAGCCCTCCTCACGTCGTTCGCTCGGAGCCTCGCGCTCGCCAATCGTGACCTGAAGCTCCTGCACCTGCCCGCCGCGCACGACGCGCACCGGCACCGCAGCGCCGACGCGGTCGCCGCTGAGCGCCGCCATCAGATCGTCCATGTGGCGCACAGGCTGCCCGTCCATGCCGATGATCACGTCGCCGAGCAGCAGCCCGCCGTTCGCAGCAGGGCTGCCCGGCTCGACCGCCGCCAGCATCAGCCCGGTCTCCTGGGCTGCGCTTTCGGCGATGGCATCCGGCAGGCGCACCGGCTGGGCGCTCACGCCGAGGAAGCCGCGCTTGACGCGCCCGTGCTTCACCAGCGTCTCGGCGACACGCTTGATCGTCGCCGCCGGGAGCGTCACGCTGACGCCGCGCGCCAGCGCCGAGCTGTTCATGCCGATCATCGCGCCGCCCGCGCTCACCAGCGGACCGCCGGAGAAGCCGGGGTACATGACCACGTCGGTCTGCACGTAGGTATCGATGCGACCACCCGCGTGGGTGCGCCACTCACCATCGAGCGCGCTGACCACGCCGAGCGTCGCCTGCACGTCGGCATCCGGGCGACCGAGCGCCAGCACCAGATGCCCGACCTTGACCGAGCCGATCTCCTGCCAGTTGGCGGGAGTCAAGCCGCCAGAGACGGCGCGCAGCACGGCGATGTCGGTCGTCGGGTCGCGCCCGACCACCACCGCCGCCACCTTCTCGCCACTGGGCAGCCCGACCTGGACGCCTTCATCGCGCTCCAGCACGTGATGCGCCGTCACGATCAAGCCGTCCTCCGACCAGACGATGCCGCTGGCGGACATGCGGCGGCGCCCTTCCACCCGGACGATGCTCTGTCCGGCGGTTTCGACTGCTGCTGCCAAATCATCCGATAAACTCTGCAAGACATCTGCCATACGAAACTTGTCCTTTCGTTTGTTGTCGTTCTTCACCACAGCGACCGCAACCCCTTGCGGCATACTCTCATTAGACAACAAACGAGGCGGTGAAGTCACCGCCCCTTGTGTGAGGATATGCCTGATAAAAGGGATAGGATACCGCCGCGCGATACTGGTCTTTCAGCGACTGACGACCAGAATCGTGATATCACGGCGCTTTTGGAAATGCAGACTTTCGTAAAGGCGGATTGCGCTTGCATTTTCAGGGGCGACATGCAGGAAGGGTAAGTCGCCGCGCCGCCAGTTCCACGCCACGACCTTGCTGACCAGAAGCCGCGCATAGCCCCTGCCGCGATAATCCGGGTGCGAGCAGACCGCGCTGACCTCGCAGTAGCCGGGCGGACGCAGGCGCTCGCCCGCCATCGCCACAAGCTGACCGTCCTTGCGGATGCCGACGTAATGACCAAGCTCAATCGTGCGCTGAAAAAACGGTCCCGGCTGCGCCAGTTCGATCAGGTGGAGCATATCGGGCACGTCCGCAGGCGTCAGATCGAGGACGGTTTCCGCACTCACCAGTTCGAGGATCGGCTGCTCGCAGACCATCTGGTCGACGTCAACTGCGAAGACAGTCGTCCAGCCCGGCACTTCCTTTGGCAGGTTTCTGCCCACCAGACCAACCCACTGCCCCGGCTCGACCAGGGTTGCCATATCGGCAAATGCGCCCACGCTGTAATCGATCAACCCGACGAATGGCGCGACATCGAGCGGATAACGCTTCGCTCGCGCCGTGCCAATGGCGAGGCGCGCCTGTTCCCCGTCCGTGAGCGCGTACCACGCCGGATTATCGAGAATGTGGGCAGTTTCGCCATCAGTCATAGAGTTGAGTCCAGAGTCGAGTGAGGTGTATCTGCCCGATTATCGTCAAATCCCCAAACGCTGCAACCCCTTCGCTGCCCCGATCCCGGATGGCTGCTTTGCGCAGCGTCACGGATCGGAGCGAGATGTTTCAGCCTGGAACATCTTGCGCCAGTAGTGCCCGGTGTAGGCTTCGGTGAAGCCGACCGCGTCGTAGAGCGTGTTGGCGGGCACCATGTCGCCCGTATCGACGTAAGCGTCGTATGCGCCGAGCGCTTTCAGGCGCTGCATCCCCTCGAACATCAGCGTCCGTGCCAAGCCGCGCCGCTGGTGCGCGGGATGCGTGC
The DNA here is from genome assembly GCA_963760975.1 of uncultured Chloroflexia bacterium. GTDB lineage: Bacteria > Chloroflexota > Anaerolineae > Aggregatilineales > Phototrophicaceae > Flexifilum. The sequence continues at coordinate 36,925 of CAVXEZ010000011.1, read as the reverse complement.
AGACCGGCTCGAAGACGCCGTAGCCGTTGATCGGCTCCCAGTTGACGCCCACGTGCGCGGCGAACGAGCCGTCCGGCGCTTCGGCGACCAGGTTCAGGTCGTGACGGAACGAAGGCGAGCGCTGGCAGAAATTCCAGTATTCCTGCGCGTTGTGGATGCTGCGCTTGAAAGCGGCGTTGAGCAGATCAGCCATGCGCTGGCAGTCGTCCCAGTCGTCGGGGCGCGTCGTCCGCAGCGTGTAGCCAGCGGCGATTTCGGCGGTCGGCAGCGCGCGGTTGCCGAAGCGCATCCGCCGCGTCACGCCGTAATAGGGCATCTGGTCGTAATCGCGCGCTTCCAGCAGCCGTCGGCGCGGCACGTCGTAGTCGAACACGAACACCTCGACCTGCCGCCGCTCCTCCTTGACGACGGCGAGGGTATCCTCGCCCCAGGCGATCATCTCGGCTTCGATCTCGCGGTAGTCGGGGTGCAGTTGCAGCGAAATGTTGCTGGCGTAGTCGGAATGCGCCACGCCGACCAGCCGCCCGTCGTCCGTCTCCCACAGGCGCACCGTGCGCCCCCATTCCGGGTTGAGCGCCGCGTCGTCGTTGTGGAATCGCTGCCCATCCCAGCGACGCACCTCCCAGTTGAAGCCGGTCGGCGTCAGCGGGTAGGCTTCGATCAGCAGGTCGCGCACGCGCCAGAAATCGCGGTCGTCTCGAAACGGTCTTGACGTGATTTTGAGCGCAGTCGCGGTCGTCATGAGCGCGTCCTTTCAACAACAGCATAGCACCACTGCTATTCTATAAGGGCGCGAAGGGTTCATAAAGGATAAATGTCACAAAAAAGCGGTGCTGGATGGCGTTACAGCGCGATCAAGCCCATGCGCGTGGCGCGCACGACCGCCTCGGTGCGACTTTGCGCGCCCAGCTTGGTCAGGATGGCGTTGACGTGGAATTTGACCGTGTGCTCGCTGATGCCAAGCTGCCCGGCAATCGTCTTGTTGGGCAAGCCCTCGGCGATCAGGTTGATGACTTCCAGCTCGCGCCGCGTGAGCGCGTCGATCAGCGGGGTGTCCTGGCGCTCCGGGTCGACCAGCGGCGAGTCGCCGCGCAGCGAGACGGCGATCTCCGGCAGGATCACGACCAGCCCCTGCCCCAGCGCGCCGAGCGCCGCCGCCAGCGTGTCGGCGGGCGTATCTTGCAGCAGCAAGCCGCGCACGCCCGCGCCGATCAGTGCCGCTGCGCTTTCGAGGGCGGTCGCTTCGTCGGTGATCAGCGCCAGCACGACAGCATCGCCCACCTCGCCGAGTCGGTCGAGCGTTTGCAGCGGCTCCCAGCCCATATCCCAGATCAGCGCGTCCGGGCGGTAGATGTCGAGCGCGTCGGAGAGTTCGCTTTCGCCCGCCGTCTGCCCGACGATGTCGATGCCCGGCGCGCCGTCGAGCAGCGCGGTCAGCCCCGCGCGCGCCAGCGGGCTGCTGGCGACGATCAGCACGCGCAGATCATTGGTCAGTTCAGGCATGGTTTGTCCATCGCGTGTTCCATCATCTCTCCATTATGCGGGCGCAGCGTTAGAAGCGCGTCAATATTTGAAAACACGGGGAATTTATGGCAAATACCAATACGGGACAGAAAAGCCGTAAATTCTGCGACCCCATGCACCCGCAAAACAGCGACTTCTTGTATAGTGATCGTAAATGCGCCGAAAAGGGGGTTCTTTATGAAACGCACTTGTTTCTTACTCGCAGCCTGCCTGGTTCTGTTGGTCACCCCCGGGCTGCTGCAAGCTCAAGCGCCGCAGGGGATGAGCGTCACCTGCGATGACGGCACCAGCTTCGACAACGGCATCGAATTCATGGTCAGCCAGATGCGCAGCGGCTATACCTACACCGCTACCGCCATCGGCTTGAACGGTTTCGATCCGGTGCTGGCGGTCCTCAACACCAAGACTGGAAACGGCTTGTGCAACGATGACAAGAGCGCCGCTTCCAGCTACGCAGCCGACCTGCCGACGACCGGCAGCGTCTCCGCTTCCAACCTCAGCGCGCAGGTCAGCTTCTCGCAAAACACGGGCAGCAGCTTCGCCAATATGTCGCTGGTCGTGGGCGGCTATGGCAACGCGAGCGGCGAATTCCTGCTGATCCTCGAAGGCATGGCAGCCACGAAGGAAGACAATGCCGGAGATATTTACAGCGTCAACCTGACGCCCGGCATGGTGGCGTCGGGTATCCCGCTGACGGTTTACATGATTGCCGCCGACGACAAGCTAGACCCCTACATTTATCAGGTGGGCGGCGACATGAGCACGATCTCCGACAGTCAGGGAAACGCGATTACCTGCGATGACGCAGGCGATAGCAGCCTGTGCTACGGCGACTCGACCGACCTGTCCAGCTCGTCGGTGACGCTGGGGGCGGGCACCCTGCCCGGCGGACCCTACGACGCCATGCTCAGTGTTTCGCTCAACAACCTTTCACTGAACTCGGATAGATCGCAGAACTTCTACAATTTCGTCATGACCAGCTCGCCGCAGAACAAGACGGAGGGGCAGTACGTGCTCGTCTTCCACGCCGGGATGGGCGCGGCGAGCAGCGCCAACGACAGCGGCAGCGCGTTTACCGGCGGGAAGGACACGGAAAGCGGACAGAGTCAGCAAAGCCCACAGGTGCCTACACCGCAGCCCAACAACACGCAGTCCAGCGACACCGGGACCGTCACGGGGATGAGCGTCACCTGCGACAACGGCGCCAGCTTCGACAACGGCGTCGAGGTGATCGTCAATGACATGCCCAGCGGCGTCACCTACACCGCCACTGCCATCGGCTTGAACGGCTTCGACCCGGTGCTGGCAGTCCTCAATACGGATTCGGGCGAGGGTCAGTGTAACGACGACGCCAGTGGGGCAGCCAGCTACGCGGCAAACCTGCCGACGAGCGGCAGCGTCCCCGCCTCCACTTCGAGCGCGCAGATCACATTCACCCAGGATACGGGAGATCCCACCGCGAGTATGTCGCTGGTGGTGGGCGGCTACGGCAACCAGAACGGCGAATTCCTGTTGATCCTCGAAGGCATGTCGATCTCCAAGCAGGACACCGGCGGCGACATCTACGACATCAACCTGACGCCGGGCATGGTCGCTTCCGGCGTGCCGATGAGCCTCTACATGATTTCCGCCAGCGACGCGCTCGACCCGTACATCCTCATGACGGACGCGAAGCTTAACCCCATCACGGATAACAGCGGCAGCACGATTGCCTGCGACGACGCGGGCACCAGCGACCTGTGCTGGAGCGGGAGCAACTCGACCGACCTGTCGAACTCGACGCTGACGCTCGCACCCGGCGACCTCGCCGGCTGGCAGTACGACGCCATGCTGAGCATCGACCTCACGGGGATGACGCCCGACAGCGACATGTCGAAGAATTACTTCACCTTCGTCATGAACACGTCGCCGCAGAACCCGACGACTGGACCATACGTGTTCGTCCTTCACGCCGGCGTAGGCGCATCGGCTTAACCAAACACAACGCAGGGGCGCGACATGTCGTGCCCCTACTACCTCCGGTTGAGCGTTCCCTCAGCGCAGTGCAAGCCCTGTTTGCAGCACCAGCGCGTCCGTCCCGTCGGCGAGGCGGACGCGGCTGCCCGTCACGGCGTCGTAGAGCGCGACGATCAGTTTCGCCTCGCCTGGCTGTGCATCTCCGTTGAACGCCAGCGTATGCGCGTCGACGACGTACTCGCCCGCGCGCCAGCCGGTCGTCGGGCGGTCGCCGGGGAGGGCGTCGCTCTGGGCGACCACCTGCCCTGCCGCGTCGATCAATTGCGCGGTCACGGTGTAGCTGAGCGCCGGGGTCGTCTCACCCGCACGCCAGACCAGCGTCACCTGCGGTGGATTGTCGCGGCTGAACGGTGGGTCGGACAGCGTGTAGCCGACCAGTTCGCCGACACCGGGAAAGACCGCGTTCACGCTGGTAGCGAAAGGCGGCGCTTCCGTGATCATCGGCAGCGCCTCGATACGATAGTGCGCCAGTGTCGCCCAGCCGCCCAGCCGCAGCACCGCCGAGCCGCTCTCTGCACCCGGCGGCACGCGCAGCGAGCGCCAGTCGAGCACGATTTCGCCGTGATCGCTCAGGCGCGGCGAGGCAGACACGCTCCACGCGCCCGCCTCGTCCGCCAGTTCGAGCGCGGGCAGCGCGCCGCCGCCGCGCCAGAGCAGCGCCGCGCGGATTTCGTCACCGTTGGCGATGGTCGTCACGTCGGTCGGCAGGTCGTCCGCCAGCAGCGTCAGATCGCCGGAAAAGGCGAGATTGCGCGCATGGGGCAGCGCCGTCTCGCGCGTCACCTGCGACCAGTTCGCGCCGGGCAGCGCCGTCCAGGTCGCCAGCAGCAGGTCGCGCCCGGAGATGGTCTGCCCGGCTTGCGGTGGATTGTAGCCGGAGGGCTGCGCCGTCTCGTCGTAGAGGCGCAGGAAGACGCGGTAATCGCCCGGCGGCGCGCCGTAAGGCAGGCGCAGCAGCGGGTACGCCGTCAGCGAGTTGCCGGGCGCGAGCGCCGCGCTGGTGCGCTGGTCGGCGGTCGCCAGAATCGCGTCGGCGCTGGCGACCGTCCAGCCGAGATCGTTCTGGACGATCAGCGCCGCCTTCAGGTCGGAATCCACGTCGCGCAGCAGCGTGACCTGCACCGGCAGGCACAGCGCCTGATCCGCCGTCGATGCGCCCCCCTGACCGACCGCCTCGACGCGCGCGACCGGCGACCCGCTGCCATCGGTGAAGGTGAAATCGACGGGCTGAAGCTGCGGCAGGTCGAGCGCCGGATGATGGTAGACCAGCGTCGTCATGCCGTAAGTCGTGAAGCTGTCCGGCTCGTCCACCGTACCGCTGCCGAGGACGCAGCCCATCATGCCGCGATAATCGGCGCGCTGCGTGTACCAGACGTTGAGCGCCACGTCACCGGAAGCGGGCAGCAGCGGCAGCACGGCGTTCAAATCCGCGCCTTCCGGCAGCGTGACGCGCCGCGCCTGCACGCCCAGTCGATCCCAGTAGTAGGCGAGGTCGTAGCGGTCGGCGTATGACCAGGCGAGCACCGTGTCGTCTGCCGTCAGGTGGTCGGCGTAGTACTGCACCATCGCGCGAACATCGTCGTGCTGATACGCCGGACTCTGGGCGACGATCAGGTCGAAGGCGAACAGCAGCAGGAACGGCGCGGTCAGGGCATAGCGCAGCCAGCGCCGCCGGGGGCGCGCCAGTCCGATCCCGACCGCCGCCAGCAGCAGCGGCACGATCATGACCAGATAGCGCCCGTGCAGGTCGTTGCCGAGCGCGATCAGCCCGGCGATCAAGCCGGCGATCAGCAGGACGACGTGCGCGACCAGCCAGCGCCCGCGCCAGATCACGACCAGCGCGATCAGCAGGACGACGGCGGACACCATAGCGAAGGCGGGCAGTTCGCGTTGCGCCAGCGCCCAGGGCGCGACCCACAAGCCCTGCCACACCTGCCAGAGCAGCGGCAGTCCAATCTGCGGGGCGGAGGTGATGGCGCTGTTGGCGGCTTGCAGCAGCAGATAGCGGCTGACCAGATACGGCAACCAGAGCGCGAATACGCCGATCTGCCCAGCGAGCCAGACGCGCCAGTCGGGGCGTCGGCGGACGATCCAGACCAATGGGGTGACAGCGCAAATCCAGAGAAAAGCGACAAATCCGGTATTGTGCGCGTAGAGCAGCGCCAGCTCCGCCAGCCAGAGCGCGATCCAGGCGGCGCGCGTCGACCTGGTCACGAGCCGCTGCCACGCCAGCGCGCAGACGACGATCAGCAGCGCCAGCAGCGCGTACATGCGCGCTTCCTGTGATGCCCACCACAGCGGTGCGGAACACGCCGCCAGCAGCGCCGCATAGCGCCCGGCGCGCGCATCCGCCGCCCGCCGCGCCAGTTGGTAGACCAGTGGAAGAGTCAGGATGCCGAGCAGCAGCGAGAGGTAGCGCAGCGCGAATTCGCTCGTGCCGAAGCCCCGCGCCGCCAGATTGATCAGCAGGTAGTAGAGCGGCGGATTGGTGGCATCGGCATTCCAGGCGGCGAGCAGCGTCGGCTGCTGCGCCGCGTATGCCGACCAACCCTCGTCGAACCAGATGCTCTGCGCCTGAATATGAAACAGCCGCGCCGCCGTCGCCAGCAGCAGAATCAGGATCGCCAGGGAGAATCCGCGCTTGACCATCGTCAGAAAGTAGCACAGCCTTGAGGGAGCGTCAACTAACCCACTTGCAAGGGGCGTTTCAACGGCATTACAATAAATACATGTAAGGGCAAAACTCAGGGGTGTACATGAGCGATCAAGACAAACAGCCGACCTCGCAGCCGCCGACGCCGGAACAGGGGTCGAGCGCGCCCAGCCCAGCCGAGCCATCGCCCCCCGAAGCGGTGCAGCCCGCGAACGTACCCCCTGCCCCTCCGCAGCCGCCCAAGCCAGAGCCGGATAAGCCTGGCAGAGAGACGCTGGTCTTCAACCGGGGAACTTCCAGCGGCAAGCCCGCCGGGATCACCTGCCCCAAATGCGGGCACGCCAACCGACCCGGCATCCTGGTTTGCGAAAACTGCGGCACGCTGCTGATCAACGAGGAGCAGCCGTCCGGCACCAAGCGCTTCGAGGGCGAGCCGCAGGAATCCGACGCCGACCCCAAGCGCAATATCTCCACCGAGACGATGGAAATGTTGAGCGTCGCCGTGAGCACGGCGGGCGGCACGACCTTCACCGAGAACATGGTGCTGCGTCTGGAAATCGACGGCGCGCCCGCGCCCGTCCTGCTGTCGCCCAAGTACGAGACTTCCCTCGGTCGGCGCGACCCGGCGACCGGCACGATGCCCGATGTCGACCTGAGCGCTTACGCGGGCTATCGGCTGGGAGTCAGCCGCAAGCACGCCATCATCCGGCTCAAGGATAAGCAGTTGGAGCTGTACGATCTGGGCAGCAGCAACGGCACGATGGTCAACGGCGTGCGTCTCACCCCGCACCAGCCGCACGTGCTGCGCGACGGCGACGAGATCACGCTCGGTAAAATGATCGTGCGGGTCTTGTTTCAGATCAAGAACCGGCGCAAGTAGCTACGAGCCGAGGACTTCGGCGATCTCCGCCGCCGCTTTGCGGGCGGCAAACAACACGTGACTGAGGCGCGCATCTTTCTCGACCAGCACCGCCAGCGAGGCGCGTCCCGCCGGGTAGACGACCATTACCCCTTCTTCGCCTTCCATCAGCAGGCGCTGCAATTCGCCCTGCGCCAGCCGACCGAGCGTGCGCTCCGCCAGCCCGACCAGCGTGGCGGACATGGCGGCGACCTGCGGGCTGCTCGTCGGGTTTTCGTGGGGGTTTTCCTCGTCGCCGGGGGGAAAGGCGGCGACCAGCAGCCCGTCGATGTTGACGATCACCGAGGCTTTGACGCCATCGACGGCGATATGCAACGTCTTCAGCTTACGCTCCAGGATTTCGCTGCGGTATTCCTGAGCCATAGTGGGGGAACTCTTTTCTCACGCCATTCGGTCGCGCCAAGCGCATCACTTGCAGTATAGCCCACATTACCGCCCCACTCAATAAAAGTTTGGCGCATTCATCCACGCGACCGCGCGGCGTCTTCCTCGGCGAATTTCGCCAGCAGGTAGCGCTCGGCTTCGGAGAGCGGCGCTTTCAGGAGCAGGTCGGGGCGGTAGCGCCACGTGCGGCGCAAGCCGTCTTCGCGCCGCCAGCGCTCGATTGCCGCGTGGTTGCCCTCCTGAAGCGGCTCCGGCACGGTCAGCCCGCGAAACGCGACCGGGCGCGTGTAATGCGCGCCTTCCAGCACGCCGTCGGCGTGGCTTTCGCGCGCCGCGCCGCCTTCCGCGCCGAGCACGCCGGGGATGTGCCGGATGACCGCGTCGACCACCACCATCGCCGGAAGCTCGCCGCCCGTCAGCACGTAATCGCCGATGCTGATCTCGTCGCTGACGACCAACTGGCGCACGCGCTCGTCGATGCCTTCGTAATGCCCGCACAGCAGGATGAAGCGCTCCAGCCCCGCCAGCTCGACGGCGATGCGGTGCGAGAACAGCCGCCCGCCCGGCGACATCAGGATTACGGGAGCGGGCGCTGCCTCCGCCAGCACATTCTCGACCGCGCGCACCAGCACGTCGGCGCGCAGGATCATGCCGCCGCCGCCGCCGTAAGGCGTGTCGTCGACGGTGCGGTGGCGGTCCGTCGTGTGGTCGCGGATGTCGTGCAGGCGCAGGTCGAGCAGCCCCCGGTCGCGCGCCTTCCAGAGCATACTTTCGGTCATGGGTCCGTCGAACATCGACGGGAACAGCGTCAGAATGTCGATTCGCATCCGTTTTCCCTCCGCGCGCTAATTGTAGCTTGCGCGGCAGCCGCTTCAACCGGATAATTTGTCGCGGAGGCACGTATGGATGAGCCGCTTTACACCATCTGGATCAAAACGGGGGACGAGCCGCTGGGCGGCACGGACTCCAACGTCTACGTGATGCTGATCCGGCGACGCGGGGCAAACCGACTGGATTTTCCTGCCGCCGCAGGACATTTTCGCCTTCGAGGAAGGCACGACCGACAAATTCCTGCTCGACGCGCCCGACGTGGGCGAGCTGACGCGCTGCTGCGTCGGTCACGACAACAGCGCTGACCCCGGCTGGTTCGTCGAAGACGTGCGCGTGCGGCATAACCCAAGTGGAAAAGAATGGTCCTTCAAGTTTCATCAGTGGCTTGGCGAAGAAGAAGCCGGACGACTCGCGGTATGCGTTGGCTCAGCCTGATCGCCGTGCTGCTGCTGTGCGGCTGCAACCTGACCACGCAGCCGCCGCTCACTCCGACTCCCGCCATCCCGGTGATTTCGTTCCAGTTCCCTGCCAACAACGTCGAAGTCGCCGAGGGCACCGATTTGCAGATTCAACTGCTGGCGCAGGATACCGTCGGCGTCGCGCGGGTGCAGCTCTCAATTGATTCGCAGCCGCACCAGGAAGCCAAGCCCGTAGACAGCGAAACCGTCCCGGTCTTCACCGTCGACATGAACTGGCTGGCGCAGGGCGTCGGCTTGCACCCGCTGGAAGCGACCGCCTACCGCCTCGACGGTACACCCAGCGATCCGGTGACGATCAACGTCAAGGTCATCCCGGCGGATTCCACGCAAACGCCCGCGCAGGGTTCGTCACCGTCATCTGGCGGATGAGCGCATCGCTCACGCCGCGCGCTTTGAGCGCCGGAATGAAGGCATCGACCAGCGCCGTGTAGCCCCGTATGCCGTTCGGCTTGGGCTGACCGTCCGGCTGCCCCGGATCGTACCAGCCTGCATCGTGCGACAGCAGCAAGTTTCCGACATAGTCCGCCTCGATCAGCGCCAGCACCGCTTCCAGCAGCTTATCCTGCGGATGCCACGCCACCGCGCCGACCGCGTCGAATTCCAGCCATGCGCCGCGCTGCGCCGCTTCGACATGCACGGCGGTGTCGGGTTCGCTGTGCGCGTGTACCCAGATAAACCGGCTCAAATCGTGCCCCGCGTCCGCCAGCACGGCGATTTCGCGGCGCGCGGCGGCTCCGCCAATCGTGTGGCTGGCGACTACCGCGCCCGTCCGGCGGCTGGCGAGCGCCGCAGCGCGCAAGTTGCGCACCTCGCGCTCGGTCGGTCCGTCGTCGCTCACGGCGACCTTGATGAATCCGGCGCGCGCGGGCGTACCCTCGATGCCTTCGAGCAGATCGCGCGTGAACAGGTCGGCGAGCGCTTCGGCGCTCACGTCCAGCAGTTCCGGCGGGATGAAGCCTTCTTTGTAGACCCCGGTCGGCGCGATGATGTGGATCGGCGTAATTTCGGCGAGGCGGCGCAGCACCGCGACGTTGCGCCCGACGCCCAGCCCGGTGCATTCCGCCAGCGCGGTCACGCCTGCGGCTTGCGCCGCTTCCAGGTAGGGGCGCATGACGGCGGCGACCCGTTCGGGGTCGCCCTGCCCGTAGCCCGGCGTCAGCGGTCCGCGCAGGTCGGTGAACAGATGCTCGTGCGGCAGAAACAAGCCCAGCGCTGCGACCGGGACGCTGCCCTTGACGGTTTGGATGAAAGAATCGGTCATTCCCCCTCGTTTCCGAGCGGCGTACAGCAAAGATTCCGCCCGACCGCGCCCATTCTAACATGGAATGTGGGGGGCGCATCGCCCGCCCCGTCGCAGACTTAGTAAGCGGCATGTTCACCACTTTGTTGTATAACTGAACGTAGAAGTGTGATGCCGACGGCACGACACAGGAGCTGCACTCAGGAGCAAAAAGCGTGGCGACCATCAGAGAAGTGGCAGCACGCGCGCGCGTCTCGGTTGCGACGGTTTCACGAGTCGCCAACAACTCGGGTTACGTCAGCATGGATTTGCGAGAGCGTGTCGAAGAAGCCATGCAGACGCTCAATTACAAGCCGAGCGCACCGGCGCGCAGTCTGCGCCGCCAGCAAACGCAGACCGTCGGCGTCCTGTTCCCTCAACTCAACCAGCCCTTCTTCAGCACCCTCGCCTTCGCACTGGAAAAAAGCCTGTTCGCCGAAGACTACCGCACCCTGATCTGCACCTCGGAAGAAGACACCCTCAAGGAAGCGGCATACATCGACATCCTGCTGCGCCAGCGCGTCGACGGCGTGATCCTCGTGCCGACGGGTCAGGACGCCGAGGTCTTCGACCGTCTGTTTCGGGCGCAGATTCCGGTGGTGCTGATCGACCGCGACCTGCCCGACCTGCCCATCAGCCGCGTCTTAACCGACAATTACGGCGGCGCGTATGCCGGGATCGTGCATCTGCTCTCGCTGGGGCACGAGCGCATCGCCTTAATCGGCGGTCCTTCCTACAGCCGGGTGACGAAAGCGCGTCTCGCGGGCGCGCAGCAGGCGTTCATCGACTTCGGCGCGGAGCAAGACCCCAGCCTGACCATGATCGGCTCGCTGGCGGAATTCGAGCTGGGCTATCAGGTGGCGCTGCGCCTGATGCGCCGCCCCGAACCGCCGACCGCGATCTTCGCGCTGACCGACGTGGTCGCCGTCGGCGTGATGCACGCCGCCGCGCAGCTTGGGCTGGCGATGCCCGACGATCTGTCGGTCATGGGCTTCGACGACATCCCGCTCGCCGCCTACGTCATCCCCGAACTGACGACCGTCGCCCAGCCGATCTACGGCTTGGGGCAGACGGCGGTCGAAATCCTCATGCGGCAGATCGCCGAGCCGGAGCGCCCGACCGAGACGATCACGCTGGAGACGCATCTGATCGTGCGCAAGTCCACCGCCGCCCCCAAATCGCGCCCCTGCTGATCAAATCCTGCTGATCGAATTCTTGCGCCGGGCGGCTGCCTCTGGCATTATTGCGGCAACTTACGAAGGGACGTTATTCACATGTCGCTGCTGCTGGGGATCGATATTGGGACTTCGAGCGTCAAGGCGATCCTGTTCGATCCCGACACGGTCGGCGTCGCCGCTGCCGCTCAGCGCGAATACCCGATCCACAAGCCCACGCCAGAGTGCGCCGAGCAAAACCCGGACGACTGGTGGAACGCGACCGTCGAGGTGGTCAACCGCGCCGTCGAGCAGGCGGGACGCCGCGACGTGATCGCCATCGGTCTGTGCGGGCAGATGCACGGGACGGTCATGCTCGACGCGCAGAACCGCTCGATCCATCCGGCGATCATCTGGGCGGATCAGCGCAGCGCCGCCGAATGCGGCGAGCTGGTCGGGATGCTCGGCGCGAAGCGCTACACGTCCATCGCCGGGACGATGCCCGCAGCCGGTTTCATGGCGCCGACGCTGCTCTGGCTGCGCAGGCATCAGCCCGACCTGCTCGATCAAATCCGGCGGGTGCTGCTGCCCAAAGATTACGTGCGCCTCAAGCTGACCGGCATGATCGCCAGCGACCCCAGCGACGCGGCGGCGACCGGCTTATTCGACATCGCGGCGAAAACGTGGTCGCCGGAGATCATCGGCGGCGCGGATTTGCCGGAATCGATCTTCCCGCCGCTGCTCGAATCGCAGGCGCTGGCGGGCGAACTCACGGCTTCGGCGGCGGAAGCGCTCGGCTTGTCGGACCGGATTCCGGTCGTCTGCGGCAGCGCCGACCAGCCCGCGCAGGCGCTCGGCAACGGCATCGCCGCGCCCGGCAAGGGGATCGTCAGCATCGCCAGCGGTGGGACGGTGGTGACGCCGCTGCGCCCCGACGATCCGGCGCACATCCCCACCGATCCGCGCCTGCACGTCTTCAACCACGCCGTGCCGGGACTGTGGTACATCCTCGGCGCGATCCTGTCGGGAGGCTTGTCCCTGCGCTGGCTGCGTCACGTCATGGGCATGGACGATCTGGGCAAAGCGGCTTACGAGCAGTTCAGCGCGCAAGCCGAAGCGGTCGCGCCGGGCGCGGGCGGCTTGATCTTCCTGCCCTACCTCACCGGCGAGCGCACCCCGCACATGGATCCCAAAGCGCGCGGCGGGTTTATCGGACTGAGCGCCTATCACGAGCAGGGACATCTCGCCCGCGCGGTCATGGAAGGCGTCGCCTTCGCGCTGCGCCAGTCACTCGAAATCAGCCGCGACCTCGGCGGTCAGGTCGATACGCTGATCGCGGCGGGCGGCGGCGCGGAGAGCGCGGTCTGGCGGCAAATTCTGGCGGACGTGCTGGGGCTGCCGCTGCAAAAGAGCCTGATGAGCGAGCAAGCCGGGATCGGCGCGGCGCTGCTGGCGGGCGTCGGCATCGGCATCTACAGCACGTTCGACGATGCCGCCTGCGCGCTGGCGCAGTACGGCGCGGCGACCGAGCCGGACGCCAAACGCCAGCAGCTTTACGACGCGCTCTACGAAGAATTCAAGGCGCTCTATCTCCACCTGCGCGAGGATTTCCACACGCTGTCGGACATAAAGGCGGTTTAAACCGCCAGCTATGCCTTACCCAGCGACCCACGGAAGCCCAAGTCGCCCCTTCAGTGGGCGACGAATTCCTCTAGCCGAGGAGATTAATCCCTCGGCGGACAATGCGACCAGCCTGCCGCAATGTGTAAGACAATCGTTGAACGCGAGGCTCTTTGACTCATTGCTCAGCACTCATCGCTGTCTTTTGGTGCTTCTGCCCCGTCCAGACGATGCAGTCCTCCAGTTCGTCGCCGTCGCAGCGCATGATGTCTTCGAGCAGGCTTCTCATGCTCTGGACGTTGAGGAGCAGGCGGTTGAGTTCCTGCAATTTCCGCTGGATCAGGTCGTGCCAGCGCGCCGAAGGCGACGCGCTCGACAGGATGTCGTCGAACAGGATGCGCAGTTCCGCCAGCGTGAAGCCCGCCTGCTGCGCCGTGTGGATGATCTCCAGCCGCTGCAAGACGCTGGCGTCGTAGCGGCGGCGACCACTGACGCGCGGCGGCTCCGGCAGCAAGCCGATGCTCTCGTAATAGCGCAGCGTCGAGGTGCGCACGCCGGCGCGCCGGGCGACCTGACTGATGCTCATGTCTGCCATCTGAATCTGCCTCTTGACTTCAAGTGAACTTGAACTGCTACAGTACGGATTATCGGAATGATGGACGGGTTGAGGAAAGCGTAACATGGTTCACGCAACTTTTGAAGTCACCGCCGCCAATTTCGAGGAACAGGTGCTCCAGTCGGCGCTGCCCGTGCTGGTCGAGTTCAGCGCGGAGTGGTGCCCGCCCTGCAAAATGCTCGCGCCGACCATTCACGCGCTCGCCGTCCAGTATCAGGACAGGCTGCGCGTCGGCATCATCGACTCCGATCTCTACCCGGAGATCGTCCAGCGCTACGGCGTGATGGGGCTGCCGACGCTGATCCTGTTCAAACAGGGGCAGCCCGTCCACCGGATGGTTGGCTTTCAGCCGCGCGAGCGGGTCGAGGCGCAGGTGGTGCGCTACTTGCAGACGGAAAACGCCTGAGAGAAAAGATTCAACGCAAAGGCGCAAAGACCGCAAAGAAAAAGCTGTTCCTTTGCGTCTTTGCGTTAGGTGTTGCCTTTACCCGATGCGATTGCCCGTCGTCGCGTCGAAGAACAGCAGCGCCTCGCTGTCGGGCAGGCTGCGGATCGTATCGCCAGGGTGATACGGCGGCTCTATCGGCAGCGTGAGCTTCCACTGCTCCTGCCCGGCATGAACTTCGACGACCTGATGCCGCTCGCCGAAATACGGGATCGCCTCGCTAACCGTCGCCTCGACGCCCTCGTCGGTCAGCCGGAAGCTCTCCGAGCGCGCGCCGACGATCACGCGCGTGTCGTCGGGGATGTCGCCGCGCACGGGATAGGGACCGAAATGCTCGCCCTGCCACTGGTGTTCCCGAACGCGCCCGTCGAACAGGTTGATGGTCGGCACGCCGAGGAAGGTCGCCACGAACAGGTTGCGCGGATTGTCGTAGAGCGTGTGGTAGTCGCCGATTTGCTCGATCTTGCCGACGCGCATGATGGCGATGCGGTGCGACAGCGAAATCGCTTCGTTCTGATCGTGCGTCACGTAGATCGATGTCACCGGGAATTCGTGCAGCAGCCGCTTCAGCTCGACGCGCGCGTTGGCGCGCAGCTTGGCGTCGAGGCTGGAAAACGGCTCGTCGAACAGGAACACACGCGGGTCGCGCGTCAGGGCGCGGGCGATGGCGACCCGCTGCTTTTCGCCGCCGGAAAGCTGCGACGGTTTGCGATTCATCAGCTTCTCCAGCCCGATCCCGGTGATCTCGGAGATACGGGCGACGCGCGCGGGGACCTCGTTCTCGCGCTGGCGCAGCCACAGGAAGAAGCCGACGGTGCGCTCGGCTTCCCAGTGCGGCATCAGCGCGCCTTCCTGAAACACCATGCCGATTCCGCGCTCTTGCAGCGGCACTTCTTCGAGCGGCTGGTTGTCGTAGAGGACTTCGCCGCTGTCCGGCGTGGTCAGCCCGGCGATGATGCGCAGCAGGGTCGATTTGCCGCAGCCGGACGGACCGAGTATCGCCACGACTTCGCCGTCCATGATTTTGAGTGAAACGTCGTCAACCGCCGTGACCGTCTGCGAAAGTTCCCCTTCGCGCTGCTGAAACTGCTTGCAGATGTGGTTGAGCGTGATCGTCGTCAAGGATTCCCCCTTCCACACAAACACAATTTTTACAAATTTTATCTATTTGTATCTATTTTCCCGAACTGGTAATCTATGATTAAGATATACGCACAATAAAGAAGCTCTCCGACGATCATGAGCGACCCCAACGAAGACCCCCTAGAGTACATCCTTCACGAGAACGGCGTCCACGAATTCATCATCAAGGAATTGAGTTTGGAGGGCGCTTACGCTTATCTGGCGAAAATCGAGCCGATTTACGCCGCCCGCAGTAAAGACAGCCCACCGCTGCGCGTCATCCTCAACAGCACCGGCGAACTTCTCCCCCTCAATTACCATTTGCTCCAGCGCACCAAACAA
This sequence comes from uncultured Chloroflexia bacterium, assembly GCA_963760975.1. Classification (GTDB taxonomy): domain Bacteria; phylum Chloroflexota; class Anaerolineae; order Aggregatilineales; family Phototrophicaceae; genus Flexifilum. The sequence goes on along the minus strand of CAVXEZ010000011.1, from coordinate 21,541 downwards.
CTGCTCACGAAATATCCGAATATCGGCACAAGCTACACGGCGATCATCACCAGCGACATCATCGACGCCCATCTCGCCAACACATTCCTCCGCATGATGCGCTTTCCGGGACTCAACGTGCGCTTCTTCGACCCGAATCACTGGGACGAGGCGATGGACTGGCTGCTGCAAGGGCTGTGAGCCGCTCCTGCCTCAATCGCCCGCTCAGTTCCGCCACGATCATACCTCGAAAGTCCGCATCCTCACGGTACTTGCGAAGCGCAGGAATCCGCACTAGGATTACGCGGTCTGGACGAGAAGGAATTGACAATGAACTCTATTGACTTACGCAGCGATACGGTTTCGCATCCCACGCCGGAGATGCGCGAGGCGATGGCGGAAGCCGAAGTCGGCGACGACGTGTTCGGCGACGACCCGACGGTCAACCGTTTGCAGGAAGAAGCCGCCGCCACCTTTGGCAAAGAGGCGGGGCTGTTCGTCGCCAGCGGCACGATGGGCAACCTGACTTCCGTGCTGACCCACTGCCAGCGCGGCGACGAGATGATTCTGGGCAAGCAGTCGCACATCTTCCTGAACGAAGCGGGCAGCGCGGCGGCTTACGGCGGCGTCCAGCCAAACACCATCGAGGTCGGTCACGACGGCACGCTCGACCCGGACGCCATCCGCGCGGCGATTCGCGGCGACAACCCGCACTACCCCATCACCCGCCTGATCTGCCTGGAAAATACGCAGGGCGCGATGGGCGGCATCCCGATCACCCGCGAATATACCAATCAGGTGGGCGCGATTGCCCGCGAGCACAACCTCAAGCTGCACATCGACGGCGCGCGCATCTTCAACGCGGCGACGGCGCTGCACACCAGCGTCAAAGACCTGACCGCCGACGCCGACAGCGTGCAGTTCTGCTTCTCGAAGGGCTTATGCGCCCCGGTCGGCTCGATGATCGTCGGCTCGCGCGAGTTCATCCAGCGCGCGCACCGCATCCGCAAGAGTCTGGGCGGCGGGATGCGTCAGGCGGGCATTCTGGCGGCGGCGGGCTTGATCGCGCTCAACACGATGAGCAAGCGCCTTCAGGAAGATCACGACAATGCGCGCGCGCTCGCCGAGGGGCTGGCGAAACTGCCTTACGTGGAGATCGACCTGAGCGCGGTGCCAACCAACATGATCTTCTTCTCGCTGAGCGCTGACGCGCCCTACAACGCTGCGGAAATCGCGCAGCGTTTGAAAGCGGACTACAATATTCTGGCGCGCCCCAGCGGCGCACGCAGCTTCCGCTTCGTGACGCATTACTGGATCAAGCGCGAACACGTCGATCAGGTGTTGGAGGCGCTGCGGACGCTGCTCACCGCCGAATCCGCGCGCAGTCATTCCGCAGCCGACTGAGAAATTATGCAGGACGATTACGGCGAACCGCTGCCCACCGAGCCATCGGCGACTCCGCCGGAGTATGCGGATGCCGAAGCGCCGGAGTACGAGGAAGCCGAAGACGAGCGCGAGCCGATGCAGTATCGCGGCACCGGCAGCGACCCGACCTTCGGCTATCTGATCGCGCTGGCGCTGAGCTTCGGTCTGCTCCCGCTGATCCCGTACAACGCCGACCTGCGCTATACGCTGGCGTGGGGCTTGCTGGCGCTGTTCGGCGTGCTGGCGTGGCTGTTCGGCACGACGACGCGCATCGGGCGGGAACACGCTTCCGACGTGATCTGGGGCGCGGTGCTGGGCTTGATCGTCGCCGCGCCGCTGCTGCTGGTGGGCGGCAACGTCCTGACCAGCACCGTCCATCTGATGTTCCAGACGGGAGTCGGCGCGGAGGTGCGCAGCCTGCCGCCGGGCGCGGTGCTGGCGTACCTGGTCTTCGTCATGCCGCTGGCGGAAACGCTCTTCTTTCGCGGCTTCATGCAGCAGAACCGCTCGTTCTGGCTGGTGGGCTTGCTCAGCAGCGTCTGGTCGCTGTTCCTGTTCGTGCCCATGCTGGACGTGGGCGCGTACCCGCTGGTCGCCGTGATCATCGCCATCGTCCTGATCGGTGATCAATCTGGTCTACAGCTACGCGCGCGAGCGCAACGGTCTGGCTGCCGCCTGGGTCTGCCAGATCGTGATCAGCTTCGTGCTGCTGTTCCTGCCCTACCTCAACCCGTAGACGTTTATCGTTCCGCCTCGATCCTCGTGCGGCGGCTTTTATTGCGCCGGAACTCGTCGTACAATACACGCGCATAAGAAACGGAATCCACCATGCCAGAAACCTACCTGATCGTCGGGCTGGGCAACCCCGGCGCGCGCTACGCAAACACCCGCCACAACGTCGGCTTTCACGTGGTCGAGCGGCTGGCGGACAAGCACGGCTTGAGCTTCGGCAAGACCGAGCACCACGCCCAGACCGCCAGCGGCGTGATGCTGGGCAAGCGCGTGCTGCTCGCCAAGCCGATGACCTACATGAACCTGAGCGGCGACTCGGTGCAGCCGCTGATCAGCTTCTACAAGATTCCGCTCGACCACGTGCTGATCGTGGCGGACGACATCGACATCCCGCTGGGGACGCTGCGGCTGCGCAAAAGCGGCAGCTCCGGCGGGCAGAACGGACTGAAGCACATCTTACAGCGGCTGGGAACGCAGGAGATCGCGCGGGCGCGCTTCGGCGTCGGGCGCCCGCCGGGGCACCGGGAGGCAGCGGATCACGTGCTCGCGCCGTTCAAGGGCGACGAGGCGATCCTGGCGGAAGAAGTGACCGACCGGGCGGTGCAGGCGGTCGAGACCTGGCTGACCGACGGCATCGAGATCGCCATGACGCGCTACAACGGCTCGGTCGAAGACCGAGAGAAGCCGCAGCCCATCAAGGACGAGCCAAGGAACACCTAATCACCATAATCGTTGAACGCCATACTGGTCAAAAATCGCGTCTTTACTGACAAGAGGTATCTTTTCAGTCAATACTTGCGCGGCAAGCAGTCGATCAAACGGATCGCGGTGATGGAACGGCATCGACGCTACCGCCGTGACTTGCGGGATCGAAAATGGCAGCAAGTCGATTCCATTCTCGTGAAGTTGGTCTGTTAGAAACTTCTCAAATGGCGAGGAGACATGGAGCTTATCGAGGCTGATTTTGATCGCCATTTCCCAAGCGCTCGCGTAGCTTAACAAAAGGTCGTTGGTTGAATCTTCCAGAAGCGCCTTTGCGCGGCTGCTTAGCGCCGGATCATCAGCGACGAACCACAGAAAGGTATGTGTATCGAGAAGAAGTCTCACCCCATATACTCGTCAAAATCTGGCAGCGGCGCATCGAAATCTGGCGCGATTCTGATTAGTCCCTTCGCGCTGCCTGCCTTGCGAGTGCGTTGTTCGGGAACAACCTCCACATATTGCCCCATTCGATCTGCTGGTTTCCCTGGTTTTTGTATGCGCTTCTTTGTTGTGACTGGCACAAGTTGAACGACCTGCTCATCATCGCTAACGATCAGCACCGTCTCGCCGCGCACTGCCGCATCGACGAGTTGCTGTAGTTCTGTCTGTGCATCTTGCAGAGAAATCCGCTGCATGGGACAATCCCTTTCACACTGATGGCTCATTTTAACATGTTACGACTCACGGCAACACGTTTCCAGCCCAGCAAAAGCAGCTTATGAAAATCGGCATTATTTCCGACATTCACGCCAACCTCGCCAAGCTGCGCCGCGCGCGGGCGCTGCTGCGCGAACAGGGAGCGGAAGTCATCCTGTGCGCGGGCGATCTGGTGGACGGCGAAACAGAAGGCGATGCCGTCGTCAAATACGTGCGAAAGCAGGGATTTCTCTGCGTTCAGGGCAATCACGACGCGGCGATGAGCCACGCGCGCAATGAAGACTGGCTCGACCGCTGGGACGAAAGCGCCTTCGGGCGAATGCCGCCGCGCTACCGTACCGACCTGCTCGGCGAAGACAGCCGCGCCTTTCTGCGCGACTTGCCGATCAAGCGCTGTTTTGAATGGGACAACCGCCGGGTGCTGCTCACCCACGCTTCGACCTGGGATCAGGTGACCTACGTCTATCCGAAAGGGCGGAGCGAGTATTTTTCGCGCATCGCCGCGCAGGCGCAGGCGGACATCGTCATCCTCGGTCACACCCACATCCCGATGGCGGTCGAAGTCGCCGGCGTGTGGATTTTCAATCCCGGCTCGGTCGACGGCAGCCGCATCGAGCCGTATCTTTCGACCTGCGCCGTGCTTGATCTGTCCGTCACACGCTATCAGGTATTCGACATTGATACCAGATGCCCGACGAGCTACGTCTTCACCAAACTGGGCGATCTCGGTCGGGACATGCACGAATCGGGCAGCGAATAAGGCATCGTCTTTCCGCTCACGCAGCGTTATAATCTACGCAATACGCAAATGGAACCGTCCACATGCAGCTTTCCGGTCTAATTGATCTCCTCCGCGAAGCGCCACCCTACCGCGCTTTGCTCGCTTCCCTGCGCTCGGCGGATGAGTCTGCCGCGCTCGGCGTCATGCGGGCGGCGCGCCCGTTTGTGGCGGCGGCGCTGGCGCGCGACTGGGACGCGCCCGTCGTCTACGTGACCACGCGCATCGACCGCGCCTACAACGTCTCCGAGCAGCTTCCCGTCTGGCTGGGCGACGCCGACCGCATCTACCGCTTCGGCGAACCCGCGCCGATCTTCTACGAGCGCGCGCCCTGGGGCGAACCCGCCGTGCGCAGCCGCATCGAAACGCTGGCGGCGCTCACCCCGCCCGGCGACGTGATGCCCGATCAGCCGCCGTTCGTGGTCACGTCCGCGCGCGCGCTGATGCAGCGGACGCTGCCCGTCAACCAGTTCCGTAAAGGCTCGGTCATCCTCAAGGTCGGCGAGCGCTGGCAGATTAGCAGGCTGCTGGAGCGCTGGGTCAAGCTCGGCTACGAGCCGGTGTCGATGGTGATCGAGCCGGGGACGTTCAGCCATCGCGGCGGCATCCTCGACGTGTACCCGATTGCGTCCGATCAGCCTGTGCGCGTCGAGTTCTTCGACGACGAGATCGACAGCCTGCGCCCGTTTGACGTATCGACGCAGCGCTCCAGCCAGCGCTTGCAGCAGGTGGTCGTCACGCCCGCGCGCGAGGCGCTGCCGGAGCATACGCCGCCGCTCGCCGCCGCGTTGGGCGCGTGGTTCGAATCGCTGCCCGCGACCGATGCCGACCTGACCAGCCCGCAGGCGGATTACCAGCCGCTCTCGACGGGCGTCGCCTTCCCGTTCATCGAGCATTACCTGCCCTATTTGTATCCGAACCCGGTCAGCCTGCTCGACTATGCGCCGGATAACGCGCTGATCGTGGTCGAGGATGGCGACGAGCTGCGCGACACGGTCGCGGAGATCGAGGAGCACGCCGCGCGCACCCGCGCCGAGAAGATCGCGGCGGGTGTGCTGGCGGAAGATCACCCGATACCCTATATCGCCTGGGACGCGCTCAGCCAAGCAATCGCCAGCCACTGCGTCGTCTATCTGGGGCGCGGTCATGCGGACGGAGACGACGCCGAGGACGGCAGCTTCCGGGGCTTGATCGCGCCGGAGATGCGCTTCGGCGGTCAGTTGAAGGGACTGCTGACGCACCTGCGCAAGCTGCGCAACGACGGCGACCGCGTCGTGACCGTGACCATGCAAGCCGCCCGCCTGACCGAACTGTGGCAGGAGCAGGAATTGACCTACGTCGCCCAGACCGACACGATTACCGAGCCGCCTGCGCCCGGCTCGGTGACGTTCGTCGAGGGGGCGCTGCAAGAAGGCTGGCGCTTGCGCGTCAGCGACGGTGAGACGCACGTCCTCAGCGATGCCGAAATCTTTGGCTGGAGCCGCCCGGAGCCGCGCCGCCGCAAGCCGATCAAGCAGGCGCGCACGCCCGAAGGCGCTTATGCCGACCTTCAGGAAGGCGATTACGTCGTCCACGTCGATTACGGCGTCGGGCGCTTCGCCGGGATGCGCCGCCGCACCATCGAGAACACCCAGCGCGAGTATCTGGTGATCGAATACGCCGGGACGGACACGCTGTTCGTGCCGATCCACCAGACGGATCGGCTGACGCGCTACGTCGGTCCCGACGACAAGCCGCCGACGCTGAGCAAGCTCGGTCAGCCGGACTGGATTCGCATCAAGAGCCGCGCCAAGAAAGCCGTGGAGGAAGAAGCGCGCGAGCTGCTCGCCCTCTACGCGAAACGCGCCGCCGCGCCGGGCACCGCCTTCAGCCCGGACACGCCCTGGCAGCACGAGCTGGAAGCCTCGTTCCCCTACGTCGAGACCGAAGACCAGACGCGCGCCGTCAACGACGTGAAGCACGATATGGAACAGCCGCACCCGATGGATCGGCTGATCTGCGGAGACGTGGGCTACGGCAAGACCGAAGTCGCGCTGCGAGCCGCCTTCAAAGCCGTCAACGACAGCAAGCAGGTCGCCTTCCTCGTGCCGACGACCATCCTGGCGCAGCAGCACTATGAGACGTTCAGCCAGCGGCTCGCGCCCTTCCCGATGAAGGTCGAGGCGCTCTCGCGCTTCCGCACCAAAGAGGAGCAGACCCGCATCCTCAGGCAGCTTACCGAGGGCGAGATCGACATCATCATCGGCACGCACCGCCTGCTGCAAAGCGACGTGATCATCCCCAAGCTGGGGCTGGTGATCATCGACGAGGAGCAGCGCTTCGGCGTCAAGCACAAGGATCACTTCAAGAGCCTGCGCGCGCAGGTCGACGTGCTGACGATGACCGCCACACCCATCCCGCGCACGCTCTACATGGGACTAACCGGCGTGCGCGACATCAGCATGATCCAGACCGCGCCGGAAGACCGCCTGCCCGTGATCACGCACGTGGGCGCGTTCGACGACCGGCTGGTGCGTCAGGCAGTGATCCGCGAGATGGAGCGCGGCGGGCAGGTCTTCTTCGTCCACAACCGCGTGCAGACCATCGACGCCGCCCGCGAGCGGCTGGAGCGGATCGTGCCGGAGGCGCGCACGGTCATCGGGCACGGGCAGATGGACGAGCGCCGGCTCGAAGGCGTGATGGAGCGCTTCGGCAACGGCGAATACGACATCCTCGTCTCGACCTCGATCATCGAAAGCGGGCTGGACATTCCCAATGCCAATACGCTGATCGTGGATCGCGCCGACTGGTTCGGCATGGCGCAGTTGTACCAGCTACGCGGGCGCGTCGGGCGCAGCGCGCAGCAGGCGTATGCCTACTTCTTCCACCCGGCGGCGAACCGTCTGACCGAAGACGCGCGCGCGCGGCTGGAGACGCTCGCCGAGTACACCGACCTGGGCAGCGGCTTCCAGATCGCCATGCGCGACCTGGAACTGCGCGGCGCGGGCGACATCCTGAGCACGCGCCAGACCGGGCACGTCGCCGCCATCGGCTTGCACCTGTATACGCAGATGCTGGCGCAGGCGGTGCGCGAGTTGAAGGGCAAGGGCACGGCGGCACAAGAGCCGCAAAAAGACCTGCCGCCGACCATCAGCGAGAGCAGCGTCTTGATCGATCTGCCGCTGCCCGCCTACCTGCCGACCGACTGGATACCGGAGATCGCGCTGCGGCTGCAAATCTACCGGCGCATCGGCGGCTTGAACACGGTCGAGGAAGTGGACGCCATGCGCGACGAACTGCGCGACCGCTTCGGTCCACTGCCCGCCGCCGTCGACGGCTTGCTCTACCAGATGCACGTTAAGCTGCTGGCGCAGGACGCCAACGCCAGCGCGATCCTGCACCGCGAGGGCATCGCCGAAGTGCGCCTGCCCTATCTGGTCGAGCTGGATCGCCCCGGCTTGGAGCGCGATCTGGGCGGCGGCGTCCGCGTGACGCGCACGGCGGTCGAAGTGCCGATGACCGACGGCTGGCAGCCGCACCTGCTCGACGTGCTGGTCTATCTGGCGACCAACGTCAAACTGGCAGTCGGGATATAAGCGTAAAGCCACCGACGGCTCGAAGGGGACAGTACTTGATCTGTTCCCTACTTGAATATCCGGGTCAGGTAAGTAGTCAAAGCGGTCTGGTCGGCTGGTCGGCTGCGGAAACCGATATAACCGTCCGGGCGAATCAGATACAGGATAGGCAGATCAGCCTGGTAGCGGTGATGCGCCGCGCCTTCCGTATCCAGCAGCACACCAGGCTCCGCAGTGAACTCGTCCGGGACGCTTGCCCCATCCACGATGACATGCACCCGAATCATTTCTCCGTACCGTTCCTGCACCGCCTTCGCTATGGCGGCGAGACGTTGCCAACTTTCCTGACGTCCGGCGCGGGACCGCCAAACAACAGGAGCGCATGGTGGGTGCCGCGCAGCAGGTCGTAGAGCCGAACAGTGGAGCCATCAGCCGTTTGCAGCGGGCTGGCGTCGGGCGCCCGATCCCCCGCTCGCGGTCCTCCTGCGAACCGTACATGCCCAAACCGCTCGTGATGAAACTCACTCACAATCGGGCTGGCGCTGATAGGTAATGCTCAGTTGAGCGTCCTGAACCGCGATCTGGTGCTGCACGGCGCTCAATCCACTGAGCATAGGCATAAGGTGGTTGCGTAGCTGTTGGCTCGCCGGATTGGTCAAGGTCAGCATGGTCGTCAACTGTCCTGCCAGACGAAGCACGGCATCCGCGACCGGCGCACGCTCGGCTTCATAACTGTCGAGCAGCGCCGGATCAGCCAATCCACGAATGACGAGCGCCAGCTTCCAAGCCAGATTGTAGGCATCCTGCATCCCGGTATTCAGCCCCAGTCCGCCGGTGGGGCTGTGGATATGCGCGGCATCTCCGCCAATGAACGCCCGCCCGACGCGATACTTCTCCGCTCGTCGCGCGTTAACTTTGAAGGGCGCGATCCACCCGGGATCGCTGAGGATGGCGTTACCCGGTCCGCGCTGGTCGAGCGCTGCCTGAAAATCCGCCAGGGTGAGATCAGTCCCGGCAGGCGGCTCCTCGGCTTCCATGACGACCCGATACCTGTCCTCGCCCGGCAGAGGAATAGCGAAGAACAGTCCAGTTGGATGGACAAAGCCGTGCAGTTCGTCATGCCACAAGCCCCAGTGGAGCGTGACATCCGCCAACCCGAACCATTGAGTGTAGCTGTGACCCGCGAAGTCGATATTCAGCGTATGCCGGACGATGCTGTGCGCGCCGTCGCAGCCGACCAGCCAGGCGGCACGCACCGTTTCCTCCTGCCCATCGGCGCGGCGCAGCGTGGCGGTCACGCCCTCGTCATCCTGAGTGAAGCCGACGAGTTCCGTGTTCCATTCAATGTTCAACCCCCGGCGGGCAACCAGGTCACCGAGCACCCGTTCCATCGTACTCTGAGGAATGTTGAGCAGAAAGGGATATGGGGACTCCAAGTCGCCGTAGGAGACATGCAGGAGACGATTGCTCCCGTGATAAATATTGACGCCGTGGCTCTGCGTTCCGGCAGCCATTGCCTCGTCGAGAATGCCCAGGTCTTCGAGCATCTCCAACGACCGCGCCTGCACGGTGGTCGCCTTCGATAGGGGCGTCGGTCCAGCGGCTTTGTCGATGATCCGACAGGTCGTGCCGTGCCGGATCAGTTCCGCAGCCAAGATTAGTCCCGTCGGACCAGCGCCAACCAGCAGAACTGGAAGGTCAGGTACGTCATTAACCATCATACCCCCCGTATAGAGCGTATAGAGCTACGAACTATTCACTTGATTACAAAATATCGCACCGCGATTCTCTGCACGCTCATCATAACATCAGAATCTTGTTTTTCATGTTTCGGCGACGCCTGATTTATACCATACGGTTGCTCTTTACGTCGCGCATCCCAGCAGAGAAAACTGGTCTGCCCATCGATTAACCCCCTTCGCCACACACGCGCTATAATCACCGCGAAAATACTTAGCGTAGCTAAGGAGTTTGCGATGCAACCCATACAAATCGTCTGTGAAGTCCTCAACGCGATTGACGCCCATGACTTGAACAAAGCCGCTAAGCGCATCGCGGAAGGCTGCGTCGTGCGCGATACCCGGCTGCCGCGCACGCTCGACAAAGCCACTTTCCTGGAGCAAATGCGCGCGATCCTGGCAGCATTCCCCGACTGGAAATACGACCTGGACGCGCTCGACGCGGAAGGCGAGACCGTCACGGTGAACGTCATCGCGCTGGCGACGCACAGCGCGCCGCTCCGGCTGCCGGGGCAGCCCGCCTTCCCGGCGACCAACAAGCACATTCGCGTCCCCGACCACTTCATTTTCACGGTCAGGAACGAGCTGGTCACAGCGCTGAAGATCGACTCTCCGCCGGACGGTGGCGCAGCGGCGATGCTGTCGCAGCTTGGCATGACACTCACCCCGCCGCAGTCTTAGCGCGGCATCAAATCTCAAAGCGGCGGCGGCTCCGGGATGATCCGGTTCAGTCCGTTTTCTGGCGGCTTGACGATAAACGTGATCTCTCCGCCAGTCGCCGCCACAAGCTGATCGAGCGTGATCGGGAAGATGGCGTTGTGCGCGCCGCCCGCCGCGTACAACTGGTCGAAGCGGCGCAGCGTGCTGTCGATGTAGGTCGGCACGTGCTGGCGATGCCCGAATGGCGGCACGCTCCCCGGCTCGTAGCCCCAGATTTCGACCAACTGCTCGGCGGTGGCGGCTTTGACCTTCTTGCGCCCCACGTTGTACAGTTCCGCCAGCTTGCGGTCGTCGACTTTCTGATCGCCGCTCGTCAGCACGATCACGGGCTGGCTATCGACCAGAAAGCAGATGCTTTTGACGATCTGTCCCAGCTCGCAGCCGATGTTGTCGGCGGCTTGCTGCGAAGTCGCGGTCGGGGTTTCGAAGAAGCGAATTTGAATATCCAAATTGAGCGCATCGAGCGCGGTTTGTACATTGTTAGGCGTCAAAAGCTCCATTTTTTGGATATACTCCCTGATTACATTTCCACGCGGGAAGTTAAAAGTGATCCGGTAATGCGTTAACTTTTGATTTTCTGCTTGAGGGGAAGGATACCTTACCATGCGCGCGCAAATCAACCAGACCACGCTCGAACTGGTGCAGGGGGACATCACGCGACAGGAGGTTGACGGCATCGTCAATGCGGCGAACCACTCTCTGCTCGGCGGGGGCGGCGTCGATGGCGCGATTCACCGCGCGGCGGGACCCGACCTGCTTCGAGAGACGCGCACGCTGGGGGGCTGCGTCACCGGAGACGCCAAGATCACCAAAGGCTACAAATTAAAAGCGCGGTACGTCATCCATACCGTCGGACCGATTTATCGACCCGGCGATGCGAGCGTACCGCGCCAATTGCAAAGTGCCTACCGTCGCAGCCTGGAAGTCGCCTACGAAAACGGCGTCAAGTCACTCGCCTTCCCGGCGATCAGCACCGGCATCTACGGCTACCCGCTGGCAGAAGCCACGCCGATAGCCATCCGAACCGTGTGCGATTTCGTCGCCCTGCGCGAAGGCTTCGACCTGATCCGCTTCGTGCTGTACGACTCCCGAACGATGGACGCCTATCAGGCGACCCTCAGCGCCATCGTTCAGCAGCGCAGCGATCTCATCCTCGCCTGATCAGTGTTTCCCGTTGCTGTGGTTGTGGGACGCCGACTTGTTGGAATTCTGCGCCTCGGCGAACTGATCGGCATTGTAATCCGGTTCGAGAGTCTGCATCGTCGCTACGACGTTCAGGAACGTCTCGAATTCGTTCGGGTCGAATAGCTGTCGAATCTCGTTATCGACCTCCTTAGCAGTATTCAGCACCTCTTTGCGATGCCGCTCCGCCAGATCGGTCAGATAGATATGCACCGCGCGCCGGTCAGTTGGATCGGGACGGCGTTCGATGTAGCCCTTCTGCTGAAGCTTGTCGAGGTTCGGCGTAAACGAGGTCGCCGCGCGCCCGACCGCACGCGCCAGCTCACTGGCGTGCTGCCCATCGCGCTCGTAGAGAGCGCGCAGGATGTACCACTCGATAATCGTCAACCCCAGAGGCTGAATCACGCGGTTGAAAAGCTGATCCAGGTTGCGCAGCGCAATATCGAGATTGCACCACACTGAACCGCCAAACCGGAGTTGAGTTTGCACCATATTACTCATTTTGGTGATGTCTTTCTGCTTACTAGCCTACGATTGTAACGCATTCATGAATTTAAGACTGTCAATATTCATTAGGAAAGCGTGATAATTATATCCAGCGTACCCAGGCGTACTTCGTTGAACTGCCCCAGAGCATACGGCTGATCAGGTGATAACCGCTTGCCATTGAGGTATGTGCCATTTGCGGAAAACAGGTCGACGAGGTGGGGCATTCCCTGATAATTCACAAGCGCTGCGTGACGGCGCGAGACGCCTTTATCGCGCGAGTCATAATCCGATAGATCAATATCAGGCTGATAATGCAGGGCATCATCCGACCGTCCGATGATGTAGCCTTCGACGACCGGAGCATCGATTTGAAACCCGATGCTTTCGTTATCCGCAAGGCGAATATTGCATTTCATGACAACCTGGCAGCCTGATTCAAGACACAGCTTAACAGTCCATTCGTTGGCTTAATCTGTTAAGGGTGTATCAAAAATTAATACGTGCCAACATTATTTTAGAGTATCTTCGGATCAAATTCTATAAAAACATCATTAACGTTTGCTAAGACCGGCGCCCCACTCAGTTGAGGATTGCCACGTAATCGCCCGCAGTGTTCTGCTGGCTGTCCAGCACCAACAATCGCGTGCCGTCCTCGGGGGAATACAGACCAACCTGCAACTCGTAACCAGCGTTCAATGTGGGGAGTTCGTAGGTATCGACCACATATTCGCCGGGAAGCCACAAGGACGTGGGATAGGTATTCGCCTGCGGCATGGCATCACGCTGCGCGAGAAGCGTACCATCACGACTGACGAGATGCACGAATACTTTATAATCTATCGGTATATTATCTAACGATTGCCAGACGATTTCAAGGGACATTTGCCCCTCGGAACGGCGAATGGTATACCCGTACAGGCGTATCTGGTTAGCGAAATTTACGTTTATCACGTGCTCGGCAGGTGGCGCTTCAAACAGGCGCGGCATCCCATCGATGGTGAGCGTGCCGAGGGCAACGCTGTGATCGCCTGAAGCGAGCGACAGGGTGTAATCGCCCGCCGCCTGCTCGCGCGGGATCGTCCAGCGCACGCGATCCGCCAGCACTTCGCCCTGCGCCCATTGATCCGCCGGATAACGGTCGTCAATTGGCTGCCCTTCCCACAGGATCGCGCTGTCTGTATCACTCATCAGGGAGGCTCGCAGCGTGAACGCCGGGCGCGCGGCTGCGGTCGCCTGCCAGTAGAGCGTCGTCGCCAGCGTTTCGCCCGGTCGCAGCGACTCCGGCAGCGCGTCCCAGCCGAGCAGACGCACGCCCGGCGCGAGGTCGATGTCCCGGCGAATCGGGATCGACAGCGACGCCGGATCGGGGAAGGACGGCGGGCGAGTCACCGTGAGCGTGCCGATCTGCGCCCAGACCGCGCCCTGATCGCCGCCCGCGCTGATGTAGGGCGCGTAGCTGTTGCTGGCGCGCCCGACCCAGGCGACGCGCAGCACGTAGTCGCCGGGCGGCGTCGCCGGGGGAATCTGCACCTTCATGCGCTGGATCAGCGTCTCGCCCACGCGCCATTCGTCCGTCCCTGCCATGTAAACGTCACCGCGATAAATCACGCTGCCGTGCGCATCTTCGACCTGAATCAGCGGCGTGAAGTCGGAGAACGGCGGCGTCTGACCAATCTGCCACGCCATGCTGATCGAGCCGTCGCTTCCTGACGCCAGCGGCGGCGCGTCCAAGCCAACGAGCGTCAGGTATTGATTGCGTGCCGTAAACGGCGTCGACGCGACCGGCAGGGGCGCATCCCCGGACATGCGGAAGGCTTGAAACGCCGTGCGCCCGTCGGGACCGAGCGGCAGCCCATCGACCGCGCCGGAGGCGAGCCACCGCGCCCAGTCGTCGGGCGGCGGCGCGCTGCGCGGGAAGATGTAGAGTCCGGTCGTGCCCGGCGGCGGGACGAACAGGCTGTCCGTACCGAGCCAGGTGATCGGCGGCACCGGCTCGATCATGACGGTCGGATGTCCCTTGTCGTGGGCGGCGAGGTAGACCGGCTCGCCGTCGACGTGCTGCGCGACCAGCCACTTCGCCGCCAGCGAGAGGTCGGCATCGGCTTCGTAGAACAGCGCCGGGTCGCTCGCCCAGCGAAAGTACAAGTCCCCGACGAGAACACCACCGACAAAGAGGGTGAGGACGATGAGAATTGTTATCCATCGCCGCTGGCGGTTTAAACCGCCAGCTATCGAAGAACCTGGCGACCCACTGAAGGGGTCGCTCCAAACCGCCGCCCCTTTAGTGGGCGGCAGAATCTTAGCCGAGGGTTTAAACCCTCGGCGGCGCACCGATACCCATTGATCCAACTCTTCGATCACCCACTCCGCGCCGAGGGCGACCAGCACGAAGATCAGCGGCACCATGCCCAGCGAGCGCATATTGCTTGGCGGCAGCCCGCCCGTCGAGATCACGCTGGGGATGACCATCAGCGGCGAGAGCAGCGCCAGCAGATAAGCGGTGCGCTCGGTCGCCGGGCTGCGGCGCGTCAGGCGGTAGGCTGCCAGAGCGATGCCGATCAGCAGCAGCGCGCCCTCCGGCGGCGTGAAATAGGGTCGCCCCGCCACGTTGTAGCGAAAGTAGGGATCGCCCGCGATGAAGAACATCTTCAGGTGCAGGACGATGCTCTGCGCCAGCGTCACCGATTGCCCCGACTGGGTGACTTCGCTCAGCCGCCCCCAGAACACGTCCGGGCGCTGGAAAGCGTAGATCGCCATCGGCGCGGCAGTGATGCCCAGCGCTCCGAAGAAGACTACGCCCTGCCCCAGACGCCGCCGCCAGTGCGCGCGGTCGAACCAGATCAGCGCCAGCCCGCCGAGCAGCAGCCAGAACGGGAACAGCCGCGACGAGTTGTAGGTGTAGACCGCCCCGCCCGCCAGCACCCCGGCGATAATCAATTGTAGGGGCGCACGGCGGTGCGCCCGCAATCCCCGCCACAGAAACAGCAGCGCCAGCGCCTGCATCATCGGCAGCGCCGACGAGCGGAACGCCTGCCGCGACAGCCAGATCATCGGGAACGAGAGCGTCATCAGCACGCCGACCGCCAGCCCGACGATCACGCCACGTCGCCCGCGAAACATCGCCCGACCGAGCGCGACCGAGGCGGCAATCGTGATCAGGTTGCAGAAGACGCTGAGCAGGCGCAGGCTGAAAATGCTGTCGCTCACCCACGTCAGCAGCGGGGCGCTCAGGTAATAAAAGAGGACTTCGCGCCCCTGATAGGCTTCGACCATCGGGAAGAAGCGCGCGCCGCCGAAGGCGATGCTGCGGGCGATCAGCAGTTCCGCCGCTTCGTCGTAATGGGGTCCGGGGGGATAGGTGGCGAGCTGCCAGATGCGCAGGAACGCCGCGACCAGCAGAATCAGCGTCGTCAGCGCGAGGAAGTGTCTCCGAGTCATGGCGCAGAAGCGTACCGCGTCCCGATCTAATGTTCAACACCTGTCTTTGCGAAGTTATATTTATTGATATTCCTATCAAATACTTTATATAACTGTTATTATTTCTGTTACATAATTCGCGTGGATTTTTCAACGTGATATACCCTTTATAGAAAAGGGAATGACATGGCACAACAATCATGGACACTTGATTTCTTCGCAGGCTACATCGTACCACCATGTCATGATCAAGAGAAAGATGCGGTAACAGAGCAAATACATAGGTCGGTAGTTGACTTGGACTCTCCAGCAACACCCTATTTCTTATCCTATTTGAAGATGCTAATAACTCTTGCACAGTCGAAATTGGTTTCCTCCCCATCAATGGAACATCACAAAACAATCCCATTCGAGAATTGCTTAGAGACATTGCCTTTCAACATTTAGCAGATTCGAGCACAATTAGCTAAGCAATTAGCTGTTAAACTTGCGCAAGTTACCGACCATAGATCAAAAACGGGGCTTTTCATCGAATCTTCTCACTAATCTCAAAATAGATATCGATTTGTTCTATCAAATTTCCAGCAAATTAGTATTCAACCTACATTATCTGTAGAAGCATTAAGCATAAATATAATTGATAGCGCATTTTCAAGAGGAACAGAATTCTTTAAGGCGGCGGTTATAGAGGATACAAATACAGAGACATGCTTGCTGGATGGAAAAGTCGAGGAAAGAAATACGGGTTCCCCAATGGTGACATTACACACCAATAAGTGATTAAATTCCTACAAACGCTTCCAGCACTGACGAGCGACAGAAGGGGACACATATTTTCAAAAACACTCAAATAACTAATTGAACAAACTGAATAAGCCATTCAACCTACTATAATAGCAGCGGCAAGAACAGTAAACACTTAAACTGGACGCAATAGGACAATCCTTCATATTGCCGAAAATTACCAGCCCGAAACACTGCAAACACAGCTTCTTAGTTTGGTGGAGTATCCGACCATAATTGATGCCCCATTTCGCGTAAGTAGTGAAACGCTGCAACACAATTCCGATTTGGGACTATAGAGTTAAGCACTCGATTTAGCATCACAGGTCCTTCCACCTATTTTCTAAATTCCCGGATTTACTCACAAACGGATTAGATGATGGTAACGTTGAAATCACTATACGTGTACTCATCTTATACAGAAAGTTTTTAACTATTCAGTTTCTTTTTTTTTAATCTCTATCTTATATTACTCTTATTTTTTATCATACTTTTTATTCTCTTTATTATCTCTCTTCTCTTTCTTTCTTTTTTTCTATTTTTTCTTCTTTTTATTTCACATGTATTTTTTATCAAGCCCTTGCTTAGTCTATATACCTTTTTGTCTTCTTATTCTTTTACTATACTAGATGTATATCTTATATATCTACACCCTTTTTTTTTTATTCTTTATCTGGTGTTAGCTAGTATGTCGTTTTCTATTTAAGTGATGTCGATGATATTGCTCTACTCGTATATGCCATCTACCTCCCCTCCTTAGATGTATTTAAACTTTAGAGAAACCTTAGCTATTCATTTATCTAGCACTCCTTTTTTTTTTTCGTATTCCTCCATACATACCAGCAATCTCTCATACTCCTGTTTTCTTTTTTTATCACTTATAAGCTCTCTATTCCTACTTTCTTTTTCTGAATCCTACCATTACATCGCTATAACCTTTACATCCATTTTTATACAACTATATCTAATCTCTCTTTTGCAGCAGCGCTAGCGGGACGTATATTCATAGCTTCTTCGCTCACACAATCCCCTCAGATTAGCAGCATATCCCGTCTTTGCGAAGCCTTTCACGATGGGTCATAATTAGGCGAAATCCACCAGATGCGACCGCGTGTGCAGTTTCGTCGAGGCGGGCGCTTGCCATGCAAGTCTAGAACCCGCTCCTACTCGTGTACGCTGGAAGCGCAAGGCAGAAGTCTAAGGAGGCTTTCATTGGATCTGTTTGAGTATCAGGGCAAACAGTATTTTGCCCGCTACGGCATCCCGGTGCCGTCCGGCGAAGTCGCAGACACGCCGGAGGAAGCCGAAGCCGCAGCGGACGAGATCGGCTATCCGGTCGTCATCAAGGCGCAGGTGCAGGTCGGCGGGCGCGGCAAGGCGGGCGGTATTCAGGTCGCGCACAACGCCGAGGAAGCGCGCCGCCATGCGACCAACATCCTCGGCATGAACATCAAGGGGCACGTCGTGCGCCGCGTCTGGGTCGAGCGCGCCTCCGACATTTCCGAGGAGTATTACGTGTCGTTCACGCTTGACCGCAGCGCCAAGCAGTACCTCGGCATGATCTCGGCAAAGGGCGGCGTCGAGATCGAGCAGGTCGCCAGAGAAGACCCGCAGGCGCTGCATACGATCCACGTCGACCCCGCCGCAAGCCTCAGTCCTACCCAGGTGCGCAGCTTCGTCGAGAGCGCCCAGCTTCATCCGGCAGCCGTCGAGCAGGCGATCAAACTGGTCGAGAAGCTCTACACATGCTTCGTCGAAGGCGACGCCGATCTGGTCGAGATCAACCCGCTGATTCTGTCGAAAGACGGGACGGTTTACGCGCTCGACTCGAAGGTCAGCCTGGACGAAAGCGCCACCTATCGTCACCCGGAATGGGGACAGTTCGAGTCGGTCGAGGCGGTCGATGAGCGCGAGCGGCTGGCGAAAGCCAAAGGCTTGCAGTATATCGGTCTGGACGGCACAGTCGGGATTATCGCTAACGGCGCGGGCTTGGCGATGAGCACGCTCGACACCGTGAAGCAGGTCGGCGGCAGCGCGGCGAACTTCCTCGACATCGGCGGCGGCGCTAACGCGGAGGTCGTCACCAACGCCCTGACCGTGATCAACACCGACCACAACGTCAAGGCGATCCTGATCAACATCTTCGGCGGTATCACGCGCGGCGATGAAGTCGCAAACGGGATCGTCGAGGCGCTTCAGCGCGTCGATCTGCACGCGCCGCTGGTGATCCGCATCGACGGCACCAACTCGACCGAGGGGCGCGCGATCCTCAAGGCATACGAATCCGACCGCGTGATCAGCGCCGAGACCATGCTCGAAGCCGCGCAGCACGCGGTCGCGCTTGCAGGAGGGAAATAACGATGGCGATTTTCGCCGACGAAAATACCAGAGTAGTCGTGCAGGGCTTGACCGGCTCGCAGGGGCGCTTCTACGGCTTGCGCAACCGTGATTACGGCACGAAAGTCGTCGCCGGGACGAACCCCCGCAAAGCCGGGACGGACGTGGAAGGCATTCCGGTCTACGCGACCGTCGCCGACGCGGTGCAGCACGAAGGCGCGAACACCTCGTTCATCATCGTGCCCGCCGCCTTCGCCGCCGACGCCATCCTCGAAGCGGCTGCGGGCGGCGTGCCCTTCATCGTCTGCGTGACCGAGCACATCCCCATGCACGATCAGGCGCGCGTCTACAACGTCCTCAAAGAGCAGTATCCCGGCGTGCAGCTACTCGGACCGAACTGCGCGGGCATCCTCAGCCCCGGCAAGTGCAACATCGGCTTCACCCCGGCGGAAGTCTCGATGCCGGGTAACGTCGGCGTCGTCAGCCGCTCAGGGACGCTGGCTTACCAGTCGATCTACGAGCTATCGCAGAAAGGCATCGGGCAATCGACCGCCGTCGGCATCGGCGGCGACCCGGTGCCCGGCACCAGCTTCATCGACTGCCTGAAAGCCTTCGAGGCAGACCCCGAAACGGTCGCCGTGACCATGATCGGCGAGATCGGCGGGACGCAGGAAGAAGAAGCCGCCGAGTACATCAAGAACGAGATGACCAAGCCGGTCGTCGCCTACATCGCGGGCGTGACCGCGCCTCCCGGCAAGAAGATGGGACACGCGGGGGCGATTGTCTCCGGTAATCGCGGCACGGCGCAGGCGAAGATCGAGGCGCTCAAGAACGCCGGGGCGCGCGTCGCTCAGAACCCGACGCAGCTCGGCGATCTGATGGCGGAGGCGCTGGCAGCCGCACGATAGCAATCATTGACCTCACCCCGCTGCACGACGATACCCGGCGAAACAAAGCTGCGCGGGTTCGCGTTTAGCTTCCCCTCTCCACAATGTGTAGAGGGGATTGAGAGGTGAGGTTTGTCTCTTGGAATCAAAAGCGGCGAGTTCAGTGGACTCGCCGCTCGCGTTGTCACCGTACTGCGGATTACTTGTGCCCGTTCCCGGTCTTGACCGGAATCTGGCGCGGGAGGGCGTTCTCCGCCTTCGGCAGCGTCAGGGTCAGCACGCCGTCGTGATAGGTCGCCTCCGACTTGTCGAAGTTGACGTTCTGCGGCAGACGGATGCTGCGGCTGAAGTGACCGCTGCGGCGCTCGCGCACGAGCCAGCGCTTGTTGTCGTCCTGCTGCTCGCTCGTCTCCTCAGGAATGTCCGCTTCGATCAGCAGATAATCGCCATCCTGACGAACGTTGATGTTCTCGGACTTGACGCCCGGAAGCTCGGTCGTGACCGTGTACTGGTTGTCGTCCTCGTGGACGTTGATCGCCAGCATGTTCGCGTTCATGCCTTCAGCGAAGAAAGGACGCCAGTCATTTGCATACGGACGCCAGTCGTCGAAGAAGCGGTCGAACACGTTCTGCATGTTCGCCATTTCACGGAACGGATTCCAACGGGTAATCTCACCAGCCATCATTCACCTCCAGAATATCCTCATTAGAAGTATTCTGGCTCTACCCTAGCACAGCGACATAAGAGCGCTTTTGGAGGTGTATATGAGGATCGTTAAAATCACCGGTGACCGCTGCGTCGCGCGCGCCGCACCTCGAAATTACGGGTCGGCTGCCACAATTCGGCGTCTTCATGGTCGGCGGGCGCGGCGCTCAACAGAACCTTGCCCTGCGGCTCTTCGAGGAAGTAAACCAGATATTCGCCGTTGATCCGCATCGGCAGGCGCGGTGCAAGCCGCCGGGGAAAGCGGACGGGTTCGTCGGCTGCCGTATAAAAGATCGTCGGCTTCCAGAAGCCCCACCAGGGCTGCACGCCCGCATAGAGCCGTGCGAAGTGAACCGGCGCGCGCGCATAGCGATAGGCGCGGAAACTGACCGGCACGATCACCAGCAGGAAGATCACCGGCACGACGATCCACCAGACTTCGGCAAACATAACCATCATGCCTTTGCCGAACACCGCCAGCGCGGCGGCGATCAGCACGCCCAGAATGAGCAGCGGCTGGATGATCAGGTCGAGCCACTGCCCCGTCGTAATCCTGCCGTCGCGGTTCGCCAGCAGGCGCTCGCGCATTTCCGGCACGACAGGATCGCGTTTGCGTTTTTCCACTACGAAAACCTTACACTCACCTTCGAACTTGATCAGGCGCTCGCGCGGAAGCTGAGCCGCCCTGCCTGCTGCAAGATGTCGGCGGCTTGCAGCGACACCCAGCGACTTGTCTCCACGCTTGCGGCTGATTTGTCCCACGAGCGGCTGCGGTAGGGACTCCTGCCGCGCCAGCGCCCCTGTTTATCCTGCTGCCCGGCGAGCCAGTCGAGCGCCGCCTGCGCGCCGGGATGAGAAAGCGCGTCCAGCTCCGCCAGCACGCGCAGCGTGAACAGGATGTCCACCTGATAGAACAGCGGGAAATTAAGGCTGAACCAGAGCGGATGGATTTTGCCGTCGCTGGGTGTCGGGTAGTCCGCGCGTTCGAGATGATGATCCGCGAGCAGGAACGGCAGCGCCTGTTCCAGAGCAGCCTGAATATCAGATCGATCCCTGAACGCCGCCAGACCCCAGACGGCGCGCACCACGCCCCAGGCGCAGGCGAAGCCCTCGTTGTGCGAGCAGCGGCAGTACCCTTCGGCGATGGCGTGCTTGAGGTAGTCCGCGATCAGCGCGGCGCGCGGGTCATCGCCGTAGCCGAACTGGACGGCGTAGCGCAGGATATTGCCCCACAGACAGGTGAGATCGGTCTTGCCCGCGCCGAGATCATCCTTGACTTCTGCTGCCGTCGCCGTCAGCATGTGCTCGGCGCCGCGCCTGACCTGAGGATCGTCGGCGTCGGCATGGAGTTCCGCCAGCCAGAGCATACTCCAGTGGGCGCTGACGTATTTGGGT
>CAVXEZ010000010.1:57500-59058 GCA_963760975.1 uncultured Chloroflexia bacterium | reverse complement strand
GCAACGGGGTCGGGGTCAATTCGGGGCAAGAAAAACGAGAGAGAAGAGGCGAGAAAGGGTTGGCAGCGGCTTACTCTCCCACACAGTCGCCCGTGCAGTACCATCAGCGCTGGTGAGCTTAACTTCCGGGTTCGGGATGGAACCGGGTGGACCCTCACCGCTCTAGCCACCAACACACGCTTCTTCGCGTCTTCACCTCTCGTTTGTTCAACCTGCCGTCCGGCACCTTGCCTTAGCCAACCACAGTCGCTTTTCGCAGGTATTCGCTTCCGACTTCTTCTCTTCACGGCAGTGCTTGCGCACCGCTTGCTCACGCCAGGATGCCTGCTTCCCCGCATCACAAGACAAAGCCCTCGACCATTAGTACGGGTCAGCTCCACACATTGCTGCGCTTCCACCTCCCGCCTATCCAACTGGTCGTCTTCCAGTGGTCTTACTCTCTTTCGAGATGGGGAGTCTCATCTTGAGGTGGGTTTCCCACTTAGATGCTTTCAGCGGTTATCCCCTCCGGAGATTGCTACTCAGCCATGCCGTTGGCACGACAACTGACGCACAAGCGCTCCGTCCACCCCGGTCCTCTCGTACTAGGGGCAGATCCCCTCAAACTCCCGACGCCCACAGCGGATAGAGACCGACCTGTCTCACGACGGTCTGAACCCAGCTCACGTACCACTTTAATGGGCGAACAGCCCAACCCTTGGGACCTTATCCAGCCCCAGGATGTGATGAGCCGACATCGAGGTGCCGAGCCTTGCCGTCGATGTGAACTCTTGGGCAAGACTAGCCTGTTATCCCCAGGGTAGCTTTTATCCGGTAAGCTACGGCCCTTCCACGCGGAGCCGTAGGATCACTAAGTCCGACTTTCGTCTCTGCTCGGCGCGTTGGCCTTGCAGTCAAGCGGGCTTCTGCCTTTGCACTCTGTGGCTGGTTTCCATTCAGCCTGAGCCCACCTTTGAACGCCTCCGTTACCTTTTAGGAGGCGACCGCCCCAGTCAAACTGCCCACCTGCCACTGTCCTCAGTTTCCCAAGTTAGGGCCAAAGTCACACCAGGCTGGTATTTCACCGTCGGCTCCACCCAATCTAGCGACCAGGCTTCTTAGCCTCCCAGCTATCCTACACAAGTGCAACCCTAACGCAATGACAGGCTACAGTAAAGCTCCATGGGGTCTTTTTGTCCAGCTGCGGGTAACGCGCATCTTCACACGTACTTCAATTTCGCCGGGTCTCGGGTTGAGACAGCGCTCCACTCGTTACGCCTTTCGTGCGGGTCGGAACTTACCCGACAAGGAATTTCGCTACCTTAGGACCGTTATAGTTACGGCCGCCGTTCACCGGGGCTTCAATTCGGAGCTTGCACCCCTCCTCTTAACCTTCCGGCACTGGGCAGGCGTCAGCCCCTATACGTCCGCTTGCGCGTTTGCAGAGACCTGTGTTTTTGGTAAACAGTCGATAGAGCCATTTCACTGCGGCCGGCTCTCACCGGCGCCCCTTCTCCCGAAGTTACAGGGCCATTTTGCCGAGTTCCTTAACCCGAGTTCTCCCGCTCGCCTTGGTATC
>CAVXEZ010000010.1:0-52500 GCA_963760975.1 uncultured Chloroflexia bacterium | reverse complement strand
GATGCCATTCTTGACCACTTCGACCGTCTCGGTTTCGAGCGCCTGCTGCGCCGCCAGCATGTCCGCCTGCATCTTTTGCAGCATCTTGTTCATGTTGCCGGGGTTCATCCCGCCGCCGCCGCCGAAACCACCGCCGCGATTCTTCGACATCATTCGCTCCTTATGAGTTTTCGTTATTTTCGATCCGCTTGATTTCTGCGCCCAGCTCAATTCCGGTCGAAAGCAGGGGGTCGCTCATGTCAATCGCCCCGCCTTCCACCGCGCCGCCGCCCATCGCTTCCATTTCCTGATTGTTGACCAGCACGACCTGCACGGTCATCTGCACGCGGAACACGTCGCCGAGCGCCCGCTCGACGACCTGGCGCTTTTCGGGATAGGGCTGGATACGCTTGTAGTACGTCTCGTTATCGGTACACAGGTAGACCGTGCTGCCCTCGACGCGCTGCGCCTTGAAGTAGCGCATCACGTCCGGGCTAGTCTTGCTGTAGCGGTACATCGCCCGCAGCACCTTGTCCCACTTCTCGTTGATCGCCCCCGAAGGGATGGCTGGCGTCGCGTCCGATCTCATTCGGGAAGGCTTCAGCCGCCTGCTGGCTTTGCCTGCGGCGGCGCGCTTTGCTGAGCCGTCGGCTGCGCAGTCACCAGCTCCGGCTCGCTGGTCAGGCTGTCGATCAGCGCCAGTTCCAGCGAAAGCTGAGGCTGCCAGCCGCCCTTGTAGCTGTTGACCGCCTCGTTGAAGGCGCGTATGGCGCGCACCAGCGGCGTCCGCGCGATCTGCGCCGCCTGTTCGGTATAGAGCGCCCGCTCGTCCGGCGAGGCTTCGATTATCTCCGCGCCCGCCGTCTGCGTCAGCAGCACCGCCCGCAGGTGTTCGACGACCTGCTGCCCGAACTGGCGCGGGTCGCTGCCGGAATCGACCGCCGTGTTGATCACGCGCAGCCCTTCCGCCGCGTCGCCTTCGATGATCGCCTCGACCAACTGCTTGACCGAGGCGCTGCTCGCCGTCCCCAGCACGTGCTCGACCAGCTCCAGCGTGATTGGCTCGTCCGGGTCGGTGACGATCTGGTCGAGCAGGCTGATGCTGTCGCGCATACTGCCGGTGCCGTAGCGCGCGATCATCTCCAGGGCGGGGCGCTCGGCGTGCAAGCCCTCCGTCTGCGTGATCTGCTCCAGCCGATCCGCCGCCTCACGCACGGTGAAGCGCCGGAACTCGAACTGCAAGCAGCGGCTCTTGATGGTCGGCGGCACTTTGTCGATCTCGGTGGTCGCCAGCACGAAAATGGCGTGCTCCGGCGGCTCTTCGAGCGTCTTGAGCAGCGCGTCGAAAGCGCTGCCGCTGAAGCGATGCACCTCGTCGATGATGTAGACTTTGTAGCGCCCCTCGCCGGGGGTAAAGGCGATCTTCTCGCGCAGGTCGCGCACGTCGTCCACGCCGGTATGCGTCGCCGCATCGATTTCGATCAGGTCGAGGAAGCGTCCTTCGTTGACGGCGACGCAGGTCGCACATTCGTTGCACGGGCGGCGATCCACGTCAGGATTCAGGCAGTTGAGGGCTTTCGCCAGCAGACGCGCCGAGGTCGTTTTCCCCGTGCCGCGCGGTCCGCTGAACAGGTAGGCATGGCGCACGCGCCCCGATTTCAAGGCGTTGCGCAGCGTGCGCGTAATATGCTCCTGACCGACCATATCCTCAAAGGACATGGGTCGCCATTTCAGATATAACGCTTGATCAGGCAAATTCTCCACCCTCCGCAAGAGAGTTTAGCACGCTTGTACGACCCTAGCAATCCAAACTATGCTATAATGGCGGCACTCGAAAAAGCATCCAAACGTAAGGGATGTTAGGTGAGGAATATCTCATGGACATCGGTCCTGCAGAGCTGATAATTGTATTGGTGATCGTGCTTTTATTGTTTGGTCCCGGTCGTGTCAGTAAAATCGGTGGCGAGTTGGGCAGCGCCGTCCATAACTTCCGCAAGGGCTTGAACGAAGAAGGCGCGAAAGCCGAAGAAAAACAGGGTGAAGAACCCTCGAAAATCGAAAATCACGTCTAGCGTGGAAAGGGATTTCTCATGAATCTGGGTCCGACTGAGCTGATCATTATTCTGGTGATTGTGCTTCTCCTGTTTGGAGTCGGTCGTGTTTCCAAGATCGGTGGCGAGTTGGGCAGCGCTGTCCGCAACTTCCGCCAGGGACTGGATCGAAGACGCGAAATCCGAAATCAAGGTCGAAGAACAGCCGAAAATCGAAAACCACAGCTAAGCTAGCTAGCATGGAAAGGAATCTCCCATGAACCTCGGTCCGACTGAGCTGATCATTATTCTGGTGATTGTGCTTCTACTGTTTGGTGTCGGTCGTGTTTCCAAGATCGGTGGTGAATTGGGCAGTGCGGTCGCCAACTTCCGCAAGGGCTTGGATGAAGGCGCCAAGAAAGACGAAGAAGCCGAAAAACCCAGCGACGAGACTGAAAAGCTCCCCTGAGTCTATGCTGAGGTGACTGCGCGCAGTCACCTTTTCCGCCCCTCCCGATAGCCCTTCCCCTTGACCGAGACAGGACGGATAGTCATGTTTTACCTCCTGCTTGCGCTTGTTCTGACAGCGTTTAGCTTTGCTGCGCCTGCGACCACCTGGTACTTCGCACAGAAAATCGACACCAAGCAGATCACGGCATTCACCGCCGACGGCGATGTGCGCCCTCTGCCCGTCAGCGGCGACTGGCAGTACGCCCTGCGCGTCGACGCCGAAACCGTGCTGCTCGGCATCGCCGACCAGAACAACACCACGCATCTCTATCGCGTCACGCCCGACGACGCCGTGCAGATCGCGCTGCCCGCCAGCGCCGAAGCGCTGCGCCAGCCGCTGGCGTTCGCCGCGCCCTACGTGGTGCTGCGCGAGAACAGCGCGCCGGTCGCTACGCCCGCCTATCTGATCAACGTCGAGACGGCGCAGGCGGTCGCGCTGACCGGGAATCTGCTGCCGCTGGCGCGGATTTCCGAGGACGGGCAGTTCCTGCGCTACCTGAGCAGCGACGGCGCGCACTGGTCGTTGATCGAGCGGCGGCTGGCGACAGGCGAAGAACGAGTCATCTACAGCATCGAGAACCGCGACCGGCTGCTGCCCGCCTCCGCCGACGCGCACGGCGAGCGCTGGATGGTGGTTACGCCCGGCGCGGATCGGCTGCCTGTCTACAACGTGATCACCGCCGCCGATGGGACGGTCACTACGCTGTCCAGCGGCACGCGCGACAATCTGGTGCGCTGGTCGTTCTTCGACGACAGCCTGATCACCACACCCGTGACCTGCGCCGACGCCTGCTTCCTGCAACTGCGCTACGCCGCCGCCCTGAACTTTCTTCCGCTGCCCGCCGAGGGGAATTTCAACCCGCTCGCCGTGCTGCGCCCCGACCGGCTGCTCGCCCTGAACACCGACGATAACGATTTCTGGCTGCTCGACGTGAGCGGCGATACGCGGCTGGGGCAGTACGACCCGATGCGCATCTTCATGCCCGCCTATCAGTTGGTCTCACCGGATGGGCGCTACGTCCTGACCGCGACGGACGCGACCCGCTACGCCGTCTGGGACTTGAGCACAGTCAGCCCGGTAGCGACCGTCGACGCGCGCTACGTCGGCTTGATCCTTTACAACGAACAGGGATTTCTGATTCACAGTTACGGCGCGGACACGGATTCGGGTCTCGCCTACCGCTATGCCGACGGCAGCACGCTGACGCTGGCGCACACCGACGAGGGGCTGTATTTCGACATGCTGCCGGACGGCAGGCTGATTTACATGCTCCAGAAAGCCGACGCGAACATCGGCGATCCGGGCATCTACACGTACAACCCGGCAGATGCGCGTTACGCGCTGCTCGTCCCCGACGCGCTCCTAACCTACCCGCAGCCGTTGGGGTGATTCTTCACAGACGATGGTTTGCTTGTGGGTTTGTCCAACAAAACGGGCAGCGTTGTGGCTGCCCGTTCGATTTCCTCAGCGATACTTCTTGAGTTCCACCTCGAAGTCGAAATGCCGCTTGTGGGCGATGCCCTTCGGCACTTTCAGGTTGTAGCTGAGCACCTGAGCATTGTACTTCGCTGCCGCCTCGCGCAGCGCCGGGATCGCCACATCCTGCCGCGCCGCGCGCTGAATGTCAGCGATCAGCTTCACGCGCCCAGCGTCGAGTTCCTGCCCCTGCGCCATCCAGTCCGGCACGTAGCCATTATCGCGCAGGAGCTTGTGCGCCATGCGCAGGTGTTCCGGCGTATTCGTGTCGTCTTCCAGCTTGAGCGGCTTGCCCGCGCCGGGCAGGTTCTCGAACTGCCCCTTGCGCATCGCATCTTTAATCTGCTCGTCAATCAGCGACATCATGCCCTCATGGAACGATGTAGGTGGACTGCGCGCGCCCGTCGCCGTCGGTCAGGGTGAGCGTCGCCCCGGACGACCAGAGCGCCGTATCCAGCCCCCAGAACTTGGCGGTCGGCGTGTCGGTGCCGACGCGCGTGTAGACCGTCAGCACGCTGCCCGTGAACAGGCGCTGCTGCGGGAAGGTGTAGCTCACGCCCGAATTGTTGCTCAGCTTCCAGCCCGTCAGGTCGACCACCGCGCCGTTGTTGCGAATGTCCACGCCCTCGGCGTTGATGTCGCCGGGGCTGAGCACGCGCACGATCTCGACCTGCGCGTTGGTCGCGGTCGGCGGCAGCGTGGCAGTCGGGATCGGCGTGGCGGACGGGATGACCGTCGGCGATGCCGAAGCGTGCGCCGCTGGCGTATCGGTGGGAGCCGCCGTCGGTTCCTGGGTCGCCTCTGCCGACGCCTGCGCCTGCTGGATCAGCGAGCAGCCCTCCAGCGGGACGATCAGCACGTCGCCGATTTGCAGGAAGGTCGCGCTTTCCTCGTCCAGCCCATTGACCGCCATCAGGTCGTCCAGGTTCGCGCCGTACTGCTCGGCGATGCTGGACGGGAATTCGCCTTCTTCGATGGTGTGCAGGATGCAGTTAGGCGGCAGCGCCGTCGCGGTTCCTTGCAGATCGACGCTCTGACCGATCAGGGATGGATCGATGGTCGGCGCGGGGATAGTCGTGCCGTTCAGGTCTTCGATCAAGCCGGTCGGCAGCGAGACGACGCCGGGCGTCCCCGGCAGCGGAGTCGCCGTAATGATCCGAACCTGTTCCGTCTGGTTCGGGTTTCCGGTCGCCGTGATCAGAATCGGCACGGTGATCACGATCTGATTGGCAGGCTGGTTCTCATTCTGCTGATTCATGATCGAGATCACCGCGAAGACGACCGCCAGTGTGACGATGACGTTGATGATCACCAGCGCCAGAACCGATGCACGTCGCCCCATAATCGCCTCCGCCTCATGCGTGTAGCAGACCAGACCTCATTGGTGGCGAAGTCTAGCACATGTGCGAAGTGCAGGCAAAAGGACTTATTTGGGATGTAAGAGACAAATTTCGGCGGCAGAATTTTATATGCGGGCACGATGCGTCGTTCCCCTACGACCCCGCCTTCCATCCATAGAGCGTGTAGCGCACGCCGTCCGTCCAGACCGGCGTCATCCAGCGATTCAGCGCGGCGGGGAAGGCGCGGTCTAAGTCTGGATATTGCGAGAAACCGACGTAATCTTCGTAGAGCTTCTGCCACACCAGCAGATAGTCGTAGCCCTGGGCGCGGTACTGCGCGAACACTTCGTCCGGCGTCAGCCCCGCGTCGAGCATCGGCTGCTTCCAGTGGTCGAACAACACGTCCGCCGTGCAGGTGACGCTCGGCGGGCAGTAAAAGCCGCGCGGCTCCCACATCAGCAAAACCCGCGAGTTCGGCGGCAGGTGGTCTGAGCGCGCCGTAATACGCGCCCGTGTTGGCGTACATGTACTCGCCCATGTCCGCCTGCGCCAGCAGATAAGACGGCGCTTTCTCGTAGTTGACTTCCCAAACGGCGTCGATCAGCGTCAGCGCCAGCGTCAGCGCCAGCGCCGCGCGCACGATGAAGGCGATGTCGAGCGGCTTCTTGGGGAACTGCGCCAGCCCGGTCAGCCCGACCGCCCCGGCGGCGGCGAAAGCGGGAAACGCCATGATCATCAGGCGCGTCTGCACGCCGACGCCGCTCAGCGCCGCCACCAGCCGCCCAGAAAACCAGCAGCGGGACGATCAGCGTCACCATGTCGCGCGCGAAACGCCGCGCCCGCGCGTCCAGGAACGCCCAGACCAGCGGCAGCAGCAGGAACGCCGTCAGCAGCCAGGGACCGAGCGTGAAGCCGAAGCCGTCGACGTTGTCCGCGCCGAAGATCGTCGCCGCCACCGGCAGGATCGGAAGCTGCCAGCCGTCGCCGCGCGCGATCAGGTTGTAGTCGGAGAAGCTGAACGCCGCCGCCCGTTCGGCGTTCCAGTTCAGCCCGTTGAAGACGAAGGGGTAGATCGGGTTGTGATAGAGCAGCGCGCCCTTGATCATCCAGGGCGCGAACGCCAGCAGCGCCGCGATCAGCATGATCGCACCGTTCTGGACGACGCGGCGCGGCTGCCGGATCAGCACGAAGACGCCGAGCGCGATGCCGAGCGCGCCCGTCGTGTACTTGACGCCCATCGCCAGCCCGACGATGCCGCCCATCAGGATCAGCCAGCCGCGCGCGTTGGTCTCGCGCCAGGCGGTCGCGGCGATCAGCGCCAGCGCGCCGTATGCCAGCGCACCCAGATCGACGTAAGCCCAGCCGAACAGCGCCCAGACGTTGTAGGCGCTGAGCAGCAGCAGCGCCGCCAGCCAGCCGGCGCCCCGCCCGGCGTAGCGGCGCGTCGCTCCGGCGGTCGCCAGCAGCGCGATCAGCCCCAGCGCGAAGTGAACCGGCGCGGCAGCCGTCGCCCGACCGAACAAGCCCATCGTCAGCCCGTAGAGCATCTCGACGTTCTGCGACAAGCCCAGGTAGAAGTTGTCCGGCTGCGCGGTGATCGCGCCCGCCTGCACGTAACGCTGCGCGCCGACGAGGTGATAGGTCAGCGAATCCCAGTGAGTCGGCGGCGCGAGGGCGATCAGCAGCGCCAGCGCCAGCATGACCGCGCAGTAGAGCGCGATCAGCCCCTGCCCGGTCGATTCGATATGGATCGCCGACCGCGCTACGTCGCGTAAATCCCGCAGCCAGCCGAGCAGCGGCTTGCGCAGCAGCAGCGCCGCGACGATCAGCAGCGCCCACAGCAGCGGCGGACGGAACCAGCCGAGCAAGCCGAGGATCAGCGCCGCCAGCGCGATCAGCCCGACGCCGATGCCGTCTTCCAGCGCGACTCGCTCGGCGCGCGTGACAGCGCTCAGGTCGAGCCGCGCCAGCGCCGCCCGCCCGATGCCGCCCGCGATCCCGAACAGCGCCGCGACGACAGCGAGATCGAGCAGCACGCCGCCGACGTTCGTCAGCACCGCCAGATTCGACGGCTTGTGTATCCAGTAGTAGCCGACCAGCAGCCCGAACAGCGCCGCCAGGATGACGAGCGCGCGGGCGATCAGGCTGGACTTGCCGGGCATAGCGCCTCTGCAATATATGAACGAAACCAGTTCTAGTGTAACGTGGCTCGCCCGCACAGAAGCGTAGACGAATTGCTGCCACGCACCTCACCCCGCCTCGCTACGCTCGACTCCCCTCTCCATACGGAGAGGGGAAAGCAAACCGCAGGTTTGCAGGGGTGAGGTCGAATTGATGGCATTTTCCTTCAATCAATTACGCAATACAATCATTGTGTGGAATAGAGAAGCTATCGCATGTATTTGATCGACGGGCATAACCTGATCGGGCAGCTCTCCGACCTGTCGCTGACCGACCCCGACGACGAAGCCAAGCTGGTGCAAAAGCTGATCGGCTTCTCCGCGCGTCAGAAGAAGCGGGTGACGGTGGTCTTCGACAGCGGGCTGCCCGGCGGCAGGTCGCGCATGTCCACCGGGAAGATCGAGGTAATCTTCGCCACCGCCCGCAGCAGCGCCGACGACGTGATGAAAGCCCGCATCCAGAGCGCCCGCGATCCGGGGCAGTGGGTGGTCGTCTCCAACGACCACGCCGTCATCGACGCCGCCCGCGCCCGCCGCATGACCGTGCTGACCAGCGCGGCGTTCGCGCCGCTGCTGCGCCCCGCCCAAGCCCAGGATAAGAAGAAGCGCACAGCGCGGGATGATGGCGAAGCCGCCGACGTATACGTCTCGCCCGACGAGGTCGAAGCGTGGCTCAAACTGTTCAAAGATCGAAAGTAGCCGTTTACGCGAGGATCGCGCCCTGATATAATGCAGCGATAAGACGGGGTGTGGCGAAGCCTGGTATCGCGCTCGCTTTGGGAGCGAGAGGTCAACGGTTCAAATCCGTTCACCCCGACTGGAAATTTAGGGCGTTTTGGCTATAATGACGCCACGATGCGGGTATGGTGTAGCGGTAGCACGCGACCCTTCCAAGGTCTCAGCACCGGTTCGAATCCGGTTACCCGCTCCTAATCGAGATGCACATTGGCGGCGGGGTTGAAGCACTTCATCCCGCCGTTTTCAACTTTATCCACCGTTTTCGTAGGTGAGGATTGATCTCGCCTGCACGAGTCAATAGAATAGCGACTGACGGGCGTGTAGCTTAACGGTCAAAGCATCCGACTCATAATCGGCTGACTCTAGGTTCGAATCCTAGCACGCCCACTCGCTCAATCCTCGCCCACCTGCGCGCGGCAGTCCTCGATCACCGCTTTCGGGATCAGCCGCAGCGCCAGCAGCACCAGCCCCGGCACGATCAGCACGTCGTCCAACTGACCAATCAATGGGATGAAATCGGGGATCAAGTCGAACGGCATCAGCAGATAGCCGACCGCCGCCCCCAGCACAATCTTCGCGGGAAGCGGCGTGCGTGGGTCCGCCAGCACGAGGCGGTAAACCTTCAATTCGCGCTTGAAGTCGCGGGCGATCTGCTTCAGCCGTTCCATGACATCACACCTCGCGCCCGGCGATCAAGAGGCTTGATCCGGTGTGCTTTCCTCGACAGTGGCAAGCTCCGTGTCGATGGCGGAGGCGAAGCTGTCGTAAGGCTGCGCGCCCACGAATTCCTTGCCGTTGATGAAGAAGGTCGGCGTCCCGCTGACGCCCAGCGCCACGCCGTCGTTGTAATCCCGCACCACGTCCGACTGGTGATCGGCGTTGTCGTAGCACGCCGTGAATTTATCCATGTCGAGGTGCAGGTTCTGGGCGTATTCCAGGAACTTGTCGCGGGTCAGCTCGGTCGGGTCGGCGTATAACAGGTCGTGGAAATCCCAGAAGGCATTCTGATCGAAGGCGCAGTCCGCCGCCAGCGCCGCTTGCAGCGAATCGGCACCCAGGATCGGGTAGTCACGATAGACGAAGAGGACTTTGTCGCCATAATTCTGGAGCAGCGGCGTGATCGTGCTGTCGTGGAAACGCTTGCAGTAAGTGCAGTGAAAATCGCCAAACTCGACCATCACAATCGGGGCATCCGCCGGACCCAGCGAGGGGCTGCCCTCAATCGACACGTTATGGCGCGCGTTGGGATCGGGTTGATCGGCGCTTCCGGTTGGCAGCGCCGCGACTGCCGTCGCCACCGTCTTCTTGATCAGCGCCTCGGTGTTGGTCTGGTTCTGCTGCGCCACGCGGTCATAGCCGAACATGCCGATCACGACGCCGACGACCAGACAGACGACCGCGATGACGACGTAGTTGAACAGCACGCGGGGGATGACGACCACCGGCGACGCTGCCGCCGGGGTGGTCACCGGCTCCGGGGTTATCAGTTCCGGGGTCGTTGGCTCGACGGGAACTGGCTGCGGAGGTACTTCGGGGATTACCTCCGGCACAGGCGCTTCAGCCGTCGTCTCCGGGTTCTGCTCGACGCTTTCCACACTCTCCACGCTCGACCTCTCACATTCCATTCCAGTATCGATCACCGGGATCATACCACATCCGCGCCTCTCGGAACCCGGTTTGTGACGAATGTCAGCGGGATATGTGAGAAGCGTTTGCCCGCGCCGAACGTCGCTACTATGCGAACTTGCGCGAAATCTCCAATATGCGCGGCTTTTTGTGTAGAATAAGAGAAGCCAGATTCCTTAAAATATGGAGGCGCGTTGGACGGGCTTATCGTCAAGGAGCAGAGCGGTTTCTTCTGGGTCGAAGTGGAAGACCAGAAGGTCTACATGTGTCGGCTGCGCGGGCGTCTGCTGGAAGAAGCGCAGTCGTCGGATATTGCCGCGATTGGCGACCACGTGACCATCAGCGCCCTCGAAGACATGACCGGGACGATTGAAGCCGTCGCCCCGCGCACGAGCGTGATCTCGCGCGCCGCCCGCACGATAGGCAGTCGCGGCGCGGGTGCTGCCGAGCGCGAGCAGGTGATCATCGCCAACGCGGAGCAGGTGATCTTCGTCTTCGCCGCCGCTATACCTGCCCCCAGCTTTCGCCTGCTCGACCGTTTTCTGGTCATAGGCGAGAAATCCGAAGTCGAGCGCATCCTGATCATCGTCAACAAGATCGACCTCGCCGACCGGATCGCCGCCGAAGCGCAGTTTGCGTCCTATACGCAGATAGGGTATACAGTGCTCTACACGAGCGCATTACTGGGCATCGGCGTCGACGATCTGCGGGCGGCGCTAAAAGATCGCATTTCCGTGTTCACCGGACCGTCGGGCGTGGGCAAGTCCAGCCTGCTCAACGTGATCCAGCCGGGCTTGGGACGCGCCGTGAAAGCGGTCAGCGAGAGCAGGCAGGAAGGCGCGCACACCACCCGCGACAGCCAGCTCGTCAAGCTGGACGCGGGCGGGTATCTGGCGGATACGCCGGGGATACGCTCCCTGACGATCTGGGATGTCGAGCCGGAAGAACTCGACGCCTACTTCCGCGACATCGCGCTGTTTGTGCCGGAATGCCGCTTCAGGGATTGCACGCATCGCAGCGAGCCGGACTGCGCCGTGCGCGCGGCGGTCGAGCGGAACGCGCTCAGCCAGACGCGCTATCAGAGCTATCTCAGCCTGCGCGACGAGCTGGAACAGGCTTATGCCCTGGAATGACGAAGCCGCTTAGCCCTTAGCCGTCAGTCGTTAGATGATTTGCGTCACAGTTCGCTGAATATTGACGACTAAAGACTAAACGCTTCGAGCATCCAGCCTAGCGCATGAGGGGTAGCCCTATGTCAACCTCACTGGTGGGACAAAAACTCGGCAAGTACGAGATCACCGAACTCCTGGGGCAAGGCGGCATGGCGACCGTCTACAAAGGCTACCAGCGCGACGTGGATCGCTACGTCGCCGTCAAGGTGCTGCCGCCGCATCCGGGGCTGGACAGCCAGTTCGTCGAGCGCTTCCGGCTGGAGGCGCGCACCATCGCCCGCTTGCAGCACCCCCATATCCTGCCCCTCTACGACTACGGTGACGACAGCGACATCCTCTATCTGGTGATGATGTTCGTGGACGGCGGCTCGCTCAGCGACCGGATACGGCGCGGCGCGATCCCAATCCCGGAGATCAGACGCCTGTTCGAGCAGATCGCCGGGGCGCTCGACTACGCCCACCGCCAGAACGTGGTTCACCGCGACATCAAGCCCGACAACATCCTGCTCGACCGCGAAGGGCACGCCCTGCTCGCCGACTTCGGCATCGTCAAGCTGATGGAAGGCGTCAGCACTTCCGCGCTGACCGCGACCGGCGGTCTGGTCGGCACGCCCGCCTACATGTCGCCGGAGCAGGCGCAGGGGCTGCCGCTCGACAGCCGCTCCGACATCTACTCGCTCGGCATCGTCGTCTTCGAGATGCTGACGGGCAGGCAGCCGTTCTCCGCCGAGACGCCGATGCAGCTCGTCTTCGAGCACATCACCACCCCCGTGCCGCCGCTGCGCGATTTCAACGCCGGCTTTCGCCGGAACTCGACGCCGTGCTGCGGCGCGCGCTCGACAAGAAACCGGAGAACCGCTACGCCACCGCCAAAGAATTTTACGAGGATTTCAGCCGCGTCGTGCAGGGCGAGCCGTCGCTGGCGGGGACAAGCGCGTTCGCCGCGCCCGCTGCCGCCGAGCAACCGTTGATCACCTACACCCCGCCGCCGGGGACGCTCGCGCAGCAGCCGCAGACCATGCCCTCGCAGCCGACGCCCACCCAGACGATGGCGTCCCCCAATTCGTCGAACCCGCTGATCCTGCTGGGCGGCTTCGCCGTGATCGCCATGCTGGTGGTGGCGGTCGTCTTCATCGTCATCAACCCGAATGCCAGCCGTCCGGCGTCCGAAGCGCCGACGACCGCCCCGACGACAGCAGCGCCGACCCGCGCGCCGGTGGCAGCGCAGCCCACGCTCGCCAGCATCACCCCCACAATGGGCACGGTCAGCTACATGACGGGCGACTTCCCCGGCGATTCGGTCAACGTGGTCGTGAATGGGCTGGTGCCACCCCTGGCGCAGCAGACCTACACCGTCTGGCTGAGCAATCTGACCAGCGATAATTGGCTGAAGGTCGGCGATTTGCGCCTCGACCCGCTCGGCAACGGGCAGTTGAGCTTTCACGGCAGCCCGATGCTGCCCGCGCTCTACAACGCCGTCCTGATCACCCAGGAGAGCGGAGACAGTGATACGCCATCCGACAAAGTGGTCTACAGCGGCAGCGTCCCGCCTGAACTGATGGACGCGCTGACCGAAATCCTGATCACCTCGCCCGACGGCATCCCCGGCATGAAACCCGCCATGCCCTTCGAGCCGGGTGGCGCGGCAGCCACCGCCGAAGCGGACGGCGATCACTCCAGCCTGCTCGACGGCGCGCTCGCCGAAGCCAAAATCGCCCAGCAGCACGCCGGGCTGGCAGCGGGATCGACCTCTATCGGCGGCGTCCATTCGCACGCCGAGCATACTATCAACATCCTCAACGGCACGCAGATCGATTACAACGGCGATGGCAGCGGGCAGAATCCGGGGCGCGGCTACGGCATCGCCTATTTCACCGACCGCATTCGAGACAAGCTCAGCGCCGTCGCCAACGCGCCCAGCGCCAGTATGCTGGTTCAGAGCCAGGTCGAGCTGATTGGCGTCTGCATCGACAATGTGCAAAACTGGATGGGTCAGGTGGTCGATCTGGAAACGCAGTTCATCAATGCCAGCGACCTCGACTCGATCCACGATCAACTCGCGCAATCGACGCAGTTGACCGATGCGATCATCAACGGCATCGACCTCAACCAGAACGGGCGGGTCGAGCCATTTGAAGGCGAATGCGGCTTGCAGCAGATCAAGGATTTCGGTATCTCGGTGGGCAACATCACCATATCTGCGGGGTCGCTCTCTCAAGGAGAATGAACTTGCGTCGGCTGCTTGTGCTGCTGTGCGCGCTGCTCGCTGCCTGCGGATCGCAGGCTCCGGTCAGCAATTCAAGTCGCAACCCGCCTACGCTGCTCGCGCCGACGCAGTTTCTCGAAGCGCAGCAGCCCGTGACGCTCAACAACATCGCCGACATCACGTATCTGGGGCGGCTCGACCAGCCCGGTACGTTGAGCACGCTCTTTACTTACGCCCTCTCGCCAGACGCGACCCGTCTGGTCGGGCTGAACAACGAGCTGCTGATAGCGTGGAATCTGCTCGACGGCAGCCTGATCTTCCAGACCTCGCGCAGTGACGCGACGCGCGTCTTCTATTCGTCCGACAAGACCGAAATTTACACCGTTGACCCGAACGGGCTGACCGCCGTCCACAACGCCAACACCGGCGCGGTGACGACGACCTTCCCCGGCAGCGCCAAAGCCGCCAACAGCGTCGCCTTCTCGCCCGATGCGGGCTGGCTGGCGCTTGGCGACACCGACGGCGCGGTCAAGGTGTGGGACACCTACGCGCGCCAGTCGCTCGCCACCATCGACGCCCACAGCGGGGCGATCACGGCGCTGGCGTTCTCCGCCGACGGCGACCGGCTGGCGACGGCGGGCGAAGACGGCATCGTCCGCACGTGGCAGTGGCGCGACCGCACCATGCTGGCGGAGACCAAGCTGACGCGCCCGGTGACGATCCGGCAGCTCGCCTTCGAGCCGGACGGCAGCAGGCTCGCCATCGGCTCGGACCAGAATGCCCGTCTGTGGTCGCGGGACGATCCGCAGCAGTTCAGCGTGCTCGATACCGGGAGCGGCGGCGCGAATCAGGTCTTGCAGTTCTCGCCAGACGGGCGCTACCTGCTCGCCGGGAATCAGAGCGCGGGCTTGAGCCTGTGGACGCCCGACGACGGCAAGCTCGCCGCGCGCCTGCCCGATACACATGGCGACACCATCGCGGCGGCGTTCTCGCCGGATGGCAATCTGCTGCTCACGTCCGTTTTGAACGGTAAGGTCGCACTCTGGAATCTGGTGCAGGTGACGGGCGAGACCGTCAGCGAGGCAAATATCGAGGTCGGCACGCAGCAGATACTCAGCGTCCGGTGGACGGACGATGGGCGTCTGCTCATGTTCTTCGACGCGGGCGGTCCCGTTTATCTGTGGGGAATCGGCAGCTAATTCACCTCACCCCGCTTCGTGCGAAACTTCGTTTCGCCTACTCGAACTCCCCTCTCCACGTTGTGGAGAGGGGTGGGCAACCGCAGGTTGCACGGGGTGAGGTTACTCACGGACCATAGCTATTCCGCTTCGCGGGCGTCGGCGTCCTGCGGCTCGATCTTCCAGACATCGTTGGCGATGTCGATGAACAGCCGTCCGTCCAGGTGGTCGATCTCGTGCTGGAAGACGCGCGCCAGCCAGTCCTTCGCCTTGATGCGCAGCGGCTTGCCGTGCCGGTCAAGCCCCCGGACGACCACGCTTTCGTAGCGATCCACCTCGCCCGCGTAGCCGGGGATCGACAGACAGGCTTCGACGCCGCTGACCACCGCGTGGCTGTGCTTGATGATCTCCGGGTTGGCGACCACGTACAGCACCCCCGCCTGATCGCCGTATTCCTTCTGGCTCTCCTCGTCGTCGGGCAAGCGCACGACAATTAAGCGCTGGCTGACGGCGACCTGCGGTGCGGCTAAGCCCGTGCCGGGCGCTTCGATCATCGTCTCGACCATGTCGTCGACCAGTTTCTGAAGCTTGTCGTCAAAGCTGGCGACGCGCACCGCCTTCTTGCGCAAAACCGGATTATCCGGCTGGATAATTTCTCGTATTGCCATCGCTCACTACGTTAACTGACTTCCGGATTGAGAGACTATTATACCTTATTCTCGCTCAAAGGTTGAGCCTGAAAGATCGCGGGAAAGTGATACAGATCAACGATTTTGCAGGGGCGCGGCGTGTCACGCTCCTACCGGGCGTCCTGCCGGTTCACGCCTACTCCTGACGGCTGCGCGGCACGCGCGGCGGGCGGATGCCGTCGCGGGGCGGCGGCGCTTCGCTCGGCTGATCCTGCGGCTGCGAGATGGTCGGCGCGGCGTAGGACGGCGGCACCTGAGTCGCCTGCTGCGTCTGCTGGATTTCGTGATAGGTCTGCAAATACTCTTTGATCACCTCGCGCTGCTGGTCGATGTCGTTCTGCTGGCGCTCGGTGCGAATCGCCGAGTGCCGCCGCGAAATTTCCGCCTGCACTTCCTGCGGGTCGTAGATCGAGTCCATGACCTTCGCATCCTTCAGGTCGGAGCCGATCAGCGAGATGCGCACGTTGCCCCGGTTGAGCAGGTTGTTGGTCAAGCCGAGGACTTCCGAGCGCACGTTGTCGATCTGGGCGATGCGGATGCGCTCGACTTCGTTCTGAAGCCAGAGCGGGCGCTTGCGGATCAGCGTGATCGTCTCGCTGCCGATGATGAACAGGTCGTTGCGCCAGTCCCAGTCGGCGGCGTAGAACCAGACCAAGCCGACCAGCAGCACGAACATGCCCGCGCTCAGCCCCAGCCCGCCCGACAGCGGAAACGAGGACGACGGCAGCACCAGACTCAGCAGAATCAGCGCGAAGGCGGCGAAGATCGCCAGCGAGGGCAAAAAGATGTGCGCCATCCAGATCGTCGAATGCTTGCGGTAGATCAGGTCGCCGTTAGCGGCGATGAACTTGGTGCGCACGAACGGCAGCCCGACGTTGGCTTCGCGGTCGCTCGCGTGCGGGACCTGCGGCTGGGACTTCTGCGGCGGCGGGGTCATTCCCAGCGCCTCGGCGATGTCGCTGCGAACGGAGTCGCGCTCGCGTTCCTCGATGCGCTCCCGGAAACGGTCGCGCTGCGTGAAAATCATCGACTGGACGCTCATGGGGTGCGGCATCATGTCGAGCACCATGTTGACGCCTTCCCCGGCGGTCTTGACGACGATGTTGCCGTACTGGAACAGGCGCGCGAACGGGTCGCCCGGCGGGATCGTGACGTTGATCTCCAGGATTTGGTCGAGCGGCATTTCGCTGATGGTCGTCTCGAAGCTGACGACGTGATGCCAGATGCGCACGATGCGCTGGTCGCTCAGCACGACGCTGTCGTCCTGCCAGTCGTAGTACAGGTAAGCGACGATGATCCCCGGAATGACGACCGCCAGCCCCGCCGCGCCCACCGCCAGCACCGGAGCGTGCTCGGCGATCACCAGCGCCAGCGCAAACAGCCCAACCATCACCAGCGCCGCCAGCCAGCTATTGCGCGCCACCGCCCACCAGTGCCGCCGCCACACTTGCAGCACGGTCTCGTCGCTGCGCTGCCCCTTGAACAGCTTGACCGCCGTCTCGCGCGCCTGCGCCACGCCGGTCTGCACGCGCACGTTGGCGCGAATTTCGGGGTAAGCGGAAACGAGCTGGATGAACGACGCGCGCGGGATCAGCAGGACAATCGCCGTCTCGACGACGTGCAGGGTCGCCGTCTCGAAGCCGCTGCTGTACAGCGCTTCCTCGTTGATGTACTGCCCGGTCTCGACCGCGCCGATGCTTTCCTCCATGCCGTTCGAGCCGTGCCGCGTCAGGATGGCGCGCCCGCTGACGAAGACGAACATGCCGCGCGTCGGCTGCGCTTCCTGAAAGACCATCTGTCCGGGGTCGAAGCGCAGCACCTGCGTGATCCGGGCGACGACGCCGATCTGCGGCGGCGACAACTGCTCGAACAGCGGCAGGCTGCGGAGGTGCGCCTGAACGAATTGCTCAGCCATTACTCTCTACCCGGTCGACCGACACTGCTTTCATTGTACCAAAGATCGTCAGGTTCCATCGCGGAAGCGCGAGGACGCTACGTGCTGATGGAATCCACCGGGAAGATTGCCGTGATCAGCGCCATGTAGCGGCGCAGGTCGTCGAGGATCGCCTCGCGCTCCTCCGGATTGACCAGGCTCATGACGACGCGAAGCTGCGCCATCAGGTCGGTCTGCACGGCGAGGAAGCGATCCGCGCCCGCCTGCGTCATGACCACGTTGACCGAGCGGCGGTCGTCGCGGTTGGTCTCGCGCACGACCAGCGGCGGCTCGAAGGCTTCCAGCCGCTTGACCAGCCCGGTCATGGTGGCGTTGGTCAAGCCGTGCAGCCGGGCAATCTGCCCGATCTGCGCGTGCCCGCCCTGCTCGGAGAGCGTCTTGAGGACGTAAAACTGGGGCGTAGTCAAGCCGTGCGCGGCAAGCTGCGCCGTGAGGAGCTTTTCGCCGTCCAGCACCAGCCGGAACAGCATCGCCCATAATTCCTGTACGTCGTTGTCGAGTTGGTTGTCCAAAATGTTTTCCGATGAAGGTCTGTATACCCAGATGGAACGTCGTAGGGGCGGGTTTGAAACCCGCCCCCACAGCGCCACTTTCATTATTTTAGCTGATTTATTCGCCCAGCGCGTCCCACACGTCCAGCTTGCCGCGCACGCGCCGGATGACCTCGTTGGTGTACTCGGTCGTCGTCGCCTGCCCGCCCAGGTCGGGCGTGCGAATGCCATCGTTGACCGCCTCCATCACCGCCTCGTAGATGGCGCGGCTGGCGCGCGATGCCGTGTCGCTGTGCATGTAACGCAGCAGCGCCGCGCCCGCCAGGATCATCGCCATCGGGTTGGCGATGTTCTTGCCCTGCAAGCTCGGCGCCGTCCCGTGCGGCGCTTCGGTCAGCACCGTCTTGACCTCGAAATTCTCGTCCATCGACAGAATCACCGACTCCGCCCCGGCGATGCTGCCGAACATCTTCAGCACCAGGTCGCTCAGGCTGTCGCCGTCGCGGTTGAGCGCCGGGATCACCAGCGGCTCGCCGGTCGTCTCCAGCAGCAGCGCGTAGGTCGCGTCGATCAACTGCGGGTCGTAGCGCACGTCGGGGTAGCGCTCCGCCGCCGCGTCCAGTTCCTCCTTGAAGATACCTTCGTAAATCACACTGACGGTGTACTTGGGTCCGCCGAAGACTTTCGCGCCGCTGCGCCGGGCGTAGCGGAAGGTGAACTCCGCGACCGCGTGGCAGATGCGCCGCGACAGCCTGCGCGTGCTGTAGGCGACTTCGTCCAGCCCTTCGCCTTCGCGCCATTCCTCCGCGCCGTAGGCATCCTCGACCGCCATGCGCACCACCGAGATCGGCGAATAGACGCCCGCCAGCGGGCGCACCGCCGGGATGCGCCGCCCGGTGCGCAGGATCACCTGCCCGTTGATCAGTTCGCGCAGCAGGGCGTTGGGGCTGCCCACGTCGTCCGGGTTGCCCGGCGTGATCGTCGCGGCTTTGATGCCGAAGCCCGTCTGTACGATGCACTCGGCGGCATCGTGGACGACCTGATTCTTGGTCGCCCGGCGGTTTTCCAGCGACAGATCGAACGGTTTGAAATCCACGTCGAAGCGCGTCACCGCCGGGTCGAGCACGCGCAGGCTCTCGTCGAGCAGCTCCTGCCCGGTCTGATCGCCCTGCAAAATACCAATAATCGGTTTGCTCACACTCGTCTTCCTCACTCGCGCCGTATGGAAAGCGCAGGTTCAATGCTGCTGTGCATTTACAGGATTTGGGTTATTATAACGTCGCAAGGTGTGCTTGAACAAAGGAGCACTTCCGTGAAAAAATTAGCTCTGGCAACCCTGCTGCTCGCCGCCATCGTTACCGGGGCGGGAAACAGCTTCGCGCAGACTGCCACGTCCACCCCTGCGCCGACGACACAAGGACCCTCCAACAGCTCGCAGGGTTTTCTCGTCGTCTGCTCGGATAAAGCCATTCTCAATTTTACCGGAACATCGCTGATCGGTTACGATATTTTTTACCAGATATTCTCCGGCTCGACGGGTTCGGGCACGGCGATCACCAACCAGCGCCAGGTTCCCGTCGCGGGCGAGTACGCCGTCAGCGATCAGGTCAGCTACAACAGCGGCGTGACGGTCGGCTCCGGCGGGCAGGCGAGCGCGAAAGTGGACATCGCCCGCGAGAGCGACCCCACCCGCATCGACTTCTCCTACGTCCTGACCGACGTGCAGGACGGCTGCAACAACCCGCAGAACGATCTCGTCACCGCCACCGACCTGGGCAGCGCCAGCAGCCAGCAGGGCGCGGGCGTCACGACCAGCATCCTCGCCCCGGACGGTGGCACGCTCAACCCGAACCTGTCGGCGGAACCCGCCGTCGTGATCGGCGCGCGCCTGAGCGACAAGTTCCGCTCGGATACGCCCGGCTTGATCTTCGCGCAGTGTGACGCCTATCCGCTGGCGGAACCGGGCATCATCTACGACAGCGACACCATCACGATCTACTGGTCGTGGTTCACCAAGACGCAGGCGCAGATGTCGGACGAGCTGACCAACGCGGTCTACACCGTCCTGCTCAACACCGCCGCGCTGCCGATGACTTCGGTGAGCGACCCGGTGCGGCGCAGTGGCAATTACTGGGTCTTCTACACGGCGACGGTCGGGCACTTGCGACCGGGGCATTACGAAGTCGGCTTCCTGCACACCTGGGCGAACGCGGTCAACGACGGCTACAGCGACTACGGTCCCGGCAGCGCCAATACGCGCGACACCGGGACGTGCAACTTCGACGTGACGCCGAACCCCGACAACGCGAGCGTGATCTACACGGGCATGTACTTCCCGACGACCTACCCGACTCACGACATCTCGCCTACGGATCAATGACGACGCTGGCTGAGGAAGCGGCAGCGCTGCTCAGCCAGACGCTGACGCCGGAGCAGGAAGCGCAGTTTGACCGCTACGCGCGCGAACTGGCGGTCTGGAACGAGCAGGTCAACCTGACCGCCATCACCGACCCCGACGCGGTGCGCGTGCGCCATTTCCTCGATTCGCTGACGATCCTCAAGGCGGTGCCGCAGGTTTCCGGCGCGCGCGTGATCGACGTGGGCACGGGCGCGGGCTTCCCCGGCTTGCCGCTGCGGATGGTCTGCCCGGACGTTGATTTGACGCTGCTGGAGGCGACCGGCAAAAAGGTCGCCTTTCTGCAACACCTGCTCGACCTGTTCAAGCTGGGTGACGTGACGACCGTCAACGCCCGCGCCGAAGACGCCGGGCACGACCCGGCGCAGCGCGCCGCCTACGACGTGGTGCTGGCGCGCGCCGTCGCCCGCCTGCCCGCGCTGCTGGAATATCTGCTGCCGTTTGCGAAGGTCGGCGGGCTGTGCGTCGCCATGAAGGGGCGCACCGCGCGGGCGGAAGCCGACGATTCGGCGCGCGCGCTGAGCGTCCTCGGCGGGCGCATCCGGGGGATCGAGACGTTCCACCTGCCCGGCATCGACGAGCCGCATCACCTTGTGATCGTCGAGAAGGTCGCGCCGACGCCGCGCGAGTACCCGCGCAAGCCGGGCATCCCGACACGCAAGCCGCTCTAGCGCACATTTAGGATCATCACACACAAGGGGTTC
This sequence comes from uncultured Chloroflexia bacterium, assembly GCA_963760975.1. Classification (GTDB taxonomy): domain Bacteria; phylum Chloroflexota; class Anaerolineae; order Aggregatilineales; family Phototrophicaceae; genus Flexifilum. The sequence goes on along the minus strand of CAVXEZ010000010.1, from coordinate 31,810 downwards.
GCCGGATGAAGTTTGTCATGCTGGGCAGCGGCGCGGTCGGAAGTTATTTCGGCGCGGTGCTGCAACAGACCGGTCATGAAGTGGTGTTCGTGGCGCGTGGCGAGCAGCTCCGCGCGCTGCGCGAAAACGGGCTGACGCTGCGCGACGACGGCAGCGAAACACGCCTCACCGTCACCGCGACCGACGACGTGACGACACTCGACGCGGTGGATTACGTCCTGGTCAGCGTGAAAACCTGGCAGCTAGACGGCATCGCGCCCATGCTGAGCGCGCTCAAGGGCGAGCGCACGTGCTTCCTGACGCTGCAAAACGGCGTCGAAGCGCCCGGTTTCGTCGCCGAACACGTCGGCGCGGCGCAGATTTTCGGCGGCTTGGCGCGCGGCTTCTTCCTGCTGGAAGCGCCGGGCGTCGTCCGTCACGCCGGGGTGCAGCCGTCGATCACCTTCGGGCGCATGGATCGCCAGCGCACGCCGGAAGCCGAAGCGCTGCGCGACAGCCTCACCAACGCCGGAGTCTACGCGCTGCTGTCCGACGACATCGAAGCGGCGCTGTGGGAGAAGTTCCTTCAGGTCACGGCGCTGAGCGGCGTCGGCGCGGTCACGCGAGCGCCGCTCGGCGAAATCCGGGGCTACCCGCCGACCCGCCGGATGCTTGAGCAGGCAATGGTCGAGATCGTCCACGTCGCCAGCGCGCGTAACATTCAGCTTTCGGACGACGTGATCGAGCGCAGCCTGGCGTTCTTCGACACCTTCCCGCACGACTCGACCACCTCGATGCAGCGCGACATCCTCAACGGTCTCCCTTCCGAGCTGGAAGCGCAGACGGGCGCGGCGGTGCGGCTGGGACACGCCGTCTCGGTCGCCACGCCGATTAACGGGTTCATCTATGACAGTCTGATTTTGCAGGAGATGCGCGCGCGCGGCACGTCGCCCTCTCCACGTGACGAGGCTGGCTGAAGCCATGCGCTTTGACCCCATCCCGCCCTACGATTTCGCCCGCACGATGGGAGCCTCGCGCGGGCTGTTCATCATGGGCGAAATCCGCGACGACACCTACCGCCGCGCGCTCCGCGTCGGCGATGCGCTGGCGCTGATCGAGGTGACGAGTCACGGCACGGTCGCCGAGCCGCAGCTTGAGGCGCGCGTGCTGGCGTCCAGCGGTGCGCTCGACGAAGCGGCGCTGTGGGCGAAGGTCCGCCGCGTCCTCAACGTCGAATCCGACCTCAACCCATTCTACGCCGAAGCGCAAAATGACCCGGTGCTGCGCCAGACCGTCGAGATGCTCTACGGGCTGCACACCCTGCAAGCCGATTTGCTGTTCGAGGCGCTGGCGCTGACCATGATCGAGCAGCAGATCGCGCTGCGCATGGCGCAGGCGGCGGAGCGCTGGCTGCTGGCGTGGGGCGGCGAGAGCATCAGCTACGATGGCGAGGCTTACTACGCCTTCCCGCGACCGGAGCGGATCGCGGCGGCGACGGTGGACGACCTGACGCCGCTCAAGATCACGTTTATGCGGATGCAGCGGCTGATCGACGTGGCGCGCGCCGCCGAGTTGCTGGAAGCGCTGCGCGACCAGCCGACCGAGATCGCCTATCAAGCGCTGATCGGCATCAAGGGCGTCGGACAATGGACAGCATCGTGGACGCTGATCCGCGCGCAGGGGTATTATGCTTACGTCGGCGCGGCGGACGTGGCGCTGCGGGCGGCGGTTAATCACTACTACTTCGGGGAGAGCGGGCGCGCCGCCGTGCCGCTGGTCGATCAGACTTTCGCGCGCTACGGCGCGTACAGCGGGGCGGCGGCGTTCTACACCCTGATGCGCTGGGCGTTCGAGCGGTACTGACGTGCAGCAATGAGCAATGAGTGAAAACCGACGCTCTCACGCGAAAACGTGCGCGAGAAGCTGCCGTTACTCAGCACTCGGTACTCGTCACTGTTCTTACTGCGATGGCGTATCGGAAAGCTGAAGCTGAAGCAGAATTTGCCCGGTGTACCCGCCGAGCGAATGCCCGACGACCAGCGCGTACTGCCCATCCGTCGCAATCTTGTAGTCGAGGATCAGGGCGCTGGTTCCGCCGCCCGAATCGTCGTCTCCGGCGAGCGGATTGCCCTGCGCATCGATCAGCACCATCAGCGGATCGACATCGCCACCGCGCCCCACCGCCAGCGCGCTGGCGTACTGCCCGGCTTTCGCCGCGAACGGGACGATATGCACCACCGCGCGATCTTCGTTCAGGCTGACCGCCTGCCCCGGCTGGATCGTCGCATGATTGACCGGGCTGGCTTGCAGCAGCGTGAAGAAGTGCAGATAATCCGCGCCGCTGCTCTGCAAATCCTTGAGCCGGGTGTTGACCAGCCCCCGGTAGACGTAGAGCGCCGCGTTGCTTGAATTGAGACCGATGGCGTCGTTGAGGTCTTTGAGCGCCGACGGCATGTCGTTGTTCGACATGTAGAGCAGCCCGCGATTCGCCAGCGCGCTCGCCGTCGGCTGGAACGTGATCGACTGCGTGAAGTCGTCCAGCGCGGTATCGTAATGCTGCTGCTGCTGGTCGATCTGCCCGCGCAGCGAGTAGAGCGCGGCGTTGTAGGCGGGTGTGCCAATCGTCGTCGCCATCGTCAGCGCCTGATTCACATCCTGAAGCGCGCTGTCGAAGTTGCTCAGCCCCGCGTAGCCCTGCGCGCGCCCGTAATATGCCGGGCTGTAGGTCGGATTGAGCATGATGAACAGGCTCAGGTCGAGCACCGCCTTCTGATAATCCTGATCGCTGAGCGATTGATCCGCCCGGTCGAGCAAGCCCGATGCGATCAGCGGAAGCTGCGTCTGCTGCTGGGGAGTCGGCTGTGGCTGCTGCGCGAAAGCGGGCAGCGCGGCGGCGAACACGAGCACGAGAGAGATGACGGCGATCTTTCTCATGGCTTACGCTTTCAGTCTACGGATGCGTCGTACTCACGATACCACGTCCCCAGCGCTTCGCGGGCGCGCTCGCGCGGGACGAGATAGGTTCCGGTCGTCCAGCCCTCGTTGGGAATCTCGCGGAAGGCGAAGGCGCGCGGGTCGCGGGAGAGTTCATCGTCCAGCCACGCCACCAGCCGCCGCCGGTTCATGATCACCAGCAGCCCGTCCGCGTAGATGTGGGCGTAAAAATCCGCGTCGGTCGACCAGGGACCGCCGGGGGTTTGCTTGTCGATGCTGGAATAGCGCTCAATCGCTAAATTGGGGGTCGCCGTGTGGGCGTAGGAGCTTTCGCATTTGACCTCGACGAACTGGACGCCGCCGTCGCTGCGCACGATCAACAGATCGCCTTTGTAGTAGAAGAAGGGATCGTCCTGACAGTCCCGCACTTCGAGCACGTCGCCCCGCTGCTCGAACCAGCGCCTCACCCACTCCACGAGGTCATACGACTGCACTCGCTTCTGTGGGAACTGATACGGCTGCATCGTCCTAGTCGATTCCTTTAAGCGCTAACACCTCTCTCGCCGGAGTGCGATCCCCGTTGCAGCTAATCCTGCGCGGGGCATCCAAATATCTCAGTTTAAAGCCAAGCTTTTCGTACAATTGTACTACTCTTTCGGTCGCCTGGTTCGACAGAACCACCGGACCGCGATGTTTCGCCAGCCATTCCGCCAGCCGCACCTGATCTTCCCAGCGGAAGGCGTGCTGCGAATAGCTGACGAACTCCACGTCGTAGGGCGGGTCGGCGTAGACGAAATCGTCGCGCTGCAAATCGAGCGTCTCGAAATCCCCGGCGCGGAACGTCCAGCGCGCCAGCGACTCCTGATAGGCGCCGAAATCGCGCATGTAGTTGATGCGCGCGTAGCTGCCGAAGGGCACGTTGAACTCGCCCTTGCGGTTGAAGCGGCACAGCCCGTTGTAGCAGGTGCGGTTGAGGTAGTAGAAGCGTTCGGCGGCTTTGCTTTCGTCGGCTTCGCCGCTGCGTATCTGCTGGTTGAAATGCGCGCGATGGTGATAGTACAGGTCGCGGTTGTTGCGCATCTCAATCTGGATGCTCAACCCTTTTTGCAGCCATTGATAGAAGTTGATCAGGTGGCGGTTGGTGTCGTTGAGCAGGGCGTGCCCCGGCATGAACGCCAGCGGCAGCGCCAGCCCGCCGCAGAACGGCTCGACGTAGCGGCGATGCCGGTACTTCTCCCAGATGGGGCGCATGTGCGGCGTGAGCCAGCGTTTGCCGCCAGCCCATTTCAACGGGGGTTTGAGCGTGTCGGCGTGTGCAGCGACTTGGATCACACGGTTGCCCTCGTGGGTGCGAAAAATAAGTGCTGAGCGATGAGCAACGAGCAATGAGTTAAAACTATCTTTCCGGAGGGTTTTTCACTCGGCACTCATTGCTCAGCACTCAGCACTCCATTAAACCACCAATTTGTCGTAGAGCAACTCCTGGCTGAGACCGGGCAGCACCGTCTCGCGGCTTTGCAGCGTCAGCGACGCCGCCGTCATGCCCAGGCGCATCGCCTCGTCAACCGGCACTTCGTTGAGCAGCCCGAAGATCACCGCCGCGCTGAAAGCGTCGCCCGCGCCCGTCGAATCGACCACCTGCGTGCGCATCGCGCGGATGAAGCCGCCGCCGCTGCCATCGGCGTAGGCGACGCCCTGCTCGCCCAGCGTCACCACCGCGATCTCGACGCCCATCGACACCAGACGGCGCGCCGTGTCAATCGCCGCCTCCCGATCCTGAGCCGGATCGGGCAGCCCGCACAGCGCGGTCGTCTCGTCGGCATTAGGCGCGATCATGTACAGGTGCGGCAGATACGGGATCAGCCGATCCGCCAGCGTCGGCATGGTCGGGTCGGCGCAGACGCGCGCGTGATAGCGCTCGGCGATCTCGAACACGGTCGCCAGCGCTTCGGCGGTCAGCGTCGCGTCGATCACGATCATGTCCGCCTGCTCGAACAGCGGCTCGTGCTTCCACAGATAGTTCTCGTCAACCGAGGACATGACCTCGTAATCGTTGATCGTCAGCAGCGGCTCGCCGTCGTCCTTGAGGATGGTCACACGCGAGGAAGTACGCTCGCTTTTGAGCGCCCGCACGTGCGAGCAGTCGACGCCGTGCTCTCTGGAATAGCGGATGACGCGCCTGCCCTCGGCGTCTCTGCCGACGGCGGTCAGGAGGGTCGTGCTCAATTTCCAGCCGCGCCAGGTTCTCGGCGATATTGCGGGCGACCCCGCCGACGCTGGTGCGCACTTCGCCGAGGTTGGTCGTATCCCAGAGCAGCGGCGACGGCGCAAGCGCTTTCACGTCAACCGCTGCCGAGCCAACGACGAGCACATGTCCTTCAGCCATGAGTTCCTCCCAGCTCCAGCCATGCGACCAGATCGTGATCGCGGCGAGTATAGACCTTGCCCTGTCCAGCGTCGAATGGGCGTCCTTTGGGGACGACTCGCAGGCGCAGCCGCTCCTGACGCGGCTTGCCATCGCGCTCCCACGCCTCAAGCGACTCCTGCACCGCCAGCACCGCGTCCGCGCTGCCAAAGCTGCGCGCCGTGCCGCGCGCGCTCACCGAGACGAAGCAGACGCTGCCCTGCGTCATCAGCAAAAAGCCGTGCCCGCCGATGCCGTAGGCGGGCGCGTCCTGCGTCACCTGATAGCGCGCCAGCGTGAAGCTCTCCGGCACGTGCAGCACGAAATACGGCAGAAAGCCCTGCCAGTAGTCCCAGGTATCGAGCGACGTGCCCAGGTAGTTATCTTCGGCGTCGTCGGAGAGCAGCATTTGCATCGCCGCGCTGTCGATGGGCGCACTGCTGTAAAGGTGGAGTCCGCTCGTGCCGACGCGCACGACCGTCTCCGTCCCGGCAGCCTGCCCGCGCAGCGGGATGAACATGCACAGGCGGTTGCTGCGGCTGTAGAGCGTGCCGTCGGGCTGCAAGGTCAGCGCGGCGCTCACCTCGAAGCCGTCCAGCCAGAGCGGCGCGACCAGGATGCCGAGCGGCTTCAACTGGCGCACCCACGCTCCCGGCACGTCCCAGATGCCCGCCGTCGCAATGATACGGTCGTAGCTGGCGCGCGGCGCGTAGCCATTCGAGCCGTCGCCGTGAACGACCATCACCTCGCCCATGGCGGCGCGCTGCAGGTTCGCCCGCGCCGTCTCGGCGACCGTCCCATCGATCTCCAGCGTCGTGACCTTGCCCTCGTCGCCGACGACGTGCTGCATCAGCGCGGCGTTGTAGCCCGTGCCCGTGCCGATTTCGAGCACGTTCATAGCGGGCTTGAGCTGAAGCTGGCGCAGCATGATCGCCATCATCGACGGCTGGCTGGAGGAACTTAAAACCGTGCCATCTTCATCCAGCTTAATCGGCACGGCTTCATCTTTGTAGACCTGATCCGGTGGCAGATCGGGCAGGAATGCGGCGCGCGGCAGAGCGCGAAAGGCGGCTTCCAGCGGCGCGTCAAGGAACCCCGCCTGCTTGAGCGAGGCAATCAGCGACTCAGCGTCCGCCCTCGCCGCGTCACCCATACCAGGCTCGTCGCTTGCGCAGCGAGACTCCCGCTTCGGCATCGCTGCGGCGGGCGGTGCGCACCCGACCGCGCGCGTCAATGTGAACCTGACCGGCGCGCTGCAAGCGGGCGAATTCTTCCGGCGTGATCACCGGGGCGGGTTCGCCGCCGAGCCGCTCCAGCCGCTCACTGTACTCGTCTTGATTGCCATTCATGTCGTTCACGTTGTCCTGCTGCTCCGGTTCCGCATCGTTGACAGGGGTCTCGTTGACAGGGACTTCGCCAGTTGGCTGATCTGGGATTTGATTTTGCTCGTCCGTCACGATTGTTTTCCTTCGTTCTCTTCTAAAACGATCCCCGTCATTTCCGCCAGCTCGTCCAGCGAGGCTTCCTGTTCCTGCGCAGGGCTGCCGCAGACGAGGCAGTGAGGATCGCGTTCAACCGTCGCCCAAACCGCCGAATAAGGCGGGCTGACCTCGCCAGAGATGATCTCCAGCGCGGTATTCGCCAGAATGACGGTGTTGCCGGGCATGGAACGGTAGATGTCCGTCCCGCTCAAAAGCTCGTTGAGCGCCATGTCCGCCTGCGCCGACGCCACGCGCACGACGTGCAGCCACAGCCCCGGCTCAGCTTCGAGCGTGCCCTCTTTCCCGATCATACCATAATCAAGTTCCTCAACGTCCTCCGGCTTCGCCAGTTCGTCGCGCAGTTCCGCCGCCCAGCAGGCATAGCAGGGACCCTGATACGGATGAATGATCACCACGTCGCCGCCCTCGCCGCGCTCGTACACGCCCGCGTAGACGGCGGTCAGGCGGCGGTCGAGGCACGCCTGATTGATGGTGTATTTGGCGTTTTCGCCGTCGACGCCGACGACCAGCAAATCCAGCCCGTCGAGCGCGTCCATGTGATCTTCAATCCGCCCGAGGCGTACCTCAACTTCGGCGTTCGGGTTGCGCTGGCGGATCAGGTCGGCGACCGCTTCGACTTTCGGGCGCCCGACCTCACTCAAATCAGCGACGTGGCGCACCACGTTCGCCGTCTCCAGCGTGTCGTCGTCGATCAGCACGAACTTGCCGACGCCGCTCATCGCCAGGCTGAGCGCGACGAACCCGCCGCCCGACCCCAAGCCGACGACGCCGACGCGCTTCTGCGCCAGCAGGTCGAGGTTGCGCGAGCCGATCAGCCGCTCCACGCGATCCCAGGTCATCGTGTTTCCTCTGATGATTCGGTCGATTTCTTCAGTCCAAGATGCGCCTCAAGCGCATGGACGTAATCCAGCAAATGCATTTCGGGCGTCCACTCCGGCTGGTAATTGACCGCCTCGGACTCCATCCAGGCGTTGGCGAATACCTGATACATGTCGTCGTCCGGCTGCATCTGCACGAACGGCGCGACCCGCGCGCGCGGCGCGTGCTGCGGGTAACGGCAGTCCGTGATCACGATCAGCAGCTTTTCCGCGCCCATGCGCGCCGTCAGGAAACAGATTTCCAGCGGCGGCTGGTCGTCGGCGTCCCACAGCACCAGCGAGATGAACAGCCCGTCGTCTTCGAGCAGGCGCGTCTCTTCAGCGAAGCGCCCCTCGTCGAGCAAATGCCAGGGGTATTCCACCAGCTCCGGCAGTTGATCGTTGGGATAGAGCGTCGGCGTGATCGGCATGAACATGCGCTCGTGCTTGTCGATGTACCAGAAATCCACCCGCAGCGCCGTGCCGTCCGGCTGCGGCGCCATCAGGAAATTCGATGATCCACTCGAAACGCCGATGGTATGCGGGTGCCCCAGCGTGACAATCGGCGCGAGCAGGAAGTCCATGTTGTTGTCGGGGTCGTCCAGCCAGTGGAGCGCCGTCAGCAGGTCGCCGCCGCTCGGCTGGATCATGAAGCCCGGCTGTTTGTGCCAGTCGCCCAGGTAGCGCAGCGGCACGTCCCATTTCTTCTGGGTATGGTGCGTCCGGCTGCGCTGCCAGTTCTCCTGAAGCCACCAGATCAATTCGTCCTGGCGCTCGTCGCCCTGTTGAAAGGTGTAGAGCTGGCGAACGGCGCTCTCGTCCGGCGAGATGGTGTCGAGCACGTAGAGCGTCGGGATGCCGTTGGTATGCGTCCCCGGCACGACCAGCCCGACCATCGCCTCGCCGGTTTCATCTTCGATGTGATAGTCTGCCGCCGCCGTCATCTTGTCGACGACGCGCCGCGCTACCACCAGGTTCGGCACGCTGCGTCCGTTCCAACGATTGAACATCGCTTATCTCCAGCGCCGGGGCGGGAGCGGCGTATTTGGATCGACTCGTTCCTCAATCCCAGGCCATTCTCCGGTCGAGCGCCAGGTGTAGTAGGCGTACATCCACTGGATCGCCCAGCCCGCCACCGTCACCGCCGTCGAGCGGCTGGGATTCCAGCCGTAGCGCTCGCCGTCCTTCGGGTTAAACAGGCATAACTGCCCATCCTCGTACTGGTGCTTCTGGCTGTAAATGCGCGGCTTGAGCACGTAGGCTTCGGCGGGACGATGCGGGTAATCGTTCGGATACACGATCTTGAGCGTGTGATCCGGCGAGCGCAAGGTCGCCAGATTCAACTCGACCGTCCCTTCCCAGTACAAGGGATCCAACTGCGGCACGACCAGCTTGAACGTGTTGCCGAATGCCGCCCGCATCGCTTCGACTTCTAAACGCAAACGCGGAGAGACATTGCTCCGCGCTCCCCACCATGCAGACATGGCTCTCCTCAAGGAACACACACGTTTCGCTGCCCATTATTGTACCATGTCGCCGGGTGGTAAACGCCCCATATTCAGGTGTTTATACCTTATACGCAAAAGCCGCGCCGATGTTGCGGGTTAGGTTATAATCCATGCTGTCCAACCACACGAGGATAGGATTTCATGGAGGAGATTCGCCGCGCCGCGCTCGACGACTACGACGAGATGATCGTGCTGGAAGCCGAAATCCAGATGCTTCACCACCAGGGGGAGCCAACGCTTTTTCCGCCGGTCGGCGTCATCACGCGCGAGGATTACGCCGAGGTGCTCCAGAAGCCCGACGAAGGCAGGCTGGTCGCCGTCGAAGACGGGGAGATCGTCGGCTACCTGGACTACGAGTTGATCGATGGGCAGCCGAACTATTACACCTATCCGGCGAAGTCGGTCCACGTCAGCACCCTGACGATCAAGGAGACGCACCGCCGCCGGGGCTACGGCGAAGCGCTGATGGATCGTGTTACCGAAATCGCCCGCGAATTCGGCGCCGTCCGCGTCACGCTCGACGTTTATATGTTCAACGAGGGCGCCTATCGCTTCTACGAGCGGCGCGGCTTCCGACCGCTGGAAATGCGCATGACGCTGGCGCTTGAGCAAAATGAGGAAGGTCACATTTCATGAGCTGGCAAAATCTGCTCGACGGCAATCCCGAACTGGCAGCTTACGGCGCAGCCCGCTTTGACGGGCGCGTCGGCTATCTGGCGACGGTGCGCAAGGACGGCTCGCCGCAGGTGCATCCGGTCAGCCCGCTGCTGCGCGCGAACCGCCTGTTCGTCTTCATGTATCCGACTTCGCCCAAAGCCCACGATTTGCAGCGCGACGGGCGCTACGCCCTCCACTGTGCCGTCGAGGACCGCGAGGGCGGCGAAGGCGAGTTCTACGTGCGCGGCACGGCGCGGCAGACGACCGATCCCGCCGATTGGGAGCTGGTGCGTCCGGGGCACGCCGACGAATTCAACGTCAAATACATCCTGTTCGAGTTCGCCATCGAGCAGGCATTCTCGATGATCTACGTCGGTGACGAGACGGTCGTCAACCGCTGGAAGAAGCAGTGACATCCGTCCATTAAAATAAAGTAAAATATTCAAATTCTTCATTGACTAGGGAAGCGACTAGGACTAGAATCAAGATACGTATTGGAACAATTGCGAGCGAGGAATGTCCCTCAAGCCGCAATGGTAGTTTCCCAGAAAGGTGAAAACGATGCTGAACTGGGATGTTGACAGCATTAACCGCATTCAGGAAGAAAACGTCAAGCAGGCTGAGAAGGATCATCTGGCGCAGGAAGTGATCGAGGAATTGCGCAAGTTCAACCATCATTACAATCCTACGCTCGCCTGGCTTGGTCGCCGCATGTTGGTTGTCGGCACGAAGTTAGTGGAGATGTCGGGAAGCGAACAAGACTCGAACCTCCATCTCAACTAGTGTCATGACCAACCAAGTACCTCCAGAAGGGCTGCCCACACCGATCCACACGATCAGGACGCTGGAAGCCCTCAAAGTTTTCTCAGACCCCTTACGGCAGCAGATTATCGAGGCACTGCTTGACGGCGCAAAAACCGTCAAGCAGATTGCCGCTGAGCTTGATCTGGCGCCGACGAAGCTCTATTACCACGTCAATTTGCTGGAAGAACACGGACTCATCCAGGTGACGGAGACGCGGATTGTCTCCGGCATCATCGAGAAGCATTACATGGCGGCGGCGCGCCAGTACGCGATTGAGCGCTCGCTGCTGACGCCGGGGCAGAACAGCAGCGGCGAGGCGCTCGAAGTCTTCTTCGACGCCATGCTCGAACCTATTCGCGGCGACCTGCGCAAAAGCCTCGACCAGGGCTTGATCGCCACGTCGGACGACGCGCCGGAACAACGCAAGTTCCGCATGTGGCGCGCCATGAGCCGCCTCCCCGAAGCGCAGGCGGCTGAATTCTACGCCCGTCTCCAGAAGCTGATCGACGAATTCAACGCCTTCGGCACGGAATACCCCGACAGCCAGGATTACGGCTTGCTGATCGGCATCTTCCCGACCACTTCCTCCAAGAAATCTCCCAAATCCTAAAGCGTTATCACAGCCCGACAAGCGAAAAATTCCTGGATTCGCCCGCTCACGTAGTGGGTTGCTGTACATTTTCCTACATTCATGACACAGGTATATGACATTCTGCAAATTTAGTGCTGATTAAATACACTAAACCATTTAAACGCGCTGTCGGATAATGGGGACATCGTGAAGACAAAAACAGCATCAAGTGAGAGGTCAAAATCATGGCAGAGCATATTGTCAAGACTGCGTCCGGTCGTATTATTGAAGATCCGCCGGTGGCGCGTTTCCTGTTCAGCGACACCCGCTTCGCTTCCGTATGGACGATCATCCGCGTTCTGATTGGGTACTCCTGGCTGACCGCCGGATGGGGCAAGCTGAACGAAGCGAGCTGGATGGTCACGGGCGAGGCGCTCAAGGGTTACTGGACGAACGCAGTCGCCGTCCCGGCAACGGGTCACCCCGCCATCGCCTTCGACTGGTATCGCACTTTCCTGACGGGCATGTTGAACAGCGGTTCCTACGTCTGGTTCGCCAAGCTGATCGCGTGCGGTGAATTCCTGGTCGGCGTCGGTCTGATCGTCGGTGGGTTCGTCGGCATCGCCGCCTTCTTCGCCGCGCTCATGAACTGGAACTACATCATGGCAGGCTCGACCAGCAGCAACCCGCTCCTCCTGATCGGCGCAGTCGTCCTCATCCTCGCCTGGAAGACCGCTGGCTACTATGGTCTGGACTTCTTCCTTCTGCCCCGCCTCGGCACACCCTGGTCACGGCGCACGGAACCGGAGCAAGTTGAATTGCCACAGCCAGTTCGACACACAGCCTGATCGCACAGAAATCAAAACGCCCCCTTCGCGGGGGCGTTTTTGATTCTCAGGCTGTCCATCAGCCGCCGGGCACGAGCGTCGGCAGATTCGTCGGCGGGGGCGGCAGCGTCGGCTGGCTGTTGGCGGTGGTCTCTTCGTTGCCGCCGCCCAGCGATGCGGTCGTCGTCGGCTGCGGCAGATCGCTGCTGCCGGTGTTGGGATTGTTCGCCCCAATCGGGGAAGTCGGCGCCTGCGAGTTGGCGTCTTCGACGCAGCGGAAGCCAATCGACGCCGTCGGTGAGAGCGGGTCACGGCTCTGGCGGTGAACGCTGCGCGCGTAGAACGGCATCGTATCCCACGAGCCGCCGCGCACGACCTTCTCCGTCCCGGAAACGGGACCCGTCGGATCGGAGATGGTCGCTTCGGGGCGTCCGTAGAAGCGCGGATCGTACCAGTCGCTCGTCCATTCGGCGACGTTGCCCGCCATGTTGAGCACGCCGTAAGGGATGCTCGCGCCGCCGGGGAACGACAGCACCGGAACCGTGCTCGGATCGCTGCCATCGCCGGGGCGTTTGGTACTGGCGAGCGTCCCATCCCAGGTATTGCCCCAGGGATAGATGTAATTGTTCGCTCCACGCGCGGCGTGTTCCCATTCCGCTTCGGTCGGCAGACGCCGCCCGATGGCTTCGCAGTAGGCTTGCGCGCCGTACCAGGTGACGTTCGCCACCGGGAAATCGTTGATCGCCTGAAGCACGCTGTAGGTCGTGCCGTCGAAGCTGATGTTGCTGGTTTCCGATTCGTTGCGCGTCTGCAAACACGCCTGATTATCGCAGCCGTTGCGATGGCTGCCGGGACCCATCGCGTTTATGAACGCGAGGTACTGTCCGTAGGTGACTTCCGTCACCTCCATGCTGTAGGGGCTGAGCGGCACCGAATGTTCAGGATAGGAGTTGTCGGCGTCGCTGACCGGGCAGTTACCCGGATCGCCGCCGTAGCCCTGCTTACATTCTTCCGCCGCTGCGTTGGCTTCGGTGGGGTTCGTCCCCATCGTGAACGTGCCGCCGTCAATCGACGCGACTTCGCTCGCCTGGTTGCTCAACAAGGCGAACAGATTGCCGCTGCTGCCGGTTCCGTTCGATTGGCTGCCGCTCGCCGGCGAGGTGGGAAGCGAAGTTGGCTGCAATGTGAGGAAGGTCATCTCGATGGTCGGGCTGGCAGTCGGCGCTTGAATGACGATGGCGCCCTCCTGAGTGGGCGTCTGGGGGGCTTGGGTCGCCGCTGTCGTGGGCGTGACCGGAGCCGGAGTTGCCGTGATCACAAACGGGGTCTGGGTCGGCAGGTTGGCGACGGCATTCGGGTCCAGGCTCAGCACACCTGCCAGCAGCCCGCCGAGCACGAGCACCACTGAGCAGAAGAACCCCATCACCATGCCGATGATGACCCACTGCCAGGCAGCGCCGCCTGAGCGCCGCCCGACATAACCATAACTGCCACGTGACATACGCTATCTCCTCTGACCGGACAGGCAATTACCGCCTGGTGGTCAAACGACTTCAGCGCTCTATAGTAAACGAAAAACCCTACCAAACCAACGGTAGGGTTTTTCAAAGATGAGAGGATGAAGACGGATTACAGGTTGTAGATCACATTGGAAAACACATTTCCAACCCAGGGACCGATCCAGACGACGACGACGAAGACGACGAGAACGACGAGCACCAGGATAAGGGCATATTCGACCAATCCCTGCCCTTCTGGAGATGCATTTAGCCAATGCTTTGGGGTGTTAAGGAGCATCTCCTTCAACTTTGATACGATCATACATAATGCCTCCCCGACCAATGATGATGCGACGTGCCCCAATAAGCTGAGCAGGGCTTTTACACCATTGTACTATATCATTCGCTTAAAACCCTTGAGCATTTGACAAGTTATATTGACAACTCTTGAGACGACTATTACGATCAGCTTGCTCCTATCAGTAGGATAAGACCAGTGCTCAGTCTCAGCCTCGAAGAAAGTTCGGCGTCCTCAGGACTTCGTCCGGTCAACCTGCGTTCCGACCTCGTCCCCCTGGCAGACCTGATCGAAATCGCATTCGCAGACACGATGGACAGCAGCGGTCGCGCGGCAGTGCGCGAGATGCGCTACCTCAGCCACCTCGGTCCCGGCTTGAGCGTGCTGCTGGGCATGAACGATCTGGCGCAGGGCGTCGGGCTGGGCTTCGTCTGGATCGAAGACGGGCGGCTGGTGGGCAACACCTCGGTCTATCCGGCGAACGTGCCCACCGGACCGGCGTGGATCATCGCCAACGTCGCCGTCCACCCCAACTACCGGGGGCGCGGCATCGCGCGGCAGCTCGTTCAGGCGAGCCTCGACATGATCCGGCGGCGCAGCCGCGCCCGCCAAACGGTCGCCGTCTTGCAGGTCGACGCCAACAACGACATCGCGCGCCATCTTTACGAGCGGCTCGGCTTCGTGGCGGAGCGCTCGTGGACGCAGTGGCGGCGCAGCAGTACGGCGCGCACGCCGTCGCCCTTCCACAACGAGTTGATCTACATCACGCGCCGCCGCCCGCGCGAGTGGCGCGCCGAATACGAGATGGCGCAGCGCCTTCGTCCGGCGGCGCAGGGCGGGATAGGCTGGCTGCGACCGCTCCATCCATCGCTGTTTCGCCGCCCTCTGGTGAAAATCCTCGGCGACATCCTCAGCTTCCGCTCGATAGAGCATCTGGTGATTCGCGGCGAGCGCGACGACCTGCGCGCCGTGATGTGGGTCGAATTGGCATTCGCCGCCAGCGCCGTCCAGCTTACGCTGATGGTCGAGCCGGCGTATCTGGGCGTGTACGACGAAGCGCTGATCAATCTGGCGACGCGGCGCTACAGCCTGCGCTCGGCGATCTCGATGGAGCACCCCGCCGACGAGACGATCACCGGCGACATCCTCCGCCGCTACAACTTCTACGCGCAGCGCACGCTCATCCACATGCGCTGGGAAGCAGACTAACCGCGCATTAATCTCCATCGTTATAATTAAGTGAGTAAAGAGTGCTGAGTAACGCACTTCTATCGTTAGAGTCAGCCCGCTGAGTAGACATTATCTTTTCACTCATCGCTCATTGCGTGCGAAACCAGTTTCGCCCAGCACTCATCGCTTCCCTTACGGTACGTAGACAGGACTCCACTCGATGGAACTGCTCATTCTCCTGCTGTTGATCCTGCTGAACGGCGTATTTTCGATGTCGGAAGCTGCCGTGATCGCGGCGCGCAAGGCGCGGCTTCAGCAGCAAGCCGAAAGCGGCGAAAAAGGGGCGGCGCTCGCGCTCGCGCTGGCACAGGAGCCGAACCGCTTCCTTTCGACGGTGCAGGTCGGCATTACGCTGATCGGCATCCTGACGGGCGCGTTCGGCGGCGCGACGATTGCCGCGCAGCTCGCCGCGCTGATCCGCCCGACGGCGCTCGGTCGCTACGCCGACGCCATCGGCTTCGGCATCGTCGTGCTGGTGACGACCTATCTCTCGCTGATCCTCGGCGAGCTTGTGCCCAAGCGGCTGGCGCTGCAATACCCGGAGCGGATCGCCGCGTTGATCGCCCGACCGATGCAGACGCTCTCGCGCATCACCTCCCCGTTGATCAGCTTTCTGGGCGGCTCGACCGACGCCGTGCTGCTCCTGATCGGCGTGCGCCCGTCGCAAGACCCGCCCGTGACCGAGGCGGAGATTAAGACGATGATGCAGCAGGGCATCGAAGCGGGCGTGTTCGACGCGGGCGAGGAAGACATGGTCTCCGGCATCTTCCGGCTGGGCGACCGCCGCGCCGGTGCCCTGATGACGCCGCGCACGGAAGTCGACTGCCTCAATCTACGCGACACGGAAGACGAAAATCGGTCTAAAATAAGAGAAAGCAGCTTTTCGCGCCTGCCCGTCTGTGATGGCGACACCGATCACGTCGTCGGGCTGCTCAGCGCAACCAGGCTGCTTTCACGCCTGCTCGCCGGGGAAGCGCTCGACATCGAAGCGGCGATGGACGAGGCGCAGTTCGTGCCGGAAAGTATGCCCGCCTCGAAGGTGCTCGACGTTTTCCGCAAGTCCGGGCAGCACATCGCCATCGTCATCGGCGAGTACGGCGGCATGGAAGGCTTGATCACCATGCAAGACCTGCTCGAAGAGATCGTCGGCGAGGTCGAAGAAAGCGCGCCCCAGGCGACGCAGCGCGACGACGGCTCGTGGCTGATCGACGGGCTGATTTCGGTGGACGATTTCCGCGACCTGTTCGCGCTGGACGACCTGCCCGGCGCGCACGACGCCTACTCGACGCTCGGCGGCTTCGTCATGGCGCAGTTGGGCAACATCCCGACGGCGGGCGACTCGTTCGACTGGACAACGCTGCATCTCGAAGTGATGGATATGGACGGCAACCGCGTCGACAAGATGCTGGTGACCGTGACAAAGCCAGAAGCAACGCCCACAACCAAAGAAAGTAATGAGGTGGAACACATTTGAAGCAATTCACGCAACTTCCTTTATTTGAACAATTGACAAATGACAAATCTACTCAGACGCCAACTGCTCAATACGATTTGAAGGAATTGGGTACGTTCAAAGATAGTATGCGTGCCCCTATACACGGATGGTTTCGATACCCAGCAGGTTTTTCGTACAAATTTGTGGATATTGTTTTCAAAGAATTTAATATCCGATCTGGAGATTGGGTTTATGATCCCTTTTCGGGGACAGGAACTACCTTAGTATGTGCAAAACGCAAGGGGATTCACGCATATGGAGTTGAAGCACACTCTTTTGTCCACTTTGTCGCGGAAAACTCCGTGAAGGTGTGATCATCTTGGAAAAGTAAAATCGGAAATTTCGATGAATCCACAACGAAGCACAGAAAACTCGACAAGTAAATCCAGCAAAGCGGGGCAACTCATTGGTAATGCCTTTGAGAATGTCGTCATTCAGTTCATTACCAGTTATATCGAAACTAAGCATCCAAAATATCAACTACTACAGCCAGAGGAAGGCAGCAAATTAGTTAAACTCGAAATGCTTGGAGGTACGCTTCGCCAACTCGATACAGTCGTTGTATCGAAGAACTCATACGACCCTGTCGCGCTCTTAGAGACCAAATGGCTTAAAGACGCTCGACACCATAATGACAAAGGGGCGTGGATTTTACAGCTAAGAGAAGTCCGCAAACGCTATCCCACCGTGCGAGGAGCTATTGCTGTTCTCGCAGGATACTGGACAGAAGGCGTAGGTGTAGTCTTTATGTCGGAGGCTGGCGTGCGAATGGTATTACTTGCCACTGATGATGAAGTCCGGAAGCAACGCCCGCAGAAACACCCGAAACCGACACACCGGAGAATCCTGATGGCTGAAACCATTCTGATCGTGGACGACGAGCAGCACATCATCGACCTGGCGAAGCTGTATCTGGAGCAGGAAGGCTACAAAACGTCCAGCGCCACCGATGGCAAAGCCGCGCTGCAAAAAATCCTCCACGACAAGCCGCAGCTCGTCGTGCTTGACCTGATGCTGCCGGAACTCGACGGCTGGGAAGTCTGCCGCCGCGTCCGCGCCGAGTCCGACGTGCCGATCATCATGCTGACGGCGCGCAGCGAGGACATCGACCGCATCGTCGGGCTGGAGTTGGGCGCCGACGATTACCTGACCAAGCCCTTCAACCCGCGCGAGCTGGTCGCCCGCGTGCGCGCCATCCTGCGCCGGACGGGTCGCCCGACGCCTACCGCCAACGATTCCGCTATCACCATCGACAACCTCGTCATCCAGCCGGAGAAGCGCATCGTCATGGTCGAAGGCACAGAGGTCGACCTGCGCATGAAGGAGTTCGACCTGCTGATGACGCTGGCGGGCAACCCCGGCATGGTCTTCACGCGCGAAAAGCTGCTCGACATCGTCTGGGGCTACGACTTCGCCGGCGAGACGCGCACGGTCGACGTGCATATCGCCCACCTGCGCCACAAGCTCAAGGGGATGCGCGCGACGATTGACACCGTGTGGGGCGTGGGCTACCGTCTGGACACGTGATGCTGCAAGGTCTGCGCGCCCGCCTGTTCATCTCCTATCTGTTCCTGCTCACGATCACGCTGGGCGTGATCGCCGGTGCGCTGGTGTTCATCTTCAACACCCGCCCCGCCCCGCCGGAGCCGACGTACCAGCAGTTGGCGACGCTCGCGCTCAATATCCCGCTGACGGACATCATCGACGCGGCGGGCTTCAACCGGGTTTTCCCGACGCGGCTGGACCTCAATAACCTGACCACCGCGCTCTCGCAGATCGCCGCCGAGCGCCAGGTGCGCATTATGCTGGTCGATACCGACGACCAGACCGTGCTCTACGACAGCGCGGGCGTCTTTCAGCAGAACGACAAGCTCGGCTGGCAGATGGAAAATTACATCATCCCGGCGGAGATCACGCGCAATCTGCTGATCGGCACGCGCGCCATTCGCGGCTCGTTCGCCGACCCCGATTCCGAGCAGTGGCTGTTCGTCGGCATTCAGAGCCTGCGCCAGCGCCAGAACACTTACGCGCTGCTCTTCGCCGACCCGCGCCCGACCCAGTCGCTCCAGGACGCGCTCTCGCAGTTCGGCACCGAACTGTTCCCGCTGCTGGTGCAGGCGGCGGTGATCGGCTTGGTGATCGCCGTGCTGCTGGCGGTGCTGATCGCGCGCAGCATCGCCCGCCCGCTGCAAACGGTGGCGAAAGCCGCTGCCGAAGTCGCGGACGGGCATTACAACGAGTCGGTTCCCATACGCGGACCGAACGAAGTGCGCGCCGTCGCCCAGGCGTTCAACAGCATGAGCGACAAAGTCCGCGTCGAGCAGCGCTCGCAGCAGGACTTCCTCGCCAACGTCTCGCACGACCTCAAGACGCCGCTCACCTCGATTCAGGGCTACTCGCAGGCGATCATCGACGGCATCGGCAACCCGACACAGGCGGCGGGCATCATCCGCGAAGAATCCGAGCGACTCAACCGCATGGTGGTCGAGCTAACCGACCTGGCGCGGCTGCAAGCCGGGCGGCTCTCGATGAAGACCAGCCCGATTGACATCGGTCAGCTCACGGCGGCGGTGGCGCAGCGGCTTTCGATCATGGCGCAGGAAAAAGGCGTCGAGCTGGACGTGAGCGCGCCGTCGATGCCGGAAATCGCCGGAGATGGCGACCGTCTGGTGCAGGTCGTCACCAACCTGATCAGCAACGCCATCAAATACACGCCCTCCGGCGGCAAGGTGATCGTCAAAACGCAGGTGCGTCGCAACGGGGTCGAACTCATCGTCGAAGACACCGGGCAGGGCATTCCGGCGTCGGAACTGCCGCGCATCTTCGAACGCTTCTATCAGATCGACAAGGCGCGCGGACCGCAGCGTGGGACGGGCTTGGGGCTGGCGATTGTGCAGGAGATCATCCAGGCGCACGGCGGCACGATCACCGTGTCCAGCCCCGGCGAAAATCGCGGCTCGATCTTCACCGTCTGGCTGCCCTCGCCCGACCTGACCACGATTGTGCGGCGGCGCTAACGAGGGCAGTTTCACCATAGAGACCGCAAAGATCGCAGAGAAATTCTTCTCTCGATACCTCACCCCTCAATCCCTCTCCATACGGAGAGGGGAAGCTAAGCGCGAACCGGGCGAAAAAAAGTTTCGCGTGTTCGCCGCGCAGCGGGATGAGGTTAAGAAAGCGATCTCTGTGGTTCAGAATTATCAGAAATGAACGCAATCCATTTCCCCGCCGTATTGCGATCAACTGGAACCGCCTTCTTGAAAGGGATTTTCATGCTGCGAAAATTGCTTTTAACCGGCTGTCTGCTGGCGGCGCTGCTGGGCGTGACGCCGCTCGCCGCGCAGGAGAACACGCCCGAACCGACCGGCGAGCCGACGGCTGAAGTCACCATCGAAGCGACGCCCGAAGCCACCGCCGAGGCGACGCTGCCACCAGGCACGTATACCGGATTCCCCGGAGCGGGCAGCTACACCGTTCGCCAGTCGGATCAAACGCCGGAGCGCACCTACCGCGTCTACATCCCCACAAGCTATACGGACGAGGGCGATCCGGTGGCGATGGTGATCGTCATGCACGGCGCGGGCGGCACCGGCGCAGGTACGGAGTCCTTCACGGGCTTCGACGACCTCGCCGAACGCGAAAACTTCGTCGCCGTCTACCCCGATGGCGTCAACAACGTCTGGAACGACGGCAGGATCGGCGATCCGCGCGTCGGCGACATCGACGACGTGCGCTTTCTGGACAGCGTGGTTCAGTTCATGGAAAGTGCGCTCCACATCGACCCGCAGCGCGTCTACGCCGCCGGCTATTCGATGGGCGGGATGATGGCGTATCGGCTGGGCTGCGAGCTGCCTGACCGCTTCGCGGCGGTCGCTTCGGTCGCCTCGACCATGCCGGTCTACCTGATCAGCGCCTGCACCGCCACCGCGCCGATCCCGGTGATCGTGTTTCAGGGCACGGACGATCCGGTCGTCCCCTGGACGGGCGTCCAGAATGGCTACCTCTCCGCCGCGCAGACCATCGGTTTCTGGGGAAATCACAACCACTGTTCGGGCGATTTCGCGCTCGAAAACCTGCGGGATACTGTCCCTGACGACTATACGCGCGTCCTGCGCCAGCGCTTGAACGGCTGCGCGGCGGACGTGGTACTCTACGGCATCTACTTCGGCGGGCATACCTGGCCCGGACACCCGATCAACGCGGCGTTCCCGCTGGGGCAGACCACGCGCGACATCGACGCCACCGCCGTGATGTGGGATTTCTTCAAGCAGCACGCGGGAGAAACCGAACAACAGTAGGGGAAATTGTAGGGGCAGACTTTTTCCCCTCATCCCGTTCGACCTTCGGTCGCCCACCCTTCTCCCACGCAAGCGGGGAGAAGGGAACGACAAAGCGCAGTCTCGCACACGCCCCTCGCCCCGTTTACGTGGGAGAGGGGCAGGACACATGGTGTCCGGGGTGAGGGGATTTGAGCACCCGCACCTGCGACAAATCTGGGTTTACGACCCGCCCATCTTGGCGACCAGCGCATCGCGGGCGACGCGCGCCGGGGTAAAGTTCGGGTCGAACGAGATCGCGCCGTTGAAGTTGTTGAGGGCGCGGTCGTTCTGCCCCAAGCCCTCGCGTGCCAGCCCGCCGTAGTAGAACGTTTCCTCGACGTACTGCCCGCCGCCGTCGTTCAGGTTGGCGTCCGCCAGCGTGAGCATGTCGTCGTAGCGTCCCACGTGATAGTACGCCTCAAACGGACCGAACTGATACCACATCATGCGCCAGGGCAAGCCGATGTTGCGCGCGATGTCGTAGGCGGCTGCCGCGCGCTCGTAATCGCCCATCGCCACGTAATTCGTGCCCACGTTGAACCAGGCGAAGGCGTCCTGGGAATTGGCGTTCGCCGCCTGCGTCGCCTGCACCAGCGCGTTGTAGCTGTTCTGGCTGGGGTCGGCGTCGCTGCCCAGCAGCGTCATCAGGTCTCCCTGACGGCTGACGTCGTAGAGGACGAGGTACAGGTAATTGAAATGCTCCCAGTATTCGGCGATGTGGTCGTAGCTGTAGAGCATATTCGGACCCTTGTAGCTGTCCTGGGTCGTGAAATTCTGCGTGCCATCGTCGTAGCCGCTGATCAGCAGGTAATGCCCCATCCAGCCGAGGTTTTCGCCCGGCGGGTCGTAGCCCTCCTCGATGATGACGACGAAGTTGTTGGCGATTAGCTCCTTGAGGCGATCCAGCGTCCCGCCCTGGCGCTCCAGCGCGTAGACCGACCCGCCGATCTGGTTGTTGACGTATTCCAGCATCTGCCAGGGGCTGACGTTTTTATCCTCGGAGTTCGGCTTGAGCCACTGCGCCGCCTTGTACTGGTCGTCGCTGTAGCCGAAGTAGGTCAAGCCCATCGTCAGCGTCGCGGGTCCGCAGTTATTCCAGCCCTGATAAATGTGCGTGATGCCGTTCAGGTGCCACGAGGTCGGCAGCGGACTCGCCGCCGCCACCTGGGTAGTGTCCTGCGCCAGCGCAGACCCCGCCATCAGCCCGGCGGCGAGCAGCGCCAGCAGCCATACTGCGAAAGCTTTCCACATACGCTTGTTTCCTCAACCCCGTTCTACGTGCCTGATTATATAAAGAAATCGGTGGTTTATCCTGTCCGATTATCCGCCGCCTCCTTTTCGTTTTCCCGCCCGTAAACTGTTATAATCTGTAATTTAGGACTGGTTTTTGATTTTTGGAGTCCTAACGGATGTACACCGATCAATTGATGGGCAAGCAGGTCGACGCCTTCACCGTGCTGGAACGCATCGGCAAAGGAGGGATGGCTTCGGTTTACCGCGCTCACCAGCCATCCGTCAACCGCTCGGTCGCCCTCAAAATCATCACGCTCGACCCGAGCATGGGCGAGCGCGACGAGTTTCGCTCGCGCTTTGCGCTCGAAGCCCAGATGATCGCCGCGCTCGAACACATCCACATTTTGCCGATCTATGATTACGGAATTGTGAACAACGAGATCGCCTACATTGCCATGCGTCTCCTGCGTGGCGGCACTCTCGCCGATCTGCTCGCCAACGGTCCGCTCGAAATCGAGCGCGCCGCCGACATTTTCACGCAGCTTGCGCGCGGGCTGAATTACGCGCACAGCAAAGGCGTCATCCACCGCGACCTCAAGCCAAGCAACATCATGTTCGACGACGAGGGTAACGCTTACCTGACCGACTTCGGCTTGGCGAAGATGGTCGAAAGCTCGATGCACATCACCAAGTCGGGCAACATCGTCGGCACGCCCGCTTACATGTCGCCGGAGCAGCTTCGCGGCGACGTGCTCGATTACCGCTCCGACATCTACAGCGCGGGCTGCATCCTCTATCACATGCTGGTCGGGCATCCGCCTTTCGAGGCATCCGAGTCCAACGTGGTTTCGGTGATCTACCAGCATCTGGAGAAAGACCCGACACCGCCGACCGAGCTGAACCCCGACATCCCGCCCGGCGTCGAACAGGTCGTCCTGCGCGCGCTGGAAAAAGACCCGGACGACCGCTTCGACACCGCCGAAGAGATGGCGGACGCGCTCAACGAGGCGCTGGGGCGCAGACCGAGCACGATCAGCCACCCGGCGGCGCGCCCCGAACACGGGCTGGCGCTGCCGCACCGGCACTCGACCGCGCGCCTGCGGCGCAGACGCCGCGCGTATGCCGCGCTGGGCGCGTCGCTGCTGCTGCTGGCGCTCGTGCTGGTGGTGACGCTCGTGCCACGCCTGTCACCACCACATGTCGGCGCGCCGACGGTGCTGGATGGGCAAACCAGCGGCGCGACCGAGTCCGTGCCCACCGACGACGAGATCGCCAGCGCGCAGGCGCGGCTGGGCAGTAACGGCTTCATCGCCTACATCACCTGCAACCAGACGAGCCAGTATCACGCCGCGACGGCGCGCGAGATCGGCGACATTGCCTCACAGTACGGCTTGGAGTCGCGCATCTACGACAGCGACAACAAGAAGGACGTGGAGGTCTCGCAGATTGAGCGCGCGCGCGCGGACGGCGCGACCGGGTTGATCGTCTGCCCGCTCGACATCGAGGCGCTCACCGATACGCTCACGTCCGTTCAGCAGGCGAAAATGCCGCTGGTGATGATGACGGCGGACAGCGACAACTTCGGCGGCGTGCTGATCGCCGGGGACGATTATCTGATAGGTCGGGAAGCCGGGCGCGCCGCCGGGCAGATCATTCAGGATGAGATGAACGGGGAGGCGAACGTCCTCATCCTCGACTATCCTGACCTCAGCTATCTGGTCACACGTGCCAATGGGCTGGAAGACGGCGTGCTTCAGGTCGCCCCGAAAGCGCACATCGTCGGGCGTGCGCTGGGCGCAACGTCCGACAATGCCCAGAAATCGGTCGAGCAAGCTGATCGCGGATGGCGTCCAGTTCAACGTGATCCTGAGTATCAACGACGCGGGTTCCTACGGCGCGATTGCCGCGATGGAAGCGGCGAACTTCGACCCCGGCTCGGTCATCATCAGCAGCATCGACGCCGAGTTGGTGGCGCGTAATTACATTCGAGACGGACACTTCATGCGCGCGACGCTGAGCGTCGACCGGCTGGGCTTCTCGCGGACTGCCGTCAACGCGATGGTCAAGCTGCTGGCGGGCGCGACCGTCCCCGAAACTTACCTCGTCCCGCCCGGTACGGTGATCACCCGCGCCAACCTAGGCGACGACCGAATTCCACAAAATTAAGTTTACAATTATGCGAGCGTTTACTCCAATTGATTGATGGAGCCTCGTATGACAGCTATACTTGATTTATTGATCTCTGCATCAGCAGGTGCGAGGTGAAATCGAGTGCTTCCACGCTGGGTCGGAAGGCGCGTAGATGATTTTGTCATCGAAGATCGGATCGGGCGCGGGGGTATGGCAACCGTGTTCCGCGCGCACCAAATATCCGTCAATCGCTACGTTGCCCTGAAGATCATCGATCTCAGCCCGAATCTGGAAGAACGCGACGAATTTCGCAAGCGTTTCGCCCAGGAAGTCGCCGTCGTCGCCCTGCTGGAACATATTCACATCCTGCCGATCTATGCTTACGGCATCGTCGAGAACGAATTCGCGTACCTGGCGATGCGCCTGCTGCGCGGCGGGTCGCTCTCCGACCTGCTGCGCAAGGGACCGCTGCCCACCCACCGCGCGGCGGACATCTTCACGCAGGTCGGGCGCGGGCTGCAATACGCCCACAGCAAAGGCGTGATCCACCGCGACCTCAAGCCGAGCAATATCCTGCTGGACGACGCAGGCAACGCCTATCTGAGCGACTTCGGGCTGGCGAAGATGATGGACACCACGCTCGACCTGACCAAATCCGGCAATCTGGTCGGCACGCCCGCCTACGTCGCGCCGGAGCAGGTGCGCGGCGAAGCCGCCGACATTCGCTCCGACATTTACAGCCTGGGCATACTGCTCTATCACATGATGGTGGGGCGTCCGCCCTTCGAGCTGACCGCCAGCGGGGTCGCCGCGCTGCTCTACCAGCACGTCGAGGAGCCGCCGCCGCCGCCGCATCTGCTCAACCCGGCGGTGACGCCCGCCGTCGAAGCCGTCATACTGCGCGCGCTGGAAAAAGACCCCGACGAGCGCTATCAGTCCGCCGACGACATGATCCAGGAACTCAATCAGGCGCTCGGCAGACGACCGCAAATCCGCAGCTTCATCACCCTGCGCACGCCACAGCGCCTGAAGCTGCCTGCTCGCAAGCCAGCACGTCACCCTGCGGCGCGCGCTTTTCGCCATCCTGCTGATGATCCTGCTCACGCTGGGCATCATGGCGATTTTCAACCCGCAGATGCGCCCGGCGGATAAGCCCTTCCAGATGATCGCCGGGGCGCACGGCACGGTCGACGACGTGACGCCCAGCGACGAGGAGATCGCCGCCGCCAAAGCGCGGCTGGGCGATAAAGGCTTCATCGCCTTCCTCGCCTGCACGCTCGACAACGTCACCCAGGCGACGCGCGCCCGCGAGATGGGCGACATGGCAGCCACGTTCGGCTTGGGCTATCAGGTCTACAACGCCAACAACGACGCTTACATGCAGGTCACGCTGATCGAGCAGGCGCGGCTGGACGGCGCGAAAGCCATCATCCTCTGCCCGCTCGACCCGACCATGCTGACCGACTCGATCAAGGCGCTGCAAGACGCGCAAATCCCGCTGGTGTACATCACGCTCTTCGACAATCCTTACGGCGTCAAGGAGGATTCGGGCAGCTACGACATCGGCTTGGTCGTCGGTCGGCTGGCGGGGCAGATTTTCAGCGAGGAGCACACCGATCCGGCGCGGGTGGTCGTCCTCAAATACGACGACTTCCCCGCCACCATCAGCCGCGACGACGGCATGGAAGCGGGCTTCAAGGAAGCCGTGCCGGACGCGACTTTCCTCGGTCGCTTCGAAGGCTTCAGCGAAGAAACCAGCTACAACACGATCCAGCAGTTGATCGCCAGCAAAACCTCGTTCAACGTGATCCTGTCGATCACCGACGTGGGGGCATACGGCGCGGTCAAGGCGCTTCAGGAAGCCAACTTTGACCCCAGCTCCGTGATCATCGTCAGCGCCAACGGCGAAAGCTACGCCCAGGAATTGATCCGCGACGGCGAATTTCTGCGCGGCACGGTCGCCCTGAACCGTCAGGAAAGCTCGCAGATCGCCGTCGACGCGGCGGTCAAGATGCTGGCGGGCAGCGAAGTGCCGGAGACGATTTCGTATCCGCCCGGCGACATCCTCACCCGCGAAGTGCTGCAAGCGCGCGACGGGTAGCCTGTCCGCGGCATCCAAAATCAATTGACGGCATAATAAAATCGGGATAGATTAGCGTCATCCACACGGATCGCGGCGGTTTACAACGCTAAATCGACACCCGGCTGATTTATCCTCGCTTGCAGGCTGCGCCGTTTTCCCCTGCAAGCGCGACCAGCATCAGCAGCGCGAGTCGTCAATCCGAGCAAGCTGCGTTGAGCGCCGAGCAGCGCGTGATTTGGCGTCTGCCAAACGCGCGGAGCGTGATCCGACCTTTTCTCTACCCAACCCGTATCCCTACGATGAGACCCTTATTACCATAGTGCCGCCTTTATTTCACGCCAAAACAGGGCTGATATAATTGAAAGTGAAGATAGGGACGGAACGAACGTGGCTTTTGCGCCATCCTGGGTGGGAAAACAGATCGGCGATTTCATCGTCGAGGAAGCAATCGGGCGCGGCGGTATGGGTGTCGTCTACGCCGCCCGCCAGCGCTCGGTCGCGCGGCGCGTCGCCCTCAAAGTAATCGATCTTCAGCCGGGAGAAGAAGGCGATTTCCTCCAGCGCTTCACGCGCGAAGCCGAAGTGATCGCCATGCTGGAGCACATCCACATTCTGCCCATCTACAACTACGGCGTGCTGGATGGCGAAGTCGCCTATTTCGCCATGCGCCTGCTGCCACACGGCACGCTGGCGGAGCAGCTTCGCCAGGGCGCGCTGCCGCTCGACGACGCGGTCGACCTGTTCAGCCAGATCGCCAGCGGCTTGCAGTACATCCACAGCAAGGGCGTGATCCACCGCGACCTCAAGCCGAGCAACATCCTGCTCGACGAAAACGGCAACGCCTACCTGAGCGACTTCGGGCTGGCACGCCTGAACGACGCCAGCGTCAACCTGTCCGACGAGATGCGGCACATGGTGGGATCGCCTGCCTACCTCGCTCCGGAGGTGATCGAGGGACAGGTCGCCGATCACCTGTCGGACATTTACAGCCTCGCCGTCGTCCTCTACGAGATGCTGTGCGGTCGGCTGCCCTTCGAGAGCGACGAAGGCGGGATCACGGCGCTGCTTTACAAGCACGTGCATGAAAAGCCGCCCGCGCTGCGCCAGTTCAACCCGACGATCCCGCCCGCCGTCGAAGCGATTGTGCTGCGCAGTCTGAGCAAAAACCCGCACGGGCGCTATGCCTCGGCTGAAGAGATGGCGGATGACCTGCGCGCCGCCGCCCAGCACCCGGCGCCGCGCGCCACGTGGATGCTGCACGACGCGCTGCATAATCTGCCTAAGCCGCGCCGCCCGGTCTACGCCGCGCTGCTGATCTGCGCCAGCGTGCTGCTGGTCGTGCTGGCGGTGCTGGCGTCGCGGCAGAATCGCGGCGCGCCCCCGATGAACGTGCTGCCCGGCGAGCACGCCGCCCTTGCCGATCTGACGCTCTCCGACGACGAAATCGCGCTGGCGCGCTCGCGCCTGGGCGACAACGGCTTCATCGCCAATTTCCCCTGCACGCTGACGGACGCCTACCAGACGGCGGTGGCGCGCGAATTGAGCGAACTGGCGATACAGGATAATCTGCCGCTGCGCACCTACGACAATCAGGACGACCCCGCCCGCCAGTTGACGCTGATCGAGCAGGCGCGGCTGGACGGCGCGAAAGCCTTCATCCTCTGCCCGCTCGGTGAGCCGCTGCTCGACGACACGATCCACTCGCTCCAGCAGGCGACGATCCCGCTGGTGCTCGCCCTGCACTACGACTCGACCTACGGCATCAAAGTCGAACTGGACAACGAAGCCGTCGGGCAGGAACAGGGGCGCTACGCCGGGCAAATCCTGGAGGCGGAACACGGCGGGCGCGGCACGGTGGTCGTGCTCAGCTTCATGGACGTGGGCGCCGGGGAACTGCGCGCGCAGGGCATGGAGGATGGTCTCCACGCAGTCGCGCCGCGCGTGGACGTGATCGGTCCGCTCAACGGCTACACACGCGAACAGGCGAAGGCGGCGATTCAGGCGCTCCTCGACAACGGCACGCGCTTCGACGCCATCCTGACCATGACCGACGCGGGCGCGCTCGGCGCGATTGATGCACTCAAAGCCGCGCACCTGACGCCGCAGGATGTGTTCATCGTCAGCGCCAACGGCGAGGAGCCGATCAGCAGCTACATTTCCGAGGGCTACTACGTGCGCGGCTCGGTCGCGCTGGATCGCGGCGAGGACGCGCAGCTCCTGCTGACGGGGATCGTCAAAGCGCTGGCGGGCAGCCCGGTCGCGGAATACCTCTCGCTCAGCAGCGGACATCTGCTCGCCAGCCCACCCCCGCCAACGGACGGCGGCAGTTAAGCGCGTGTTAAATCTGGCGAAAGAGCTTTAAGTTTTGGTAAAAGTCACCATTGGTATTTTGATTCCCCACGACAAGATCGTCTACAATACGTAACCATCTCACGACGAGACGACTGGAACGCGATGACGACCCTTCCACATTTTGACAGGTTGTTCGCTACGCGCCGGGGACGTGCGCTTCAGGAGAATCTCACCGCTTATATCTTCCTGTTTCCAGCGCTGCTGCTGGTCTTCGTATTCGGAATTTTTCCGGTGGGGTTCGCCTTCTTCGTCAGCCTGCGTCAGTGGCGGCGCTTCCCCGGCGACTACCTGGGGCTGAGCAATTACGTCCGCGCTATCGATAATCTGGCGTATGTGCTGTTTTTCTGGCTCAGCATCGGCATCCTGATCTACGCGCTGATCCTGCTGTGGCGTCTGCTGCGCCCGCCGGAAGATCGCCTGCGCGCGATCACGGCGCTGCTGCCCGGCATCGTCAACGGCGCGGCGGTGCTGCTGCTGATCAACTGGATCATCACGCTGCTGCCGATCATCCTCGACATTCCCAACCGCGTGCGCGGTCAGGAGCGCGTGCCCGGCTTGTTCGTGAACGAGTTGTTCGGCAGCTTCCAGTATCCCGAAGCCTTCACCGCTGGCAATATGTTTTTGCTGGTCGGCATCGCCGCGCTGATCCTCAGCGTGATCTGGCTGCGCGCCGTGCGCACCGAGATACGCGGCTTCCTGTTTCGGGGGACACTGGCGGCGCTGGCGGTTGCGGTCGGCGCGCTGCTGCTGCAGCTCACGCTTTCCCAGATTCAGAGCGCCGTCGCCACCGCGCAGGCGAACGGCGAAACGCTGCCGATCTGGTCGCAGATCATCTTCATCAGCGCGGGCGTGGCGCTGATCATCGCCGCCTACGTGGTCTGGCAGCGCGCGTTCAAGCAGGAGGGCGACCGGCGCTTCATCGCGGCGGCGCTGGCGGCAGTGCTGCTGGTGATCGGCGGCTACGCGCTGGCGGTCGAGCTGCCGCGCGCGCTCGCCAACGCCGACCCCGACGTGCTGAGCGGCTTCAATATCACCGTGATGTTCGCCGTCGGGACGGTGCCGTTCCAACTGGCGATTGGCTTGGGGCTGGCGTATCTGCTCTTTCAGAACATCAAGGCGAAATCCTTCTTCCGCGTGGTCTATTTCCTGCCTTACATCATGCCCTTCGTCGCCACGTCGATTGTCTTCAACCTGATCTTCTCGTTCCGCCCGTCCTCGCTGGCGAACAACGTCATCCAGTTCTTCGGCGTCCCGCCGCAGAAGTGGATCACCGAGCCGACGGGCATCTTCCAACTGCTGTTTGGACCGCAGACCCCCAATGTTCTGGTCGGACCGAGCCTGGCGCTGCTGGTGATCATGGCGTATACGACCTGGACGTACATCGGCTACGACGCCGTGATCTTCCTGGCGGGCTTGGGCAACATTTCGCCGGAGTTGTACGAAGCGGCGCGCATCGACGGCGCGACCGGCTGGTCGATCTTCCGCTACATCACGCTGCCGCTGCTCTCGCCGACGACCTTCTTTCTCTCGCTGATCGCGGTGATCGGCACGTTTCAGGCTTTCACGCAAATCTGGATCATGCGCACGCCCGCCTCGGAGCGCTCGGTCGATACGCTCGGCGTTCACATCTTCGAGACGGTGCGCAATACCGACCCGAACATGGGCTACGGCTCGGCGATGGCGTTCGTCCTCTTCGGCGTGATCCTCCTGCTCACCCTGTTCCAGAACCGGATCATGGGCAGCAAGGTGTTCTATGGCTGATACGACCCTTCCGGTGAGCCAGCACGCGGTCGAGCAGCCGCGCAAGCCGATTCCCTGGGACAAGGTTTTCACCTATACGGTGCTGATCATCGGCGTGGTGATGATGGTCTTCCCGTTTCTGTGGATGCTGAGCGCGTCCTTCATGTCGCTGAACGAAATCACCTTCGGGCATCTGCTGCCCAGCCAACTGCGCATCGAGAACTACTTCGACGCCTGGCAGCGCGCCAACTTCAGCCAGTTCATGTGGAACAGCGTGCGCATCACCGGCATTACGCTGGCGGGGCAGTTGTTGTTCTGCATCCCGGCGGCGTATGCCTTCGCCCGGATGCGCTTCGTCGGGCGCAACATCCTGTTTACCATGATGCTGGCGACGATCATGATCCCGGAGGTCGCCCGCTTCATCCCGAATTACCTGACCGTCATCTGGCTGGGGCGGCTGAGCGATGCCCTGTTCGGCATCCCCTGGATCAACAGTTGGCCCTCGCTGACGATCCCGTTCATGGCGACACCCTTCACGATCTTCCTGCTGCGCCAGTTCTTCATGCAAATCCCGGAGGATTTGTGGGACGCGGCGCGCATTGACGGCGCGGGGCATCTCCGCTATCTGCGCTCGGTGGTCGTTCCGCTCTCGCAAGCGCCGATCATGACCTCGATCACCTTCGGCTTCATCGGCTCGTGGAACGCGCTGCTCT
This sequence comes from uncultured Chloroflexia bacterium, assembly GCA_963760975.1. Classification (GTDB taxonomy): domain Bacteria; phylum Chloroflexota; class Anaerolineae; order Aggregatilineales; family Phototrophicaceae; genus Flexifilum. The sequence continues at coordinate 675 of CAVXEZ010000010.1, read as the reverse complement.
GGCCCCTGCTGCTGACGCAGACCGACGACTGGCGTCCGGTCGCCGTCGGCTTGACCAAATTCGTCCAGAGCGACGCGCCGACTGCCCTCAATTTACAGATGGCAGCCGCCGTGATGATGATCGTCCCGATCCTCGTTTTGTACTTTTTCACGCAGCGCCAGTTCACGGAGGGCATCGCCGCGAGCGGGCTGAAGGGGTGAGCGATCCCGTCAACGTGAACCAACCTTCGCGCTGGTTCACGTGAATTAGCACCCAGGGGATAAACGTCAGCATAAGTGGCTGAGGAGACCCCTATGACAATGCCATGATGGAGAGCTTTTTCAGTACTCTGCGCGTCGAATGCACCGCGTTGCAGCGCTTTTCGACCCGTTCGGCGGCACGTCTAGCGGTACTCGAGTACATCGAGCTGTTCTATAATCGTCAACGGTTGCATTTTTCGCTCAGCTATTGCAGCCCTGCCGATTTTGCAGCCAGTGTTTCGATTTGAGTGGTCTCTCTCCCCCCTCTCCGATAAACCCGGTCAAGCCCACTTTAAGAATAACCCGGGCAACGGGATGGAGTAGCTTGAAGCGAACGCGCTCGTCTCATATCAGGCGTTGGAATACAAAGTGCTCAAAAGAACTGCCACCAACGGCGAACCCCAGGCTTGCAGCTACCCAGGTGAGCCGCGCGTCT
>CAVXEZ010000009.1:0-237967 GCA_963760975.1 uncultured Chloroflexia bacterium | reverse complement strand
ATGACCCATTTCACAGCAGCGCATCTCACAGCAGCGCATCTCATAGCAGGATGGAACGCATCCGCGTATGCGGGTGTGGCACGCGCAGCACCTGATCGCAGATGGGGTTGTTGATCATCGTCGTCGCGCCGTCCGCCCAGTGGACGCGCACGCGGTTGATCTGCGTCTCCAGCCCCAGCCCGAAATGCGCGACCGGCTCCATCTGGCACAGGTAGCCGCTGCCCGCGTCGATGGCGCGGCGCTGCGTCCGCCCGGACATTTCCAGCACGACCACCGCCCCGCGCGCCGGCGCACCGTAGATCGTCAGCGGCTGCACGCGCAGCCAGTGGTTCGCGTTGGCGGAGGATCGATACAGCGTGAGCGGTTGCACCCCCGTTTCGCCGTGCGCGATCAGCAGCTCCAGCCGCCCATCCCGGTCGAGGTCGCCCACTGCTGCGCCCGTCCCCAGCCCGTAGGGTTCGAGCGCGGCGCCGATGTTGATCAACTGCCAGCGACCATCCCGGCGCGCGAACAGGCGGTTCGGCTGTCCGATGTTGTTGAAGAAGATTTCTTCGTAGCCGTCGTTGTCGAAATCGGCGGCGATTACGGTGCGCGCCCGCGATGGCATCGCCATTTCCAGCGGCGCGGCATCCTCGAAGCGACCGTTGGGCAGGTGGATGAACAGCCGGTGCGGACCTTCCCAGTTGCCATAGACCAGATCGAACAAGCCATCATCGTTGGCATCGAGCGCGGCGACTCCGCGCACGTTTTGCAGCGGATCGTCCAGCCCTAGCTCGCCCGCCAGCTCGTCGAACGTCCCGTCGCCCCTGTTGCCGAACAGGAAATTGGGTCCGCCTTCATTCCCGGCGAAGATGTCCATGTGGTCGGTGATCAGCGGGAGCGCCAGCGCGCTGCGCCCGCCCGTCACCAGGTCGATCCCGGCTCCGGGGGCGGCGTCAAACAGATGCCCATCCTCGTCGAGTTCGTAAAAGCGGATCGGTCCGCCATAGTTGGCGACGAAAAAGCCGTAGAAGCCTTTGCCGCAGCGCTCGACTGCGATCACCGAGCGCCCCGCCGTCAGATTGAGGACGCGCTGGTTGCTGCTCAGCGAAAACAGATCTGTCCACTCGTTGTCGGCGTAATCCAGCAGGCGGTCGGCGAAGCGCTTCTGCCCGGCGAAGGTATCGGTGTTGAGGATGTACAGTTCTTCCTCACCATCGCCGTCGATGTCGCAGGCGGCGACGCCAATCGCCTGACGTTCGGGGTCGGCGATGTCGGGGGGTGCGACGTTGCGGAAATAGCTCCCATCCCACTTCAAGACCTCGTTCGGGAAGCCGAAGCCCGCCACGACTGCCTCGAACACCCCATCCTGATCGACATCCGTGATGGCGATACCATAGTTGAGCTGACTGGGGTTGTTGTAGAGCAGGCGGCTGTGGTCGGTGAACATGCTTTTTTGTACTCGATGGCGTCTAGCAAGGGATTATAGACACTTTTCCTCACGGGGGAAAATGAAAAACGTACAAATTAGTGAGGAAAACGAATCTTCGTTGCTCTAAACCTTTTCAACAGCGCGCCTGCCCGCCATTGAGATAGGTGTCGAGCGCACGCTCGCGCTCGCGCCAGTCCGGCATGTGCGCGGACATCAGCGCCTTGAATTCCTTGCCGTGATTGAAGGCGCGCAGATGCACCAGCTCGTGCAGCACGACGTACTCCGCCAGCGGGCGCGGCACGCTGCACAGCGCCGTGTTGAGCGTGATGTTGCCCTTGCTCGAACACGATCCCCACTTCCGGTACATGTCGCGCACCTGCACGCGACCAGGCTGCACGCCGAGCCGAGCCGCCCACGCCGCCAGCAGCGCGCGCAGTTCGTCGGCGCTGGTTTGCTCGACGGCGGGCGCGGGCGTTCCCAGCTTGCGGATGCCCTCCTCGATAAATAGGCGCACCTGACGGCTGTCCGGCTTGAGCCAGCGTGGAATGAAGACCACCAGCCCGACCGGCGTGCGTTTCATGACCAGGCTGCGCCGGTTCTGGCGGTGGATGCGAATGTCAGTCATTACGCTCCATTTCGTGCGGCTTCGCTATAATGCGAATGAAATTTTCCTTTATTCTCATCTCACTTTTACTTTCTTCTTTTTCTTCTTTTACTCATTATACTGGCGAATCGCGGAGCGGATATGCAGGCGGCGAAATGGGGATTTGGCGTGGCGCTGGTACACCGCCTGCTGCTGACGGTCTGGATGGCGCTCGTCTGGAGCGTGGTCGGCGCGCACCTCGTCGGCGTGCAGGCGGATTTCCACACCGCCGGGGCGCAGCTTCCCGCGCTGACAACCCCCGCCGACGAGACAGTCTTCGGCATCTGGCGGCGCTGGGACGCGGTGCATTACCTCGACCTCGCCGCCAACGGCTACCGTGTCGATCATCCCGGTCCGACGGTCTTCGGCGTGCTGACTCCGCTGGCAATTCGTGCGACCGACGCCCTGCTGCCCGGATCGCTCGATCTGGCGGCGCTGGTCTTCGAAACGCTGGCGTTCGGGCTGGCGCTGACCCTGATCTACAAGGTGGGTGAAGCCTACTACGGCGACGGCGAGCTGGGACGCTGGGCGCTGCTGCTCACGGCGCTGCTGCCGCTCTCGTATTTCTTCGAGTCGCCGCTCTCCGAATCGATTTATCTGGCGATGACGCTGGGGGTGTTCTACTTCGGCGCGAACCCGAAACTTGTTTCGGACCGGCGCTGGTGGGGCGCGGCGGTCTGCGGGGCGCTGGCGACGCTGGCGCGCTCGCAGGGCGTTTTGCTGCTGCCGATTGCCGGGCTGATGCTGCTGGAGCAGAACGGCTTCGACCTGCGCGACCGTTCGCGCTGGATCGCCCCGATTCGCCGAGCGATAGCCCAGGGCTGGATGCTGGCGCTGATCCCGTTGGGGTTCGTCGGCTTCCTGCTCTACCGCCAGAGCCTCGGTCTGCCGTCGCTCAACGACGTATACAACAACGTCTCCTACGTCTACCTGACCAACCCGGTCGACGGGCTGATCACCAACCTGCGCTGGATCGTCGAGCATCCGGCGAGCGCGCTCACCAACGTCGACATGTGGGCGCTGCTGGTCGCGCTGATCCTGAGCTTCGCCGCGCTGTTCTTTCCGCGCCACCGCCGCCTGCCGCTGGTCGCCTACAATTTCGGCTTCATCCTGTTTTTCGTCAGCAAGGTCAACTACCTCTACGGCACGCACGAGGTCATCTTCACGCAGAGCTTCGGGCGCTACTCGCTGGCGCTCTTTCCGCTGACCTTTCTCGTCGCCGACGGCTTGCGCGCCACGACGCCGCTCGTGCGCGTGCTCGGCGTGGGGCTGCTGCTGTTCGGCGTGGTCGGCTTCAGCGCGCTCTACGTGCTGGCGCTCACGGGTCCCTGATCGCTTCTGGCGGTGGTCAGTCCTGACGTATGGTCAGGGGTGGTCATTGACCGGATATATCCATCTTCCGATAATGGCACTAAATCGAATGCCCATTTAATTATTGAGGGAGGCTAGGGATGGCGAATCAGCAACCGAAATATGCCTTTTTTGGCGGCAAGATCGTACCGATAGAAGAAGCGAAGGTCAGCGTGATGACGCACGCCTTCAACTACGGCACGGGTGTCTTCGCCGGGATGCGCGGCTACTGGAACGACGATGAAAAGCAGATGTTCATCTTCCGCGCGCACGACCACTTCGAGCGCTTCCGCCAGTCCGCCGGTCTGATGCGCATCGACGTGCCCTACAGCGAAGCGGAACTGACCGACATCCTGGTCGAACTGCTGCGCACCGAAGGCTATCAGGAAAACTGCTACATTCGCCCGCTGGCGTATAAATCGACCGAGATGATCGGCGTCAAGCTGCACGACGTGGACGACGCCGTGACGATCTTCGCCCTGCCCTTCGGACGCTACGTCAAGAACGAGGAGGGGCTGCACGTCGGCTTCTCGGCGTGGCGGCGCGTGGAAGATAACGCCATCCCGGCGCGCGGCAAAGTCGTCGGCGCGTATGCCAACTCCGCGCTGATCAAGACCGACGCCGTGCTGGCGGGCTACGACGAAGCGCTGGTGCTCAACGAGGACGGGCACATCTCCGAGGCAAGCGCCGCCAACGTCTTCATCGTCCGTAAGGGCGTGGCGATCACGCCGTCGATCAACTCGAACGTGCTGGAAGGCATCATCCGCCGCACGCTGATCGAACTGCTGCGTAACGAGCTGGGCATCGAAGTGGTCGAGCGCAATATCGACCGCACCGAAGCCTACATCGCCGACGAGATGTTCCTCTGTGGCACGGGCGTGCAGCTTGCCGCCGTGACCCGGATCGAGCACCGCCCGATTGGCTCCGGCGAGATGGGACCGATCACCCAGCAAATCCGCGATCTGTTCTTCGACGTGGTCTACGGGCGCGCGCCCAAGTACCGCGACTGGCTGACGCCGGTCTACGTGCCGGAACAGGTTGGGTAATTCGCGAAATAACGAAGGGGCGGGTTTGAAAACGAGTGGTGCTAGTTTGCTACTGCCAATTTCCCCTCACCCTGCTCAACTTCGTTGAACCGTCCCTCTCCCACGTAAACGGGGCGAGGGACAAAAGCCCTGGTTCTTCCCCCTCTCTCCGCTTGCGTGGCTGAGGGGGCGACAGTAGGCAAGGAAGGGTTCATCTGTCACACTTTCGGTGACCAAACCAAGAAAGTGGGGACAGATGAACCAGCGACAACTATATCAATGGGTCAAGAAGACGAGCAAATCCTGGAAGGGCGTCAGTCGGCACTTTCGAGAGAATGTGGTGGTGTTTAGTCGAGGGGTGGCGCGAGCGCAAAGCAGCCATATCCGCAAGATTGCGGCTTGTGTGGGCGGACAGCCCGACCATCAACGGCGGCGCTTGCAGCGTTTTCTCAGTGCGCAGACACCGCTGGAGTGCTTCTTTCAAGCATGGACGAGGAGTGTGGTCGATGCGCTGCGTCCTGCGCCACTGGTGTTAGTGGTGGACGAGACGAAACTGAAAAACCACTTTGGCGTGATGGTAGTAGGTGCCGTGTTTGAGGGGCGTTGTATTCCCCTGGCGTGGCGGGTATATCGAGCCAACAGCCAGCGGGACTATCCAGCGGAAGGACAGGCACGCATGATTATGCGCTTGCTCAAGCAGGTGCGGGCGGGACTGCCGAGGGGGACCACGGTGCGCGTGCTGGCGGATCGCGGGATTGGCACCTCACCGCTGCTGCTGCGCGGGATAGCGGCGTTGGGATGGACCTTTCTGGTGCGCGTGACCAAACAGAGCAAAATCATCCTGCCGGATGGGCAGCAAGTCACGTTTTATGACCAGGTAACGACCGCAGGACAGACTTACAGCGCCAGCGGCTTGGTCTTCAAGAAACGGGGACGCATTCCTGCTCAGGTGCGGGTCTTATGGCGCGCAGGCGCACAAGAACGCTGGGCACTGGTGACCAATGACCCGCATCTGAGCGGCTGGGAATATGCGCAACGGATGTGGATAGAGGAAGCGTTTCGGGACTTGAAGTCCCATGGTTGGCAAGTGGAGCAGGCGCATCTGACCGAGCCCGAACGCATGGCACGACTTTGGATACTACTGGTGGTCGCTTATGCTTGGCTGCTGCTGCTTGGTCACGCAGCGATGGCTGCCGGACAGACGGTTCGCTCCAGGCGCCGGCCGGACGGTTCATATGTTCGCCGCTGGAGTTTGTTTCGGGAGGGTTGGCGCGCCTTTTTAGCTGCCAACCCTCCCTCCTGAAGCTACTGTCGCCCCCTCAGCCACAACGTGGGAGAGGGGTGGGCGACGAAGTCGCACGGGGTGAGGGGTTCAAAAAACTAGCACCATTGGCTTGAAACCCGCCCCTACCGATTCCGCTTTTTAGACGCCCTACGCCCCCGCCGCCGCGTAAATCTTGCCGACGTGATAAAGCTCGCGCGCCTGCGCCGCCAGTTCCTCGCGGAAATCGGGATGCGCGATGGCGATCAGCATCTGCGCCCGCTGCGCAATCGTCTTGCCGAACAGGTCGGCGACGCCGTACTCGGTCGCCACGATATGCACGTCGTTGCGCGAGGTGGTCACGCCCGCACCGAGCTTGAGCGTGGGCACGATACGGCTGAGCGCGCCGTCCTTCGCCGTGCTCGGCAGCGCGATGATCGACTTGCCATCTTTGCTGCGCGCCGCGCCGCGCACGAAATCGACCTGCCCGCCCACGCCGGAGTAAAAGCGCGTGCCGATGCTGTCGGCGCACACCTGCCCGGTCAGATCGACCTCCAGCGCCGAGTTGATCGAGACCATGCGGTCGTTGCGCGCGATGATGAACGGGTCGTTGACGTATTCCGTCGGGTGCAGCTCGATCACGGGGTTGTCGTCGATGTAGCGGAACAGCTCCCGCGTGCCGATCACGAAGCCCGCGACCACCTTGCCGGTGTGGATGCTCTTGGCAGCGTTGGTGATCACGCCCGCCTCGATCATTTCCATCACGCCGTCGGAGAACAATTCCGTGTGGATGCCCAGGTCGCGGTGATTGGTCAGGCGGCGCAGCACCGCGTCGGGGATGCCGCCGATGCCCGTTTGCAGCGTCGCGCCGTCCGGGATCAGCGCGGCGATGTGTTCCGCCACCTGATCCTGTACGGCTGACGCGGGCAGCGGCTTGGCTTCCGGCAGCGGATAATCGACCTCGATGCAGTAATCGATCTTGCTGATGTGGATGAAGCTGTCGCCGAGCGTGCGCGGCATGTGCGGGTTGATCTGCGCGATCACCAGCTTGGCGGATTCGGCGGCGCTTTTGGTCACGCCGACTTCGACGCCATACGAGCAGTAGCCGTGCTCATCCGGCGGGCTGACGTGAATCACGGCGACATCCGGCGTTAAGTGCCCGCCCCGAAACAGGGCTGGGACTTCGTGCAGAAAGATCGGCGTGAAATCCGCTGTGCCGTTATTGACGGCGGTGCGCATGTTTTCGCTGATGAACAGATTGTTGACGTGAATGTGCTCGGACATCTCCGCCGTGATGTACTCGCGCAGTCCGATGCTCAGGACCTGCACCAGCTCCACGTTCTCCAATTCCTGATAGCGCCGGACGAGCGCCTCGACGAACGGGATCGGCGTCGAGCAGTTCCCGGTGATGAAGATGCGCTGCCCGGAAACGATTTTCTGCGCGGCTTCTTCAGCCGTTATCCTGCATATGGCGCGACTCATGGAATCCTCGTTATTGGTGAAATCATTCACATTCAGGGTAACGGAAGGCTCTTACGGGCAATAGTGTCAAAGATCGTCTCGATCCCACGATCTTTAACACTACGCCGATTCTTCGCCTGAGCGCACGATAGAAGTGTAGAGGAAGTAGTAAGGAGAGAGTGAAATGTTAGAGCACGTCGTAGTTCCGCTCGATGGATCGCGTCTCGCTCAAACAGCCCTCGATTACGCGCTTCGGTTACTCGGTGAAAGCGGTGAACTTATTCTTGTGTCCGTTCTTCAGCAACCGGATGTCCCAATATATGATTTCTATCCGTCCACAGGGATGCCGCAAGTTAAAGATTACGAATTAACCTTTAACGAAACCGTCGGGCGCGTGCAGGACTATCTGAAACGGCTCGCAGATGACATTCAGGCAAAGTACCCCTACCGGGTCAACACGATGGTCGAAGCGGGCGACCCCGCGACCGCGATCATCGAGATTGCCCAGAAGCTGAATGTCGACGCCATCGTCATGTCCACGCACGGGCGTTCTGGCTTGAGCCGCTGGCTGTTCGGCAGCGTGACGCAGAAAGTTTTAGCGGGAAGCTGCTGCCCGGTGTTCGTCATCCCGGCGAAAGCGCAGGAAGAGACCAGATCGACGCAGGAGGTCAAGAAAACCCAGCCGATCCCGATCTGAGCAGTACGGTGGCAGCACACAACAACGAGGTGATCATCTCCGTAACGGAGATAATCTGATACGGTCGCCGACGCGGGGGCACTCCCTCATTGTCCCCGCCGAGGCGTCGTAATGCCCGACAGAGAAGGACGGTTGGTTATCCGTCCTTTTCTGATCCCCAGTGAGCAGCGACAGCAGCCTGCGCAACATGCGCTGTGGGTATGTCTGTGTTCCGCGAAGTGAATATCGGAGAGAGGCAACAAAAAACGGTGTGGACGAGATTGCCCACACCGTCGGTGTATCGGTCAGGAAGTGTGCTCGTCGCCTTTTTCGAGGCTCGACGGCGGCACCAGTTCGTTGATGTTGTGCTTGACGGCATAGGCAGCGGCTTCGGCGCGGTTAGAGACGCCGATCTTCGCCAGAATGCTGCTGACGTAGTTGCGCACCGTGCCTTCGCCCAGGTACAGCTTGACCGCGATCTGGCGGTTGGTCAGCCCTTCGGCGACCAGCGCCAGCACCGCCATCTCCTGCGCCGTCAGGTCGGAGAACGCGGCTGCCTGCTGCGCCTGATTTGCCTTGCGCATCTCGGCGAAGACCGCCGAAGTCATCGCCGGGTCGAGCATTCCTTCGCCGCGACTCACCCGCTCGACCGCCTGCACCAGCTCGTTGTCGCCGATGCGCTTGAGGATGTAGCCGGACGCGCCCGCCTGCACCGCCGCGAACAGCAGCTCGTCCTCGGCATACGAAGTCAGCATGACCACGCGGCAGCCCTCGACAGTCTCGACGATCCGGCGGCAGGCTTCTATGCCCGACAGCCCCGGCATACGGATGTCCAGCACGGCGACATCGGGATGATGCTCCTGCGCCTTACTGACCGCTTCCTCGCCCGTTGACGCTTCCGCGACGACGCGGAAGTAGCCCTGGCGCTCCAGCAGTGCGCGAAGCCCCGCACGCACAACCGCATGGTCATCAGCAATGAGGATCCGTACTATTTTGGACATAGCTGTTCGCCTGATCAGATTTAAGTCGTTACAATCATGTAGACATTAAGCATATCACATTTGAGATTATGCGCATTAGTGACGAATATTCCCGGAATGACATGTCTTTGCTCCTTTCCAGGCTGAAAGCCATTGCCTCGACCGTGATTTACGCTGCCGGAGCGGACACGCTCGGCGAAGTGCTGGAACGCCTCGCCGACGCCGCGCGCGATCTGGTCGGGGCGCGTTACGCCGCGCTCGGCATCCCGGATGGACACGGCGGGCTGGAGTACTTCGAGTTCACGGGCATGGAAGCGGAAGCCGCCAACATAATCGGGCATCTGCCGCGCGGGCGCGGCTTGCTCGGCGCGATCATGCAGGAGCGCAAGCCGATCCGGCTGGAGCGAATGCAGGACGACCCTCGCTCGGTCGGCTTTCCACCGAATCACCCGCCCATGGAGCGCTTCCTCGGCGTGCCAATTCTGACCGGCGATCACCTGTTTGGGATGCTGTATCTGACGGATCGCACCGATGGGCAGCCGTTCGACGAGCAGGATCAATGGCTGATCGAGACGATTGCGGGCTATGCTGCGCTCGCCATCGCCGGGGTCGAGCTGCGCGAGAAAGAGCGCCGGGTCGCCCTGTTAGAGGAACGCGACCGCATCAGCATGGAACTGCACGACGGCGTGATCCAGTCCCTCTACGCAATCGGTATGTATCTGGAACTGCTGCGCACCTCCGAGGCGATCAAGCCGGAGGAACTCACGCAGGCGGTGCAGAACCTGGACTCGGTGATCACCGACATTCGCAGCTACATTCAGAACCTCAAGGCGCGTGAGCGTCAGGCGCAGTCGCTCGAAGACAGCCTACGCGAACTCGTCCATCGCCTGCACGTCCCGACGACATTGAACGTCATCATCGAGCCGATTCAGGAACCCGTGTCGCTCACGCCCGCCACCTTCGAAGCAGTCTGCCAGATGGCGAACGAAGCGCTCAGCAACGCCATCCGCCATGCCAACGCGCAGCACGTCCACGTCGGCACGATGCAGACCGCGCATCAATTCACCCTCACCATCAGCGACGACGGGAAAGGCTTCGACCCCCGCGTGGCGGAGCGCGATGATGGCGGACTCGGCTTGCACAACATGCAGGAGCGCGCCCGGCTGCACGGCGGCTCCGTCACCATCGACTCGGCGCCGGGCAGAGGCACGAAGATCAGCATGAGCATCCCCGTTTAGGCACCGTATTCGCCCCGCGACCGACAGAAGCGCGCGCCGCTTTTGCTGCCGGCAATTTCATCTCTCAGCGACATCCGTAGAACGTCATGGAGAAGCCCGTATGATCCGATACGGATTTCGCCCACAACGCCTATCTCTTCCTCTGACATCTGTCACCAGAATGGCAGTACCATCGTTTTGGCAATTTACCTTATCGTCAAAGATAGCACGTGGATTAAAGGAAAGTCAGATTATGGAACTCGAGAATGTCAAGGTGCGCGAATGGATGACCAGTCCCGTGATCAGCGTGCCGCCTAGCACGCCGATAAGCACTGCGCACCAACTCATGAAGGAACACGGGATTTGTCGGCTGCCGGTCGTCGAACATGACGAAGTGATCGGCATCATTACACTCGGTGACGTGCGCGAAGCCAGTCCATCGGACGCGACGACACTGAGCATTTGGGAAATGAATTATTTGTGGGCGCAGTTGAACGTCGAAAAAGTGATGACCCGCAAAGTGATCGTCGCCCGTCCTGACGATCCGCTGCTGGACATCGCCCAGATTATGCTCGACAGGAAGATCAGCGGCTTGCCGGTCGTCGATGAGCGCGGTCATCTGGTCGGGATTATTACCGAGTCCGATATTTTTAGAATGCTGGTGGAGTCGCGCACGCAGGTGCTGTCGTCGAAGCCCTAGACTAGTTTCACACCAGACGCATGTGACCCCCGCGGGCACGGGGGTCATATCGCAAGAGGAGTACCCATGAACGTTTCCGATATTATGACCGCAAAGCCGCTGTCGATCCATCAGAACGGCACGCTGCGTCAGGCGCTTGAGCTGATGGAAGCCCACCACTTTCGGCATTTGCCGGTGCTGAATTCGGAAAGTCAGCTCGTCGGCATCATCAGCGACCGCGACTGCCGGACGGCGCTCAATTCCCCTCACATCCTGCGCGAACGCTGGCAGGATGAGGAACTGGCGGAGTCGCTGCGCGTGCGCACGCTGATGACCCCTGCCCCAATCGTCATCGAGCCGGACGCGGAAGCGGTCGAAGCTGCGCGCCTGATGCTCAACAATCACATTAGCTGCCTGCCCGTCATTCTGGGCGAGACGCTGGTCGGCATCGTGACCACCTCCGACATCATGGTGGCGTTCATGGAACTCTACCGCCGCGAGCAAAAATACCGCCAAACCTTATAACCGCACGGGCGATCCATTTCTCGCTGCCGCCGTCGAGCGGCAGCTTGCGCGTGTCACGGATTGACTGCCGCTTCACGCCTGAGTTTAGCGATCCGTGAACATTGTGATCCCAGGTGCTTCACAGGCGTTGCAACCTCCGCTATGATCGTGCGTAGAATCCCCCAGTGGATTGACCTCTAGGAGTTGGAGTTTGTGAATCACAATGGCGACAAGGTAGTAATCCGCACGCGCGGGCTGGCGAAAGACCTGCCGTTGGGCAAGACGGTCGTTCACGCGCTGCGCGGCGTGGATATGGACGTTTACGCGGGGGAGATCGTCAGCATCGTCGGACCATCCGGCAGCGGCAAAAGCACACTGCTGGGCTTGATCGGCGGGCTGGACAGCCCCACGCACGGCACAATTGAGATCGACGGCGTCGACGTGACGCGCATGAACGAAGACCAGCTCACCGAGATCCGCAACGAGAAGATCGGCTTCATCTTCCAGTTCTTCAATCTGATCCCCACGCTGACGGCGCTGGAGAACGTGCTGCTGCCGATGCAGTTCGCGCGCCACCCGCCGTCCAACCCGGACAAGCGCGCCAGAGACCTGCTCGACCTGCTCGGCTTGAAAGACCGCCGCAATCATCGCCCGTCCGAGCTTTCGGGGGGACAGCAGCAGCGCGTCGCCATCGCGCGGGCGCTCGCCAACAATCCGCCGCTGCTGCTCGCCGACGAACCCACCGGCAACCTCGACACCGAGTCCGGCGCGCTGGTGCTGGAAACGCTGGAGCAAATCCGCCAGCACGAAGGGACGACGGTCGTGATCGTCACCCACGACGAGAAGCTGGCGAGCCGCGCTGACCGGGTGCTGACGCTGGTCGACGGCGCCATCGTCAACGGGCAGGTGACCGCCGCGCCGTGATATAATACGCCCGGATTTTCACGCGCGGGAGAAGAAAGAATCACATGGGCGCTGAATACGAAACCTACCCGATAGCAGTTGCCGGAGTCAAGCGCGATTTACGCCTGTTCGCCATCAAGCCGGGCGTGCGGATCGCCATCCTCAACATTCTGGGCGATACCGAACTGGTGCAGGCGGTCAGCAAGGCATTAGGAGACAAGCTGCGCGGCTACGACTTCGGCGTGCTGATCACGCCGGAAGCCAAAAGCATCCCGCTGGCGCATGGGCTTTCCGTCGAGCTTGGGCTGCCCTACGTCGTCCTGCGCAAAGCCTACAAGCCGTACATGGGCGACGCCCTGCAATCGGAGACGCTCAGCATCACGACCGGCGCGACGCAAACGCTGTTTCTGGACGAAAAAGACCGCGACCTGATCCGGGGCAAGCGCGTCGCCCTGATCGACGACGTGATTTCGACGGGGAGCACTTTGCAGGGAATGCGCCTGATCATGGAGAAAGCCGGGGCGACGGTCGCCGTCGAAGCGGCGATCTTCACCGAAGGCGACCGCGCCGCATGGTCGAACATCGTGGCGCTGGGGCACCTGCCCGTGTTCGTGGACAAAGCCTAGCTCTGCTTCACCTCACCTCAACCGGGCGCGCCTGCAAGGACGCGCCCGGTCTTTTTGTACCCTCCGTTTCGCCTCCAGTCCTAGATGGTTCGTGACCATCGGCGCAGCTTCGCGCTACAATGAGTATGAAATCATGTGCCTCGCAACGTCGCCCCTGATCTGTCCACGTAATAGCATTTCGTATATAGCTCAAAGAAGGATTTGATGATGCTCAAGAAATTTATGCTCCTCGTTCTCGTTTTTGGCGTCATCGGCGGCTTCGCAGCCGTCCACGCCGCCAACCCGCGCCCAGTCGTCATCGACAGTGACATGACCACCGACGACTTCATGGCGACGCTGTTTCTGCTCAACGACCCGGACGTTTCGGTCAAGGCGATCACCGTGACCGGGACGGGCTGGGCGTTCTGCGATGCGGGCGTGCGCGCCGCGCTGGGCTTGGTCGCGCTGACGAATTACGGCGACGTGCCGGTAAGCTGCTGGACGGATAAGCCGCTGCTGGGCGACAGCCCGGTGCCGAACGACTGGCGCACGACCGTCGAAGGCATCGACGCGCTCGGCTTGCCACAGGGTGGTTCTCCGTCTGACATGAACGCGGTCGATCTGTTCACTTCGACGGTTCAGAATTCGCCGGAGAAGGTGACGGTGCTGGAAATTGGTCCGATGACCAACATCGGGAAAGCATTCGAAGCCACGCCATCGCTGGTGGACAACATCGAGATGATCTACATCATGGGCGGCGCGGTGGATGCGCCCGGTTCCGGCGTCAGCGACGACAACAAGACCGCCGAGTGGAATATCTACCTCGATCCGCTGGCGGCGCGGCTGGTGTTCGAGTCCGGCGCGCCGATCACGCTCGTGCCGCTGGACGCCACCAACGACGTGCCGGTCACGCCGGACTTCATGCAGACGCTGGAATCCAGCCAGAATTCGCCCGAAACGCAGTTCGTCTACAAGGCGCTCTCCGCCAGCACCGACTCGATCAATGCGGGCAGCTACTACTTCTGGGATCCGCTGGCGGGAGCGGTGCTGGGCGATCCGAGCCTGGTGACGCTGACCGACCGGATGGTCGACGTGGTTGATACCCCAGGACCCGAGTTCGGGCGCACCAAGCCGGTCGGCAACGGACCGCATATCATGGTCGCCACCAAGCCGGACGGAGCCACTTTCGAGCAGCGCCTGATCGATACGTGGAATTCCGGGTCGTAAGCCCGTAGGGGCGAGGCGTTGCCTCGCCCATCAGAATTGGGCGACCTGTGCGAAACTTCGTTTCGCCTGGGTCGCCCCTACTCCCCGCTGTTCAGGTGCAGCCCGACCAGCGTCGGATCGTGGTCGGCGGAGCGGTACAAGTCGGCGTTGTAGAGCAGCTTGATCAGGTTCTCGCTCTTGTAGTCGACGTTGTAGTCGAGCGCGGGCGGCTCGTCGGCGTCGATGTGAAATTCCCCAACACCGGTGATCTGCGGCAGCAGCGCCTCGTTCGCCAGCGCGTAGTCCAGATAGCCCCACTGCCCATCGAAAACGTAGCTGTAGGCGTCCGCGCCGATGAACTGATCGATGAGGTTGGCGTAGCCCTCGCCGAGCAGCGTCGTAATCGGGTCTTCCTTCGCATACGAGTTGAAGTCGCCGAGCAGCAGCACGTCGGGATCGTCGGCAAAATACGGATCGCTGGCGATCCACTCAGCCGTCTCGCGCGCCGCCAGCACGCGATCCTCGTTCCAGCAGCCCTGCCCGTCGCCAATATCGGCATTATCCCCGCTCACCGGGCAGCCCGAAGTCGACTTCGACTTGAGGTGATTGACGACGACGTAGAACTGCTCGCCGCTCGCATTCTCGCGCCACAACTGCGCC
Source organism: uncultured Chloroflexia bacterium (assembly GCA_963760975.1). Classification (GTDB taxonomy): domain Bacteria; phylum Chloroflexota; class Anaerolineae; order Aggregatilineales; family Phototrophicaceae; genus Flexifilum. The sequence goes on along the minus strand of CAVXEZ010000009.1, from coordinate 223,386 downwards.
AGCGGCGGTCGCGTGTTCGTATCGAACGGATAAACACCATCCAGCGCGGCGAACCCGCCGACGGGCGTGACCGCTGCGGGCTTGTAGATGAATGCGTTGCGGATCGCGTCCGTGCCGACGCGCCCGGTATCGACGAACTGATACGTCCCTGCCCCGACGAGGTCGTTGACGCCCGCCACCAGATCGGCAATCGCCTGATCATCACCCTCGTCGTTCTCGACCTCGCTCAGTCCGAAGATGTCGGCGTCCAGCGCGGCGATCTCGCGGATCGTCTTGGCGCGCTGGCGGTCGAATTCCATCGGGTCGTTCGCGCCCCGGCAGTATCCCGCCGACAGATAGCCGCCCTGAAAGCAGCCCGGCGGGATCGGGAATGTGTTGAAATAATTGAGCAGGTTGGCGCTGGCGACTTTGAGCACCGGCGTCTCCGACGTTTCGCCCACGTCCGGCGGCTGCGTCGGGCGCGGATTGGGCGTGCTGTCGAAGGTCGGCGGCGTGGTCACGCGAACGCGGTAGGCGATGGTCGTGGCGCCGTTATTCGTCGCCCGCCCCATCGATTGAGTGAGCACACCCGTCACGCCGGTGACGAGATAGCCGCCGCGCACGGTGTTTTCCGCCGTCAGTTCCGGCGGCGGAAACGGGATCGGATCGGGGTCTTCGGTCAGGGAAGCGTCGTCGAGCACGATCTGGTCGAGGTCGTTGGCTGCCTGCACCGCCTGCGCGGGCGCGCCCGGCAGCGCAACGTCGGTCGGCTGCGGCAGACGCCCACCGCCGGAAAGCATCAGCTCGCCGTGCCGCTCCAACAGATATAATTCCGTGACCGTCAGCGGCTGCGGAAAAGTGATGAGCATCCCCTCGTACTGCTCGCGCGCCTCGGCGCTGGCGAAGGGCAGCGTGACTTCGGTGGGCGCAGGCAGCGGATTATCCGTGCTGCACACGACGATGCCTGAGGCGTCGGTTTTCAGGCGAGTCTCGGACGGACCGCGCGGCGCGGATTCGCCGACGACGCCCGTGACCTGCACGCGGTCGCCGACCGCGACGTAGCGCTCCTTCTTGCCCGTCAGGACGAAAATGCCGTCGGAGGTCGCCGGATCGCCATCGCCCTCATCCTGCACGTAGAAACCGAGCAGATCGCGGGTACTGTCATTCCCGTCGTCCTCGAAATCCGCCGTCACGATCCCCTCGATGGTCTGCGTGCCATCCAGCGCGAAGCGCTCGCCGCTGCCCTGAATCGCGCCGATGGCGACGTGAGAGGCATCGCAGGTGGCGGCGCTCGTCACCGAAGCGGTAGTGACCGCGAACGGGAGCAGCAGGATCAACAGGAACGCGGGACTGAGCAAACGAACGTGACGCATGGATTCCTCCGTAATCTACCGGTACCCACCTACTATAAACCGTAAACGGGCAGTTTCGTATGATGCGGCGATCAGCGCAGCTTGAGGTGCATGATGTCGCCGCTGGAGAAGCCGAGCGCCGCGTAGAAGGCTTCGGCGCGGTTATCCACGCGCTCGACGTTCACCATCAGATGATGCAGATTGAGGCGCTCGGCGCGCTTCATCGCCGCTTCGAGCAGCGCCGTCCCCACGCCGCGCCGCTGGTAGGTCGGCAGCACGGCGAGGTCGTTGATCAAGCCGCGCCCCTCCGTCAGCCCGCGAACCACCGAGAGCGCCACGAAGCCGACGATGATCGGCGGCGTCTGGTGGTCGACCGCGACGAAAACCTCGATGCCCTGCGCCTCGCGGAAGCGCTGGTAGACCTCGCGCCAGTCGTCGCGCAGCAGCGTCCGGTTCGCCGGGATCAGATGCAGCAGCGCCATGATCTCGTTGGCGTCGGCGGCTTCGGCGGGGCGAATGGTGAAATCCGTCCGCTCGACCGGGTGCGCGCCATTCTGATATTCGCCGTGATGCGCCAGCCACTGCGCCATCATCTCGCGGTGCGTGCGGAACGGCAGCAGCGGCACCTGATCCGGCGGGAAGATGCGCGCGTCGGCGGCATCGTCGCCCGCCCTCAGTTCGCCGCCGACCGGGCGCGCCCGGAAAAAGATCATGATCCCGCTCAGCGGTGGTCCTTCCGGGAAGGAGTTGACGCCCGCCATCTCGATGATCTCAACCTTCAGCCCGGTCTCTTCTTCCGCCTCGCGGATGGCGGCTTCCTCGGCGCTCTCGTCGGCTTCGATGTAACCGCTCGGCAGCGCCCAGCGCCCCTGATGCGGCGGATGCTTGCGCTGAATCAGCACGACGCCGCCGTCCATCTCGATCACGATGCCGACGGCGGGCACCGGATTGACGTAATGGACGTAGCCGCAGTTTTCGCACACCTGGCGGATGCGCCCGGCTTCTTCGCGCTCGACCAGCTTATGCCCGCAGACGGGGCAGTACGTCAGTGCTTGAGGCATGATCTTCCCGGTTCATCACATTGAGGACGATTTTAACGCAAGGATGTGAAATAATGGTGCAGTCTTTATCGAGCATCCTATCGTGAGGTGAGGCTATGGCGAAGACCATCCGCTGGGGCATTATCGGCGTGGGCGACGTGACCGAGGTCAAGAGCGGTCCCGGCTTCCAGAAGGCGGAACATTCGGCGCTGGTCGCGGTGATGCGCCGCAGTACCGCCAGAGCCAGAGACTACGCGGAACGTCATGGCGTGCCGCGCTGGTACGACGACGCCGACGCCCTGATCCACGACGCCGAAGTGGACGCGGTCTACATCGCCACGCCGCCCGATTCGCACCTCGCGTATACGCAAATGGCGGCGGCGGCGGGAAAGCCCGTCTTCGTCGAAAAGCCGATGGCGCGCAGCTACGCCGAGTGCCAGCAGATGATCGACGCCTGCACGAAAGCGGGTGTCCCGCTGTGGGTCGCTTATTATCGCCGCCGCCTGCCGCGCTTCCTCAAGATCAAGGCGCTGATTGAGTCCGGCGCGATTGGCGAAGTCCGCAGCGTGTCGATCACCCTGCGCAAACGCCCGCTGGTGATTGACGACGCCCTGCCCTGGCGCGTGCAGCCGGACATCGCTGGCGGCGGGCTGTTCGCCGATGTCGCCGTCCACATGCTCGACATCCACGACTTTCTGCTGGGAGCAATTCAGTCAGCGCGCGGTTTCGCGGTTAATCAAGGCGGGGCATATCCGGCGGAGGACAACGTCGTCGGCAGCTTCCATTTCGCCTCCGGCGTCGTCGGCGTCGGATCGTGGTGCTTCACCAGCGCCGACGAACTCGATCAAACGATCCTGGTCGGCACGAGCGGACGCCTGACCTACTCGACCTTCGACGCCCAGCCGATCACCCTGACGACCGCCGACGGCGAGCAGCAGTTCGCCATCGACAACCCGCCGCACGTGCATCAACCGCTGATCCAGTCGATTGTCGATGAACTGAACGGCACGGACACCTGCCCCAGCACGGGCGAGAGCGCGGCGCGCACGGCGCGGGTCATGGATGACCTGCTGGGCGAGTATTATCAGAGCAGCCCGGCAGCGGATTAGCCGACGAAGGACTATAAGCGTCCGCTCAGCTTTCCGACTGGGCGGCGCGCTGGGCATCCTCCAGCTTTTGCACCAGAGCGCGTTTTTCGTCCAGATAGAGCAGCAGGCGGTATTCGAGGTCTTCCACGTCGAGCAGCGGATGTGCGTCATTGAGCGCATCCTGCGTGCTGATGACGTGCGAATAGAAGCCGACCATCAGCTCGACGAAGGCGATCACCACCAGCAGCCGCATTCCCGACATGTCGCCAAAGCAGTCGATCAGCCGCTGTTCCAGTTCCTCCTGGTTGACCAGCCAGCCCGGATCGCTCACCGCCATGATCAGCAGCGCCGGGAGAAAGTACGCCAGCGCTTCGTCGGAGAGCGCCGCCAGCGCATCCGTCTCGTGAAGCAGATCGCGCTGTTCAAAAACCACACTTTGCCAGACGCGGCTGCGAAACAGCGCTTCCAGCTCCTGCACTTCGTAGGGCAGCGCCTGAGCGCTGGCGATGGGAAGCCGGTGCAAATACTGCCCGCGCTCCTTGGCGGTTCGGCTGTCGGCAAACGCCGCCTCGATCTGTTCGACCAGCGTTGCGCGGTCGATTTCAAAACCCTTCATCATGCCTCACATGTAAAGCGCCTGCATCAGCGCCATCTCAATCTCCGGCAAAAAGCGCGCTGACCGCCAGCGTGAAGCCGGGCAGCAGGTCCCCCACATCGAGCGTGTCGTCGATGCTGAAAGTTTGCACGGTCTTGCCGGGCGCATAGACTTCTACGCTACGATCTTGTGGGTAAATTTCCCACAGTAGAATTCCGGCAGCGAGATAAAGCGCGCGCTTACTCCGAATTTTGCCTATTTCATCTGTCGGCGAAATCACCTCGACCGCCCACAGCGGCGCAACCGGATCAGGATAGTCGTCGCTCATCGGCGTGCGCTTGTAGGCGAAGTCGGGGACGAGGACATCGTTTCCGATCCGATATGCGCCATCCGCACCACTCGTAGAGCAGGCGATGTCATGTGTCTTACAAAAGGGACGGACTTCGGCAGCAATCACCATAGGAATCTGGCTGTTGGATGTTCGACCTGGCATGACTTCGATGATCTCCCCGTTGATCAGTTCAAACAGCCGATCCGAATTCTCCGGCTCGCTGACGAACTGCTTGAAATCCTCGATTGTGTGAAGCTGTTTCTCGACCGCCATCGTCGCACCTGTCGCTGAACTCAACATCTTCGACGCTTAATTATCGTCTGGGGGTTGCCATAACTCGATGCCATTGCCTTCCGGGTCTTTGATCGCCGCGAAGCGTCCGTAGGGAGAATCGATCACCTCGCGCAAAATCTCGACGCCCTCGGCTTTGAGCGCTGCCATCACCGCGTCCAAATCCTCGACAAGGTAGTTGATCATGAACTGCGCGTCGTCCGAGCCGAAGTAATCGCTGTCTTTGTCGTGCAGGCTCCAGATAGTTGACCCGCTGCGCTCCGGGTCGTCCGCGTATCGCCATTGAAACATCCAGCCGGGGAAATCCGGCGCAATATCAAGCTCAAGGTGTTTGGCATACCACTCGCCTAGCTTTGCCGGGTCTTTCGACTTGAAGAATATACCGCCGATTCCGGTCACTCGCTTCGCCATGACGCCCTCCCGATCCCACGATGCACATTACCTATCATTCTAATGCGGAATCGCCGCCCTTCTGTGCCGAAACAAAAACGGGGCGATCTTCCGACCGCCCCGCCTACTTCAAATCTCCAGATAATCGCGTAGCTGTCGGCTGCGCGTCGGGTGGCGCAGCTTGCGCAGCGCCTTCGCCTCGATCTGCCGGATGCGCTCGCGCGTCACGCCGAAGTGCTTGCCGACTTCTTCCAGCGTGTGATCCTGCCCGTCGAGCAAGCCGAAGCGCATTTCCAGCACTTCGCGCTCGCGCTCGCTCAGCACGCCCAGCGCCGAGCGAATCTGCTCCTTGAGCAGTTGGCGGCTGGCGGCGTCGACCGGACCCGGCACCTTGTCGTCCTCGATGAAGTCACCCAGCAGGCTGTTGTCTTCCTGCCCGATGGGCATTTCCAGGCTCATCGGCTCCTGCGAGAGCCGCATGATCTTGCGCACCTTCTGCGCGGCGCGGCGCAGCTTACGCCCCAAGCCGGCATCCATGCGCGAGCCTTCCCGCCGGATCAGCTTGATCGCCTTCGTCTCCTCGGCGGTCAGGAAATCCATCTCCAGCGCGATCTGCTCGGCGCTCGGCTCCGCGCCCAGTTCCTGCGTCAGTTGCCGCTGCACGCGCATCAGGCGGTTGATCGTCTCGACCATGTGAACCGGGATGCGGATCGTGCGCGCCTGGTCGGCAATCGCGCGGCTGATCGCCTGACGGATCCACCAGGTGGCGTAGGTGCTGAATTTGTAGCCCTTGGTGTGGTCGAACTTGGCGACCGCCCGCAGCAAGCCGATGTTGCCCTCTTGAATCAGGTCGAGGAAGTTGATCCCGCGCCCCATGTAGCGCTTGGCGACGCTGACGACCAGACGCAGGTTTGCGCGCGTCAGCGCCTCGGCGGCGAATTCCGCTTTGCGCTCGACTTCCTCGAAACGGTCTTGCAGCGTTTCGAGCGCGTCCGTATCTTCCATCAGCCACTGCGCGAATTGTTCTTCGCTCGGCAGCGCGTCCTTATACTCGATGACGTAGCGACGAATGAAAATCTGCTCGCGGAACGGGATCAGGTACAAGCCGTGAATCACGTCGAAGAGCCGCCGCGCCAATTCCGTCCAGGGGTCGTCACGCCCCCATTCGCGCTGGCGCAGGTATTCGCGGATGTACGAATGGCTGCTCACGTCCCAGTCGTCGGTGATCGCCTGCACTTCGTCGATGACCGCTTTCAGGCTGGGCGGTTCGAGCTTGAAGGGGACGACGCGCTCCAGCACTTCTTCCCAGTTGCGCTTCACGTCGGCATAGACCGCCTGGATGATCTCCGGCGGTTCCGGCAAGCCGCTGCTTTTCGTCCGGCTCAGCTTGTCGATTTCGTCGTCCAGCATCCGCTCCGCCGCGATCTGCACGCTCAGCCAGGTCTCGCGGTTGGTATCGAGCAGCGGCACCTGCCCGATTTCCTTGAGATACATGCGCACCGGGTCGTCCGCCAGCGCGAAGGTATCGATCCGGGCGCTCTCGCCGAGCATCAGGTCGTCGTCCAGGTCTTCCAGGTCGTCGTCCTCGCTCAGCATCGGGTCGACCAGATCGTCGTCTTTGACCGCCAGATCGTCGTCAAAGTCGAAATCCCCGTCGCCTTCGTCCAGGTCATCCTCGAACTCGAAGTCGCCGTTCAGTTCTTCGTTGTCGTCAGCTTTGGAAAACTCATCGGTCGCACGAGTATCGTTTTTCTGTGTACGTTTTTTCGCCATGCCCTTATCCAGAAATTACTGCCGCAGTAATTGCGAGCGCTGGTTGAGTTCTTCGTCGATGAGCCGCTTCGCCAGTATAGACAACATGATATGGCTTTGGTAGGGCGCATCGCCATCCATTTCTAAGAAAACCATTTCCTGGCGTTCGCGTTGTAAGCGCTGAACGCGCAGCCGCAGCGCCTTCTCGACGGCTTCGGCGCTCATGTCGATTGCCCCGTTGAACCGCTCGCTCTGTTTGACTACGATCATTAAGTCGGCGGATAAGCCGTGACGTAGTCGCGGTCGCAAATCTTCCCATTCATCTGCGAGGAGAATCTCCACTTCGTCGAGCAAATCGGACGGCAGCGCTTCCCGCAGATAATCGAGCGGCTCCATTTCATCCTGCGCAATCGCGCGAGTGAACTGATCCATCAATGCGCGATAACTCGTGCGTGTGAAATCTTCGTCGCTCAGGTCGTCCAGCGGACCGTTCGCCAGCGCGGGATTTTCGCCCGCCAGCTCGCGCAGCTTGCGGTTCACGTCGTAGATCAGCTTGGGCTGGCGCAGCAGCACGCGCAGGCAGTAGGCTTCGAGCGCCGCTTCGCGCAGGTTCGCCGCGCCCACGCTTGCTTGCAAGCCCTGACCGCCGCGATCCGCCCTCGGCGTATCGAAATCCGGCGGCTCGTCGCCGAACAGCGGCGGTTCCGGCATTTGCGTCTGCTGCACCGAGTTTTGAATGTGCCTTCGATGCTGTTCGATTTTCTGCTTGCTCCAGCACCCAATATTTCCTGCAGTCGCCTTTCTTCGATGCGCAGTCGTAGCGCAAGTTTTTGCAGATTGTCTTGCTTATAGAAATCATTTGTCGACGCCATAATATCGGCAAGCAGATCGCCGTGCTACTGCTTCACGCTCTTGGATAGTTGCGTGCTCCGGCAGCGTCTCCATCTCCGAGTCGATCACGTAATCGGCGACGGACAGCGCATTTTCGACCAGGCTCGTCCACTGCTCCGGCGTCTCGCGGATCAGGTCGTCGGGGTCTTTCGCGCCCGGCACGACCAGAATCCGCATATCGACCGAGAGCCGTCCGGCGTAGTCGGCTTGCAGCGTCTCACGGGCGACTTCCAGCGAGCGCCGGGTCGCGCTCTGCCCGGCGGCGTCCGAGTCGAGCGAGAGGATAATCCGCTTCGCCATGCGCGGCGCGAGCAGCTTCAACTGCGGCTCGGTCAGCGCCGTGCCCATCTGCGCGACGACGTTGGTGTATCCGGCTTGATGCGCCTGAATCGCGTCGAGGTAGCCCTCGACGATCACGGCGGTTTCGCCGTCGCGGATCGTCTGTTTGGCGAAATCCAGCCCAAAGAGCAGGCGGCTCTTGTCGAACAGCGGCGACTGCGGCGAGTTGAGATACTTGGGGTTGTCGTCCGGCGCTAAAGCCCGCGCGCCGAAGCCGACCACCCGCCCGCGCTCGTCGCGGATCGGGATCATCAGGCGGTTGCGGAAGCGGTCGTAGACGCGCCCCGTCTCCTCATTCTGCGAGGCGATGCCGGTAGCGAACAGGTCGTCCTCACTGTAACCAAGCCCCTTGAGCGCTTCGACGGCGTTCTGCCAACCCGGCGGCGCGAAGCCGATCTGGAAGCGGCTGAGCGTATCGTCGCTCAAGCCGCGCTTCTGGCGCGCGTACTGGAGCGTGGCGACGGCTGCCGGATTGTGTGTGTCATACAGTTGATCGTGGAAATAATCGGCGGCGGATTTCATCAGCCCGCGCAGGCGGTCGAGTTCTTCGCTGCGCTCGCGCTGTTCGGGCGTCTGCGGGTGTGCTTCCACCCCCGCCAGCTTGCCCAGTTCTTGCAGCGCCTCGGTGAACGACCAGCCATGATACTTCATGGCGAAGTTGAAGATGTCGCCACCTTCCGCGCACGCCCCGAAGCAGCGCCAGGACTGGTTGTTTTCGTTGACGACGAACGAGGGAGTTTTCTCGCTGTGGAACGGGCAGCAGGCTTTCCACGAGCGCCCGGCTTTCTTCAGCGGCACGTAGCGCTGAATATACTGGACAATATCCAGTTTGCTCTTAATCTCGTCAGCGACCGACACTGTGCTCCCCCACTGAATTACGTCCGATTATATACATGACCCGCTGCACATACAACCGGGGCATTTTGATCGAGGGATAGAGGGTTATTCCGGACGCCGCCAGAAAATGACGGCGACGACCACCAAGCCGACCAGCATCAGCAGGAGCACGAACCATATGCCCCAGTCCGCCGAAAACGGGGGAAAGGAATGCTCGAAGTTCATGCCGTAGAAGCCGCTGATCACCGTCAGCACGCCGATGCCAATCGTCACGACCGTCAGCCGCTGCACCACGATGTCCAGCCGGTTCGAGACCGACGACAGGTACACGTCGATCACGCCGGACATGGTGTCGCGGAAAGTGCTGACCGTGTCGCTGATGCGCAGCAGGTGGTCGTAGATGTCGCGCATGTAGTAGCGGGCAATTTCTTCGCCGATATACTGCGATTCCAGCCGCGTGAAGACCGTGAACATGTCGCGCTGCTGCCCGGCGACGCGCCACATCTCCGCCAGCGCGCGCTTGAGCCGGAAGACGCGGTTGAGGTCTTCGCGGCGCGGCTTTTCGATGATCTGCTCGCTGATGTCCTCGATTTCGTCGCCGATGGTGTCGAGGATCGGGAAGTAGAGGTCGACGACGGCATCCGCCAGCGCGTAGAGCAGGAAGCCGACCGTCACGGGCTGATCCGCGTCGATCTTTGAATGGCAGCGCTTCAGCACCTGCTCGACCACTGGCTCGCTCTCGTCCTCGTGAACGGTGACGACATACGTGTGCGTGACGAACACGTCCAGCTCTCGAAAGCTCAGCTCGTCCTCATACTTGTTCGCCGGGTTGAGGATGACGAACAGGTGATCCTTGTATTCCTCGACTTTGGGACGCTGGCGCTCGTTTTCGGTGTCCTCAATCGCCAGCGGGTGAAAATGGAACACGTCGCGCATCAGGCGCACCGCTTCTTCGTCAGGACCGGCCAGATCGACCCAGAATACGCCGTCGGGCTGCGCCAGCAGCGCTGACCAGTCCGGCGACTCGATCTGCTCGATTCCCTCTGTCCCGAAGCGGACGACGCGCATCAATAGTCCTCAAATCGTGATTGGTCCTTGGTTCTTAGTTTAACCGCCAGGACGCCAAGAAGTAGAATAGGGCGCATAGCCATGCGCCCCTACAACCATCGCTCTAGAACCCGCTCAGGTAGCTCAAATCGGCGCGCCCGTGCTGCATCGCGCTGATCGCCTGAAGCTGCCCGATGCGGTTGCGCCGCACCGCCGCGTCTTCGGTGTTGACCAGCACGCCGTCGCCCTTGCCCGTCCCGAAATACGCCGTGATCGCCGGGAGCATCGGCGCGAAGGCGTTCAGGAAGGCGTCCACGTTGTCGCTGTCGTGCAGGTTGACGAGCGCCTGCTCGTAAGCGTTGTGCAGCGCGATTTCCTCCGGCTGCTGGAACAGCGCCGGATCGACCGGATAGCGTTCTTTTTCGCCGCGCGTGATGCGGACGCAGCGCGCGAACCCGTCGAGGATCGACTCCCAGTCGTCGCGCTGAACCCACTCGCTCAGCTCGCGGATGCCTTCGAGCGCTTCCGCCGGGTTGTGCGCCTGCTCCGCCAGCACCGCCGCGCTCACGTCGTGCGCCCAGCCGTGTTCGTCCACCCAGCCGCGCAGCCGCCCGGCGATGAATTCCAGCACCGCCGCGCGCACTTCTGGCGTCACGTCGAGCGGCTGCGCCTTTGCGACGATCTCGATGGCGTGGCGCAGGTCTACGTCGAGTTCCTTCTCGACCAGCACCTCGATGATGCCGAGGGCGGCGCGGCGCAAGCCGTACGGGTCGGCGGTCGCTTTCGGCTCCAGCCCGGCGGCGAACAGCCCGACCAGACTGTCGAGCCTGTCCGCGACCGCCAGCAGCGTGCCCGGCGCGCTCTGCGGCAGCGCGTCGCCCGCGCCGCGCGGCAGCCAGTGTTCGTAGATGGCGTCCGCGACCGGCTGCGACTGCCCGTTCAACAGCGCGTAGACCCGCCCCATCGTCCCTTGCAGCGAAGTCAGCTCGACCACCATCTGCGTGGCGAGGTCGGCTTTCGCCAGATGCGCCGCCTGCTGCGCGACGCCGAGATCGTGCGCGTCGAGCCGGAACAGGTCGCCCAGCGGCTTGACCAGCGCTTCGAGGCGATGCGTCTTGTCGAGCATCGAGCCGAGCTTCTCCTGGAAGGTCAGCGTGCCCAGGCGCGGCAGGAAATCTTCCAGCTTCTTCTTGATGTCCTGCGCATAGAAGAAGTCGGCGTCCGAGAAGCGCGCGCGCAGCACCTCCTGATTGCCGTGAATCACCTTGTCGAGGTGCAGATCGTCGCCGTTGCGCACGGCGATGAAATAGGGCATCAGCCTGCCGCTGCTGTCCTCGACGGCGAAATAGCGCTGGTGCTTGCGCATGACCGTGACCAGCACCTCGCGCGGCAGCTTGAGATATTTCTCCTCGAACTGACCGAGCAGCGCGGTCGGCGCTTCGATCAGGTTGGTCACTTCGTCGAGCAGCGCGTCGTCTTCCGGCACGCGCCCGCCGACACTCTCCGCCAGCGCCGCCACCTGCTGGACGACGCTGGCGCGGCGCAGGTCGATGTCGAGGATGACGCCCTCGGTTTCGAGCGTCTCGAAGTATTCTTCCGGCGTCTTGACCGGGTGCAGCGGCGAGCCATAGGGACGCAAGCCGCGCGTGCTATCGCCGCTGATTACGTCAGCGTACTCGAAGACGATCACCGCCTCGCCGTGCAGCGCCAGGAACCAACGGATCGGGCGCGAGAAGGCGACGTTGCTGGCGTTCCAGCGCATCGACTTGCCGAACTTGATCCCGGCGACCAAACCGGGCAGGGCTTCCATCAGCACCATCGCCGACGGCTTGCCTTCTTCGCGCACCGTCGCCACCACGTAGCCGTCCTCGACGCGCAGATCATCCACGCTGACGCCCTTGCCGCGCGCGAAGCCTTCCGCCGCTTTGGTCGGCTTGCCGTCGGCGTCGTAAGCGCGATCCGCTGACGGACCTCTGGCGACCTGCTCCAGATCGGTCTGGCGCGTCGCCAAATCCTTCACGCTGACGACGAGGCGGCGCGGCGTGGCGTAGACCCTGACTTCGCCGTGCGCCAGCCGCAGATCGTCGAACAGCCTGGGCGCGCTCACGCTCAACTGCTCCAGAGCCGCGTCCACGTCGGCGGCGGGCAGTTCCTCCACGCCGATCTCGAACAGGAAGTCGGTCGGCTCGTTGGGCAGCGCCCACGTGTAACCAACGCTGTCGTGCTTCGGCGCTGTGCCCCACAACGTGCCGAGCTTCTTCAGCGGGTATTCCATCGCCTCGCGCTGGTCGGCGTAGGCGCGGGCGATCCTGCGGGTCATGTCGCGCATCCGCCGGAAGTAGCTGGCGCGCTCGGTCACGCCAATCGCGCCGCGCGCGTCGAGCACGTTGAACAGGTGGCTGCACTTGAGCACGTAATCGTATGCCGGGATGACCAAGCCCGCGTCCAGCGCGCGGCGGTACTCGTTCTCGTACACGTCGAAGGTCTGGCGCAAGCCGTCCACGTCCGCGACCTCGAAGAAGTAGGTGCAGTGTTCAATTTCGCTGCGCAGCAGTACGTCGCCGTAACGCAGGCTGGCTTCGTCGCCGCCCAGCCAGTCGATGTTCCAGACCGAGTCTTTGCCTTGCAGCGGCAGGGCGATGCGTTCCAGACCATAGGTGATCTCGACCGAGACCGGGCTGAGTTCGATGCCGCCCGCCTGCTGGAAATAGGTGAACTGGGTGATCTCCTGCCCGTCCAGCCAGACTTCCCAGCCCAGCCCCCACGCGCCCAGCGCCGGGCTTTCCCAGTTGTCCTCCACGAAGCGAATGTCGTGCTCGCGCGGGTCGATGCCGAGCGCTTCCAGCGACTTCAGGTACAGTTCCTGCGGATTGCCCGGATCGGGCTTGAGGATGACCTGATACTGGAAGTAGTACTGCATCCGGTTGGGGTTTTCGCCGTAGCGACCGTCGTCCGGGCGCACGCTCGGCTCGACGTAAGCGACGCGCCAGGGTTCGGGACCGAGCACGCGCAGCAGCGTCGCCGGGTTGCCCGTGCCCGCGCCGACCTGAATGTTGTAGGGCTGCCACAGCACGCAGTTCTGCGCCGTCCAGAACTCGTGCAGCTTCATGATAATCTGCTGGAAATTGAGCGGTTGCGCCATGAGTTGTCCTGTTGAGCGGATAGTCTTGGCGCGTATTATAGAGGGGATACGTGGGACGGTAAAGGATGGGTCAGAATGTCAGTCCGCCGCCTTCAAGCCAGCTTTAGTCGGATCAACTCCCGAACGTCGTGCTCCCGCAGATCGATGTCACAAAACCAGTCTCTCGTCCGTCTTATTTGTTGAAACTCTGGTTCTAAAGGTACGCATATGAACGATCTTGATGCGAAGCAGTTCGAGGCATATCGCCCGTTGATGTTTTCCATCGCTTACCGGATGCTTGGCAGCGCAACTGAGGCAGAAGATATTGTGCAGGAAGCCTACTTACGCTATCAGACGACCTCAACTGAACAGGTCATCTCACCCAAAGCACTCCTGAGTACGGTGGTCACGCGGCTGTGCCTTGATCACCTGCAATCGGCGCAGGTTCAGCGCGAAACCTACATCGGTCCCTGGCTGCCAGAGCCTGTGTTAACCGGATCGGATCAATGGTCTGCGCCAGCCCAGGAGGCTGAACTGCACGACTCCATTTCGATAGCTTTCCTGACGCTGCTGGAGGAGTTGACGCCGTTGGAACGCGCCATCTTCCTGCTGCGCGAAGTCTTCGATTACGAATATGCCGAGATCGCCCATATGGTTGGCAGAGAAGAAGCAGCCTGTCGCCAACTGTTCAGCCGGGCAAAGAAGCACATTGCCGAGCATCGCCCGCGCTTCAAACCCAGTCAGGAAGCGCACCGTCAGATGCTCAACCAGTTCATCCACGCCACCAGCACAGGCGAACTGGATGGATTGATGCAGCTTCTCTCCGAAGATGTGGTGCTCTGGGCGGACGGTGGCGGAAAGGCGCGCGGCGCGGCGCTCTATCCGCTGCGAGGACGCAAAGCAGTGGCGCAGTTTGTACTGGCTTCTCCGCGCCTGCTGATGGGAAGCTACCAGGTCGAACTCGCCGAAGTGAACGACGAACTTGCCATGATTATACGCACGGGCAGTAATGTGCTCACCGTTTTGACGATATCGGTGAACGACGGGCAAATATCCGGGATACGCGCAATCGCTAACCCTGACAAGCTGAAATGGATCAGCGGAAACGGGGTGAACAATGCGAACGATGACGAAGACGAAGGGATAAGTACCATGAAATTGGTCGTATTTGGGGCAACGGGTGGAATTGGCGCTCAGGTAGTCGAACAGGCGCTTGCAGCCGGGCATGAGGTGACGGCGGTTGCACGCCGCCCTGCCGCGATCACACTGCGGCACGACCGTCTCGCAGTGCTACAGGGCGACGTGCTGGCTCCAGCACGTGTTCGAGAGGCGGTCGCCGGAAAGGACGCGGTCGTTTCAGCGGTTGGGGCACGGAATCGCGCGCCGACCACTGTCTATTCCGAGGGTGTCGCCAACATCATGCGAGCGATGCAAGCCGCCCATGTGCGCCGTATTCTCTGCATTTCTGCCAGCGGTCTTGACCCGGGGATATGGTGGCAAAGCCTGGCGGCGAAACTCATCCTCTGGCGCGTCCTCAAAAATATGTACACCGATCTGGTTCGGATGGAAAGCGAGGTCACGGCAAGCGATCTGGATTGGACGATTCTTCGCCCACCCCAACTCACAAATGCGCCGCGCACCGGACGCTATCAGGCGGTCGTCAACCAACAGCTTTCACACGGGTCGAAAATATCACGCGCCGATGTTGCCGATTACATCGTGACTCACCTGAACGATCCCAACACCTACTGCGGGTTAATCGAGCTGGCTTACTGAGCGGGAATTCCAGAATGGCTTGATATTGCTTTGAGCATCCGGCGCTGCCGACACTTCGCCTCCCCGCCTCACGACTAAAACAGCACTCGTGAGCGTTCAACCCTATACAGGCGGCATCATCATGCGCAAATACCAGCCGAGTAACCGCGTCCCCTTCGGCAGCTTCATCCTGCTCGCGCTGCTCGCCATCGTCGGCAGCGCCGTCGTCGGCGGCATCCTGTGGGCGCTCGACGCCTACGCGCACTTCTACCTCGTCATCGTCTACCCGCTGATCGCCGGGGGGATTGTCGGCGGCGTGCTCGTGCTGGGCGTGCGCGTCGGCAAAGTCCGCAGCCCGTTCATCGCCATGCTGATCGGGCTGGTCTGCGGCGTGCTGATCTACGGCGTCTACCACTACGCCTCCTACTACCATCACCTTTCGAGATCAAATGCGCGCCTCTTACAGCGAAGCGGCGGGCGGGGCGATCAGTGATGCTGAGTTCGAGCGCGCGCTCAACAAGGTCATGTTCAAGGAAGTGGGCGACATCGGCTTCGTCGGCTACCTCAAGATCGTCGCGCAGGAGGGTTTCACCCTGAGCCGCACCGATTCGACCGACGAGTACCCGATTGAGGTCAGCGGCGATTGGGCATACGTCTACTGGATTGTCGAGATCGTGCTGGCGGGACTCACGGCGGGCTGGCTGGCGGCGCGCGAAGCCCGTCAGCCGTTCGACGAGGAAGCGAACGCCTGGTATGGCAAGCGCACCCTGTTCGCCGTCAGCCCCACCAAAGCGCGGAAAGAACTGGTCAACGCGCTCAAGGATGGCGATTTTCTTCAGGCGGGCAGCCTGATCACGACCGACCCGCTGAAATACGGGCGCAACGAAATCTGGATTCGGCGCAGCCCGGTCGCCAGCAGCCTGCCGCAGGACGTTTACGTGATCCTGATGTACGCCCAGCGCGTCAATCGACGCTCGCCCTTCAAGACCGGCGTCGTCTCGCCGTCGGAACTCGACCTGATCCAGCGCGGGATGCAGCAGGCGGCGCGCCAGAATGCGCAGGTCGCCAGTTCGACCAGCCGCTAGATCACCGCGCCGACCAGCATGATCAGCCCGACGACCAGTGTCGCCGTGACCAGCAGCCCCGTCCCCCGCAGCGGCGTGAACTTGCCGCGCCCGCCCGCGAAGCCGCCGACCGCCAGCAGCGCCAGCCCCGCCAGCAGCAGGGCGAGCGTCCGCCCGTCGAGCGGGACGCTCATGTCGAGACCGGGCGGCACGGGCGCGTTCTGCATGTCAAGCTGAAAATCCGCCAGCGAGTTGAACTTGTCAGGGCGCTGCACCGTGACGCGCGCTCGCCACGTGCCGGGGACGCTCAGGTTCGCGCCGGAAATCTTGTATTCGCCGTTGCCGACCGACTGCGGGCGCACCTCGCTTTGCCCGACGTTGTGCGTCAGGTTGTCGAAACGCACGCGGATCAGCGAAGCGTCGTTCACCGGATCGCCGTCGATGGTCAGCAGCGTAACCACAAACTCATTCTGTCCTACCCACCCCGGTATCACGTCGAGATGGATGTGGATGTCGTCGACGATCTTGTAATCCGCGAAGGTGTGATCCGGCGGCGGCAGGCGGCTCGCCAGTGACGCCCGCGCCGGGTCTGCCGAAGCCATCACGGCGACGACGGCGAAGATGCCCAGCGCCAGCGCAATCTCCACGCCGACCAGCCCGCGCAGCCGCTTCGCCCAGACGGCAGACCCGGCGCGTAAGCCGCGTGGGGTCAGGAACAGGTTGATCGCGGCGATCAGCAGCAGCGGCGCGAACAGGATCAGCTTGATCAGCAGCGCACGCCCGTAGAGCGTATCCAGCAGTGCCGCGACCGAGCCAACTTCCAGCCAGGCAGCGTACAATCCGGTCACGACCAGCAGCGCGACGCAGATACGGGCGTAATTCGAGAAGCGCGCCACCAGTTCGGCGATGGGGTGCGGGTCGTCGCGCCGCGCCAGCAGTACGTTGGTCAACTGCGCCAGCCCGCCGACCCAGAACGCTGCCGCCAGCAAGTGCAGCCAGTCGCCCGCCAGCGCCGGGATCAGGTTGTAGGTCGCCGCCGCGTGGCTGTACAGGCTGTGCAGGAGCAGCAGGACAGCCCCCGCCGCCAGCGCGATCCCGTAGCGCCGCCGCGTGATGGCGACGCCGAATACCGCCCAGACGATCATCCGCGCGATCCACAGCCCGCCGAAGCGCGTGCTGAAGAGAACCGCGCCGAGCGACGGCAGTGCCGCCAGCAGCGCCGCGTCGGACGCCTGCGTCGTCTGATAGAGCAGCAGCGCCAGCGCCGACAGCCCCAGCAGCGCCCAGCCGCCCCACATCAGGCGGCGCATTCGCCGCTCCTGCGCCGGCTCGCAGTCCACGCAAACCGCGAACGCCACACTCCCGACCGCCAGCGCCAGGCTGAGCAGGTCGAGCCAGCGCACGGGCGCGCTCAGCAGCGGGATCGATTCGGTATCCGGGGCAGCCAGCGCCAGCGCGCCCGCCACCGCGCCGACCGCGAAGGCGAAGCTGCCGCGCGTCGGATGTCCGTCCGCCGCCGAGATCGCCCGCCACGAGACGGTATACACGCCGTCAGGCAGCGCACCCGGCGACAGCGTCATCTGCTTGGGATCGCCCGGATCGACGGCGCTCGGCGGCGTGCTGACGGTGCTGCCGCTGGCGTCGAGCAGCGTGATGCTGCTGAACTGCGGCTCGACCGGCTCGGTAAACCAGAGTGTGATCGTCCCCGGCGCGCTGCCCAGCACAGCGCTCGCCGGAGGGTCGGAGCGCAGCAAATTGGCGTGCGCCGATGCCGAACGCACGCTGACAAGCAGAGTCATGATGACAGTAAGCAGGACAGCACGACGCATGATTTACGGCGTCTCGGTTCCCTGCAACTGGGCAAGCTGCGCCCGTAGGTCGTCAATCTGGGCTTGCAGCGAGGCGAGATCGGTATCAGGCGCGGGGAACAGGATATCCGACTCCGGGTTGACCGAGCCGAAGTATCCGTCCGCCGAGGTGAACATCTCGTCCACGTCCTGATCGTTGATCTTGCCGAACAGGTGGAAGGCGTAATCGCCGGGGCGCGTCGGGATCAGGTCAGCAGTGTAGTGACCGGGGTCATCCTCGACCTGATAGAATTCGAGCATCCTGTCCTGATCGCCGAAATGCACCATCAGTTGCAGGGTGCTCTCCAAGCCCGTGACCGGGTCGCCGCTGCTGGCGTCGTGGACGAAGAACTCCGGTCCGTTGTAGACGCCCACGTAAGCGGGTTCGACCCGCCAGCCTAATTCGAGGTCATATGCGCCGACGGTGCGCTCCTCGTGCGCCGCCACCGGCGCGACGACCAGCGCGAATAGCGCCAGCAGCAGTACGGCAAGTAAAAGCACGCGGGACTTCATTTTCCAAATCTCCTTGTCTACAGCAATAGTCGTCGTTCAACCTCAGGCGAGATGCCTGCTGTTTCCAAATCATTCGCTTGAGCGTTCGAGTGGCTCAGCCAGCGTCGCCGTGATGCGACAGGAGGTATTCGCGCACGCCAGCGGGGGTCATCACATTGCCGCCGAACCCCGTCTGGAAGCGGGTCGCGTCTTCGCGCGAGGCGAAGCACAGGACGCCGGGCACACAGCACAGCGTGACCTGGCTGTCCAGCACGTAGACCGCCCGCATGGCGTCCATCGTGCGCCCATAGAGAAAATCTTTCGTCAGGGCGGAGACCACCCCCCGCCCTTCAAGCTGCGACATGAGGAAAAATCCGCAGTGAGGGCAGCAGGCGCGGAACACCTCGCCCGATTCGACCTGAACGGTGAAGGCGCTGCGCACGTGAACCGGTAGATCGCACAGGTGACAGGTCGCGTGATGCGCGGGCTTGCCGCTGCGGTCGGGCAGCGTGACGCCGCCGTGTACCTTGACCGCCAAGCCGTTCCGCGCCAGTGTGTCCAGGTCGCGGTGAACCGTCATGACCGATACGTCGAGCTGTCCTGCGAGATCGTCGATGCTCAGGCTGCCTTTCTCCTGCAACCATTGCAGAATCTGACCCTGGCGCGCGCTGGGGAGCATAGCCTCACCTCATGTGTGATATTTTGTGAAGAATTGATAGCTATCCCATAATTTAACGCCTCCCCTCAAGAACGCAAGAGTCCAATTCGACGACGCTCATTCGAGGAACGCATCCTGGCAGCACTGCGGAGGGAGCGTCACCTAGCGAAAGACATGTATCTGGATAGAGGCGCGGTACACTGGTGCGCACCGGTGGCGTAACTCAAAGCGGGTAAGCGGGTTTTCTTGAAGTATGATGGACTTACGCAAACGACTGGTCAGGCGACCTAAAAACCTGAAGCGCCTCTCCGACAGCGATCTGGTCGAGCTGGCGAAGGTGGGCAGCAAAGAAGCCTTCGGGGAACTGTACGAGCGGTATCTCGACAAGATTTACAGCTACGTCTACTACCGCACGGGCAATCACCACGACGCCGAAGACCTGACGGCGCGGGTTTTCTTCCGCGCGATGGCGCACATGGAAGGCTATACCGAGCGAGGCGTGCCATTTCAGGCATGGCTGTATCGCATCGCTCACAATCTGGTCGCTAACTGGCATCGGGATCGTGGACGGCGCAAAGTTATTCCGCTGGACGAATTTATCGCTACCAGCCTGAAATCCGACGCGCCGGACAAGCAAGCCGAGGAGCAGGAGGAACAGGACGCCCTGCGCGCCGCCATCCGGCGTTTGCCGGAGGAGCGCCAGCAGCTTCTACTGCTCAAATTTGTCGATCATATGTCGAACGCGGAAATCGGCGCAATCATGGATCGTACCGAAGGCGCGATCAAATCCTTATATCATCGAACGCTTATTGCCTTGCGAGACGAGCTTCAATCCGCCGATCAAGCTGCCACCGAGACGAGAAAAGGTTAAACGGACTTATGGCTCAGGAACCCAGTGAACTGCAAAACCTGCTCGCGGCTGTGACCGAGGCGATCATCAACGACGAGCAAGATTTGGACACGATTGTCTCTCGCTACGCCGTCCCGCGCGCGGATGTCGAGGGGCTGATCAACGTGATCAAGCGTATGCACATCGCGCTGATCGGCGTGCGCCCGTCGCGCCGCTTCGCGCAGCGTCTGCGCCAGGAATTGATGGGGCAGCACTCGTACAACGTGATCAACCGCCTGCGCTATCTGCCGCCGCGCGTCCAGATCGCCGGGGGCATCGTGCTGATCGCCGGGTTCATGCTGCTGTCGCGGCGCCGCTTCGCGGGCATGACCGACGACGAGCCGCAGGAAGCGCCCGCCCTGCGCTGACGCCGAAATTTAACCGCGATTTACAAATGAAATGCTTGCATTTCTGAGTGAAGCTTGCTATATTTGTTCTATAAGTCGCACACGAACCTCAAATCCCCATGCTGTCGCAGGGAAGTTTCAACATGCCTGTTGACAGTTTGTGCTTTACTTTAGTATAATTGCCATTCACGTGATTCTATTGCCTCATCAAGGTGGGATGCACCCAATTCCACATAATTCCCCTACAGTGACGGATCAGTAACCCAAGTGCTGCATCCGTATTTTGTATTCTTTACCATAGACCGAGGAGCGGAGCTTTGCAACGGTTAACTCACGTAAAGAACTACGCCCGTATTCCTGACGTTCAGGCACTCCCGTCGCTCATCGAAGTGCAGCTTCAGTCCTTCCAGTGGTTCCTTGAAAACGGTCTTGCCGAGCTTTTCGACGAGATCAGCCCGATTGAGAGCTACAACGGCAACCTCAAGCTGTATTTCCCCGGCAACCGACCCGAGGCGCAGGAATTCGGGCTGCGCTATTGGTTCGAGGAGCCGAAGTACAGCGAGGAAGTGTGCCTTGAGCGCGACATGTCGTTCGCCGCGCCGCTGTACATTCGCGTCGCGCTGGTCAACCGCGAGGCGGGCGATGAAGTCGTGCTTTCGGACATCTTCCTGGGCGACTTCCCGATCATGACTGAAAAGGGCACGTTCATCATCAACGGGTCGGAGCGCGTGGTCGTCAGCCAGTTGATTCGCTCGCCCGGCGTCTACTTCGCCGCCGAGGAAGACCGCACAACCGGACGCCTGCTTTCCAACGCCAAGCTGATCCCGGATCGCGGCGCGTGGATGGAGTTCGAGACGCGCAAGAGTGACTACCTGACGATCAAGTTCAACCGCAAGCGCACCATTCCGGTGACGATTTTGCTGCGCGCGCTGGCTGCCGTGAAAGATGCGCTGCCGGACGAAATGTCGCCGATCCAGACGGGCAGCGACGAAGAACTGCTGGCGATCTACGCCGACGTGGACAACAACCCGGATCACACCTACCTCCAGAGCACGCTCAAGATGGAGCCGATCTGGGAGCCGAAGAAGGATCAGACGGTCGCGCAGGCGGCGCTGATCGAGTTCTACCGCCGGATGCGTCCCGGCGACCCGCCCACGCTCGACAACGCGCGCGAATATCTGGAAAGCCAGTTGTTCGACCAGCGCCGCTACGATCTGGAGCGCGTCGGTCGCTACAAGCTGAACCAGCGCCTGCACCTGGACGGCACAATCCCGCGCACGACCCGCACCGTCACCAAGAACGACATCGTCAGGCTGGTCGAGCGCATGATCCTGATCAACAACGGCAAAGCCGGTCCCGACGACATCGACCACCTGGGCAACCGCCGCGTCAAGACCGTCGGCGAACTGATCCAGAACAAGCTGCGCGTCGGCTTGCGCCGCACCGAGCGCGTCGTCAAGGAACGCATGTCGATCCGCGAGTCGGACAACATGACGCCGGTCACGCTGGTCAACATTCGCCCGGTCGTCGCCGCCATCCGCGAGTTCTTCGGCTCGTCGCAGCTCTCGCAGTTCATGGAGCAGACCAATCCGCTGACCGAACTGACGCACAAGCGCACGCTGTCGGCGCTCGGTCCCGGCGGTCTGCGCCGCGAGCGCGCAGGCTTCGACGTGCGCGACGTACATCACAGCCACTACGGGCGCATCTGCCCGATTGAGACGCCGGAAGGTCCGAACATCGGCTTGATCGGTCGTCTGGCGAGCTACGCCCGCGTCAACGAATACGGCTTCATCGAAACGCCCTACCGCGAAGTGATCAAGTTCCTGCCGCCCAACGACCCCGACCTGATCGGGCGCGCGATCCGCGAAGACGTGGTGGACGACAAGGGCAATACGCTGGCAGAAGAAGGCATGATCGTCGATGAGAAGCTGGCGAAGAAGCTCGCCGGGCTGGATCGCGTGCCGGTGATGCCATTCGTCGGCACCGAAGTCATGTACCTCTCGGCAGATCAGGAAGACAACTACGTGATCGCGCAGGCGAACGCGCAGTTGGGTTCGCGCCGCGAATTCGTCAACGACCGCGTGTCGTCGCGGCACAACCAGAAATTCCTGGTGTCGCCGTCGCGCCGCATCGACTACATTGACATCGCCCCGCGCCAGATCGTCGGCATCAGCGCGGCGCTGATCCCGTTCCTGGAACACGACGACGCCAACCGCGCGCTGATGGGTTCCAACATGCAGCGTCAAGCCGTCCCCCTGCTCCAGCCGGACGTGCCGATTGTCTCGACGGGTATGGAAAGCCAGGCAGCCTATGACAGCGGTCAGGTGCTGGTGGCGGACGTGGAAGGCGAAGTCGTCAGCGTACAGGGCGACCGCATCGTGATCCACACGACTGGCGGCGACGAGCGCATCTATAGACTGCGCAAGTACAACCGCTCGAACCAGTCGACCTGCATCGACCAGCGCCCGATTGTGGTCAAGGGGCAGCACATCAACAAGGGCGAAGTGATCGCCGACAGCTCTTCGACCTATCTCGGCAGTCTGGCGCTCGGTCACGACGTGCTGGGCGCGTTCCTGTCGTGGAACGGCGGCAACTACGAAGACGCCCTGCTGATCAGCGAGGACATGCTGCGGCAGGATAAATTCACCTCGATCCACATCGAGAAGCACGAGGTCGAGGCGCGCGATACCAAGCTGGGTCCTGAGGAAATCACCTACGACATCCCCAACGTCGGCGAAGACGCGCTCAAAGACCTCGACGAGTTCGGCATCGTCCGCATCGGCGCGGAAGTCGGTCCCAACGACATTCTGGTCGGCAAGATCACGCCGAAGGGCGAGAAGGAACTCAGCCCGGAAGAGAAGCTGCTGCGCGCGATCTTCGGCGAGAAGGCGCGCGAAGTGAAAAACTCGTCGCTGCGCCTGCCGCACGGCGAAAAGGGTAAGGTCGTTGACGTGAAGACCTTCACGCGCGACGAGCATCCTGATCTCCCGGCGGGCGTCGAGAAGATGGTGCGCGTCAGCGTCGCCCAGAAGCGCAAGCTGACGGTCGGCGACAAAATGGCAGGTCGTCACGGCAACAAGGGCGTCATCTCCAAGATCGTGCCGATTGAAGACATGCCCTATCTGGGAGATGGGCGTTCGTGCGAGATCATCCTCAACCCGCTCGGCGTCCCCGGTCGTATGAACATCGGGCAGGTGCTGGAAATTCATCTCGGCTGGGCAGCGGATCGCCTCGGCTTCCGCGCCATCACGCCGGTGTTCGACGGCGCGAAGGAATGGGAAATCCAGGCGGAACTCGGTCGCGCATGGCTGATCGACCGCGCCTGGGAAGTGATCACTCAGCGCGCCTGGGAGTGGATTCAGCAGTTCGAATACAACCCCGAAGAACTGGAAGACGACGACGAAGTGCGCCGCCTGTACGTTCACGAATGGCTGCGCGACAACCCGGCGTATGACCCGGATCAACTGCTGCTCGACCAGGTTTACGCGCGCCGCGCGGTGCTGGCGGAGTGGCTGCGCGAGAAGGGCTACGACCCGGACAACGTCCTGATGTTCGAGACAACGGGGCTGACTTCCGAGCAGCGCGAAGTCCTCGACCAGAATGCTTACGACACCTCGCTGCGCCTGTGGATCGACTGGGCGTCGAAGGAGACGGAACTCCCGGAGGGTCTCACCACCAAGGAACTGCTGCAAATCGCCGACCGGGTGATGTTCGAGACGGGCAAAGCCGTCCCGGTCTACGGCAAGCAAATCCTCTACGATGGGCGCACGGGCGAGCCGTTCGACCAGTCGGTGACGGTCGGCATGATCCACATGCTCAAGCTGGCGCACCTGGTCGAAGACAAGGTTCACGCGCGTTCGACAGGTCCCTACAGCCTGGTCACGCAGCAGCCGCTGGGCGGCAAGGCGCAGTTCGGCGGGCAGCGCTTCGGCGAAATGGAAGTGTGGGCGCTGGAAGCCTACGGCGCAGCCTACACGCTTCAGGAAATGCTGACGGTCAAGTCCGACGACGTGCAGGGGCGCGTCAAGACCTACGAGGCGATCATCAAGGGCGAGCCGATTGAAGAACCGGGCATCCCGACCTCGTTCCGCGTGCTGGTCAAGGAGCTGCAAAGCCTCGGCTTGGCGGTCGAAGCCATCAGCGACACGGGCGACGTGATCCGTTTTGGCAAGGAAGACGAGAAGAAGACACAGGCGAAGCTGCCGACGGGCGGGCTGCTCGGCATGGGCAGCCAGTTCAACCCCGGCGACGTGGACTTCTAAAGCGACCACATCCTCAAAGTATGTGCAACGGGGCGGATTTAAACCGCCCCGTTTTGTTTTCTGATACAATCTCCATAAGCAGAAAATAGATGCGTGAGGGGCGGATATGGCGGATGTCGTCCGCGTGTCAGCGGAAGAATTTGATGAGCTAACAGCACACGACGAGCGGCGCTTTGAACTCATCGACGGCGAGGTGATCGAGATGACGGCTCCGAAGATCAAGCATCAACGGCTTGTAGTACGGCTCACAAGGCTCGTAGATGATCTGAAGCCCGATGGCGAAGTGTTCGTCTCGCCCGTCGAAGTCTATCTGGACGAATTCAACATCCCGCAGCCCGATATTGTGTGGGTGGCGTCAAACAGCATCTGCAAAATTGAAGAAAATCGGCTTATCGGCGCGCCCGATCTCATCATCGAAATCCTCTCGCCCAGCACCGCCAAGCGCGACAAGACCGCCAAGTTCAGCCTGTACGAGCAGCACGGCACGCACGAATACTGGATCGTCGATCCCGACATACAACCTGATCGAAGTGTGGAAGCGCGGCGCGAACGGCTTCGAGCGCCAGGGCGTCTACGGCATCGGCGACAGCTTCGAGTCCGCCGCGCTCGGCGGCAAAGCGGTCGATGTCACCTCGATTTTCGCCTAGCTGTAGCGCTGATCTTCGGATTGCCCTCGCGCCTCGCCGTGCTATACTGGCGAGGCGTTTTTGATTCCGAGGGCTTATGCACATCCAGCATCTGCACGACTGGAACATCTCCGCCGCCGAAGCCATCGCGCTGCAAAAGCAGATGGCGGCGGAAATCGACTACCACCACCCCATCGATCTCGACGCGGTGCGGCGGGTCGCGGGCGTGGACGTGAGCGTCAAGACCGACCCGGTCACGGGCAAGGCGAACTCGCAGGCGGCGGTCGTGGTGCTCTCTTACCCTGACATGCAGGTGATCGAAACGGCGCTGGCGCAGATGCCGACGCCCTTCCCCTACATCCCCGGCTTGCTCTCGTTCCGCGAGGGTCCCGTGCTCGAAACCGCCTTCCGGAAGCTGCAAGCCGAGCCGGACGTGCTGATCTTCGACGGCATGGGGCGCGCGCATCCCCGCCGGATCGGCATCGCCTCGCACATGGGCTTGTGGCTGCAAAAACCGTCGATTGGCTGCGGTAAGAGCCTGCTGACCGGGCATTTCAGCGAGCCGGGCAACGAACGCGGTGACTTCAGCGATCTGGTGGATCGCGGGGAGGTGATCGGCGCGGTGCTGCGCACGCGGTCGAACGTCAAGCCGGTCTTCATTTCGGTCGGGCACCTCGCCGACCTGGAAACGTCGGTCGAGCTGGTGATGCGCTGCACCAGCAAGTACCGCCTGCCCGACCCGATCCGCGCGGCGCACAACGCGGCAGGCGCATTTTGAGCGTGGACGACCTGCGCGCCCCCGACTGCAAAGTCTTCGTTGATGCCGACGTGTCCGAGGGCGAACTGGTCAGCCTGACCGCGCCGCTGCTGTTCGCGCCGGGAGACGACATCTCGCTGCAAGTCGAGCTGCTCAAGAACGAGGAGTACGACTCGAACCGGCGGCGGCAGTTCCCGGAGGGCTTCGTCTACTTCCGCTACACGCTCGACCTGTACATGAACGAAGCGCCGATCACGCGGAAAGCTGCCATCGTCGCGCGGCTGATGAAGCAGTTCTGGAGCTGGGGCTTCCCGGCGGTCGCCGCCTGCGCCTTCGAGGATCGCCTACCCCAGCGTGGCGGCTACAAGAGCCGCGCCATCCCCTGGCCCCGCTAATCCCACGCCGCCATCAGCGCGGGCAGATCGTCATAGACGCCTTCCGGCTTCACGTCGCTGGCGGCGAGCACTTCGCGGGTAGTCACGCCCGTCAGGACGAGCGCCGCCGGTAAGCCCGCCTGCTGCGCGCCCAGAATATCCGTGTTGAGGCGGTCGCCGATCATCAGCGTCACTTCCGGCGCGCTGCCGAGCGAGCGCAGCGCCGCCTCGAACATCGGCTTGTTGGGCTTGCCGATCATGACCGGCTGGCGGTCGGTGGCGGTCTTGAGCGCCGCCAGGATGCTGCCCGCGCCCGGCGCCAAGCCATCCGCCAGCGGGAAGGTCGCGTCGTCGTTCGTGCCGATGAAATCCGCTCCGGCGCGGATCAAATAGGCGGCGCGCTTGAGCTTGTCATACGTCAGTTGAAAGTCGATCCCGGCGACAACCACCTTCGTCTCGTCGCTGAGGACGAACCCGGCGTCGGTCAGCATCGCGCGCAGTCCATCGCCGCCGAGGACGTGGACGGGCGACCCCGCCGGATAGTGCGCCCGCACGTAGTCAACGGTCGCCGTCCCGGAGGTGACAATTTCGCGCGCCGTGACGCCGCCCACGCCCATCCGTTCCAGCTTGGCGACGTAGGTCGCCGGGGTATTGCTGCTGTTGTTGCTCGCCAGCACGAACGGCAGCCCGCGCGCGCGCAGGTAATCGAAGTACGCTCCCACACCGGGCAGCAGCGCGTCGCCGCGCCAGAGCACGCCGTCCATGTCCATGATTACGGCTTTGATGGTGGATAACTGCATAGCGCCTCTTTATTTTGCGTCGTAGGGGCAGGACTAAAAGCAAGTAGTGCTACTTTGCTACTGCTAATTTCCCCCTCACCCTGTGCGAAACTCTGTTTCGCCCTGTCCCTCTCGTGCGAACCTCCGGTTCGTCTGACGTAAACGGGGCGAGGGACAAAAGCCGCCTTGTTCCCCCTCTCTCCGCTTGCGTGGGAGAGGGGTGGGCGACGAAGTCGCACGGGGTGAGGGGTTCAACAAACGAGCACCACTCGTTTGAAATCTGCCCCTACCATCAGTCTCATTGTCAGCATCGGCATTATAGCCGCGCCGATGTTACAATCCAACGCCGCATTGGTATGCTGGAGAACATCATGCGCATCAACACCTTTTCGATTGCCGCCTACGACCCGGACGAGCAGGCGTTCGGCGTGGGCGTCGCCAGCAAGTTCCTCGCGGTCGGCGCGGTCGTGCCCTGGGTGCGGGCGGGCGTCGGCGCGGTGGCGACGCAGGCGTATGCCAAAGTCTCGTTCGGGCTGGACGGATTAGCCCTGCTGGAAGGCGGCAAAAGCGCGCAGGAAGCGCTCGATCTGCTGCTGCAAAACGACCCCCTGCGCGAACAGCGGCAGGTTGGCATTGTCGATGCGCAGGGGCGCAGCGCCGCGCACACCGGCAAAGACTGCTTCGACTGGGCGGGACACCGCACGCACGAAGGCTTCACCTGCCAGGGCAATATCCTGGCGGGCGCGCAGGTCGTCGAGGCAATCGCGGAGGCGTACACCGCCGCGCGCGGCGAGCTGGCGGATCGGCTGCTGGCGGCGCTGGTCGCGGGGGACGCGGCGGGCGGCGACCGGCGCGGCAAGGAGTTGGCGGCGATTTACGTGGCACGCCCCAACGGTGGCTACGGCGGCGACAACGACCGCTATCTCGACCTGCGCGTCGACGACGACCCCGCGCCGCTGGCGCAGATGGCGCGGCTGCTCGACATCCATCACCTGTATTTCGGCGAGCCGAAGCCGGAAGACCGCCTGCCGATTACGGAAGCGCTCGCCCGCGAGCTTCAGGCGATGCTGCGCGCGGGCGGCTACGCCAGCGCCGAACCGAGCGGCGTCTGGGACGACGCCTCGAAGGGGGCATTCGACGCGCTGATCGGCAGCGAGAACCTCGAAGAGCGCTGGCGCAACGACGATCCCAACGTGATCGACCGGATTGCGCTGGAATACCTGCGGCGCAAGTTTGCGAAGTAGCCTGCTCGTCCCCCTGCTGATCGTGCTGGCGAGCGCGGCGATCCAGTTGCACGCGCTGGTGCAGGACGTGCGCTTTTACCCGGACGAGGCGCTGTTCAGCACCTTCGCCCGTCATGCCGCCCTCGACGGCGACTGGCTGCTGCACGGCAGTCTCGACAAGACGCCGCTGTCGATCTACGCCAGCGCGGTTTCGATGAATTTCGTCGCGGCATCGCCTCAAAACGGCGTGCTCGACTTCCCGCCGCGTCTGGGCGAGTTCGCCGCACGGCTGCCCGGCGCGCTGGCGAGCGTCGTCCTCGTAGCGATCACCTATGCGTTGGCGCAGCGGCTCTACCGCAGGCGCAGCGTCTCCGGCTGGGCGGCGGTCTTCGTCGCCTTCTCGCCCTACAGCGCCGTCTACGGCGCGACCGCCTACACCGACCCGCTCATGCTCATGTTCGCGGCGCTTTCGCTGCTGCTGGCAGCGCGCGGCAGGTGGTTCTGGAGCGGCGTCTGGATGGCGCTGGCGGTCGCCAGCAAGCAGCAGGCGCTCTATCTGCTGCCGCTGGCGTGGGCGCTCGGCTGGGCGCTGGATCGGCTGAGCGTGCGCGGCGCGCTGGCATATCTCGCGCCGCTGATCGCGGGCGTGGCGATCCTGTTCGGGTGGGATGGGCTGCGCGATCAATCCACCAGTTTATGGGCGCTGGCAGCCGCCAACAACAACCCCGCCCGCCTGATCCGCTCCGACGAGGTCGCGCCGCGCCTGACGCTGTGGCTGAATTACGCGCGCACGCTGGTCGGCACGCCGACGATCCTGCTCGCCGTCGCCGGGGTGATCATGATCGGGACGCGCATCACGCAGGAGGCACGCCGCCGCGCCGCGCTGATCGACCTGCTGCTGCTGGTCTATCTGCTGGCGTTTCTGCTGATTCACTGGCTGGTCGCCTTCAACGTCTACCCGCGCTATCTGCTGATCATCCTCGTCCCGGCGGCGCTGCTGGCGGCGCGCGCGGCGATCTGGCTGTGGGCGTGGCTGCGCCCGCGTCTGAGCGATCAGGAAGGCATCGTCATCGCCGCCGCGCTGGCGCTGACGCTGGCGGTCGGCGCGCGCACGTCGAGCGAAACCCGCGCCGATTTCAGCGAGGACGGCAGCGACTACAGCGGCATCCTCGCGCTGGCGGACGAACTGAACGGCGAAGCGCCCGGCGCGGTGGTCTACGATCACTGGCTCGGCTGGGAACTGGGCTACTACATGGGAGAATGGACGGACAAGCGGCGCGTCTATTACCCGACGCCGGAAGCGCTGGTCGCCGACGCGCTTAAGCTGGACGACCCCGCGCCGCGCTATCTGGTCGCGCCCACGCGCGAGCCGCTCGATCCCTGGTTGAACGCGCTGCGAAACGCGGGCTTCGCCGTCGATCAGGTTTACATCCGTCAGGGCTTCGTGATCTACCGGCTCATTCCTGCTTCGGCGGGCGCTTGATACGCTGAATTTTCTTCTCCGGGTCGTCGATCACGGTGCGGCGGTGCAGCGGCGTCTGCGTCCTGCCGTCGTCCAGTTCGTGCGGCTCGTCGCGCTCGACGGCGGGATGGCGCTCGCGCCACTGCTCGATGAAGGCGGTCAGCCAGGCGAGTTCCGCCTGCATCATGGCGATGCCGTGCGAGTAGAGCGCTTCCGTGCCCGGCGTGGGTGTCTCTTCGTGCTGGCGGCGCTCCCACAGGGCTTCCGCCGAGCGAAGCTGATGCGCCAGACGCTCGCTGTGCTGGACGAGTTCGCGGTAGACCTGCGCGGGCTTGAGGACGCCGCTGTTCGCCAGCCCCAGCGCGAAGCCCTGCCCCAGCGCGCGCGGCTGGCGCAGCAGGTCGGCGATGGCGGTCTGCGCCACGCCGCGCCCGGCGTCGGTGATCTGGTAGATGGTGCGCGCGGTGCCGTCTTCGCCGGGCTGCTGCGTGCTGGTCAGCAGTTCCTGCTGCTCCAGCCTGCCGAGGATGTAATAGATCGACGCCGAGCCGACGACGAGCCACTCGCGCAGCCCGCGCAGCTCGATCATGCGCTCGATCTCCACGCCGTAGCGCGGACCTTCGGCGACAAGGCTCAAAATCGTCAGTTCAACGTCGCTCAACATATCCCCAGACATCGCAATCCATCAAAACCCCGCGCCTCACTCGTGCCGCCGTCCGGTGCGCAGCATGTCCTGCACGACGGTCGGGAGGTTGCTGGGAATGTACGATTTGGTCAGGTAGCGATCCGCGCCTGCGTCCAGCGCCAGCCGGATGGCTTCCGGGTCCATCAGCGCCGAGAGAATCAGGATAGGCAGATCATTATAAATCGGGTCTGCTCGAAGCTGATGCAGAAAATCCATACCGCTCACGTCGGGCATCATCAGGTCAAGGATCAGCAGGTCAATCGTCGGTCCCGTGCGCAGAAGCTGTCCGGCAGTTGTCGCATTGTCGGTCGTTACCGTCGAAACGTCGAGTCGTCCTAGCAGAATACGAACCAGTTGCAAGAGTGTATGATCATCGTCGACGACCATCACCCGCTTTCTCTCGGTCGCCACTGCTTGCAGCCTTTCTGATGCGGCATTCGCGTAAGAGTGTAGCGTGGATTGCGCGATTGTACACACGCCGCTTCCGCTGGACTGAGAAGATCGACCAAGTGGCGCAATGCTCGACTTCGATGTATCCTGAACCATAATTTTGCACAACCAGGAGGTTACGGCATTGAGGAATATACTCAGAAAGTGGAGCCGTCTTTTGGTGCTGGCAGCTCTGCTGCTCTCCGGATGCTTCCGCCCAGCGGGCGATACGATGCAGCCGACCCAGAATTCCACTTCCGAATCGCCGAACCAGGCGCTCGACAACGCCACCGCGACGACGGGTGCGCCTCCTATCACGCTGCTTTCGCCGAACACGCCCGAAGGCGAGACGCCTCAAGCCGGTCCCGCGCTGACCCAGGTGACGGTCATCCCGTTCGAGCCGACTACCACGCCCACACCTATCTCCGGCACGCTGACGCCGACGCTGCAAATCATCACGCCGGGGATTTCGCTCGATCTGGTCACACCGGCGACGCCGCTGCCGACGGAGGAACTACTGCCGCCTGATAACAGCGCGGTCGGCATCGAGACGCCCGCCACGCTCGCAGCGCCAAGCGAAAGCGAAACGCTCGTCAGCGGCGCGCCCTGCACCTATACCGTGCAGCCCGGCGACAGCCTCTACCGCATCGCCATCCTCAACAATACCACCGTCGCCAAGATGATGGACGCCAACCCCGAACTCACGGGAGACCCGCCGATCTTGCAGCCCCGACAGGTCTTGCGCCTGCCCGACTGCTCGACGGACGGACAAAGCGGCGACACGAGTGTATCGACCGTACCCGCAGATGAGGGCGCGGCAAGCAATGCGCCTGCACCCGGCACCGAAATCTACACCGTCAAACCGGGCGACACGCTCTACGGGATCGCCACGCACTACGGCACGACCGTCACCGCGATCATGCAGGCGAACAACCTGAGCAACCCGAACACGCTCAGCATCGGTCAGCAGTTGATTATCCCGTCCAAGAACTGAGCGTCACGGCAGCAGTGACGCAGACCACACCGTGAGGTCGTCAAAGGCGATGTCGGCATTCGCATCTTCGCCTTTGACGACCGCCACGCTCAGCCCCGTATAGCCTTTACTGTAATAATCGTCGTGCGTTTCGGCGACGAAGCTGTCGTTGACGTAGAGCGCCAGATACGTGCCGATGCAGACGGCGCGAATCCGGTTGATGCCCTTGTCCTGACGAATCGCGCCGGAGGGTGTCCAGGGGATGAGCGCGCCGACTTGATCGACCGCGCCGCGCCGGATGGTGAACTGCCCGTCGCCGCTGATCAGGAAAAAGTAGCCGTTGCTGTTGTCGGTCGGCGCGGCGCGGCACATGACGCCGTAGGCATTGTTGCGGTAGTCGGAAAGCTGGCTCGCCTCGACATCGATCACGGTATCGGTCTGAATCGGCGGCTTGATCGCCCACATGAAGCCGCCATCCCAGGCTTTCGCCCGGTACATGCCATCCTGAATTTCAAAATCGACGTTTTGCTCCGGGTGAACATACTGCTGCCACATGTACGACTGGCTGAAATCGACCCGTTGCAGCACGTCGCCCAGCGCGAACTGCTCGGTCGGCGTCGCCGCGCACGCCGCCGCGAGCAGCAGAACACACGCTACCAGTAAGCCTCTGATCATCGTTTCGCTCCGCTCAGAGATGCCATCATAGACCGCTTTTCCGGCATTTTCCACGATGAGAAATCCGGGATTTCCGGCGATTTCTTGGTTGCCGTCTGCGCGCTTCTGTGTATAATCCAAATAGCGGGTTCGTGGGCAGAGCTAGAGCATAGAAACAACTATGATTGAAGTCGTTATCGACAGCATTCGTGTTAGTTTAATGTCGCAGTATCGTATCGTAATCTTGAAAGACACGGTCAGTGACCGTTATCTCCCCATTTGGATTGGTCCTTGCGAGGCGGACGCCATCACGATTGAGCTTCAGGAAATGCCGCCGCAGCGTCCGCTCACGCACGATTTGTTGAAGTCGATGATCCGCGAGCTGAACGGAAAAGTCGTCCACATTCTGATCAACGACCTGCGCCACGATGTCTACTACGCCCGGATCGTGATCGACGTGGACGGCAAGCAGATCGAGGTCGATTCGCGCCCCAGCGATGCGATTGCGCTGGCGGTACGCACGAAAGTGCCGATTTTCGTCGCCGACACGGTGATGGAGCGCCATTCGATTGAGCCGGAAGAAGACGTTGAGCGCACGCTGGGCGATGGTCCCAAGGAAGAAGTCGACGAAGACCGCCTGAGCGCCTTCAAGGACTTCGTGAACACGCTCGACCTCGACGACCTCGACGACGAGGAAGAATAGCAACCTATCCAAGCCGGGATAGGTTGACAACCGAATCAACTGGTTCTCATCTACAGCGGAGAATATCGATCCCTACGGCGCTGCGGTTTGTGATAGCACGCCGTTTTGTTTCTTACGTACCGGATAACCGATGTCGAACCAACCGTCAACACTCGCCCCGCAGCTAGCCCCTTACAGCCAGGAGGCGGAAGAAGCCGTCCTCGGTGCGGTGATGGTCAACCCGGAGGCGTTCCTCGGCGTGGCGTCCTTCCTGACCACCGAGGATTTTTACATCCTGCGCCACAGCTACATCTGGGAAGCGCTGATGCGCATCAGCGAGCGCAACGAGCAGATCGACTTTGTGACGATTCAGGACGAGCTGCGCGCCATGAACCGCCTGAACGACATCGGCGGTCCGGCTTACCTGCTTCATCTGGTCAACAGCACGCCGACCTCGGTTCACGCCGAAGTCTACGGACATCTGGTCGAGCGCGCCGCCACCCGCCGCCGCCTGCTGATCGCCGCCGACGAGATCAAGGCGCTGGCGATGGACGAGCAGCTTGCCATCGAGAAAGTGACCAGCGACGCCGAGTTGCGGCTGTTCCACGTCACCGAGCGCAACCTGCGCCGCGAACTGATCCCGATGCGCGACGCGATCAACAGCTACTTCGAGCGCATGGAGCACCTGATCCAGCACCCGGACGAGCCGCTCGGCTTGCCGACGGGCTTCCGCGACCTGGACGAGCTGCTCGGCGGCTTGCAGCGCAGCGACCTGCTGATCTTCGCCGGTCGCCCCGGCATGGGCAAATGCGTTGCCGAAGGCACGCTGATTCACACGGAAGACGGACTCCTTCCGATTGAAGCGCTGAAACCACAGGGCATCGCCGGGATCGCAGACGACGAGGGCGGCATCTTCTATCCACTGGAAATCGGCGTGCAGACGCCAGACGGAGTGAAGCAAACCTCGCACTTCTACGACAGCGGTGTCAAGCCAACGCTGCACATCCAGACACGCGCGGGCTATTCCCTGACCGGGACGCTGGTGCATCCAGTACTCACGATCAATCAATATGGCGAGAAAGGTCTGGAAACCGCTTTCGGAACTTGAATGCGGGGACTTCATCGCTGTTCAGCGTCATGCACCCGCCTGGGGGAACACAATCAGATTCCCTGAATTCAAGTTCAAATACAACGACAACCTGCGCAGCACGAAGGTGCCGGATTTACCCAAAGCGCTAACGCCGGATTTAGCCTACATTCTCGGCGTGCTCGCGGGCGATGGCAATCTGACGCGCACAAACTATGTCAGCTTCACTTCTGCCGACCCTGAAATTGTGGATATGCTCTATCGCTGGGTCGACGAACTCGGACTGCACGTTCGCCACCGAGAAAATTACGATCACCAGATTGGCAGCATCGTACTCAATGCGTGGCTCAAGCACATTGGGCTGAGCGGCTACGCTTACGAAAAAGAAGTGCCCTACACGATCTTGCAAGCGCCGCAGGACTGCGTGCGCGCGTTCTTGCAGGGTCTGTTTGACACCGACGGTCACGCGGAAGCACAGCGGGGCTACATCCAGTACGTAAGCTGCTCCGAGAAGCTGGCTCGGCAGGTTCACGTGCTGCTGTTGCAGTTCGGCATCGTCAGCAAGCTGACCTACAAGGCGAATGACTATCGAGGCGCTTGGTCTATCCGCATTACCGGAAACGCGGCGAGGCTGTTTTACGACCGAATCGGTTTCCGCCTCGAACGCAAACAAGCGCGGCGCGAACTGCTTCCGGCGAATGCCAATGCGAACCTGGACGTGATTCCATATCTGCCCGCAAGACAATCGGTTATCCCGAAACGCCCGGAGAATTACTATCGCTACTTCAACGGCGAACGCAGCCCCTCTTATGCCGTACTGGAGCGAATAGCCGAATTTGCGCCGGAAGTTCATCCACTGCTGGAGCCAGAGTTCTACTGGGATGAAGTGACCCAGATCGAAGACGGCGGGCTATGCCACTGCTACGATCTTATGCGTACCGGACGGTCACGCTTTCGTCAGCAGACGGCATCGTCAGTCACAATACCTCCTTCCTGCTCTCGGTGGCGCTGAACGCGGCGAAATTAGGCGCGCGCATCCTGATCTTCACGATGGAGATGGGGCACGAGCAGTTGGTGCAGCGCTTCCTTTCGATGGAGACGGGCATCAACTCGCAGAAGCTGCGCACCGGGCAGCTTCTTCAGCAGGAATGGGCGCGCTTCGTCGAAGCGACCGGGCGGCTTGGCAACCTGCACATCTTCATCGACGACACGCCCGCCATGACGCCGATCCAGATGCGCACCAAGTGCCGGCGCATCGCCCACGAGTACGGTCTCGACCTGGTGATCGTGGACTACATGCAGTTGATGAACGGCGGCGGCGGCTACGAAACGAACCGCGTGCAGGAGATCAGCTACATCAGCCGCAGCCTGAAGGAACTGGCGCGCGAATTGAACGTGCCGCTCTTCTCCGCCGCGCAGCTTTCCCGCGCCGTCGAGCAGCGCCAGGACAAGCGCCCGCAGCTTTCCGACCTGCGCGAGTCCGGCTCCATCGAGCAGGACTCGGACATCGTGATTTTCCTGTACCGCGACGTGGTCTACAACGAGGCGACGGAGTTCCCGAACCGCGCCGATTTGCTGGTCTCCAAGCACCGCAACGGTCCCACCGGGACGATCTCGCTGCATTTCGAGAAATCGCTGACCAAGTTCAGCGACGCGCGCACCCAAACCATCGACCTGAGCGCCCTATGAGTGATACATTCGACGGCTTCGCCTCCGGAAAACAACCCACCTTCGCCATCTACAGCGCCTTCATCCGCGAGCTGCTGCCGAAGATCGACGACCTCGCCGAACTGAAGGTGACGCTCTATTTCATGTGGGCGGTTCAGCAGCGCGAGGGGCGTTTTCGCTACCTGCGCCGCCACGATTTCCTCAAGGATTCCGATTTCATGGCGGGCTTAGCCGGGATGGACTTCGCGCCGGACGCGACGCTCGACGCCGCGCTGGAGGGCGCCTGCGCGCGCGGCACGCTGCTGCGCGTCGAGGTGCCGCTGGGCGACGCAACCGAGCAGTTGTATTTCATCAACACCGAACTGGGGCGCGAGGCGCTGGCGCAGGTGCAGCGCGGCGGCTGGATGCCCAGCCCAAGCGAAGAACCCGTCGAGATCATGCCGGATCGCCCGAACATTTACCGTCTGTACGAGGACAATATCGGTCCGCTGACGCCGATGATCGCCGAATTGCTCAAGGACGCCGAACGCGACTACCCGGCAAGCTGGATCGAAGAAGCGATCCGCATCGCCGTCGAGACCAACGCGCGCAGTTGGCGCTTCATCCAGGTCGTGCTGGATCGCTGGCGGAGGGAGGGAAAGAAAGATGCGCCCACTGAGAGACCTGCTGAACAAGATGGACAGCGATTTGTTACCGGAAAATATGCTGACTTCATCGAGCACTGAGGACGACGCCCTCTGCCCGCTCTGTGGTCGCCAGTCGATCTGCGGCGGGCTGGGCTACGTGCGCTACGACCTGCCCGTCGATCACCCGCAGTTCGGGCAGTTATTCCGCTGCCCCAATAACCTCGCCGACCCGCAGCGGCTCAAGAAGCTGCGCACGCTGGGCAACCTCGACGCCTTCGCCGACAAAACCTTCGAGAGCTTCCGCACCGACCCGCCCGGACTCACGCCCACGCAGGCGCAGTCGCTCCAGACAGCGCTGAACGGCGCGCAAGCATACGCCGCCAACCCGGAAGGCTGGCTGCTGCTCGAAGGCACTTACGGCTGCGGCAAGACGCACCTGGCGGCGGCGGTCGGCAACGCCCGCTTGCAGTACGAAGACGCGGTGCTGTTCATCACCACGCCGGACTTGCTCGATCACCTGCGCAACACCTATGGACCCAACTCCGAAGTCGGCTACGACGAGATGTTCGACCGCCTGCGCGACGCGCCGCTGCTGATCCTGGACGACCTCGGCGTCGAGAACCCCAGCGCCTGGGCGCAGGAGAAGCTGTTCCAACTGCTCAACCATCGCTACAGCCGCTCGCTGCCGACCGTGATCACCACCAACGCCGACCTCGACATGCTCGACCCCCGTGTCCGCAGCCGCCTGCTGGACGACACCATCATCCACCGCATCCGCATCAGCGCGCCGGACTACCGCACGCCGGTGCAGAGCCAGCGCGACCAGCTTTCCAGCCTGCCGCTCTACGCGAGCATGACTTTCGAGAATTTCGACACCCGCACTGCCCTCACGCCGGACGACCGCCAGAATCTGGAGCGCATCTACGCGGCGGCGCGCAGTTATGCCGAAGCGCCGCAGGGCTGGTTCGTGCTGCTGGGCAATTACGGCAGCGGCAAGACGCATCTGGCGGCAGCCATCGCCAACGTGCAGCAGGATCGCGGCGCGCAGGTGGTGTTCGTCACCGTGCCTGACCTGCTCGATCACCTGCGCATGACCTTCAGCCCCGGCTCGACGACCACTTTCGACCGCCGCTTTCAGACCGTGCGCAGCATACCGCTGCTGGTTTTGGACGACCTGAGCACCGAAAGCGCCAGCGCCTGGGCGAAGGAAAAGCTGTTCCAACTGCTCAACTATCGCTATATCGCGGGCTTGCCGACGATCATCACGTCATCCTCGCTCATCGAGAAGATCGACGAGCGCATACGCACGCGCCTGATGGATAGACGGCTGTGTACGATCTTCGCCATCACGGTGCCGTCGTATTCCAGCCGGACGTACCGAAAATGACAGTGATTGTAGGGGCACGGCGCGCCGTGCCCCTACGCGGTCTCAAATAACAACATAATCACCAAAAGCGGCTCTTTAAACTTTTAAGGTTCTCCTTTACACTTTCGCTCATGCGAGTCCCGAACCTGAGCGTCCCCAGCGTCACCTCTTACCAGCGCCGCCACCGCCACGCCGTGCGCGACCTGCTGTTCCGCAGCTACCGCACGCACACGCACCTCGACTGGCAGGAGACTGATCAATGGCTGGAAGACGGCGAGCTGTACCCGGCGAAGCTGGCGTGGCAGAACATGCGCTTGCAGGGCATCCTGGCGACCTCCGCGCCGCTCAACCGCACCTGCTGGCTGCGCATTGCCTCGGTCAGCGACCACGCCGACGCGGAGGCAATCCTGTCGCTGCTGTGGGACGACCTCAAGACCGACCTGCGCGAGCGCGGCGTCAACACGGTCGCGCTGCTGCTGATCCGCAACTGGATCGCCAGCTACGCGGTCAAGCTCGGCTTTCAGTTCAGCGAGGAGATCATCACCTTCCGCCGCTCGCAGACCAGCATCCCCGACACCGAACTACCGCCTGACCTGAGCATCCGGC
Source organism: uncultured Chloroflexia bacterium (assembly GCA_963760975.1). Taxonomy (GTDB): domain Bacteria; phylum Chloroflexota; class Anaerolineae; order Aggregatilineales; family Phototrophicaceae; genus Flexifilum. The sequence goes on along the minus strand of CAVXEZ010000009.1, from coordinate 185,022 downwards.
TGTTCCAGCCCGACGATCTCCCGGCGATACTGGCGGTCGATAACAGCGCCTTCGCCCCGCCCTGGCAGATGGACTCGGTCGAGCTGCGTCAGGCGCAGCGGATTTCGGCGTGCTGCACCGTCGCCGAGCGGGACGGCAGGATCGTCGGCTACGAGTTGAGCACGCTCTATTTCGACGGGGCGCATCTGGCGCGGCTGGCGGTCGCGCCGGAAGCGCAGGGAATCGGCGTGGCGCGGGCGCTGCTGACCGACGTGCTGCACCGCTTCGAGCGGCGCGGCGTCCACTCGATGACGGTCAATACCCAGTCGACCAACACGCGCTCACAGCGGCTGTATACGGGCTTCGACTTCGAGCGGACGGGCTACGACCTGCCGGTGTGGATGGCGGCGCTGTAGCAACCGGCAACGGTTACAATCATTGGCGTAGGGGCACGATATATCGTGCCCCTACGTGACTGTCGACGAACGGATAATCTCCTTAACCCAGCCCATTGAAGGCGTCGCGGTACGCCATCGCCTCCTGCGTCGTCAGGTTCGCGCTCAGTTGCAGCAGCACGTTGTCCTTGACGTAGACGTAGACCACGTCGCGGCGCGTGGTCGAGTTATTGCGCAGCTTCTCGACATACGCCTGCCACGCCTGAAGCTGATCCGGGCTGGAGAAGACGATGATCTGCCCCCCGGCGGGCGCGATGCGCGGAATCTCGAAGGTATAGCGGTCGCTGAAGTCGCTCGGCGCGTCTCGCCCCTGCATCACCATCGCCTTTTCGGGATTTTGCATTTCCAGCGAGGCGCGGGCGAAGGCGTTGAACACGTCCTGCGCCGAATAGCGCTGGAACGGGACAGGTGTCGGGGTCGTGGGGTTGAGGACGCCGCAGCCCCCCGCAGCGAAGACCGCGAGGATTGCCAAGAGCACGAGAGCAAGGTATTGTTGTCGCATTTCGAGTCTCCATTGCGGACCACCTATTAGGAATTATAGAAGATGACGGTCATTTATCATGATGAAGATGGTGATCTGAACGTCCTTGCCTCAAAACGGGTCGGGATCATCGGCTACGGGCACATGGGACACCCGGTCGCGCTCAACCTGCGCGACAGCGGCATTCACGTGCTGGTCAGCGAGCCGCGCCCCGAAAAACAGGCGGAAGCGGTCCGCGAAGGGTTTATCGTCACCGGGATCGAAGAGCTGGTCGACGAGTCGGACGTGATCATGGCGCTGCTGCGCGACGAAGCGATGCCGAAAATCTACCTGGAGAGCGTCTCGCCGCACCTGCGGCGCGGGCAGGCGCTGGTCTTCAGCAGCGCCTACAACCTGACCTACGGCTTCATCGAAGCGCCGCCTTTTGTGGACGTGGGGCTGGTCTCGGCGCGCACGCTGGGCGCAGCCGTGCGCGAGCGCTACGTCTCCGGCGAGGGCTTCGCCAGCTTCGTCGCCGTCGCTCAGGATGCCAGCCGTAATGCCTGGGCTGTGGTGCTGGCGCTGGCGAAAGCCATCGGCGCGCTCAAGGGCGGCGCGGTCGAAATCCGCTTCGAGCAGGAGACCGAACTCGACCTGTTCTTGCAGCAGGCGATTCTGCCGATTTTCCACTGCGCCGTGATCACGGCATCGCAGCTCTTGATCGAGCGCGGCTATCCGCCGGAGGCGGTCTTCACCGAATTGTATCTTTCCGGCGAAACGTCGGATTATCTGCGTCAGGCAGCCTATCACGGATTGATGAACGCGCTCGACTTGCAGGCGCTCCCGGCGCAGTACGGCACGCTCAGCCGCTACGAGCGCTTCAACAACCCGCAGTTCGAGCGCTTGATGGAAATTACGCTCGAAGAAATTCGCAGCGGCAAATTCGCGCAGGAATGGGCGAAGGAGTTCAGCGCGGATTACCCGCGCCTGCGCCAGTTGCTCAAGAACCGCCGGACGATGGACATGTGGGAGCTGGAGCAGCAGACGCTTGAGCTGCTGCACCAGAATAGCTTTAGCGACGACGGCGCGTAACTCAGCGCTGGCTTTGGCGATCTCATTCCGCATAGGCGGATAACGACAGACACGAAGACGGCGATCATCGCTTTCGATGCGCTCATCCGCAGCGCGTGGGCGATGCTGCGCCGACCCCGAAGTGACCCCCTATCGCTTTCACTGACGACATAATAAAAGTCGTCTACGTCAATCCATAAAAGAGTGGAGTGCGATCATGCGCTTACGCCGAATCCTGGGGATCACCCTGGTAGTGCTCGCGTTCGTCTTTCTGGTCGGATTCATCATCTTTCCGGTCATCCCGCAGCTTGCCGATAGCCCTGTGTTCGACAGCATTCTGGGTGTGGTTTTGTGTCAGCCCGGCGAAACGCTCGTGCGCGACCCGTACTCGCAGGTCTTCGGCGGCGAACAAACCTTTACGATGAACGTTTACTGTCAGGATGCGAAGAAAAAGCAGGTCGACGTGACGAGCAAGTGGACGGGGATCGGCGTGGTGGGCTTTGTCGCGCTGTTCTTGCCGGGCATGTACATCACCACCGGCACCCTTTCCACAAACCGAAAGCGGAAACGTGTGCCGGACGATTCAGGCAACGCATTTCGCGTTACACCCGAACAGGTCAACGAGTATCGGCAAAAGACTCGCGCGCAGCACGGCTCGGCGAATGGGACTGGTCAAGCCGCCGCCAACGGGCGTTCCGCCTTCGACCATTCGGGTGGCGATGATGACTTCAGCCACAAACTGAAGCAGATTCAGGAAGCGCACGACAGCGGGCTGATCAGCGACGAGGAATACGAGCACCTGCGCCAGAATATTCTGGACGAGATGAAATAGTTATCTTGGCGGCGAGGAAATCCGCCAACTGCTGCCAGTAGCGCACGTCCCAGAAGCCGCTGGCAGCGCCGGAGGTCGAAGGCAGCACGAACAGGCTCGTGCCGCCAATGCGCTCCGGCTGCCGCCCATAGGCGACGGTCGCGCCGTAAAATGCCCGCGCTGAGCGCTTGCCGTTGAAGGCGAAAGCACGCGGCGCGAACGTCTCGATCTTCCGGCGCAGCCCGGCGGCGTCGAAGTGATGCCCGCGCAGCCCCTTGTCCGCGCCGGAGTAGGTCTTGGCGATGTCGGTCAGCCCAATGCCATAGCTCGGCAAAATTCGGAATTCGTGCGGATCAAGCGGACGCGGCGTCAGCCCGATCTCGTGGAGCGTGCGCCAGAATTTGTTGCCGCGCCCGGCGTAGTACGCCCCCACCGCCGCCGAGCGCGCTCCGGCAGCGCTGCCGCAGAAGACCACGTTCAGCCCGGCTGCCAGCACGTCGGGCAGTTTGTGCGCCTCGCTCAATCCGTCGGATTATCCTCATCCGCCGGCTCGTCCTTGTTCGCCTGCGCCTGCAACTCGTCGTAGAAAGTCATCACGCGGAAAATCTCGGCATATTCGACGCCGACTTCTTCGCCCGCGCGGTGGTCGAATTTGCTGACCCATTCGCGCACTTCCTCGCTCAACTGCGAGCGATGGCAGAGCAGCGCTTCCAGCTTGCGCTCGTGTACAGGCGTGATGTCGACGGCGATGTTCGGCTTCTCCGTGAGCTGCATGTACAGCTCGTTGACGTGATGCGGCTCGAAGCCCTCGTCCAGCAGTTCGGGGAAAATCGGACGCGACTCGGCGCTCGGAAAGACGGCGTAGAGCGCCGCTTCCGCCGCCGCGCGGTGATCGGGGTGGTTGATGTAGCTTCCGCCATCCTCGTGAAGCAGCACCAGCGTCGGATCGCTGATGACGACGCGATCCGGGCGAACCTCGCGGATCAGACGAGTCAGGTCGCGGCGCAGTTCGAGTGTCGGCTGGAGCGTGCCGTCGGCGTAATCGAGGAAGCGCACGTCGGTGACGCCCGCGATTTTCGCCGCCGCCATCTGCTCCGCTTTGCGCCGCCTGACCAGATCGGCGTAATCAACGCCCTTCTCGTTGCTGCCCGCCGCGCCGTCCGTGACGATGCAGTAGGTCACCTGCGCACCCGCGTCCGTCCAGCGCATGACGCTGCCCGCCGCGCCAAATTCGATGTCGTCCTGATGCGCCACGATCACGAGGATGCGCAGCGGCTTGGTTAGCTCTGGTTCAAGCTGCATAGGATTCCCTGAAATTGTAGGAACGAAAGACCTGCTAATTAGACCGCCAAGCCGCCGGAAACGCTACGTGAATTGGACTCTCGGTCGCACTCAGCAGGTTGATCAGCAAAGAGACGAGGCGACCCGTGCCGACCTTACCGCCGCACATTATCGAGTCTCTGAATATTCCTTAATGCGATTCTTAAGATTAATGGATAACTTGAATCTGGTACTGGATCAGACGGGAGCGAGGATCATGCCAGATAATAAGCACAACTCAAGCGGCGAGCGCTTCACCAGGAAAGAGGATCGACAAGCCGAGCACATCAAAGAGAGCGAAAAAGAGCGCGGTAGGTCGGACGAGGACGCGGAGCGCATCGCCTACGCGACGGTGAACAAGCAGAAAAGCAAGCACAAAAAAGACTGAGCGCCGCCGCTCGTCCGGTTGATAGTCGTGTCAATGAAACAGCCCGATGCCCACTGCGCCGGGCTGTTTTACTGTGGCAGTTCGATCTCCGGGAACTTGCCGAGTTCCGCGAAAAACAGGTCGCGGTAGGCGTGCGCGTCGGCTTCGGTCTCGCCCTCGAAGCGCATACTCAGCACCGGCTCGGTATTGCTGGCGCGCAGCAAGCCCCAGCCGCGATCAAAGCGCACGCGGATGCCGTCGATGCTGGTGACTTCGCCCTGCCCCTCCAGCGCCGCCTTGACCGCCGCGATCACGGTGTCCTTCATCTCTTCCGCGCAGTGCGGGCGATACTCTGGCGTGCTGTAGAGCGTCGGAATCTTGGCGTTGAGCAGCGAAAGCGGAATCTGCGCCGAGCCGATCAGTTGCAGCAGGCGACCCGCCGCGAAATAGGCGTCGTCGTAGCCGTAGTAATCTTCCGCGAGGAAGATGTGCCCGCTCATCTCGCCGCCGATCAGCGCGCCGACTTCCGCCATACGCGCCTTGACCAGCGAGTGCCCGCTCGCCCACATCATCGGGTAGCCGCCCGCTTTGGCGATCTCGTCGAACAAGACCTGGCTGGTGAGCACGTCGGCGACCACCTTCGCGCCGGGATGCCGCCGCAGCATATCGCAGGCGAGCAGCGTCAGCACGCGGTCAGCGCCGATGATGTTGCCCTGCTCGTCCACGACGCCCATGCGGTCGGCGTCTCCGTCGAAGGCGATGCCCACGTCCGCACCGACCTCGCGCACCTTCTCGGCGAGCGCGCGCATGTTCTCCGCCACCTGCGGATCAGGCTGGTGGTTGGGATAACTGCCGTCCAGCTCGCAGAACATCTCGGTGACGTGGTGTCCCCAGGCTTTGAGCAGGCGCGGTCCAAACGCGCCGCCCGTGCCGTTACCGCCGTCGACGACCACGTGCAGCGCGCGCCCCATGCGCAGGCGCGGCACGACGTCGACGATGTAATCGACCAGCGACGACTCTTTGACCTCGATCATCTCATAGCCGCCGTTGAAGTCGTCGCTCTCGATCAGCGTCCGCAGCGCCTGAATCCCATCGCCGAAGATGTTGCGCGCGCCGACGCACAGCTTGAAGCCGTTCTGATCCGGCGCGAGGTGGCTGCCCGTCACCATCACGCCGCCGACGCTGCCCTCACGGACGGCGTGCCAGTACAGGATCGGCGTCGAAGTCAGGCGGATGTCGATCACCGCGCAGCCGCTCGACTGCAAGCCGTCGATCAATGCCGCCGCCAGCGCGGGCGATGAGCGGCGGTTGTCGCGCCCGACGACCGCCGTCTGCACGCCTTCCACGCGGTCGAGATACGTCCCGAACGCCTTGCCGATCAGCCGGGCGGCTTCGGGAGTCAGAGGCGGGTCGTCGCCTTCCGCGCGCCCGCGAATGTCGTACTTCTTAAAGAGTTTTGGGTCTATATTCGCCATAATCCTCAATTCTCAGGACTGGTGAAGTATCCTCAGTCCTTCTTGTCGACAATAACCACTTCCTGCTTGACATAAATGCGCTGCCGGTCGCCCACGTCCTGATGCACGTGCGTGCCCGGACCGACTTCCGCGTATTCGCCCACCTTGATGCCGGGCATCGTCATGACATCCACTGAAAGAAACGCCCCCTGCCCGACAATCGCGCCCAGCTTATCGCGCCCGCTGTCGACGCGCTGCCCTTTGACCATGCTGGGCACGTGCCCGCGATCAATGCGCAGGTTGGCGGTGGTGCAGCCCGCCGAGAAATTGACGCCCGGCGCGAAGATCGTATCGAGCACGCGGCAGGCGTGCATGTCGCAGTGATCGCTGACGTAGCTGCGCGCGACTTCGGTCGTGAAGCCCACGTTGCAGTGATTGAGCACCATCGAGTGGCGCACGAGCGCATTGTTGCCAACGACGGTATGCGCGCCGATGAACGCCGGACCGACGACCGACGCGCCGGGGAAGATGCGCACGCCCTCGCCGATGTACACGTCGCCGACCAGCGTAGCGGTGCTGGCGATGCTGGCGCTCTCGGCGACGACCTGCCCCTGAATCTTCGAGAGGAAATATTCCATCACGTCGAGCACGTGCCAGGGATACTTGAGCGCCTTCCACGCGCCGTGATAGGGGACGACGCGGTAGACGTGCTGCTTCATCAGCGCGTCCATCGCCCGCTCGTAATGGTCGTCAGTGGGGATGTCTTTGGCGTACTCCGCCCGCAGCGCATCCAGAAACTGCTCGGCGTTGCTGTGGATGTGCGCCACGATGTTGACGAGATTGCTGGGGCGCTTGTCCGCGCCGGGCTTCTCGACGATCCCGGTGATACGCCCGTCCGGGTTGACGATCAGGTAGCCGCCGGGGAAGTAATCCTCGCGCTCGTACCCGGCGATATAGGTCGCAGTCGGGTCTTGCTGGTAGGCGTTGAGCATGTCGCTGTGAAGCTGGTCGTCCACCACGTCGTGGATTTGCACGACGTAGAGCGCCGTGCCCGGTCGGCTGGGCAGCGCCGGAGCCGCTTGCAGCAGCGCGTCGCCCATGCCCTTGGCTTCCGGCTGGACGACGACGCGGATCGACATGGATGAGATTTGCCCCACCAGCGCGCGGACATCCTCGGCATTGCCGGAACTGGCGATCACCACCGCTTCCTGCAAGCCGAGCGCGTGAAAGCGCCGAAGCTGGCTTACCAGCAGCGGTTCCGTTCCAAAACGCAGGAGCAGCTTTTCCCGCAGGGGCCACATCCGCGACGAGGTTCCCCCCGCGAGCACAACCAGTATCGGCATTTGAGCCATAAAAGGCGCATCCTCGTTGGATTATTCGTAAAACAGATTTATTCTAACGCATGGAAGGGTGGCATATCAAAATGCTGATCGCAATATGCTTCTGTGGCACTAATGGACTCAGTTGGCGCTACAGTGCAAGCGCCAGCCCGGTTACGCTGACACTATACGATGACGATGAAACGGAGACTATGCATGAACAATAACGGTCATAACGGCGAAACCGGAACCGACGCCCTGAAGCGTGGGCTGGCGCAGATGCTCAAGGGCGGCGTGATCATGGACGTGGTGACGCCCGAACAGGCGAAGATCGCCGAGGACGCGGGCGCCTGCTCCGTCATGGCGCTGGAGCGCATCCCGGCGGACATCCGCGCGCACGGCGGCGTCGCCCGCATGAGCGACCCCGACCTGATCGACGGCATCATGAACGCCGTGACCATTCCGGTGATGGCGAAAGTGCGCATCGGGCATTTCGTCGAGGCGCAGATTCTGGAAGCGATTGGAATCGACTACATCGACGAGAGCGAAGTACTCACCCCCGCCGACGAGGAAAACCACATCAACAAGCACAAGTTCAAGGTGCCGTTCGTCTGCGGCTGCCGCAACCTGGGCGAAGCGCTGCGCCGCATCAACGAAGGCGCGGCGATGATCCGCACCAAGGGCGAAGCCGGGACGGGCGACGTGGTCGAAGCGGTGCGCCACGCCCGCGCGGTCAACAAGCGAAATCCGCCAACTGACCTCGATGGACGAGGACGAGATGTTCACCTTCGCCAAGAACATCGGCGCGCCCTACGATCTGGTGGTCGAGACGGCGAAGCTGGGTCGGCTGCCGGTGGTCAATTTCGCGGCTGGCGGCGTAGCGACTCCAGCGGACGCCGCGCTGATGATGCAGTTGGGCGTCGACGGCGTGTTCGTCGGGTCGGGCATCTTCAAGAGCGGCGACCCCGCCAAGCGCGCCAAGGCGATTGTCGAGGCGGTCACGCATTTCAACGACCCGGACGTGCTGGCGAAGGTCAGCCGGGGGCTGGGCGAAGCAATGGTCGGCATCGCCGTAACGCCAGACGAGGTAATTCTCGGTAAACGCGGGTGGTAATCAGACGTGTCGGCGCTGGCGGCGATTGACCTCCGCCACGCCGATAATCTCACCCTTTAAGCCAAGCAGACGTTTCTTTCCCATCAGCCGGTGCAGCATTTGATTGATGTACCGGCTGTCTTGCTTCCAAAACGCATCAAGCGTCATTGAAGCCAATTCTTCTAATGTGACTTGCTGCATCGTCTCCGACTGCTGTTCGGCGATTGTCTGTGCCTGTAATCCCGTGCGAGTTGCGCGCATATTCCGCAGCCGCGTGTTGATCTGGTTAAGTTCCTCATCGTACAGTGCTTGCAGCTCCTCGCCTGCTGAAGCCTGCCGCCGGATCAGAATACGCGCTTGTTCCTCAAGCGAAGCGATTTCTGCTGCGAGCTTTTCCAGACGGTCACGAAGGTTGTTCTGCTGGTTATCATCTTCGCCAAAAACCTCTGTCGTATTCTGCTCAAGCATCTGCTGTAAATAGTCATTCATTCGGGCAATAATTTTGCGCTCATTGATGATTTTATTATTGGTGCATGGCGGCAGTTTTGGCGAGAATTTGACTCTGCCAGCAGGGCATACCAAACCACGATAACCTTCGTTGACAAAGGTTGCCATGAAGCTGCCACATTCGGCACAGACACCTAAGCCGCTAAACCGGTGAGTATTTCCGGGATTGGTACTGCCGCGAACCGTATCTGAACGGCGCTTCACCTCTGCTTTAATCAAGTCCGCCAACTCGCCCTCCCAAACAGCGGGATGCGTGTTTCGGAACATGGTCACGCCTTCGGGGAGCGGCTTCACTCTCATCATAAATCCATGCACCAAATTTGGAGCCATTTTTGCTGGTTGCGCTGTTGTGGTTACGGGCTATATGTCCCCAAAACAGTGGTTTCATGATAAGGCGATACATGTAGTGTGCGTAGTAAGGTTTGCCATTATCCATAACGTGACCGAAGCGATTATAAAGCTCCCAATCTATTTGTACCCACGCGACACCTTCCAGAATGAGCAGCGCAAGGTCATCCCACAGTCGGCGCTTGCTCTCATCAACTTCGAGACGCAGAGCGCGTCCGTTCACCGGATCACGTATAAGCTTGTGGGAAATAGGAATGCGACTGGACACAGGTAGTCCCCGCTGCGCTCGTGCGGTGATCGCGTCGTTTCGCGCTTTCACAAGACGATCAATGTCACCTGCGGCTTTGTAGCCCGCCATCGCAATCCACATGCGATAGTTGCGCTCATCCACCCAGCCATCGACTAGCGAATAAATCCGCGCATCAATCGTGATCGTGCGCTCGACCACATAGGCGTGCAGTGCCTGAGTACGCGCAAAACGTTCCCCGTCACGAACAATCAGAATATCGAAATCGCGGGCATCCCAGTGCGCGAGCAAGCGATAAAAAGCGTCAATACCTTCTTTGGCAGCATCCGCTGCTAAATCGTGAATGTCAATATAGCGACGGCTGTGACCTGGCACACGCAGAATATCAACAATCTGCCATTCGTTTCGTACACATAGAGCGCGAGCATCAGCCTCTTGCTGTGGCAAGCTGATCTTGTCAGGCTCATTTTGGGCGCGTGACGAAACCGCACACCAGATCACAGCACGAGTCATGCCTCCTGCTCCGGCGTTTCCAAGTTGACAGCGCGATACTGCCACTCATAGCCGATGGGACCATGATGGGGTATTTGGCGGCTTTCAATCAGGGTTGCTTCGAGCAGTTTGGTCAACAAAACAATGTCCCATTTATTCAGTGCAGACTTTCCAGCGAGTTTGGCAAGTTCAGTGCGGTTCACCCACCTTCCAGCGGCGCGGAGGACGCCAAGAAGATGCTGTGCTTGCGGGGTAAGCGTCGATGAATCCTGCTCAGTCATGAAGCTTCCAGTCGTGTCGCTATATACTCGCGGGTATACTCTTGAGTATATAGCTGTTTTCGTGGATTGGTCAACCATGATCGGTTATTCCTCGCTGGGTAATCTGAAATTGGCGAGTCAAACGCCACAGTTCACGTAGCGCGCGAAGATCACCTCCGAACACGGCGCAAAGCTGCTCTCCCGTAAGCGGCGTGCCTATCGGTGGCAGCGCTACGAAACTGTCGCGCAGCGAAGGATGGATTTGCTCTAAGAACTGCTGGATAGATTGAGCAGATTCATTAGGTTTAGACACGCAGATACGCTCCTGAGTACACGTGTACTCAGCGTATCAAAGTGAGATTGTCAACTTTCCGGAATTTTCCCATTTGGGGTTGGGAATCCTTCGGTAGACGATTGAAGGATTCCGGTATTTCTATATCGGCGAATAATCTGAGGGGAAAACAAAAACACTGATGAAGCCAGGTATTGCTCCGCGTTTTACCGCGCAGGCGTCAACGATCCACCTGCCGGACATGCGCGCTTACGCCACGTACTCTATTGTACTGCACCCCTGAAATAGGACACAAAGAGCGTGCTGCTTAACTGACCGTCGCGCGCTGCTGTTGTTCACGCCAGTGCGTCTCAATTTCGGCAGGCGTGAGATAGCTGAGCGCCGAGTAAATCCGCTTACGGGTATAGACGTCATCGAGAAACCGTCCAATGCGCTGGTAAGCATCATGGAAATCCCTGTATTCACTCAAATCAACCTCTTCCTCCTTAATCGTCCGCATGAGGCGCTCCGCGAAGCCGTTCTCCTCTGGTTTGCCGACAGCAGCCATGCTGATCTGGACGTTGTTTTCCTTCAATAGGTCGGTGTAATCTTGGCAGGCGTACTGCAGCCCCTGATCGCTATGGTGGATCAGCGGGCAGCGTCCAGAGGTCAACGCCCGTCGCAGTGCCTTCAGGGTCAAGTGACGATCCAGTGAGCGGCTCAGATGCCAACCGCGAACCGCCCGAGTGAACACATCCATAATGACCGCCAGATAGACGAAGTCGCGTTCCAAGCGCACGTAGGTGATGTCCGCCACCCAGATAGCCTCGGGGTGTTTGGCTTCCGTAGCGCCGACAAGGTTCGGGTAGCGCGGGAAGGAATGGTCGCTGTTGGTGGTGCGGGTTTTCCGCTTTTTCACCGGACGCTGCAAGCCCATTTCTCGCATAACCCGCTGCACCCGCTTGTGATTCACCTGCCAGCCCTGTCGTCCCAGCAGTGCCGTCAGGCGGCGATAGCCGTAGGTCGGGTAGTTGGTTGCCAGCGTTGACAATGCTTCGCGCAGCCCCGCGTCGCTCTGCTCCTGCTGCCGATGGTAGAACGTGCTGCGTGCCAATCCCACCACTGCACAGATGTCCGCTACCGGATAGCTTGCCTGTCGCAGACTCATCGCCGCTTGCCGTTTCTGCTCGACGTTCCATCCAGCAAGCGCGATGCCTCTTTTTGCGATCTCCAATTGCATGGTCAGCTTCCCGACCATTTGCTCCAGCTCCGCGATCCGCTCCGCTTCCCCACTGCCCGGCGTGTTGCTCTCAAACGCCTGCGGCGCTGCGACCAGAAACTGCGCTTTCCACTCGTTGACCATCTGCCCCGTCAGTTCGTCCTCGCGGCACGCCTCAGCAACCATCTTTTGCCCGCTCAGTACTTCCAGCACCACCCGGCTCTTGAACTCGCCCGTGAACTTCTGTCTCGTTCGCATCTGTTTTCCCCTTCTTGAACATGGGATACTTCTTTTAGCCCTGCGTCCAATCTACCGGGGTCACTACAGGAAGTTCGTAGGGCAAGATGCCGAAGTTTTTCATTACGTTCGAGGCATACTGCGCGAGATCGTCGTAGATTTGCTCGAACGTCATCTCACCCGCCCATCCAGTCGGGTAAGCCGCGATACGTTGAAACGGCTTGATCTGAAAACTGGTGATGGTGGGACACTCCCTCACACCACTGGAGTTTGCCAACGCAGGTGAGCGCTACCGCTCGCGACCCGCGCTGTAAGATCGCCGCGCGGCGGTAATGCGAGAAGGGAGGGTTTATTTGTATGGCATTACTTTGGTTTAGCACTGAGGGGAAGTGGCGGCGATGCGTAGGATCGCCGCCACGCTTTTGGAACATGCTAAGTTTCGTATGCGCCCACGTCGCAGGTCGGTTTGCGCGCTTCGCCGCGCTGACGATCACGATGGATCGTGTTGATGGCAACCTCGACAGCCGCGTGGTGATCCTCGACGTGAACCGGAAGCCAATTGCCAGCGACGACGACACGGGCGGCCACCAGAACGCGCTGCTGCGCTTCACCATCCCTACGACAGGACAGGCGTGTACTATCTGACGACGACGCTCTTCAGCGACACCAACGGCGACCCGAACACGTCCGGAATCTACACGCTCACGCTGACGGAGAAATAGGCTGATCCGGTGTGAAAGGCGACCCATACAGCCGCCCTTCGTACTGGCTTAGAGCGCCGGAACGGTAAAGTTGACGGTCACGTCGCCCCCCAGTGGCTGGTTCTCGATCAGGATGAAACCGCCGGTGCTGGGATCGAAGCCATCAGGTAAGGAATTGAGGCTCAGGTTCTGGATGGCTGGCGCGAAATTGACGGTAAGATCGCCGACTTTGCCGGGGTCGACCGGCGGGGTGAAATTGATGAATACGCCCTGAGTGATCGCGCCTTGATTGGCACAGCTCTGGTCGCCGGTCTTGCACGGATCGGGCGGATATTGCTGCCAGAACAACGAGACGCTCAGCGCGCCAGGGTTGGCGGCGTCGTTCTGCGCGGCCGGCATGAAATTGACGGCGACGCCCTGGGCGCGGCAGCTTTGATCACCCGATTTGCACGGATCGGGCGGAAACAGCGTCCAGGACAGCCGTACCCCCGGCTTATCAGGATCGGGTGGCGCCTGCTCACCGGGGGCGAAGTTGAGCAGCCCGATCAGAATCGGCTGGCTGGTGTCATCCGGGTTGAAGCCGACTGAGAAGTTGATCGAGAACGGTTGTGTGTCGGATTGAGGCGGCGCCTGGAGACCGAAGCTCCGCCCATCCGCGTTGATCTGGATGCACCACGACCCGTCGCCGAAATCAAAATTGACGGCGTCCTGACCGCCGCCGTCAAAGGTCAGCCAATCCACGCCGAAACTGGAGGCGCAGTAGCCCTGCAGCGTATCCTGTCCGGAGCCGTCGCCTTTGTCGAGCGAGAGAGCGAAGCCGTCCGGGAACGACAGGCGGTTCGGGGTGGGGTCGGTCGCGTCTGGCTGATCGAGCGTGGGCACGGTTTCGCAGTCGCCGCCCTGACGCACGACGCGCCGCGCCACCCATCCGGGGACAATCCGATCCCACAGCCCTTCGGCGTTGTCGAGCTGCGCCAGGACGACGTAGGTCATTTGCGGGTCGAGTACGCCCACGATCCCGGCGCTGGTGGAGGGTTGGAGGCGAATGTTGACGCCTTCGGCGCTGCGCGTCGCCACCACGCAGTCGCCCGTCAAAGGCATCGCCGGTAGACGAACCGCCTGCGCAGTCGATTCGGGGCCGGAGTAGCGGAGGGACCCGTACCCGGTGGGCAGCCCTGATTCGAGGAGGGACCGCCCTGATCCGGGCATTGGTCGATGCCATTGGGGATGCCATCGCCGTCCGGGTCGCCGGGGTTGACGTTGTTTCCGCCAGACGGAACCGGCGTGCAGGGTGGATTGAACGCCCCGCCACAATCTGCGGCGGGGCTGCCGACGGCGGCGGTCGCCATGCCGAAAACCAGCCCGACTAAAATGGTCAACAGCGCAAGGCGTTTCATGATCGATCCTCCTGAGACTTGGACTTGTAGGACGATTAGGCTTGACTCAAAGTAGAAGCTGCATTCCCGAACGCTTGCCGGGCGGGAAGCTGCCCACGCTCGACTACAGACGCTTGCCTAAATCGACAGTGCGATCAAATCGGTCACCGCCTCGCTTAAGGAACGGGCTAAGTTTCGTATGCGCCTACATCGCAGGTCGGTTTGCGCGCTATGCCCCGCTGATCGGTTGTGACAGGCACTATCCCAGCCAAAGAGTCACAGTTGCCGGCTCCAATCGCCACACTGCCGTTGCCGAGCGACTGCGTCTGGGTGGGACCGCCGTTATCCGCCAGGTCGCCCAGGTTGAGCGGCGACGCGGCGCTGCTGACCCGGTTTCCGGTGCTGTTGCCGGTGATGTTCCCGCCGATCCCGCTGCCGATCACGTTGTAGCCGAGCGATTTGAAATCGCCAAACAGGTCGGGACCCAAACCGGTGTTGCCGCTGACGATGCTGCTGCCGAGGCTCACCTTGACGCTGCCGACATTGTCAATGCCGCCGCCAGTACCCGACACCATATTACTGGCGATGGTGCTGTTCGTCACTGCCAGCGTACCGTTATCGTAATTGTAAATACCACCACCACCGCCGCTGATGGCAAGGTTGCCGTACAAAGTGGAGTTGGTGACCGTCGCCGTGCCCTTGTTGGCAATGCCGCCCCCGTAATCCGCCGTGTTGCCAGAGATGGTGCTGCCGGTGATCGTCAGGATACTGGCGTTGCTGATAGCGCCGCCATAACCGTTCGTTGAGTTGTGGGAGAAGGTGCTGCTGCTGACGGTCAGGGTTCCGACGTTGTAGATAGCGCCGCCATACCCCTCAGGGGTGTTCCCAATGCCCAAGTTGTCGGAGAAGGTGCTGCTTGCGACCGTCACCGTTCCACCGAGATTGCTGATACCGCCGCCGCCGCCAGAAGCTTCGTTGTGGGAGAACGTGCTGTTAGCGACCGTTAACGTGCCGCCACCGACGTTCTTAACAGCACCACTCGTGTTACTAGAGAAGGTGACGTTGTTCAGAACTACGCTGCCACTTTCATTTTCGACGGCAGGGCCACACGGAGCACAGTAGCCGTAATAGGGGGTGCTCCCGTTGCGCAGCGTCAGATCGTTCAGCCTCAGACCAAAGGTCTCATTAACGACGAAGATGCCGAAACGGGGGGTCGCCTCCGTGTTTCTGCGCCGGATCGTCGCGCCGTTGCCGTTGATCGTCAGCCTAATCTTGATAGCGGGGAGTCCAAAATAGGTTTCGTGATAGGGATGGGTCAGCGTGTAAATGCAGCCCGGAGCGAGGCTGATCGTTGAACCGTCGGAGGCGTGTTCAATTGCATGGATCAGTTCGTCGGCATCACAACTGATCGTCTCCGGTGGGATATCGTCGGGCACGACGACTACAGGCAGGCTGCCACAGTTTCCTCCCGTGCGCACGACGCGCCCCGCGACCCAGCCGTTCTCAATCCGATCCCAGGTGCCGTCGGCGGCATGGTGCTGTCCATTGACCGGGTAGAGTGACTGCGGGTCGAGTACGCCGACGATCCCGGCGCTGACGGAGGGTTGGAGGCGAATGTTGACGCCTTCGGCGCTGCGCGTCGCCGCCACGCAGTCGCCCGTCAATGGCATCGCTGGTAGACTGATCCCCTGCGCAGTTGATTCGGGAGCCGGAGTAGCGGAGGGAACCGTACCCGGTGGGCAGCCCTGATTCGAGGAGGGACCGCCCTGATCCGGACATTGGTCGATGCCATTCGGGACGCCATCGCCGTCCGGGTCGCCGGGGTTGACGTTGTTTCCGCCAGCCGGAACCGGCGTGCAGGGTGGATTGAACGCCCCGCCACAATCCGCGGAGGGGCTGCCAGCGGCGGCGGTCGCCATGCCTAAAACCAACCCGACTAAAATGGTCAACAGCGCAAGTCGTTTCATGATCGATTCCTTCCGAGACGTATTCATCCTAAGGTCCTGACAAAACCATCAGAGCGGCTGTGCCTTGCATAGCAAATCAGGGATAAGGCAGGTTTATGCCCGGCATCACAAAGATATATTCCGGGCTGCCACGACCACACCTGGTACCAGAATGAGGAAGACCACCCACACCCTCATAAACCCACGCTTGCGCGCGATAGTTGACCGCTATGATCGCTGTCGGGAAATGTGAGAGCGGAACGACGAATTTGATGTCAGTCCACGTAAAATCATTTGAGGGAACGTCGAAGTACTCGTCCGGCGTGACGTAAACCATAGTCCAGGTTTGAGGGAGCGCACTATCAAACCGTACGTTGACCCTTAACGCTTGATTCGCATGTTGGGCTGAGACCCGCACGTGAACAACCACCCGGCCGTAGTCCAGACCAAAGTTCTGGATTTCAACGCGGGTGATCTCAATGGTTTCGTAGCAGAGGCCATGGTCAGCGTGGGCTGTGTTGATACCCAACGGAAATAGACTAACGAAAACTGCCATTGAGATCAGGATTGCAAAAAGTCGTGTACGCATGATCAACTCTCCACTGATTGCTTGAGGTCATATGGCCTCCGCACGAAATTCTGCGGAGGGTTCGCTGAGGCTGAACTGAGTGCGCCAAAAAACAATCTCGTGAGCACCGTGTACAAGGCTCTACGCTTCATGATCATTCCTCCTTGGATAGGAGCCCGGTATTGGTCGAACCGTCAGACCGGATTCAGCAGGCGACGGTGTATTCTTGGACCTGCGCAGGCGCTTGCCAGCGCTCGCTGATTTTGCCTTCAGCGTCGCGCCGCCACATCAGCGTCTCCTGCCACGTGATTTGGACGCCACCGGGCGCTGCATCGAGAAACGGACGCAGATCGGCCTCCGTCGTTCTGTCATGCGACCCTTTCTCGTCCTCGACCGAGGTGAACTGCAAGCTGATCCGCAATTCAGGGAGCGCAAAGGTGATCTGCGGCAGCGCCCTGATGACCGTCGCCAGACCCGATATATCGCCATAATTGCTGTGGTTGACAAAGGTACGGCTGAATAATTGGGCGATCAGGCTCACGTGCTGGAAATCAATAGGGTCGTAGCCGATACGGATCGTTTTCGGATGCGGCTGCTCTCCTTCACGGGCGGAAAGAACAAACGAAGCGGAGAGCAGAAATGATCGCAAGCCGCTTGCGTAGGCACGCGCAGCACGCATCAACCGAGCTGCGAAATCACTAGGGGTTAAATCCACATGATCGATAGCGTTCATGATTTTCTCTCCCGATTGGATTTACATTTTCACGATAGCAGGGCATCGTCTAGAAATCGTTTAATGGATCACGCCCGGCAGCCGGGTGTCCATGCGCCATCGATTGAATGGTCACTTTCCTTCGGATGCTGCCAGCGCTTCGGCAGTCACCGCATCGTAGAACGCCAGCCATGCTTCGCGCACAGGAGCGGTGAAATGGTCGTCCATCGTTTGTTCAAGTGACCACAGCAATGCTTGGCGGGCGATTTCGTAGTGGTGGGGCTGAACACCGTAACCGAGATGACGCTTGCCCAGCTTGCGCGCTAGCTCAGCGAACCTGTCCGGCTCGTCGAGCGCGTTGATCAGCAGGGCGAGCATGTCCATGAATTTGCGCTGTTGAGGCGCAAGCTCAGCGGGAAACAACCGCTCGGTTTCAGGATCGAGCGAAAAGAGGCGGTCGAAGAAACGTTGAGCAGTCGTCTGATGACAAATAGCAATCCGGCGAAATGATCGGCGGACGAGTACTTTTTGCTGTTGGGAGAGCGATTTCATCAGACATCCCTGTTTCCAGCGCGAAGGTTAATCTGCTGTACAGGGTAAATGACGAACGTTCAGAAATCGTCTATTTCAGGAGGCTAAAACATTGTCGAGCGCCTGATCCAGTGTCAGTATGCTGCCTTCATTCCAGCAGCGCGCGAACTCATCGTCGCTGACCTGACTGTGCGCGCTGGCGAGGAATTTGTCCATCCGCGTCTGCTCACGCGGCACGATGGGCGCGTTGAGCGCTGCACGCGCGGCGTCACATGCGCTGAGCAGATGCAGGGCGTGTTCTGTCTGTCCAAGATCGATGAGAACAAAAGCCACGCTTTCGAGGGTTGCGGTGAGCGCGACCTTCCCGCCCATTTCCGCAAGGTCACGCAGCCCCTGCCGGTAGTGCTCCAACGCGGTCTCTGGCTCACCCAGATTGTGCAGCACCTCCCCCAAGTTGATGAGATCATTCGTAACGACCTCACGCGGTCCGGCTTGCTGCGCGGCTTCGAGGCTTTCTTTATAGCAGCGCTCCGCCTCGTGATAATCGCCCTCTCCCAGATAAGCATTGCCAAGATTGCACATCAGGCTGGCGACTCTATCGAGCAGATCTTTCCGCCGGGCGATCACCAGCGCTTGCCCCAGGTAAAGCTTGGCGTTCTCGAAATCGCCGGTATCCGACGTGACCGTCCCAAGATTTGCCAGCGCCAGCATCTGCGCTTCCGCGTCATCGTCCATCTGCGCGATGGTGCTGGCCTCCTGAAAGCAGGCGAGTGCCTCGTCAAGCCTGCCGGTATCGGTATTCACGTAACCCAAGTAATTCAGACTCGCCGCGAGTCCGTGGTGGTCGCCGATCTGCCGCGACAATACAATGCTCTGATCGAGGTGAACGCGCGCTTCTTCCAAATTACTCTGGTAAAAGGCGGTAAGCCCGGCGAGGCTAAACAGCTTGGCGCGTTTCTCCGGCGGAACCACGTCGGAACTGAGCGCCACAGCTTTGCCAAGCCAGTCGCGCGCGCTATCAAAATAGCCCCGGTTGAACCAGAAGGTAGCGACGGCGTTGGTCAGAGCGATGAGTTCGGACGCCGTCTGAGTTTCGCTCGCCCAGACTAATGCGTTGTTAATGTGGTTGTACTCTTCGGCAACGGTCTGGAAATCGCCCGCAGCTATAGCTGCATTTGCAAACTGAGTGTAGTAGTGACAGTGTGCGCGCTGAACAGCATCAAGATTGCCACGCACCTGCAATTCGTCCGAGGCATAACGGTGCAGCAGCTCGTGCATGGTATAGCGACCATTTATATCCGCGCGTAAAAGTGATTTCTCGACCAGATGTGTCAGCAGAGGCAGGCTTGCCTCGGCGACGATACGCGCCGCTTTAAAGTCGAACCGATCCTGAAATACCGACAAGCGGTAGAGCGCATCGGCTTCGCCCTCAGCGAGTGATTGAATGGACTGTTCGATCAGCTTGCGCAAACTGCGATGGCGCTCCGGCACATTGCGCAGCGAGGTCGCCAGCACGTCGTAATCCACTTCGATCTGCTCGGCGATCTGTTCGCACGTCATCACCGCGACCTGCGCCGCCGCCAGTTCAATTGCCAGCGGCAGACCCTCCACCAGCGCGCAAATGCGATTGATCGCAGCCAGATGCTCGGCTGGCGAGAACTCACTCTGCACGCGCTGGGCGCTCTGAACGAACAACTGCGCTGCGCTGGAGAGTTCGCCGCCGTCATTCTGAAGCGCCATGCTGCCCACAGGGTACAGCCACTCCTCCTGCAAATTCAGGCGCTCGCGTGATGTGGTCAGGATTTTCAGCTCGTCGGTGTGCATCAGAATCCGGCTGACCAACGCCGCCGCATCCAGCAACTGCTCGAAGTTATCCAGCACCAGCAGCAGTTCGCGGTCGCGCAGGGAGTCGAGCAGTTCATCTTCCGGCGCTTTCGCATTTTGGAAGGAGACGTTCAAGGTCGTTGCCAGCGTCTGCACCAGAAAATCCGGTGAATCGACCGACGCCAGCGAGACGAAATAGACGCCCTGTCGGAAATTCGCAAGCTCATAGCGCGCCGTCTCAAGCGCAAGCCGCGTTTTGCCGATGCCGCCGGTCCCGGTCAGCGTCAGCAGACGGCAATTCGGGTCTTCCAGACGCCGCGTGATGCCATCGAGATCGCTACGGCGCTCAATAAACGGCGTTGCTGGATTCGGCAGGTTATGCGGCGTGGCGGGCGCAGCGGGGGCGATTTCGATCTCACCAGCGTGAATCCGCGCGTAAAGTTCGTCCGTTTCCGCCTCTGGCTCGACGCCTAGTTCCTCAGCAAGATTCTTGCGCAGCGTCTCGTACTGGCTCAGCGCTGCGCCGCGCTGTCCGGAGCGCACCAGCAGCAGCATGAGCAAGCGCGCTGCTTCTTCCGAAAGCGGGTCGAGATCAAGCGTGCGGTGGGCGTAGCCAATGCCCTCTGCATACCACTCGGATTGCAAAGCCTGATCGGTCAGGCGGCGATAGGCGTCGATCACCCGGGCGCGGTAACGCTCTTGCTCAAGGAGCATCCAGCCTTCGAAACCGCGCGCCTCACGTAGATGAAAGCCTTCGAGAAAATTCCCGCGATACAACTCCAGCGCTTTTTCGGAACGGGCAATCAGGGCGCGTGTAAATCGTCCATGCCGCTTCCAGTGTTCTTCAGCGAGATTCAGCGCCGCATCGAGTTCGACGGCATCCACCCAGTAGGGGCTGTCCGGGTTGATGCCGATGGTCTGCCGCGTGACCAGCAGATAGGGCGCGAGTTGCGCTTGCAGGTTCGAAAGCGCCGTCCTCAGGTTCGCCATCGTCCGTTCTTGGGAAAGATCATCCCAGAGCATTTCGCCGAGGACTTCGCGGGGATGCTCGCGCGGATTGCAGGCGAGATAAACCAACAGCGCATCAACTTTCCGGGTGATGAATTGTTCGATGGGCGCTGCGCCATGCGCCAAGCTCAAGCCGCCGAAGCTCGTGATTTTCAGGAGATCAACCACCGCTTTCCCCCATTCGGCAAACCCATCGATCCTGCAGCTCGCCTCAGAGATTTGTCAGCGATCCCCGATTCCTGTGCTTCGCTTATGCGAAGGGTGGGTGGAGTGCGATACGCGAGAGCAGCATATCCACCATTATTCTCATGAATTCACATGATCACAAGCCTACGGCGGGTTTTGACCCTTACTGAGATGCAATTTCGCTTTCACTCTCGCCGGATTACCCCGCGATTTAACGAACGAAATTGATTCGGCGCTTTTAGAGGAAAGGACTTGAGATGGCGTAGTTTAATCAGTGGTTCCAGATTGCGGGGCAACCTTCAAGGTTAAATTTAGCAGCGAAATTCGTCGAAGGGCAGTTGTGCCTATCTGCCCCTCGACGCTGCGGTGGCGTACACGTTACCTAATCAGAATGTGTGTGGGTGTCGGCGTCGGTGGGATAAAGCCTATCGGCGGCTGCACTTGGATAGGCGGCGGGGTGTTCGTTGCCCCGACGCCGATGCCGATTACAGGAGTCGGAGTCGGGTTCGCAGGCGGCGGTGGTGGATTCGTCGGATTGTTCTGGGGTGTCGGTGTGTTTAGCGGTCCGGGGCGAGCAGGAATTGTGGGAACACCGCCGCGTCCGGGCGTTGCCGTGGTCGTCGGCCGACCGGGAGGCGGCGTCACCGTGATGACGGGAATGCCCGCACAGGAATTGTTGATGCTCACGACGGAAGCCGCTACCCAGCCGATCACGCCATTGGAGTTGACTTCAATCCACGAGTGGTTCGGTAACGTTCCAATCACCTGTGCGGGCGTGTTAGGTGGCAGCTGACCGATGACCGAAGCAGCAAGGCTGGGAGCGACGCGAATGTTGACGTTTGCGGTGCTGGTGGCGGTAATGTCACAGGTGCAGGTTCCGCTGGAATTGTCGCTGGAAGCGCCGGAGGTCGAGTTCTGCGAACCGCTTTCCGAGCCGCCGCCGGGACAGGGCGAAGGGCCGTGTTCGAGCCACAAGCAAATGGTGACGCTTTGAGGTGCGTCTGACCCATTGGTCGTCACTTCAAGCAAATAGTGAGTCGAGCCAATCGGCATCCGAAAGCGAACCGAGGTGAGCTGCGCATTGCTCAAGCCGAGGGTGTTACCGGTGTCGGCATTGCTTAAGTGGATCACCGGACTTGTGGTCGGTGAGCTGCTGGTCACGTCGAGGAGCAGCGCGTCAGTGGAAAGGGCGGTGAAGGAAAAAGCCTGCCGTGTTGTCTGCGTATCGACCGAAGTCGTGACGGCTGCTGAAATGGAAGTGGAGTCGGCGGCGCAAGCGGCGCTCCCGGTTGTAGGCTGATGGTGAACTGCCCGGCGATGTCATTCGCCGAACGCACCTCAAGGATATACGTGCCGAAGCTGGAAAAGGTCAGCGCCTGCTGGATGATGCTCTGTGCGCTGGAATTGGCAACGTCGAGGACTGCCGCGTTGTTGGGATCTAGCACGCGGAAGGCAGGCGCAAACCCCGGCGAAGTCGCCAGGACCTGCAGGTTGACGTTCTGCGGCATAGGTACGGCAATCGAGAACTGAACACGACTGCTGGCATCGGTCAGGCTGGCGGTTTGATTTTCCCCAATCGAGATCGATAGCGGGGCGGATTGCGCGCTGGCGCTCAGAGCGCCCAGCCACGAGAATGCAAATCAATACGCCAACGACCAACCAGAGCGAACGATGGTTTGCTGCGTTCATTGAAGTGCTCCCTATCTAGGAAAACGTTGTTAGCTACAGCACACGGTAAACAACGAACGTCCAAAGATCGTTTATTTTCACGCGCGTTCCATCAATGTGCAGTTTACGAAAGGCTGCGAGGGATTCTCACGGAAGGGAAAAACGTCTTAAATTAGGATGATGCGAAAAGTGGCATATTACAGGTAAGCCGCTTCCCCCTATAGAATTACTACGAATCCCATCGCTTCCGAAACTTCTCGTACAACCGAACTCTCGTCCTCAATCGTTGGGTTACATGACGTTTAACGCGCTGCCCGTCCTTGCTGAATGAGGTCAGTACACTGTCTGTTTCCTCTTGAACGACCTGAATCTTGCCGATACCCATCAGATCCACCCATTCCCCGCTGGCAATGTCCTCGGCCAATGCTTCAAGATACCGTTCCACTGACTCGCGGACGACCGTTTTGGTCAAGCTGCGCCGCTGCCGAGCGACGTAGGCTACTCGCTGTGTATGGTTCACCTGCGGCTCCTCATCTTGGTGACAAAGGTGACAGTGTGACAATGTGACTCCGTGACAAAACGTGTGTGTCACAGAGTCGCGAGTTACAAATGTCACGTCAGTCACAAATCATGCGTGCTGGATCGACTCGATGGCGGCGTAACCTTCCGCCCCGTCAATGCTGACCTGCACAACCAAGCCCGACCGGACCAGCTCTTGCGCGACCTGCCGTCCGACCTTGGCGGTGACGTGCATCTGGCGGTACAGGTCACGTAGTTCACAGCCCGCGCGTCCTGTCGCCCGGATCAACGTCAGCATCCGATCCTGCTGGCGGCGTTCGACCACGGCTTCTCCACTCTTGTCGAGCTGCTCCAGCAGCCGATGCGCGCCGGCGCGCCAGCCGTCAGTGATCGCCTGTGCAGCGTACCAGTGTTCAATCGTGACCGTCGGCGCAGCGTCGCCCGTCTTCAGCCAGTCGAGGGCGGCGAACAGCGCCGCCAGCTTGAACGCCTGCACGTGCATCCGTCCGTACACGCCTTTCAGCCGCTCATCGAGTTCGACCTCACGGCGCGGATCGCACAACCGGCGCAGCTCATCGCCGTAGTGCTGGCATTCCGTCCAGCACTCGACGTGCAGGCGCAGCGCGCCGGGCGCGCTCCAGCCCATCTCCGTCATCTCCGGCACGGGCAACCGCTCGTGAACCTGGCGCAGATCGTCGATCAGGTTATCCGGCGCGGGTTGATACATCGTCGAGGCAGGACGTTCAGCGTAGTCCGGCTCCGGCATGAGCAGTGCGAAGCGCACCAGCAAGCCGTTGTCCCAATCGCCCGCGCTGATGGCGCTGCCCAAGCTGGCAGGCGTCGTTACCCCTAAGATGCTCAAGGCGGCATTCTCGACCACGTTCAGCCCGGTCTGCGTGTCCTTGTCGAAGTAATCCGGGCAGTCGTAGAGTTCCATCAGCAGGTCTTTCATGCCGACCATATAATCGCGCTTGTTGATCGCGCCGAACAATCCGGAAACCTCATCCTTCAGTAAGCCGCGCTGTGCCGCGAACGGCTGTCCTTTGGTCAAGCGCTCCTGCTGCGCCTTCGGCAGCTTGTCGAAGTTGGAGGGCATCCGTCCTGCTAGCGCCTCCTGAAAGCGCTCCGGCGATCCGGGTGTCGGCATGAGCATGTGCGGGATAGCAGCGCGGGCCACCTCTCCGCCAGCTTGTAAGCCGTCGATTTGCGATAGAAGGTCGTCCCGGCGACCAGCATCAGGTACAGATTCGGGTAGATGCGTACGCCCCATGGCGCTTCGCCGTACAGCCGGCGACCAATGGCGTCGCCAGCAGCCACAGCCCGGCAGCCTGATGAAAGATCAGTGGGGTCTGATTGCCCGTCGCGCCCGCCCACGCCATGTACCGTGAGTTATGGATAAGCAGGCGCAAGAACAAGCGTCTTGTCCAGTCGCAATGAAGGTTTCTTGGGCTGAAAACAGTAAGCAAGCAGTCCAGCGACGAGATGCACCATGAAGCTGACCGGGCTGCGGTGACGGGTGTGTTCAATCTGCGAGATGTTTTTGAGTTGGTCAATGACCGACTCGATAAGGGCACGCTTTCGCAGCAGGAGTTTGTCGCCCAAAAGCATCAATTGGTTCTTCATGTTGGCTTTGAGCCGTGTGATCAGTTCAACACCTTGCGCCCGCAGTTGGTCGTTCAAAGCTTTGGAGATGTAGCCTTTGTCGCCAAAGAGCTTGCCCCACAGCCGTTTGACCAAAGCAGGCACGGGCTTACGGTCATCGACATTGCCGGGCGTGACCCGGACTGCCAGCAGTTCACCGCAGTCATTGATGACGAGATGCAGCTTGACACCAAAGAACCAGCCCATCGATGTCTTCCCGCGTGCTGCCCAGCCATCAAAGACCTTGTGATTGTGAATCCGTCGATTGTCACAGACGGCGAGCGCGGTGGAATCGATAAAGGCGATGCCACGCCCGTGACCGAAGCAGCTTTGCAGAAACACACAAAGTGGTTCGAGAAGCGAGGGCAGCAGTTGAACGAACCGTGCGTAGCTGATGAGCTTGGGAAATTCTCGGCCCAGGTAGACCTGCACATACTGGGTGTAATAGGTCTTGAAGTCCCGATAGCGGGCTTGATGAAAGTGGATCACGATGGTCATCATCTCGCTTTCACTCAATTCTCGCGCTCGTACCCGCTGCCGCTGTCCGCTCGTCAGCAGCTTTTGTCGCCACACTGGCGCAAACGCTTGCCAGAAATCATCGACGCTGCAGAACAATTCCAGTAAACTCATGGTGGGACGCCTTTCTCGGTAGCGGTACCCTGGAGGGTAACACCTCCAGCGAAAGACGTCCCGCCTTATCCATAACTCACGTTATTTAGCGTTCCACCCAATCGGGCAGTTTCGCGGGTGGCGTAGGCGGCTCATACGGCGGCACGCGGGCGGTTCGCGACGATGGGTGATCTGGGGCGGTTCGGGCTTCTCCACCAATCCGCCGACCTGCGCCGGATCGATGTTCAGCCGAGCGCAAATCTCCTTCGCCAGCATTGTGCCGCACACGTAGCAGTGCCCGTAGCCGCTGACGGTGTTGAAGCCGAATGATGGGCTTCTGTCACCGTGCGTGTGGCGCTCCGGGTACATGCAGCGCCCGTGCAGCCAGTCACCGTGCTGCTTGAAGCCCCGCCCTGCCAGCGTCCGCGCGATTTCGTCAATCACATGCGGGTTGAGCAGCGAGTCACTGGTAGGTGCGCTGATCTTGGGCGGCTGCCATTCCCGCACAGGCTGGCGCGGCTTGAACGCTTCAATCCACGCGGTTAACTCCGCCAAGTCGGAAACGCGCAGGATGTCGCGTGCCTGCTCAACGCGATATGGCTTTCCAGTGGTCGGATGAATGCTCGGCGGCGCGACCACCTGCCGTCCTTCTCCGCACAGTTCGAGGTTGCCAATCGGCGTTCCCATCGCCTTGACGCTTGGCGGCAGGTGATCGACGTAGAAATAGACGTGCCGACCAATGCCTCCGCCGCTGGCAACGGTATAGGTCTCTGCCAGCGCCGGAAAAGTCGCGGCAAAGGCAGGATACCCGGCTGCGCCGTCGAGATCGAGGACGACCAGATTTCCTGACACTGCCCCGCAGATAATGCCGATGTTATCGAATGTCCACGAGCGGATTATCTGCTCGTCCGCTTGCTGGCGCTGAAACTGCGTCCAGCTTTTCAATGTTGGGCGCTTGCCGTCCAGCGGAATGATGCTCAAACCAAGCGCGGCATATGCCAACGCCGCTGAGAGTACGGTCTTTTGCTGCGCCGCCAGAACAATGGGCGGCAGGTTCAAGGATGCCATCATGTTTCCTCGCTTTTCCCGGATAGAAAACAGCTTGATAGACAGCCGGGCGAACCTGATGTATCCTCAAGTTGTTCAGGCAAAAAGAAACATCGGGTTCACCCATGCCGCCAGCCTAAGTCGAAGACGACTCACGCTGGCGGTTTGGTTTTGTGTTGGGCAGCGGTCATTTCAATCAACTCCCCAAGCACCTCATGGGAGCGCACGCCTTCGTCAACTGCGTCGGTCAACAGGTCTTCAATCGGGATGGGCTGCTTTTGCAGACGCTCCGACAGCAGATGCAGCGTGTTCAGATTGACCGCCAGCAGCACCGACAGGATGCGTTCCAGATGATCGATCCGCCGCCCAAAGGCTTTGGTGAAGTGCTTGCGACTGCCGATCAGGTCTTCCTGCTCGTCGAGGAAGGCGCGCAAAGCAGCGCGCACGACCTCGGACTTGGCTTCGTCGCGCCCGCGCGCAACCTGCTCCAACCGGTCGTCCATCGCGTTGGTGATCTGCACAGATAGACGGCGCGGGTATTCGAGACGATTTGGTTTCATGTTCCCTCACTTGCACTGCATGTAGGACGAAAAAGCGCTTGCAATTCGTTTTGAGTGGCGCACAGCACAGCAAGCCGTGACGCGCCATGCTTTTCAGCATCGGTGGGCGCGCGACCACCGATGCTGGTGTGCCGCTGCGAAGCGTGGCGCACGAAGCCCCTCCGGCATGTGAGGAGCGAGTTCATTAAACTCGCTACCCCGACTTGCTCCGCAAGCGCGTGGGTAAGGTGTCCCGCCCATGCTGCTGTGCAGATGGACGATCCCGCCGGGCGGGACACCCGCGAGCGGCGCGAAGCCGCTCGCAGTTCTCTGCGCGATATGCACACAAACACTGTTGAACAGGGCGTTCACAGGTCAATCCCCCTGCTGCGCTTGACACTGCTGTCCAGATCGGGTGCAGTCTGCTCCGGTTCGACCTCTCGCAGCATCCGCCATTCGTGACCGATGGTGCGGTCAAGCATGTCCTCAAACTCCTGACGGGCAATGCGGTGCAGGTTGTTCTCCCGCTGAAGCGCCTTCGCGTCCGCGACCACGTGTTCGCGCTGCACCCGATGCGACTCACGCTCGCCGATGCTGTTCTCAATCGTTCCGGCGATGAATACGTGCGTGTGCAGCATCTGCAT
Organism: uncultured Chloroflexia bacterium; assembly: GCA_963760975.1. Lineage (GTDB taxonomy): Bacteria > Chloroflexota > Anaerolineae > Aggregatilineales > Phototrophicaceae > Flexifilum. The sequence continues at coordinate 157,593 of CAVXEZ010000009.1, read as the reverse complement.
CCCATACTCATCATCGGTATCCCGGTCGTGCAGGACGTAAGAGTATTCGGGTTGGTTCAGCCCACGTGCCTCGTGCCATGTCTCAATCGTCCGCTCGGTGACTTCGCGCACGAGGTCATAGCGTAGGTCTTCAGAGACAAGTGCCATCAAGTCAGGCGCGGGCGAAATCACCAGGTGATGCGCCAGCACATACGGACCCGCCAGCTTACCGGCATTCTCGTACACTTCCCGCCAGCCCTTGCCTAATCCCCAGTCCGTCCAGCGCTCGTCGATCTCGACCGGGCGGTGGTCGGGACTCTCGCGGTGCGACACGTACTTGAGCAGCTTCTTTAATCCGCGATAGCCGCTTTTCGACGGCTTCTGATACTTCCAGTTCGGGATGATGGTTGGCTTCGTCATGAGCAGCTACTCGCCTCCGTCTGACACGAAATGCGCGGTAAACGCGCGGTGGCGCTGCCACTTCGCGGCTTGCTTACAGCGGTTGCTGCAATACAAGCGTGGTCTTCCGGCATAGTAGGTGGAACGGGGCAGCGCTGCGCCGCACACGATGCAGTACCTCACGCGCTCGCCTCTGGCTGGCTGCCGTTCCCGTTCGCGCTCAGAACTAAAGGGCGTGCAGAGGCTTCAACGCTCCCTTCGTTCTGGGTTTCGATCAGCACCGGTGCGGCGGGGGATTCTGGTGCTTCGTACCAACTGTCGGCTTGCAGTTCGCGGTAGACCAGCGCTCGCCAGTCGCCCTGTGTCAGTCCTTCAAGTGCTTCACGGCGGCGGTTGTTCGCTTTGCGCAGCGCATCTCTCAAGGCATTGGCGTGGCACTGCATCCAGCGCGGATGCGCTTCTGGGCTGACCGTTGCTCGCTGCCACTCGATCATCGCTTCTTGATAGGCGCGTTCATTAGCGTGACGCTGTTCAATCGCGTCGAGCATCTGCTCTTTGAGGACGTAGGCGGTAGACAGCACCAGCAGCGGCGGAGCAATCGCTTCCAGCCACGCGAACGGGCTTTCCATGTGACCGGGCAGGGCGACCTGCACATTGCCGATCAGCGCAATGGTGGTGGCGATGCCCATGCTGCGCGTAGAGCAGCCGTCGCGCGCTCGTCGATGTGCCGAGCGTCGCCAGCGCCAGCGAGAACACCACCTGACCCACTTCAGCAGTGAAAACAGTGGCGACGCCAACAGCGATCATCGCCAGTTCATACGGCACGGCTGCGCCGAAGGTCGATGACCCGATCACATAGAGGCGGATTGCGGAAGGAGTGAACGCTGCCAGCAGCAGCGCGATACACAAGCCAGTGATCAGCCTCGTGACCATCGGCGGGTAGCGATAGGCAGTATGATGGTTATAATCTGAACGAATGGGGCGTTCGCCAACGTCGCGCAAAACCGCTTCCTGCGCGGCGCTGCGAGCAAGCTGGCGTTCTTCCTGAGTTAGTGGGCGAACAAGCGAAAGCGGCGTATGATTTGGTTGAGTTTCGGGCATTGCTCCATCTCCAAAACACTGAACAAGGTCGATTTAGAACCCTTGTCTAGCGTTTCGATGATGGGCATCAGCGCTGCCAACATGCCCGAAGGCGAGCGTATCGCCGGGCGCGGGTGGTAAAGCCGTAAGTCGAGCAGTCTATAGAATCAAAACGGGATGCTCTTGATAGAGCGTCCCGTTTTTGTTTGCTTACGATCCGCTACTGATTAACGTCAGTTATGGATAAGCAGGCGCAAGAACAAGCGTGTTGTCCAGTAGCAATGAAGGTTTCTTGGGCTGAAAACAGTAAGCCAGCAGTCCAGCGACGAGATGCATCATGAAGCTGACCGGGCTGCGGTGACGCGGTATGCTCAATCTGCGACATGTTCTTCAACGGTCGGTCAATGCTTACTCAATGATGGCACGTTTGCGCAACAGCAACTTGTCACTCAAGGACATCACCGGGAGGGTGAGCGAACAGGCACGACGCCAAGGCAGTGGTCGATGCGCTCTGACCGGCACGGAGCTGCCGACGCCTTCACCGGCGAGCTTAGGCATATCGACGCAGCGGCTGTCGGTTTAGCGCTTCAAAAGGGGTAATTCGCTCGCGTTGCGTAAACGACCAGACGGAGATCGAACGATCCATTAACCCACGATCCGGCGCAGGTGATCAGCGTCAGGCGCGAGACTTGATCCTGCACAGGCTGTGTATCCGCAGCGCTGACGGAGCTGGAACCGAAGATGCGTGCCAGAACGGCTGGATCGCTGGCTTCCTCGTTCGTGTAGGACTTCATCTCGGTGACGACAAAAGGAATACTGAGTTCGCTTCGCTGATCCCGGATGACGATGAGGTCGCCGGTTCGTAGATCGCCCAGGTAGGCGAAGATAGCGGGGCGTCCGAGCACGTCATCGTAATGCCCGGCGAACGTAGCAGTGCCGACATCGCCGGGTATCCCACCGCCGCGATACCAGAATACCGTCTGCCATAGCGAGTTGTTTGGGAGAATGCCTCTTGGTGTGGACATCGCGTTGTTCATATTAAGCCCGACGCCGAGCACAGGAGCGTTGATCTTGAGCGCGGGAATCTGGATTTGGAGGGGGACTGCAACGGGTCCGGTGCGCAGGCTGAGCGACGGATCGACGAGCGGTCCCGGGATTAGCGGAACCGCCGACGTCACGGGCGCGGACACTCCCGCCCACTGGTCAGAAGCCGTCTGGACATCCAGGCTCGCTGGCAGTGTGGGCGTTGGCAGCAGAGACGATACGTGCTCCACCGTCGGTACTGCCGTGATGAGAATTCTGGCATCGGGCGCGCTCAACTGCGCGACATCGGTACTCGCAGGATGCCTCGTCAGCAGCAGCGCCAACTCCAGCGCTATCGTCAGCAGCAGAGCACCGAGTGCCAGCGTCACAACGATGATAGTTGCGGTGCTGGGGCGCAGCGCGGGAGTCATCGCCTCGGTTCGACAATCCAGTAGGTGGGCTGTGGAGGACCGCCACCGGTGTTCGGTAAACCTATGACTGACTGCGAATTGCCAGCATTCTCCGCAGTCGGGCTAGGGGTTAACGTCGGTAATGCTGGTGCTGATTGTATTGGGGCAGGTCCGCTATCCGGTGGGGAAGTCGGTGGGGCAGTCGGCGGAACCGGCGTGGTCACAGGCGTGGTGTCGCCAGCAGTGTCCGTCGTCGCCCCCGATGCGATGGTCGCGCTATTGCTGATTTCCGTCGCACCGGTGGGATTATTCACTGTGACGGCAAAGACCGCGCTTCCGCTCGCGCCAACCGCCAGATCGCCGACATCCAGCGTACAGGATGTGCCTGCTGGATCGCCGTCCGCGCAGCTCCAACCGCTGCTCGCGCCGGAGTTGAACGTCGTGTCGGCGGGCACGGCATCCGTGAGCGTTACGCCGGTCAGATAGACGTTGCCTGTGTTCTGGTAGTTCAGCGTATAGCTGACAGTACCGCCCGGCACGGTAGTCGCTCCACCGTCACTCTTCGTCAGTGACAAACCGGGAGTCGCCGTATAGCAAGCCGATGAATCGATGTTGTTGCTGTCCAGTGTCACAGCACCATTGCTCGCCAATGCTCTACCGGGCAGGATACTCGCGCCTGTGGTCACGGTAATACTCGTGAGCGCGAGAATATTGCCTGCAAACGAACTGCTTGTGCCAAGCGTCGCGGAACTGCCAACCTGCCACCAGACATTGCAGGCGCTTGCGCCATTGGTGAAAAGGACGGACGAAGCGCTTGCCGTCGTGAGTGTGCTGCCGATTTGGAAAATGAAGACCGCTGACGGGTCGGTCTGGGCGTCGAGCGTGAGTGCCCCTGTCAACTGGGCGGAGGAGCTAAAAAAGTAGACCCCAGGTGTGAGCGTTAATCCACCTAAATCCGTGACCAGACAAATCCTGGGTAACCGACTGACCAGCCAGAAAATTATAGGCAGTCGTCACGTCAACTCTGTGCTTGCGCCGCTTGAGCATCAGCCGCATGGATTGTCCCGCTTACAGTTCCAGGTGGAAATCCAGTGACCGCACTTCCCGGTGAGACACCGAGATCGACGCCGACAACAGATGAACCGGTATTGGTGACAGTACTGCCAGCCAGAACCGTGAAACTTGCTGCTGTGCCCAGGTTAGGGGCGACTGCCTGAGCGTTCACCGCGTTCGGCACGATGAGGGTCACACTAAGCAACGTGGTTAACCCAAGAAGGCAGAGGAGAACGGAAATCCGTCTGTGAATGCTAGACCGGGCGAACATAGGTCATCTCAACCTTTCATTGGTAAGTTGCTTGACGAGGGATAAAGCGCAGTACACATTACTATTGTGATTGATTGTAGCACGTTTTTCCTTACAACACGATTAGTTACATGTTGTCTGATGAAGTGTGGCAGACAAATTCACGTCGCTCCTCACTCATACGGGAGCGAGAGCCACAAACGTCAGGAGCGCTATGCAAACCTTCGGTTTGCTTTAAACGCCCCCACCCTCTCTCTGAACAGGGTATTTTCAAATGGCTTCTGATCAATTCTTGAGGTTCCGCACATAGGACACTACCTGTTGATCCATTTCAAGAGGATACGTATATCCCAAGTGATCGGCGACTACGATTGCGGCTTGGCAAAAGAGGGTCATGGTCTTAAATAACGCATCCCAGTTCTCCTCGATTCCAGCACCGACGTAAGTGTGTTCCAGTTGGAACCAGATGTCCGATGGCAAACGCTGTTTCAAACCTTTGCCGAGAGCGCCCGACGGTACTGTCCACTGGTGATCCTGCTCCATTCGCCATTCCAGCATCCTGCGAAGACAATTGTGTTTCATATCGTAATCCAGGCGCCATTTCGCGGGCATCAGCTCGTCGCGCGAGAGACTCTTGGCGACGTAGGGAGCATCCCCGAAGAAGCGTTCGATCACCATTTGATAGGTTTCATTGGTCGGCGGGAGCGGTATATACGCGCGATAAGTCGGCGCCTGCATTCCGTCGGTCAGGTGGTCTTTGTCGATTAGAATGGTGTAGCCCGCGTCAAGGTCGGCTGGCAGAGTCGGCGCTTCGGCAATCCGGCGTAATAACGCGATAGTCCAGAGGGTGAAATCGATCTTGAGACCATCGGTATACTGCGTAACATTGGCAACTTGCTCCATGCCATCGGCACGCACGGAGTTCGAGCGGGTCCCAGGAGACCATAAGCACCGGACCAAAATCCCGCAGCCAGGCTTTATCGTCAAGGAAGGGGCGGATGTCCGAAACAGCCAGAATAACGTCATAATCCGAGAGAGCATCCACCGATTCGGTTGGATCGGCGCGCGAGTTCGTTAAGAGCACCGCTCGAACCGACTCCTGGTGTTCCGCCCATTCAATCAACTGGTGTTCAATTTCGCGCGTTTGTTCGATTTCCATTGTGATTGTGGTCTCCTGCAAGCATATTGATCGGGTGTTGGAGGCTGTAAGTAGGTATTATTTGTAAAAGTAAGCTTCTGCCTTTTGCTGTCTGAACCAAACGCAGCCGCTTCTCAGTAAGATCAGTCAAGAGTTCAGCTTCGCTCAGTAACAGTTCGATGTCATCCGCAGCAGCGCCAAATCCTCGCTCATCCCATTCATATGACCGCGCGCGAATGTGTATAGGCTAAGGCAACGTCTTCGTACCGGTCGATAGCGGTTTCCATAACCGCATCTTTTCCACTGGATCAGGCTGCGAAGTCTAGGACAGTATTTGTGAAAATGGCTGGATTACGGGCGACCCAATGGAAAATACCCACTGGAAGGAAACGTGTGCTGGATTGAGCGGTTGGAGAGAGGTGCGCGCGCAACGAACGCGCCTCATAATCCGGTGGGAAGTAAAAACCCTGAATGTTTGCAGGCAAATGTCAGGTCTATAGACTAGTATACCTCTTTTTATTGGCTTTTGTCATCAAGAAAGAAACTCTTGGTCGCGCCGCCGGAGCTGGACTTGTCGGACGATGTTGCTTAGTCCGCTAAACGGACGGAACCTCGGGCGCTGATGAGCTAGGTTCCCCGGCATCGTCGGCGGGATTCTCCTCTGCCTGCTCCGAAGGTTCCTCGGAAAGTCTGCTTCGAGCTTGCAAGTAGCATGTTATGGCTTGTTCCAACAGGGGAAGTACTTCGGGGAAGTCCTTGACCAGATGCATGGGGACACTGATATTCTCAACCGAATGATTTTTCTGAACTTCCATTTTCAAAAGGGTAATGACGAGCGTTGCGCGCAACGCGGCGCGCGAACCATAAGTGGCGAGTATCTCCTCGACAGCGGCAGCAGCCGCTGGACTTTCCCGTTTGATCGTCCTGATGTAGACCACGACGATATCATAATAATCGGAAGAGGGACCCATGCGATTGCCTTTTTTCACTGATCACGTTCTACTGAGCCAAATCCTTTATCGTTCCAGCCGGTGGGATCACCCGTTTCCAGATTACCGAATTCGATATCGTGAATATCCCATGCCTGCAAACAGCAGGTCATCGCGCGCTCCAGCAGCGGAATTGCTTGCCGGAAATCGCGTATCAAATAGGCGTAGCTATTCATGTCAGGCATCCAGTGATTTTGCTTGACTTCCATTTTGAAGATCATGATGATCAGTGCCGCACGCAAAGCCGCTTTCGCGCCGATGGTCGCGTAAATCTGCTCGATCGCAGCGGCGGCTTGTATGCTGTCTTGCCTTACCAGGCGAATATAGATGACAACGACATTCGCCTTGTCATTCGGGTGCAGATATACATCGAGATTCTCAGGGGGATAGTGGTTTGCCGAAAGGGTATGTCCCCACATGACACATGATGTATTCACACAAGTCACGTAGTAGGCGCCTTCATCGTAGTCCGTAGCGGGCTGAAAATAGACATGCATGATCGTGCCACATTGGCAGCAGGGAATCAGAGGGGCTTGCGTATCTTCGGTCATCACTGCCTCAGTGATTTTCTGCCGGGTCGGGGACGCCTTTCAGGCGAATGCCTTTTCCACAGCATCGATACTCAGCGGGCATTTATGATGATTGTTTCAGAAACGTGTATTGCACGATGCAATACACGTAGCAGGAAGATGTGTTTGAACAGAACATGCGGGAAAGAGGCGCGCAACGAACGCGCTTCACAGTTAGGTGTGGAACACAAATCCTGAGTTGTGCAGGAAGATAGTATCTAAAGAAACCGTTGGAGTCTTGAGTAAAGCGGGGGATTTTGGACTGTGACATTGAGTGGGGCTTCTTCTAGTCCATTTGGACTATATGGTGTCGTAAGGCGAGGCTCGTTGCTTCGGTACGGTTAGTGACGTTATCTCATGATCAGCATAGCACACCTTTTATTAATTTCATATTATCGTTATAGAAGTGCGTCGTGAAAAGCATCATTCGGGCACTTCAACGTTTTGGGATGTTCTCCGAAGTCCAGTAGTTAAAGCCAGGTCGCTCCTGTTCAAACAGCAGCGTTCCTGGCGAAGATTGAAGCTCGCGGATAGATGCTTTCCGGGGAGCAAAACACTGGTTTTGCCCCTTTTTGATCCGGTCGACAGCCAATAAATTCACCATCGCGTATTCGTTCGTCTATGCTAAAATATTTCGGCATTATTCACAATTTAGCGACTACAAATGAAGACAGGAAACTCATGAGCCTTACGCAAACGCAAATCGATCTCGTGAAAGGCAGTTTTATCCACGTCGAGCCGATTGCCGACACAGCCGCCGGATTGTTCTACGAGCGCCTGTTTCAGCTCGACCCGACGCTGCGCCCCCTGTTCAAGCGCGATATGACTGAACAGGGACGCATGTTGATGCAGATGATCGCCATTGCTGTCCACTCGCTCGACAACCTGGACGCGGTCGTCCCGGCGGTCAAAGCCCTGGGTCAGCGACACGTGGGATATGGGGTGCAGCCCGCCCATTACGAAACGGTCGGCGCGGCGCTGCTGTGGACGCTCGAACAGGGTCTCGGCGATACGTTTACGCCGGATGTCAAGGAAGCGTGGACAGCGGTCTACACCCTGCTGGCGGAAACGGCACGGTCCGGCGCTGATGTGAGCGCGAATTAGCGCGCTTGCCGTTAATGCGTTGATGCGCATCGCCGGGCGCGGGTGGTAATTCAGGACAAGTCTATTCATAAGCGAAAGGGATGCACCTGACAGATAGGCGCATCCCTTATTTCGTTCCCCGATTGTTTCAACCACAGAGCCGCCACCGCGAAATGAGTGGAATTACTGAGGACAGGGCGGCTAAGAAAGCCTATTCTGTCGATAACAGCTTGAGAGAAACAGATTATTCGACAGAGGAGATTCATCTCATGAACGCGCTCACGACCCACGAACAGCAGGACATCGACCGCGCCAACAACTCCGGGATGCAGCCCATCGTATTCGTACATGGCTTGTGGCTGCTCGCCAGCAGTTGGGATACCTGGCGCTCGTTCTTTGAAGCACAGGGCTACACCACGATTGCGCCGGGCTGGCCCGACGATCCCGAAACCGTCGACGAAGCGAAGCGCGACCCGGAAGTCTTCGCCCACAAGCGCCTCAAGCAGGTGACGGACTACTACATTGACGCCATCAGCCAGCTCAGGATGAAGCCCGCCGTCATCGGGCATTCCTTTGGCGGTCTGATCGCCCAGAAGCTGGCGGGCGAGGGCGTTTCCGCCGTGACGGTGGCAATTGACCCCGCGCCGTTTCGGGGCGTGCTGCCCTTGCCGCTCTCTGCCCTGAAGTCGTCCTCGGCGGTGCTGGGCAACCCGCTCAACTACACCCGCGCGGTTCCGCTGACCTACGAGCAGTTCCGTTTCGCCTTCGCCAACGTCGTCGACGAAAGCGAAGCCCACGAGCTGTACGAGAAGTATTCGGTGCCCGGCTCCGGCAGACCGATCTTCCAGGCGGCGACCGCCAACCTCAACCCCTGGACGGAAGCGCAGGTCAACACGCACAACCCTGAGCGCGGACCGCTGCTGATCATCTCCGGCGAATTCGATCATACGGTGCCCTGGGCAATCGCGCACGCTTCCTTCAAGCAGCAGGAGAAGAATCCTGCCGTGACGGAGATCAAGGAAATCCCCGACCGGGGGCACTCGCTCACCATCGATCACGGCTGGCGCGAGATTGCTGGGGTCGCGCTGGAATTCGTCAGGCAGTACGTCCCGGTTCCGGTGCAGTCGGTCTAGCACGTCGCAGGCACAGATCGAGACCCTCAAGACGAGCCGTCATGGCTCGTCTTGTTTGATTCGCCGCCCAACTGGGGGATTTGAAAGTTGCAAAACCGCGCTCGATGGAGCATAACAGGTGCAATTTACATATGAAATACGTGTCGTTTAGTCATATCCGAATTTTCTAAATCTGATTAGGCTACAATCGCAAGTTAGTCTCGCGTTTTTGGAAGGATAAATCTCTATGGGTACTGCAAAACTAATTTTGGCTGGGCAGGAATACGAATTTCCCGTCATCGAAGGCTCGGAGCACGAACTGGGAATTGATTTCACCAAGCTGCGAGCACAAACCGGCGCCATCGCCTATGACCCCGGCTTCGGCAACACCGGCGCCTGCACGAGCGAAATCACGTTCATCAATGGCGAGGAAGGCATCCTGCGTTACCGGGGGTATCCCATTGAGCAGCTCGCCGAACAATCGAGCTTCGTCGAAGTCTGCTACCTGATGGTGTACGGGCGGCTGCCGAGCGCGGCGGAACTGGCGAGTTTCCAGCATAACCTGACCTATCACACCCTCATCCACGAAGACATGAAGAAATTCTTCGAGGGGTATCCGCCCAGCGCGCACCCGATGGCGATCATGTCGGCGATGGCGATCTCGCTGTCCGCCTACTACCCCGACCTGCTCGACCCCGAAATCATTGACCTGAACATCATTCGTCTGCTGGCGAAATTCAAGACGCTTGCCGCCTTCACCTACAAGAAATCCATCGGGCAGCCCTACATCTACCCGCGCAATGACCTGGACTACACCGAAGACTTCCTGCACATGATGTTCGCGGTGCCGTCTGAGCCGTACAAATTCTCGAAGGTGGTGGCGCGCGCGCTCGATTTGCTGCTGATCCTGCACGCCGACCACGAGCAGAATTGCAGCACCTCGACGGTGCGCATGGTCGGCAGCAGCCAGGCGAACATGTTCGCCTCGGTCGCGGCGGGTGTCTCGGCGCTGTGGGGACCGCTGCACGGCGGCGCCAACCAGGCGGTCATCAACATGCTGGAGATGATCCACAAGGACGGCGGCGACCACCGCAAGTACATGGAGATGGCGAAAGATCGCAATTCCAGCTTCCGGCTGATGGGCTTCGGGCATCGCGTCTACAAGAACTTCGACCCGCGCGCGCAAATCCTCAAGGGAGCGGCGGACGATGTCCTCAACGAGTTAGGGATCACCGACCCCCTGCTGGATATTGCCAAGAATCTGGAAGAAATCGCGCTGTCTGACAGCTACTTCGTCGAGCGCAAGCTCTACCCGAACGTCGACTTCTACAGCGGCATCATCTACCGGGCGATGGGCATCCCCACCAACATGTTCACGGTGATGTTCGCGCTCGGTCGTCTGCCGGGCTGGATCGCGCAGTGGAAAGAGATGCGCAGCGATCCGAGCACGCGCATCGCCCGCCCGCGCCAGATTTACAACGGCGCGACCGCGCGCGACTACGTGCCGATCAATCAGCGCTAAGTCAAATAAAGTCAGTTTCGAGGGCGCGCCCATACAGAGCGCGCCCTTTTTGTTCCCTGAAACCGACTAAAACGTGAGGAGAGCGCAAAAACTGTTTACAATGAAAGACAGATTTGCCGTCTACAAAGGAATGATGCCATGACCGGAAGCAAGCGTTGGCTCTTGACGCTGCTCGTCGTGGCGCTGGTCGGCTGCCTTGCAGCCGGGGTCAGCGCGCAGGGCGAGAGCAACGGAACGTTGGTCGTCGGGCAGCCTATGCCCGGTCAGCTCGCGCAGGGGCAAACCCTCAATTACGACTATACCCTCAGCCAGCCCAGCCAGATCACTTTGCAGGCGCTCGGCGCGACGGTCGCGCCGACGATCACCATCCTGCAAAACGGAACGCCGGTCGCCCAGGATGCCAATACGGCGGGCGCGTTCACCGTCTCGATGACCACCCTGCTCGACGCCGGGTCATACGTGGTGCAGGTCGGCGCGGCGAACAACGCCGACGGGCTGGTGGTGCTCGTCCTGCAAAGCGAGAACGCCGTCACGACGACGGCGCTGACGCCCGGCAGTCCGGTCAGCGGCACTGCTAATCCGCTGGCGCTGTACAGCTTCGACGCGCTGGCGGAGCCTGCCCTGCTCTACGTCGAGAGCAGCTCGCCGGATAGTGGAGTCGCCGTCCGCGTCATCAACACGACCAGCGGCGAGGTGAGCGGGCAGATCGAGTCCGACCTGCTGGGCGCGCGCCTGCGCCTGCCTCCCGGTGATGCCGCCTATCAGGTGGAGATCAGCAGCGAGAGCGCTCCGGGCGCGTTCACCATCTGTCTGGCGGCAGTCAGCACCGGCGGATGCGAAGCGGGGAGCGTGCCAGCGCCGGTCGCCACGCCGGAAGTCGCGCCGACTGCCGAATTCATCGGCTGCACGGTGACGCCGATAGGCGCAGGCAATGTCAACGTCCGCCAGTCGGCGAGTACCATCGCCCAGGTCACCCAAACTCTACCTCCGGGCGACGTTGCCGACGTGATCGGTATTTCGCCGGACGGGCAGTTCTACAACGTCCTCTACCGGGGCACGAACGGCTGGATCGCGCTCTCGGTGGTGACGAGCAGCGGCGATTGCAGCCCCAACACCATCCTGATCATCAACCCGCCGCCCGTCATTCCTGATCAGGGACAGCAGCAGCCCACGCAGTTGCCGATCCAGCCGCCGCCACAGCCGACCGCTCCCCCGGCGCAGCCCAGCACCCCCTGCATCATCACGATCAGCAGCGCGCAGTTGATCTACACGCAGCCGAACGCGATCCCCGACTACATCTACGATCAGGTGCAGGCGGGTTATCAACTGCTCCCCACCGGGCGGCTGGCGGATAACACCTGGTGGCAGACGAGCTACGCGGGCGCGTGGATACAGACGAGCGTCTTCGGCACGACCGCATCGGTCAGCGGCGATTGCAGCAGCCTGCCGATTTTGTCCGCGCCGTAAATGTGAGAGCTTTGTAGGGGCAGGTTTTGAAACCCGCCCCTACGGTATCATTCTCCGAACTGCGCGTCGAGGAACGCCGCCACCCATGCCAGCGGCGCGTTCCAGTTGATCGCCACCTCGTTGGTGGAATACGACTGAATCGTGTCCACGTAGCGCTTGGCGGTCGCCCGCGAGGCGATCTGAGGCTGCATCGCGGGCGGGTCAGACGGATGCGCGTTGGGTCCGCCCGACAGCGCGCCCGGCGGCACCGGCGGGAAGCCCGGAAGGCTGTCCGCCCAGAAGCGGTGATGCGGATGCTGCATGGCATACGTCCCGTAGCCGGAGACGAAGCTGAAATTCAGCCCGTTGCGACCGAGAATGTAGTCCATGTTCTCCACGACCGCGTTCAGGTAGCGCGCGTCGTCGGTCAGGCGGTAAGCGTATGCCATCACCAGCGCATTGTTGAGCACGTTGGCGTTCGATCCCCACGAGTAGCCCGTCGGCGGCATCGCCATGCGGTAGCCTTCGCCTTCGGTCACGCCCGCGTAGTGATCGGCGATCCTCACGATCAAATCCCGTACCATCCCCTGCTCGTCGGCGGAGAGCCGATCCGGCGCAAGTGCCAGCGTCAGCGTGCCGAGCACGCCCACGTCGCCCCAGGTGATCGCCGATTCCTGCCCCGGATTGAAGCGCCCGGCGAAGTACGGCGACGCGACCAGGTAGTCGTGATACTGCTGCTCGCCCGTCGTGACGTAGAGTTCCACCGCCGCCCAGAAGAATTCATCCTGCACGTTCGGGTCGCTGTAGTCGCCGCCGCCGACGGCGTTGCCGGGGATGCTGCCGTAAGTGAAGATCGGGTTGTCGTTCGCCGCCCGCCAGGCGCGCTCGGCGGCGGTCAGGCAGCGGTCGGCGAAGTCGGCATCCAGCGAGCGCCAGATGCGGGCGCACTGGGCAGCGGACGCCGCCAGATTGAGCGTCGCGGCGGTGCTGGGCGGCATCAGGTAGCGCGGGGCGGTCGATTGGGTGGGCTTTACGGGCATCGGATCCCACTGGAGCGCGTGCAGCTTGTGGAACGCCATCCCCGCCTGCGGCTGCCCTTCCGGCACCTGCATCTCCAGCAGGAAATTCATCTCCCAGCGCGCTTCGTCCAGCACGTCGGGGAAGCCGTTGGCATTTTCCGGGATGCTCAGCGTTCCATCGGCGAAGGCAGCCGGGTTGAACTCGTAAATGTTCATCAGCGTCCAGACGGAAATGCCGCCGTTGACGACGTATTTGCCGTAGTCGCCCGCATCGTACCAGCCGCCGCTGGCATCGACGGTGTAGTCGCAGCCGTCCCACTGCCTGCCGCTGGTGTCCGTCCCCTTGAAGCACGTGACCTGACTATCGGCGAGATGTCCGGCGGGGTGCGCCCACTGCCCGGCGTACTGCGGATCGAGGTCGGTGCCGCTGCGGTTGAGGTAGAAGTAGCGCAGCGCGTCTTTGGCAAGCGAGCTGTAGATGCCGCTGCCGACGCTGAACGGGACGCTGCTGGCGTCCCCGACCGTGAGCGTGTACGTGCCCGGCGTGCTGAACGACGAGAAGTCGATCAGGTGGACGAAATCGCCGGATGCCGTATCGAAGAAGCCGGGGAGCGTTTGCCCGCTGGCGACGGTTTGCCCGCTGCTCGCGTCGATCAGCGACCAGTCGAAGGGGTGATCGACCGCCTCAGCGGTGGGGTAAACGGCGATCTTCTCGCCTTCCGGGAAGTAGCCGGTCTGGTTGACGCTGACGAAGCCCGCGTCGGTTGTCTCGGTAGCTGTCACGGTTCGATTTCCTCCTGTGCTTCGGCTGGCGGCTGCCTGTGCCGACGCGCCGCCCACGAGCAGAAGTATCAGCAGAATAAACCAAAGCGCTCTTTTCATCTCGATTCCCCCAAAACATTCTGGCATGAATGAGAGCGATCCCGCACGAGATTATAGCGCACCTCGGATTCGCCGCCGTCAAAGATCGTCGGTGTTTCGGCGTGCCGTCTCCGCATCATGCCGCGCACAATCGACGGCGCCTGAATATCCTCGGACAGTGTCGTCGAACCTCTCATAGCCCGGCAAGTGTCTATCTTCACAGAATAATAAGAACATTTTGCGCTATTTTATGTGAAATAATTCACATAAAATGGTAGTTGGGGGTGTAGTTATAGGACGGTGTTCCCATGCCGTTGCTTCAAAAATATCTTTTGCAGTGTCGTAATTTCCTCGCAGACTTCTACACGAAGCGAGGCGTCACACACCTGACGCATTACGAAAACGACCGCGCGATCCGCGTCTGCAACCGAGCGATCCGGCTCAATCCCAATCTGGCGGAAGCCTATCACCTGCGCGGGCGGGCGCGCTACCGCCTCTACGACCACGACGGCGCGATTGACGACTATACGCGCGTGCTGCGTCTGGGCGGTCGCCGGGCAGAGGTCTTCATCAATCGTGGGCTGGCGCATTATGCTAAGGGTGAAGTCGATGAAGCGCTTGGCGATTTCAACCTGGCGATCTACCTGGACCCACAGCAGGCTCTTGCCTACAGCAATCGTGGGCTGGTCAACGAACTGCGCGGCAACCTGAACGGCGCAATCGCCGACTACACGCAGGCGATCCACCTCAACCCCGAAGTCGATGTCGCCTATACCTATCGCGGCGCGGCGCGCGCCAACTGGGGCGACCTCTCCGGCGCGATTGCCGACTACCAGCAGTATCTGGCGCTCGGCGGCGGCTCCCGGCACGGCGATCAATCCAGAGTCGAAGGGCTGATTACCCTGCTCAAAGGGCAGGTTGAGCAGCAGCCCGTGCCACAGTAACCCACGCATAAACTCACGTCGCGGCGCACAGCGATTTTCCGGTCACTGTGCGCCTTTTGATTCCCGATTCTTGTTCGCTTTTGGCACTTGACCGCCCCTGTAGACTGCGAGAAGATAACACTGAAACGTAGGAGGCAATTCGGCGCGATGAAAATAGGCGTGTTGGCGCTGCAAGGCGCGTTTATCGAACACGAAAAGATGCTGCGTTCGCTCGGCGTCGAAGCCAGCGAGGTGCGGATGCCCTCCCAGCTTGAGGGCTTGGACGGCTTGATCATCCCCGGCGGCGAAAGCACCACCATCGGCAAGCTGGCGACGGAATTCGGGTTGATCGAGCCGCTGCGCGCCTTCGCGCAGAGCAAGCCGACCTGGGGGACGTGCGCGGGCATGATCTTCCTGGCGCGGGACATCGGCATCGACCGCCAGCCGATCCTCGGCGTGATGAACGTCAAGGTCAACCGCAATGCCTTCGGGCGGCAGATCGACAGCTTTGAAGCCAACCTGAACATCAAGCCGATTGGCAGCCCGCCCTTCCATGCCGTGTTTATTCGCGCGCCCGTCGTCACGGAAGTCGGCGACGGGGTCGATGTACTGGCGCAGCTCGACGACGACCGGGTTGTCGCGGTGCAGCAGGGACACCTGCTCGCCACCGCTTTTCATCCCGAACTGACCGGCGATTCTCGGCTGCACCGCTATTTTGTCGAGATGATTGACCGCAGCGCGTAAATCTCATAAAAATTACCGTTTGCAAACGGTGACTTCATGATACAATACGCGCGCTTTACGCTACAATGGCTTCAGTATCCGTTTACATTCTGGCGGGTGAGAGAACATGACCAGCAACGACCTCTTCATGAACGATGTGGACTTCACCGACGACGACGAGCGAATTGAGGACGAGTTCGAGGATATGGACGATTACGAGGAACCGGACGAAGAGTTCGACGACGAGTACGAAGACGACCTCGAAGAAGACGTTGACGAGGACTTCGAAGACGACTTCGAAGACTTTGAAGACGAAGATGAAGACTTCGAGGACGAAGATGAAGACTTCGAGGACGAAGACGACGACTTCGAAGACGACTTCGAAGACGAAGATGATTATTAATCGCATCCGGCGACATGCGTAAATGGGTTGTGCTCTTCTGCTGGCTCGTCCTGTCAACGGGCATAGTCTTTGCCCAGGACAGTCCCTCTCCATTCGATCCCATTGGTACGCTTGAAGCAGGCGATTTCCGCGCGCTGGCTGTGACAGCCGACGGTGGTCGCTTGCTGGTTGCCGACGCAGCGACCCAACAGGTACGCATCTACGACTTCAGCGATCCGTCGAATCCGGCGCTGCTCTCGACGTTAGAGGTCAGCGGGACGCCGCTCCTGCTGGCGGGCGGCGACAATTACGGTCTCGTCGCCGTCAGCACCAGTGGCGACACCGACAGCATCGAGGTGATCGCCCCGGCGCTGCCCGGCACGCCCTTCTCCCCTGGCTACAATTACATCGACATCCCCAAGAACCCGCGCGCGCTGGCGCTCTCGCCGGATCATCACTGGGGCGTGGTCGTCGGCGAGCAGGGTTACGTGCTGCTCGGCATCAACGATCCCGGCAACATCGACAACTTCCCGGTCGCAGAAACGATCATCGACGCCGCGCTGTCCAATACCACCGCCTATTTCCTGCGCGATCAGGTGCTGGCAGCCGCCCCGCTGGGCGGGCTGGAAGCGATGCAGGCGGAGAAGGAGCTGGGGCTGGACGGCGCGCCGTCCGCAGTCGCGCTGAACGCTGCGACGACCGAAGGCGTCGTCGTCCTCGACGGCAATCGCCTCGCCTTCTTCGACCCCGCGACCTTGACCCTGACAGGCACAGTCACCGTCGACGGCAGCCCGATCACGGACGTGCAGTTCTTAAGCAAAGACAGCGCCGAATACCTGCTCGTCTCGCAGCAGGACAGCCGCACGATTACCGTGCTCGACACCAGCGATCCAAAGAACATAAATTCGCTTCCCAACGGCGAGACGCTCGACAAATCGATCCGGGCGATGACCACCTTCGGACAGTACGTGATCGCCACCGATGGCGTAACGATCAGCATCTTTTCAGCCTAATTATTTAGGGGTTTACACTCCCTTAAAAGCGGTGTACAGTTGATTTGTGGATGGCATTCCGTCCGCATTTGACCATTCGTTCAAGTGAAGGCATCAATGAACGCAGGTAGTAGTATCAGCGAACAGCCGCCCTCATTATCTGGCGGCGATAACGCTGACCTGCGCTAAACCCCGCAATACAATCGTTGTGCTCTGGGGTTGCGCGGCATCGTTATTGCCGACCCTGCGCGTCAGGGAAACCCTAGATAATGTAAGCCCCTGTTCCGACTGACAGACAAATCTATAGGCATCGGCGAATTGCTATTCGTCGGTACAGTCTCTCTGGAGGGGTAATATGTACAACGATCTGCTGCTTAATCGTCTTGTCGCCCCGGTCGATAGCGAAGATGAGCAAATCCAGGATTTGATCGACGAGATCGAGGAACTGGACAGCTTGCTCAGCCCTGAAGCACAGGAACTGATTCGTGATCTCCGTCCGTACATCGTCACCGACGACGTGTACGAGGACATCGACGAACAAGCCACGTTTGGCGAGCGCGTGGCTGACCGCCTGTCTATCTTTGCCGGTAGCTGGAAATTCATCATTATGTTCGGTCTGATCATGGTCGTCTGGATCAGCGCGAACGTCTACATGGGTATGCACGCCTTCGACCCGTTCCCGTTTATTCTGCTCAACCTCACGCTCAGTACGCTGGCGGCGCTGCAAGCGCCTGTAATTTTGATGGCTCAGAACCGTCAGGCTGCTAAAGATCGAGCGGTTGCACAGAATGACTTTCAAGTGAATATCAAGAACGAAGTCGAAATCGCCGACCTGCACCGCAAGATGGACGTTCTGACCGACGCGCTCACCATCCAGACCAAGCTGGTCAACGCGCTGGTGGAAGCCCGCCGCAAGGAACTGAGCGCCACCGTTCGCATGATCGAACACGCGCGCGGCGATAACCACAACAACGACGGATCAACCGGGCAAGGTCGTTGATCGGGCGCAGTTTGCGCCGCTGACAACCGATGACGCACTCGGCAGCGTGGGGAGAACCCCGTTCTGCCGAGCCGTTGTGTCGGCGCTATCGCGCCGATCCCACCACCGCAGCGCATCTCACAGCGGAGGTTCGTCCTCATGCGAACAGCACGGCTCTTTCAGATTGGGCAGTTTCGCCGCGTCGCGCTCACATTTGGCGATCTGGTTGTGTTGGGCGCTATCGCTGCCGTGCTTTACGCGGGCGTGCGCCTCGCCTTCGCCACACCCGCCATCGTCCAGGGTCCCGAAATCTCGCTCGACCCGGCTGCCCTGCCCTGGTATACCCTGCTCTCGGTCGGGCGCATGGGGATCGCCTACGTCCTGTCGCTGCTGTTCGCGCTGGGCTACGGCTGGATCGCCATGCAGAACCAGCGCGCCGAACGGATTCTGCTGCCGCTGCTCGACATCTTGCAGAGCATCCCCATCCTGTCGTTTCTGCCGATTGTGCTGCTCAGCCTGACGGCGATTCTGCCGCAGGGCTTCGCCATCGAGCTGTCGTCCATCGTCCTGATCTTCACCAGCCAGGTCTGGAACCTGATTTTCGCCTGGTATCAGTCGCTGATCACCGCGCCGAAGGAACTGCGCGAAGCCAGCGCCACCTTCCGGCTGAACGGCTGGCTGCGCTTCAAGACGCTCGCCCTACCCTTCGCCGCCAACAGCCTGATCTGGAACAGCATCATGAGCTGGGCGGGCGGCTGGTTCTTCCTGATGGCTGCCGAGATTTTCACGGTGGGCAGCCGCGACTTCCGCCTGCCGGGGCTGGGCGCGTATTTGCAGGTCGCCGCCAATCAGGGCGACACGCAGGCGATTCTGCTCGGCATCGTCACGCTGGTGCTGGTGATCATCCTGTTCGACCAGCTTCTGTGGCGACCGCTGCTGGCGTGGGCGGATCATTTCAAGGTGGAGATGGTCGCCACCGACGACGCGCCGACCTCGTGGTTCTACGATCTGGTCAGCAGTTCGCGCCTGATCGAGCTGCTCAGCGAGCACATCCTGCACCCGCTGGGCGAACGCTTCGACATGGCGATCCTGCGGCGCTTCCCCGCCCGTGACGACGCCCCGCCGACAGCGACGGGGCGCAACTGGCTCAGCCTGATTATCGGCATCGTGGTGATCGCGGCGGTGCTTTACGGCGTCTACCTCGCCGTCAGTCTGCTGGTCACGGTCGATCTGTCGCGCTGGCTCGACATCGGCGTCGGACTGCTGGCGACGCTCTTTCACGTCGCCGCCGCGCTGATTCTGACGATGCTCTGGACGATCCCGGTCGGCGTGCTGATCGGCACAAACCCGCGTCTGGCGCGGATTTTGCAGCCCATCGTCCAGATTCTCGCCTCGATCCCGGCGACGGCGATCTTCCCGGTGCTGGTGCTGGCGCTGGTCAAGCTCTCCGGCGGCATGACGCTGGCGGCGATTCTGCTGATGCTGATGGGCACGCAGTGGTACGTCCTGTTCAACGTGATCGCCGGGGCGAACGCCATCCCGCAGGACATCAAATACACGACCACGCTGCTCCAGATTAAAGGCTGGCAGCGCTGGCGCACGCTGATCCTGCCGTCGCTGTTCCCCTATTTGATCACGGGCGCGATCACCGCCAGCGGCGGCGCGTGGAACGCCAGCATCGTCGCCGAATACATCGTATTCGGCGGGCAGACGCTGCAAACACAGGGCATCGGTGCGGTGATCGCCCGCGCGACGGCATCGGGGGATTTCGCCCAACTGCTGGCGGGCACGCTCGCCATGATCATCACGGTCGTCTGCATCAACCGCTTCCTGTGGCGGCGGCTCTATCGTCTGGCTGAAGAAAAGTATCGGATGGAATGAGGGAGTGACATGGCGACTCAACCACTGGTGCAGATTGAACACGTCGCGCAGGCGTATGGGAAGCAGAAATTCATCGCCATCCACGACATCAACCTGACGCTGACCGAAGGCGAATTCATCGTGCTGCTCGGTCCGTCGGGCTGCGGCAAAAGCACGCTGCTGCGCATCATCACCGGCTTGCAGCGCCCCACCGAAGGGCGCGTGATCTACGGCGGCAAGCCGCTGACGGGCGTCAACCCCGGCGCGGCAATCGTCTTCCAGACTTTCGCCCTCTTTCCCTGGCTGACGGTGCAGGAGAACGTCGAGATCGCCCTCAAGGCGCGCGGCGTGCAGGAGGAGGAGCGCGCCCGGCGCGCGCTCGACCTGCTTGACAAGGTGGGCATGGACGGCTTCGAGACCGCCTACCCGCGCGAGCTTTCCGGCGGGATGCGCCAGAAGGTCGGCTTCGCGCGGGCGATGGCGGTCGAGCCGGAGCTCCTGTGCCTCGACGAGCCGTTCTCGGCGCTCGACGTGCTCAGTTCGGAGAGCCTGCGCGGCGAACTGCTCGAACTCTGGATGCACGGCGACATCCCGACCAAGCTGATCCTGATGGTCACGCACAACATCGAAGAAGCCATCCTGCTCGCCGACCGCATCGTGCTGATGGACAAGAATCCGGGGCGCGTGGTCGGCGATTTCAAAGTGCCGCTGCCCCGCCCGCGCCAGCGCAAAGACCCGGCGTTCATCGAGGTGGTCGATCAAGTCTACTCCACGCTCGCCGGGCAGACGCAGCCCGACAGCGTTGAACTGGGGACGGCTCCCGGCGAGCCGGGCGAGACGCGCGGTCTGCCGCGCGTCAATATCAACGAGCTAACCGGCTTGCTCGAACACCTCGACGAAATCCCCGGCGACAAGACGGACATCTACCGCCTCGCCAGCGAACTCAACCTGGATTCGGATCACGTCCTTCAGCTTACCGAATTCGCCGAGCTGCTCAGCTTCGCCAACATCGCGCAGGGCGATATTTCGCTGACGGCGCTCGGTCAGACCTTCGCCGAAGCCAGCATTCTGGCGCGCAAGAGCATTCTGGCAACACGCATCAAGCGGCTGCCGCTGTTCAAGTGGCTGCTGTCGCTGCTCAACGCCTCCAACGAGCGGCGCATCGAGTGGGACGTGGTGATGGCGGCGCTCGCGCTGGAATTCCCACCGGAGGAAGCGGAGCACCAGCTCGATACGATGATCAATCTGGGGCGCTACGCCGAATTGTTCGTTTACGACGACGACGAGGAAGCGCTCTATCTGGAGCAGGAAATCATGGCAGCGCCGTAACGAAGAGGCTGTTTACCACAGAGGACGCAGAGACTTTTCTCCGCGATCTCTGTGTCCTCTGTGGTCGAAGATCTTTCAGACGGCTTCCACCACTGCTTCAGGGAAAATCTTGCCGGGGTTGAGGATGCCGTTCGGATCAAGCAACTGCTTGATGCCGCGCATCACGTCGAGCGCGTCGCCGTGCTCGCGCTCCATGAACATCGCCTTGCCGATGCCGACGCCGTGCTCGCCGGTCGCCGTGCCGCCCAGATCGAGCGCCTTGAGCACGATCAACTCGTCGAGCTTCATCGCCTGCGCGAACTCGGCATCATTGGCATACGGGAACTCGACGTGGATGTTGCCGTCGCCCGCGTGCCCGATCATGTAGGCGGTCACGCCGTACTCCTGCTTGAGCGACTCGACGTAGCCGATCAAAGCCGGGTAGGCGCTGATCGGCACGGCAACGTCCATGATGAAGAATTGATAGCCGGGCGCCGAGCGCACCATGATCTCGTAGGAGGCGTGGCGCGCGTGCCACAGCTTGCGCCGCTCGGCGGTGTCGGTCGTGGCGTGGAAGCTGAGCGCGCCCATCTCGTCGCAAATCTCGCGCACCGCTTCCAGCCCGGCTTCGAGCGTGCTTTCCAGCGCCGCGTGGAACTCCATGAACAGCGTCGGGTGATCTTCCAGATCAACGCCTTCGGTTTCGCGCAGCATTTTGGTGTGAGTCGCGTCGATGAACTCCAGCGCCGCCGGGTCCAGCCCGCTGCCGCGCACCGCCACGACCGTCTCGACCGCCGCTTCGACTGACGGGAAGGCGGCGACGACCGCGCTCATGTAGGCAGGCACGGGCACCAGCTTGAGCGTCGCCTCGGTGATCACGCCGAGCGTACCTTCGCTGCCGACGAACAGGTGCAGCAGATCGTAGCCGGACGACTGCTTGACCGAGCGCGAGCCAACCTCGATCAGCCGACCGTCCGCCAGCGCGACCTGCATCCGCAGGACGTTATCCTTGCTCGCGCCGTACTTGACCGTGCGAATCCCGGCGGCGTTGTTCGCCAGCATCCCGCCGACGGTCGCGTTCGCGCCGGGGTCGGGCGCGAAGAACAAGCCGTAGCGCGCCAGCTCGGCGTTCAAATCCTTGTGCCCGATGCCGGGCTGCACCGTCACCTGAAAATCGTCGGCGTGGACGGCGACGATTTTGTTCATACGCTCCAGCGACATCAGGATGCCGCCGCGCACCGGGATAGCGTTGCCTTCCAGCCCGGTGCCGACGCCCCAGGGCGTCACCGGGACGCGCTGCTCGTTGGCGAGCCGCAGCACGTCGGCGACGCCGCCCGCCGTCAGCGGGAAGACGACGACCTCGGCGGGGTGCGCCGCATGGTGCGACTGATCGCGGGCGTGCAGGTCGATGTCGGCTTGCGCGGTGCTGACGGCGTCGTCGCCGAGGATGGCGCGCAATTCAGCGATCAAGTCAGGGGTAACGGTGTTGAAGTGCATCATCAAAATCCTTCGATTTCAGATACCAAATAAACGTCTGTTCGCTACAGATAACGAAGTTTCGCGCGGGGTGAGGTTTCTTCACCGAAACAATCCCCGCCGCCGGGCGGGCATCCCGTGCGTGAGCGTCGTCAACCCGCCGCCGTGCGGATCGTATATCGGGCGCAGGTCTTCGAGCAGCGGCTTCAAATCCTTGAAGCGGGTCTGGCGGTTGAGGATTTCCAGGTAGCCGCCGTAGCGCCGGTACAGAAGCTGCGCCTCGTCCAGCGTGATCCCCTCGTCCCACGTCCAGCGCTCCGGCGTGTAGAAGTAGTAGATCGGGTAGACCGCCGCCGTCGTCACCGAGACGCCGCGATTGTTGTACGCCCACAGATCGACGCCGCAGTGCGCCGCCGCTTCCGCCATCAACACCAGCGCGGCGACCGAGAGAATCTGGCGGTACAGGCTGCCGCCGTCATTGCCCTCGACCGCTTTGGCGATGTGCCCGCGCGGGCTGATGTCGTCATCGACCGTGCTCTTGAACACGTCGACGCCGACCTGAAAAATCTCCTCGCGTTCGAGCAGGACGCCTGATGCCAGAACCAGCGCCGCCATCCACAGGTTTTCGACCTGCGTATCCATGTACGGGCTGTTGCTGAGGGCATCCACGCGGTCTTGAAACAGGTTGAGCCAGCGGGTTTGACCGTCGAGCTGCCACGCCGGATGATCGCGCGTCATCTCGAAGGCTTGCGCCAGCATCATCGTCTGCGCCACCGCGTCCAGATAGGTGATGTCTTCCGTCAGCGGCTCGTCGATGGAACGTTCCAGCGCGGCGATTGCCACTTCTCCGGCATCGTCGTCATCTTCAAAACGGTAGCGCAGCCCATACCACTGCGCCGCTTCCGGACCGCGCTGCTCGCGGTCGCGCAGATATAAGAACGCCGAGCGATACGGCTCGCTGTCCCGCTCGCGCCGCGCCTGCTCGACGTGCTCACTCGTGAAGAACAGCCCACAATGTTGAGGCTTGAACATGTGCGTGTTTCTATACAGCCCGTTTCGATTGAGGCGTTAGTATAACAAATGGCGCTATAATCAGCATTAGAGTCCATTGTAGCGACAGGGCAGCGCCGTGAGTGAGACCCATTACCCGCCCCCCCACGACAACGAGCCTTCACGGGAAGCCCGGCTTTCGCCCGTGCGCCCGACCGCGCCGCAGACACCTCCGGCGGTGCCGTTTCGCCCGCCGCAGCCGAGCGTGACGCCGCCCGAAGCGCCGACCAACCCGAACACGGCGCTGGTCGAGCTTCGTCGCAAAATGGAGCTGATCGCCGACGAGTTCTCGCAGGGCAAGATCAACCGGGCGCAGTTCAACGCCGTCTACAAGCGCTACAGCGAGCAGCGCACCATCATCGAGCGGCTGGTGGAGCGCGACCCGGACAGCCAGGCGTGGAAGCAGGTGATCGGCTTAAAGGGGCAGACCGGCTACCTGCGTCACCAGTACGAAGCGCAGACGCTCTACTACGTCGTCTACCGCCACAATCGCCGCGAGCCGATCACCAGCGGCGGCAAGGAATCGCCCAACGAGCAGACCGTCCAGCCCGTGCTCGACCGCATCTGGGCGATGAAGAACCGCCCCAGGAACGGACTCGGTCGCAAGCCTATCGGCGAGACGCAATGGCTGATCCTTGCCTCCGGCGAATACGCCGCCACGATTGTCACCTTTTCGCTGGAGCCGTCGTTCGCGCAGGCGCGGCTCGTGCGCGACCTGCACGCCGATTTCGAGCGCGCCAATCAGGCGGCGCTGGCGCGCGGCTGGCTCGTGCCGGATCACATGGTCTTCCCGCAGCGCGCGCTGACCGAGAGCGACTTCTAGCGCGCCCCGGTCTTTTCCATCAATTTACGAACAGATCACGCGAAGCTCACTTCGTTCTGGGGTGCGCTTTCATGCGCGCGAGGTTGGTCACGCAGACCGTGCCGGAGATGCCGAACGCCAGCACGCCCTTGTTGTTGATCGCCATCGGACCGAGCGCGGCGCTCGCCATCAGCGAGGCGAGAAGCTGCGAGCGCTTGGCTTCCGCCAGCAGATCGACGGCGTGGCGCTGGTGCGTGGGGATCAGATCGCCGTCATAAACGCGGACGAGGTTGGCGTCCAGGTCGCTGGCGGCGAAACGCTTTCCGTCCGGCGAGCAGCACATCGCGCCGAGGCGATAATGCAGGTCGAGCCGCTTGCGCAGGCGACCGCCGGAGTCCATCAGCAGGAGGGTGTGCCCATCGGTGAGAAAAAGCGCCGTCCCACCCTGCGAAATCGTCAGCGTCGGGCGAAACTCCTCGTCGATGGTCAAGCCGGTCTCGAAGATGCCGACGCGGACGTGCTGCTGGTAAATGTGCAGCCGGGCGGCGGCGTCGAGCGCCGCGATCAGCCCCAGCGTGCGGTCGAAGGTGACGGCGATGAAGGTCGTCTTCTCGTCCACTTCCAGCTTCGATTCTTTGCCGTCGATTTCGAGGAACAGATCGCCGAGCGCGGTCTGGTACAGGCGCATCTTGCCGTCGGCGGTCGTGCGGATGATCGCCTGGCGGGTGCGCACCATCGGCAGATACACCCCGTTGGGCGCGGTGAGCGTGCCGATAAATTCCTGCCAGAGCGGGCTGCGGCGGTCGGGGATATTCACGTCCTCGATGGTGCGGTCGCCCTTCGTGGAGCCGTTCTGAAGGTCGAGGAAAGTCAGGCGGTTGGCTTGCGTCCAGGCGAGCAGCACTGTAGGCTTCCCGGTCAGGATGTCCAGCCGCTTGATGGTTCTATCGCTCAGGTGCAAACGCCATGCCATAGGATTTGGGCTAGATTTATTTTGGGATAATGTTTTCTAACCCGCAGTATACCCCAGTTATCCGGACTGCCGCCGCTTTTAACACAGTCCACACGTAACTTTAATCCGGTTTCCCGGTGGCTTTACGACGGGACTTCGACGCGGATGCGCCCGTGCGGAACGCGCAGCGTGTAATGCAGGACGATCTGCGCAGTGTTGATATTGCGGGCTTCCAGGATGTCGCCGACGAGGTAGTTGTAGACGTTGGAATCGTACTGCGGCTGGATGCCGCTGCCCGCGCGATCCAGTTCCAGACGTGCGGCGACCGCTGTCGGGATGAACATCGCCAGATCGCCGTCGCCGACCGTGATCGTGCCGAGCGTGTCCTGCGCCTGCGACAGCAGCGGTTGATATTCCGGCACCGTCACCAGCACGTCGCCATGCACCGAGGTCACGTTGAGGCGCTCCAGCGCCGTGCCGCCCATGTTGAGCACGGCGTCGCCATCTTCCCCGACGAACTCCACGTCGAGCGGCACGTTGGGCGGAAGCTCCAGATGCAGCTTGCCGCGCCCCATCGTCTCCAGCATCGGGAAATCGCCGGACTCGCGCACCTCGTGGAGCGTGAGCGTCGCCGAGCTATCCGAACCTTCGGTATAGCTCAGTTCGATGCGGTTGTCGCTGCTGCCGACGAATTCGCCGCTCACGTCGGACGTGAGCGTGCCGAGCACATCCACGTCGGTGGAGAGCGTCTGCACGCGCAGGCGCAGCAGCGTCAGGCTGGTTCCGAGCGTCTGATGGATTTCCTGCGTGTTATCGGAGCGCTGCTGCGTGGCGCGGGTGGTATAGGCGGTGGAAATGATCACGCCGACGACCGCCGCGCTCGCCATCAGCGCGATGCCGCTGCCGAACGGCAGGCGATTGCGCAGGATCAGCGACAAGCCCGCCAGCAGCAGCAGCGCGGGCCAGGCGCGCACGATCATGTCGAACATGCCGTCGGGGATCACGCCGAGCGTGCGCGCCACCACCAGCAGCGCCAGCGCCAGCACGACCAAGCCCAGGAGAAAGTTCGTTTGCCGACGCATCGTCTATGCCCTCAACTGGCGCAGGAAGAAAACCGCACTCAGGATCAGGAGCGCGCCGGGCCAGAACAAGTTGACACCGGATGGCGTATCCAATCGACCGAGGTCGCGCCCTGCCCAGGCGGCGGCGGTCAGCGCGATCAGCAGCAGGACGAGGATCAGCGGCATTCCGCGCCGCCGCTGCATTGGCGATTCCTGCGGCACGATCCACCAGAGCAGCAGGTAGAGCGCCGCGAACGCGCCCAGGCTCAGCAGCGCCAGCACGATGAAGAGCAGCCTGATCACCCAGCCGCTGAGGTGCAGCGATGCCCCCAGCCCGCCGCAGACGCCGCCCAACACCCGGTCACTAAAACTTCGATACATACGAATCCTGACATCCGAGCAGCAGGATACATAGAGTAACACTATACCGCTTGGGAGGGATTTTGAGCAAGCAGGAGATTATGGGGATAGAGTTGAGTAGGAGCAGCGCAGGCGGATCAGCCGGGCGCGCGTACCAGCCACACGCTCAGGCGTAAGTCGCCCAGCTCCAGCTCGTCGCCGTTGTGCAGGCGGTACGGCTTGTTCGCTTCGATGCGGTAGCCGTTGATGCGCGTGCCGTTGGTGCTTTTCAAATCGCGCACGAACAGGTCGCCCTGCTCGTAGGTGAAGACCGCGTGCTGGCGGGAAATGCCGAAATCGACCGCGCCCAGCTTGGTCAGATCGATCTCCGGCTGGTAGTGCTTGCCGCTCCTGCCGACGACCATCTCGTTAGTCAGCGGTGCGGAGACAATCACGTTGCTGTCGACGACTCGCAGGAGCAGCCGCATAACGGAAACGTGCCGTCTGAAGCGGCGAGTAACGTTCAGATCGACATCCTGGCGTATGATGCGCGTCGGGAGCGTTAACTGTGCCATTCGATACCCTTGAGACATCGCATAAAATCAATCCTTTGACAATAGTATACCCCGATTCTGGCAAGGAAAGGGATTGAGATTTGGCAAGCAGACGACTTCGTTCGTACAATCGCTGCGTTGAAACAAGGAGCATGGGATGCTGCGCAGGCTTTTGACGGTTTTCGGGCTGCTGCTGATCTTGGGGAATATCCAGATCGCCTCCGCGCATGACATCCTGCAAGGCGACCAGTGTACCGTCGAGGCGACCGAGCACATCAGCGGCAACGTCTTCGCGCTCTGCCGCACGCTGGTCGTCAGCGGCGAGATCGACGGCGACCTGTTCGGCGGCGGCTCCACCATCGAGATCGACGGCACCGTGTCCGGCAGCCTGTACGTAGCGGGCGGTCAGCTTGACATCAGCGGCACGGTCGGCAAAGACATTCACTTCGCCGGGGGCACGCTCACCATCCAGCCGACGGCGCAGCTTCTCGACCCGCGCGCCGACCTGATCGCCTTAAACCTCAGCACCGAAATCGACGGCGCGCGCATCTCCGGCAGCGTCACGTCGGTCAGCTATCAACTGCTGCTCAACGCCCCGGTGGAGCGGGAAGTGACGTTCTGGGGGTCGGCGCTGACGGTCAGCGGTGTCGTGGACGGCGACGTGACCGCGACGGTCGGCGACCCGGATTCGACGGGTGTCACCGAACTGCGCACGCTGTTCAACTTTCTGCCGATAGAAGTCACCCTGATCGACCCCGGCTTGCGCGTGACCGAGGACGGCATGATCAACGGGACGCTGCGCTACGCCGGACCAAGCGAAGGCGAGATCGCCGTCGCGCTGCCCCATCCCGCCGAATACACGCCCGTCACTACCCAGACGGATTTCATCACGCCGGAAAAGAGCCTGACCGCAAGCCTGCGCGACTACGCGGCGCAGGCGATCCGCGAGTTCATCTCGCTGGCGCTGGTCGGCATCGTCGGGCTGCTGCTGATCCCGCGCACGCTGCAAGCACCGATCTACAGCCTGCGCGTGCGCCCGCTGCCCAGCCTCGGCGTCGGCTTGCTGATGTTCATCATCTCGTTTCCGGTCTTCTTCATCGTCGTCCCGCTGATCGGCGGCGTCCTCGTGCTGCTGCTGCTGCTCTTGCAGCTTGGCGATCTGGCGCTGATCGCCGGGGCGATCATCCTCCTGCTCGACCTGGGCGGCATGGGCTTGTTCTACTTCACGGCGATCTTCGTCTCGCGCGTGATCGTCTGCATCGCGCTGGGACGCTTCTTCGTGCGGCTCGCGCTGGGCGACCGCCCCGAACGCTCCATGACCTACGTCAGCCTGCTGACTGGCGTCGCGTTTCTGGCGCTGATTTCGTCGCTGCCTTACGTGGGTTTCATCCTCAACGCGCTGGCGGCGTTCCTGGGGCTGGGCGCCATGCTGCTGCTGATCGAGCGCCAGCTTGACCGCGCCCGCGAAGCCGCCGTGTCCATGCCGACGCACCCCGAAGAAGCGCGCCAGCTTCCGCCGCCCGCCATCGAGGACAAGCCGTTCGAACCGGGGATGGATAATCTGCCGGACGGCTTCCGCTGGTGGAAGTGACTAGAGATCGTCCAGGTCGCCGCTGTGCAGCGCGATCTCGAACGCCCGCCCGATCATCAGGACGTATTCGATGAAACTCGCCAGCGCGTCTTCGTCGACGTGCTTGAGCACTTCTTCGACCACTTCTTCCGGGGCGTCGTGGAGGATTTCGGTGGACAGGCACGCCATCGCCTGAAGCACCGAGTCGCGCGAAGCCGGTGGCTCGCGGTGCATCAGGTGGTGATACCAGCGCTCGACGATGGGATGCACCTGCTCGCATGAAGAACCCTCTCCAAGCTCGCGGTTCGCCAGTTCTTGAAACTCGTCCAGCCAGTCCGGCTCCTGCGGCGTTTGATCGCTCATCGTCAGCGCTCCCACTTCCTGAAGCGGTCAGCGGATCGCTCCAAATGACCACCAGATGCGAATTGCCAATCCCAGTGTAGCGAGAACTCAGGTGAAACTCAAGCAACATTCAGGTGATGCGTGTATAAAGACTACTAGGATGCAATCTCGCCTGATACAATCACAGGCGAACATTCTAAGGACACTCCATGACCCGTAACCAACGCTTGATCGTCGTCCTCGGGCTGGCGATCAGCGCGATATTTCTCGCATTCGCATTTTACGGACTCAACCCGGCGACCGTCTGGGATTACATCCGGCAGGCAAATCCGCTCCCGCTGCTGATCGGGGCGGTGTGGTACTTCACCGGCGTCGCGGTGATCGCCAAGCGCTGGCAGTATTTGCTGCGCGCGACCAAGTTCGTGTCGCTCGCCAAGCTGTTCCGGCTGGTGACGATCACCTACATGGGCAACAACGTCTACCCACTGCGCAGCGGCGAAGTCCTGCGCGTCGTACTGCTCCAGCGCGACGAGCAGGTGCCGGTCGCCAGCGGCGGGACGGTCGTCGTCGCCGAGCGCATCTTCGACGGCATCGTCATGCTGACGTTCGTGATCGTCGCGCTGGCGCTGCTCAACGTCGCTTCGGCAGATTTACGCTCGGTGGCGCTGTTCACCGCGCCCTTCTTCGTCGCCGCGCTGGCGGTGTTCTTCATTCTGGCGCTCAAACCGAACATCCTGCGCCGTCTGGTCGCGCTGATCAGCCGCGTGCTGCCCGGTCGTCTGGGCGATCTCGCCCTCAGACTGGGCGAGGACGTGATCGATGGGCTGAAGGGGCTGCGCACGCCCGCCGACCTCGCCGGGACGGTGATCTTCTCGTATGGAAGCTGGATGCTCGAAGCCAGCACCTACTGGATCGTCGCGCAGGCGTTCAGCCTGCCCGTCAGCTACACGGCGATGCTGCTGGTCGTCGGCGTGGTCAATCTCGCCGGGCTGATTCCGGCGTCGCCGGGGCAGTTCGGCGTCTACGAGTACTTCGTCGTGCTGGCGCTGAGCGCCATCGGCATCGACAAGGCGCAGGCGACCGCTTTCGCGCTGACGGTACACTTGACGATCTGGCTGCCGGTCACGCTGGTCGGCTTCTACTTCCTGATCCGGCGCGGGCTGGGGCTAGGCGCCGTGCGCCACGCCGATCAGCTCGAAAAAGAGGTGGCGGCTTCATGAAGATTGCGATCATTGGCGCGGGCGCGACCGGCATGGCGGCGGCGTGGGATTTGATCCACGCCGGGCACGAGGTCACGCTCTACGAAGCGGAAAACCGCGTCGGCGGGCTGGCGAGCGGCTTCAAAGACCCCAACTGGGACTGGTGGCTGGAGAAGTTCTATCACCACTGGTTCGAGACCGACCAGTACATCCTCAAGCTGGCGGAAGAGATGGGCGTGCGCGACAAGATCATGTTCCCGCGCCCCAAGACCAGCTACTGGATGAACGGCAAGATCATCCGCTCGGAGATCACGCCGCTTTCGGCGCTCACGCTGCCGCTGCCGCTGGCGGTCAAGCCGCGCTTTCTGCTGGCGGGCGCGTTCCTCAAGCTGACGCCGTTCTGGCAGCCGCTCGAAGCGGTCACGGCGGACGACTGGTTCACCAATTACATGGGTACGACCGCCTACGACAAGCTGTTCCGCCCGCTGCTGATCGGCAAGTTCGGCGAGGAATACGACCGCGTCAACATGGCGTGGATGTGGGCGCGCATTCACGCCCGCAGCATCAGGCTGGGCATCTTCGAGGGCGGCTTTCAGGCGTTCCTCGATACGCTGGCGGCGGCGATCAGCGAGCGCGGCGCGACCATCCGCCTGGGCACGCCCGTCGAGCGCATCGGCTTTGACGAGGGCGTACTCAACCTGCGCGTCAAGGGCGAGACTCTGCCGTTCGACCGCGTCCTCAGCACGACCTCGCCCAAGCTGATGCTCCGGCTCGCGCCGCAGTTGGGCAACACCCATTACGGCGACAGCATGGCGGATTTGCGCAGCATCGGCGGGCTGTGCGTGGTCGTCGCGCTCAAGCACCAGTTGCTGACCGACGGCACCTACTGGCTCAACCTGCCCGCCACCAGCCCGGACAAGAACAAGAGCCGCTTCCCCTTCCTGGCGCTGGTCGAGCATACCAACTGGATGGACAAAGCCCATTACGGCGGCGACCACATCGTCTACTGCGGCGATTACGTCGCGGCGAATCACGAGTACTTCCGCATCGGCGAGGATACGCTGGCTGAGCGCTTCATCTCGGCGCTGCCGACCTTCAACCGCGAGTTCAAGGAAGACTGGATTCGCAAGACGTGGGTTTTCCGCGCGCCCTACGCCCAGCCTGTCCCCTACCGCAACCAGAGCCAGCGCATCCCGTCGCTGGAGACGCCGCTGCCGGGCGTTTACTGGGCGAGCATGAGCCAGGTCTATCCCTGGGATCGCGGGACGAACTACTCCGTCGAAATGGGACGGCGCGTCGCCGCGATGATGATGGGCTGATGATCGTTGAGCGCGCCACCGAGGACAACCTCGCCGACGTGATCGCCGTCGACGCCGCCCACAGCGGCAGCCCTCGCAGCGAGTATCTGGAAGCCGCCGTCCGCAGACACGAGTGCTACATCGCCCGCGAAGGCTGGGACGTGCTCGGCTTCGCGGTGCTGACGCGCAGCTTCTTCGAGCAGTATTTCATCGAGCTGCTCGTCGTCCACCCCGATCAGCGGCGCAAAGGCGCGGCGACCGCGCTGATGCAGCACATCGAAAAAATCGTCCCGGCGGAAAAGCTGTTCACCTCCACCAACCGGTCGAACGCGCCGATGCAGGCGCTGTGCCAGAAGCTCGGCTACGTCAAGAGCGGCTGGATCGACCACCTCGACGAAGGCGACCCGGAGATCATCTACTTCAAGCAAATCACCCCGCACCCCTGACTCACCATTCTTAATTCGGCTCCCGCAGGTTACAATCGGCATAATCAATCCGTGCGGACGGCGGCGGGCTGAGTAAATCCGCTGCTGCCCGTGTATAAACAGGGTGTTTTTTCACCACTACGTGAGGAAGTGCGCTTATGAAAATCATTGTTGTCGGCACCGGGTTCGTCGGGCTAACGCACGCCGCGACGACCGCCGAATACGGGCACGAAGTCTACGCCTACGACATCGACAAAGAGCGGATCGCCGCCTACCAGTCCGCCGATCCTGAGCGGATCGGGCATTACGTCAACGAGCCGGGGCTGGCGAGCGCTATCGCGGACAGCATCGACCGCTACCTGTTCTTCACCACCGACATCGAGTCGATCATCGAGGGCACGGACGCCATCTTCCTGTGCCTGCCCACCCCGCCCAATCCCAATGGCTCGTCCGACCTGAGCTACTACTTCGACGCGCTCAATTACATCTCCGAGCTGCTGGCGAAGCGCCAGGACACGCGCCGCGTCGTCCTGATCAACAAGAGCACCGTCCCGGTGGGCACAGCGCGCAAGCTGGAAGCGATCCTCAAGGAGCACAACGTCCCCAACGCGGGCATCGCCTCCAACCCGGAATTCCTGCCGGAAGGCGACGCGGTGGAGAAATCGCGCAAGCCCGACCGCGTGGTCGTCGGCGCGGACACGCCGGAGGACTTCGCCATCGTGCGGCGCATCTACTCGCAGTTCGTCAATCACGTGCGCATCCGCTACATCGAGACCACGCCGGAAACCTCCGAGGCGATCAAGTACGTCGCCAACACGCTGCTGCTGACCTACATCTCCTACTGGAACGGCGTCGGCGCGCGGCTGGGCGAAACTTTCGACAACGTGCGCCTGGAAGACCTCAAGCGCGGCGTCACCTCCGACGCGCGCATCAGCACGTGGGGATCATACGTGTCCAACGGCGCGGGCGGCTCGTGCTTCGGCAAGGACATTCAGTCGCTGATCTACCAGTTCAAGAGCGCCGGGCAGCCCGCCGACCTGCTGCAATCGGTCTACAACATCAACGAATACCAGAAGACCTACCTGATCGACCGCGCCGTTTACGAAGGCGGCATTAACTTCAACCAGAAGACGGTCGCGCTGCTCGGCTTGGCGTTCAAGCAGCGCACCAACGACATGCGCGACTCGTCGTCGCTCAAGGTGGTCGAGAGCCTGCTCGGACGCGGCGTCAGCGCCATTCGCGCTTACGATCCGCTGGCGATGCACGAAGCGCGGCGCTACTTCGACCCGGACTCCAACTACCTGTTTTCCAAGATCACCTATCACGACTCGCCGAAGGAAGCCATCAGCGGCAGCGACATGTTGTTCATCTCGACGGACTGGGAGGAATTTCGCGGGCTGTCGCGCACCATCGAGCAGACGGTCAAGCCGCCCTATCTGGTCATCGACGGTCGCCGCATGATCCCGGACTACAACGAGTTGGTCGAGCGCGGCTACAGCTATCTCGCCGTCGGCTCGTGCTACATGGGCAGCAAAGCCAACGGCAACGGACACGGCGGGCGATAAGCACGTCTGTGTCAAAATTGGTTTTGTCCGTAGGGGCACGATATATCGTGCCCCTACACGATCTCATCCACAATCCTCTCCCCAAAACCTGACCGAATTACCAATGCCATTCTAAGGAAATGCCGTTACAATAGCCGCACGTTTAAATTTTTTCAAAGGAGCAGCCGCCTGTGAGCACAGTCACCAGGCACGTCCTCAGCAACGGCATGGTCGTTCTGCTGAAAGAAGTCCACAGCGCCCCGATCATTAGCTGGTGGGTGCTCTACCGCATCGGCAGCCGCAACGAGCGCACCGGCACGACCGGCGTGTCGCACTGGGTCGAGCACATGATGTTCAAGGGCACCGAGCAGTTCCCACCGGGGTATCTCGACAAGGCGATTGACCGCGTCGGCGGTCAGTGGAACGCCCAGACCTTCCTCGACTACACCGCCTACTACGAGACCCTCCCTGCGGGCGAAATCGATCTGGCGCTGCGAGCAGAAGCCGACCGCATGGTCAACGCCCAGTTCGACCCCGAAGAAGTCGAGTCCGAGCGGACGGTGATCATCTCGGAGCGGCAGGGATCGGAGAATTCGCCCACGTTCTGGCTGGGCGAAGAAATCCAGGCTGCCGCCTTCCGTGTGCATGGCTATCATCACGAGATCATCGGCGACATGACCGACCTGCACACGATGACGCGCGACGATCTCTACGGGCACTATAAGCGCCACTACATGCCCAACAACGCCATCGCCGTCGCCGTCGGCGATTTCGACAGCGAGGCGCTGCTGGCGCGCATCAAGGCGCTCTACGAGCCGATCCCGGCGGGCGACAAACCGGCGCTGTTCATGCGCCCGGAGCCGGAGCAGATGGGCGAGCGCCGCATCCGCGTCGAACGCCCCGGCACGACTTCGTTCATCGAG
The DNA here is from genome assembly GCA_963760975.1 of uncultured Chloroflexia bacterium. Taxonomy (GTDB): domain Bacteria; phylum Chloroflexota; class Anaerolineae; order Aggregatilineales; family Phototrophicaceae; genus Flexifilum. The sequence continues at coordinate 122,958 of CAVXEZ010000009.1, read as the reverse complement.
ATGGGCTACCGCGTGCCCGCCGCCACCGATCCCGATTGGTTCAAGCTGGAGCTGGTCAACAGCATCCTGTGCGGAGCGGACGGCATGGGCAGCGGCATCGACAACAAGACCAGCCGCCTCTACAAAGCGCTGGTCGATACTGAGCTGGCGGCGTCGGTCGATGGCGGCATGACACAGACGCTTGACCCGTTCCTTTACACCATCAACGTCGTCGTCCGCGACGGCAGGACGCCGGAAGAAGTCGAAGCCGCGCTCAACGCCGAGATCGAGCGGCTGCGCAGCGGCGACCTGACCGAAGCCGAACTCAACCGCGTCAAGAAGCAGGCGCGCGCCCTGTTCGCCTACAGCACCGAGCGCGTGACGATGCAGGCGTTCTGGCTGGCGTTCACCGAAAACGTCGAAAGCTACCAGTGGTTCGAGAATTACGTCGCCAACCTCGAAGCTGTCTCGCTGGAAGATGTCAAGCAAGCCGCCGCGCATTACCTGCGCCCGCAGAACCGCACGGTCGGCTATTTCATTCCGCTGGATGGCGAGGGCGCGCCGGACGACGACATGGAGGATGAGGAATGAGCGGGGTATCGCTTCCGGGATCGCACAATATCACCCGCGTGACGCTCGCCAACGGCATCACCATTCTGGTCTACGAGAAGTTCGACGCGCAGTCGGTCGTGATCTCCGGGTCGCTGCGCGCGGGCGCAATTTACGAAAGCCCGGCGCAGAACGGGATGGCGGCGCTGACGGCGTCGGCGCTGCTGCGCGGCGGGCAGAAGCGCGACTTCAACGCCATCAACGAAGCGCTGGAAGACATCGGCGCAGACCTCGACCTGAGCGCCAACACCAACACGACCAGCTTTTCGGGCAAGTCGCTGGCGGAAGACCTGCCCACGCTGATCGACGTGCTGGCGGACGTGGTGCGCCATCCGACCTTCCCCGCCGCTCAGGTGGAGCGGCTGCGCGGCGAAATCCTGACCAGCCTGCAATACCGCTCGCACGATACGCGCTACCGCGCCAACCGCGCTTTTCACGAGACGCTCTACCCCGCCGATCATCCTTATCACTACAGCACGCGCGGCACGGTCGAGACTGTCTCCAGGCTGGCGCTGGGCGACCTGGCGCAGTTCCACGACCAGTTTTACGGCGCGACCGGCATGATCGTGGTGATCGTCGGCGCGGTCAAGGCAGCGGACGCCATCCAGATTGTGCGCGAGCGCTTTGAGGACTGGAACAATCCCAATCAGCCGGAACCGGCGACGATAGCGGACGCGCCCTCGATTGAGGCGACACGTCGCCAGGTCGTGGCGCTGCCCGGCAAAACCCAGTCCGATCTGGTGATGGGGCTGCCGGGTCCCTCACGCTATAGCCCGGACTATCAGGCGGCGAGCCTCGCCAACAGCGTGCTGGGGCAGTTCGGCATGATGGGGCGCATCGGCAAGAGCGTGCGCGAGGAGCTAGGGCTGGCGTATTACGCTTACAGTCAGATTGACGGCGGCTTCGGTCGCGGTCCCTGGAGCGTGACGGCGGGCGTCAACCCGGCGAACGTCGACCTGGCGATTGACCGCATCCGCGACGAAATTCGGCGGCTGGTCAGCGAACCCGTCAGCGACGAAGACCTGAGCGACAATCAGACGTATCACGTCGGGCATCTGCCGCTGCAACTGGAAAGCAACGAGGGTATCGCCTTCACGCTGCGCAACATGGAAACCTTCGACCTCGGTCTGGATTACCTCGTCAACTACCGGGACACGATCATGAGCCTGACCCGTATCGACTTGCTCAACGCCGCCCGGCATTACCTCAACCCCGACGCGCTGGTGATCGGAATCGCGGGTCCGCCCATGCGTTAGAATGGCGCTCTATATCTTCAGGACGGTTTTTGTAGGGGCGCAGCGTGCTGCGCCCTCGCCAGCAATTGTCCGCACAGTGTAGAGGATGACATGAAGAAGCTAGCAGGACTTGTCTTACTGGTATTGATCTTCGCGGCAGCTTCGCTTCAGGCACAGGATTCCGCGCGCACCAGCCCGCCCGATCCCTCCGGCGTGAAGCTCACGCCCGTCGTCACGGGATTGAACCGCCCGCTGTTCCTGACCAACGCGGGCGACGGCTCCGGTCGGCTGTTCGCGGTCGAGCAGGGCGGCAAAATCTGGGTCATCAAGGACGGGCAGAAGCTGGACACACCTTTCCTCGACGTATCGTCGCTGCTAAGCCGGGACGTGTTCAACGGCGGCTACAGCGAGCGCGGTCTGCTGGGACTCGCCTTCGCCCCGGATTACGCCAGCAGCGGCGTCTTCTACATCAATCACACCGACGGCAACGGCAACACAGTCGTCGCCCGCTATCACGTCTCGGCGGATAATCCCGATGTCGCCAACCCGGACAGCGCCCAGACGATCCTGACGCAGCAGCAGCCCTACGCCAACCACAACGGCGGCAACATGGCGTTCGGTCCCGACGGCGACCTGTACATCGGTTTCGGCGACGGCGGCTCCGCAGGCGATCCGCAGGGTCACGCGCAAGACCTCAGCACGTGGCTCGGCAAAATCCTGCGCATCGACGTGAACGCCGACACCTACACCGTGCCGCCGGATAACCCGTTCGTCAACACACAGGGCGCGAAGCCGGAAATCTGGGCGTATGGCTTGCGCAACCCCTGGCGCTTCAGCTTCGACCGCGAAACCGGCGACCTGTACATCGGCGATGTCGGTCAGAACCTGTGGGAAGAAGTCGATTTCCAGCCTGCGGGCGACCCCGGCGGCGAGAATTACGGCTGGAACGTCTTCGAGGCAACCCATCCCTACAGCGGCGCGGCGGCTCCGGCGAACATGGTGCTGCCCGTCGCCGAGTATTCGCACAATGAAGGGATTGCAGTCACCGCCGGGTACGTCTATCGCGGCAGCGCCCTGCCCGGTCTGACTGGCGCGTTCTTCTACGGCGACTACGGCACGGGCACGATCTGGAGCCTGTACCGCGACGCCAACGGCGACTGGCAGCACAACGTCTTCATGAAGGGCGCGGGTACGATCAGCTCGTTCGGGCAGGACGAGAGCGGCGAGCTGTACCTCATCGACTACGGCGGTCGCGTCCTGCGCTTCGACCCCGCCAGTTAACCGACTTGCCTTGCATCGGAGGGATGCGCCCCCTGTGGATCGCGTCCCTCTGCACCTCCGGTTCCGCCTCCCAACAGCGCGAATACCTGCAATCTATTTATAAAGTCATGTGACATCTGTTATTTGATTATCTTACGTTTCCGCCTTATCATGTATGTCTTAAGGGGAAATTTTCGTAATGTGCGAGTCTGTCCCGCAGGCTCGGCGGCGAAATGATCCCGCAGGACGCGCACGAAAGCGCCCGTAATTGCATAATCGATGATGACCGCGCTTTCATCAAGGGGGACGCACCGCTCATTGTCTTCTGCTGCGGGAGACGCCGATGTCTCTCGGCGGGCAGCTTCATTCACTGAGCACTTCTTTCTGACTCAACGAGATAGACGGATCATTTAGCAGCGCTTTCACTGGCAGGCGCTCGTCGCCAGTGATCTGCGTCGTGCGTTGTGGTTCCGCCGTCCGCGTTTGACCGCTTGAAGAAGAGGGATATGGCACGCGAAACATTTTTCGACCCAAATCGTGACCTGACCGACGACCTGCTCTGGCACAGCGACAATCTGGCGGAGAATCCCGGCTGGCTGAAGTATCACGTCGACGACATCTGCGCCGCCATCCGCGCCGGGCTGGACAGCGAATATCACCTGGGAAAAGCCATCGATACGGTGCTGATCCTGGTCTCGCAGGTCGTGACCGACGAGGCGCTGCGCCCCTGGTTTGATTCCGTCGCCGAGACTCTCGAGCAGCATCCGGCGCTGGAGAGCAATCTGTTCCAGAAGGGCTTCCGCGAGGTCATCCGCGATTTTTGCCAGTCGGCAGGCGTCTACGGCAAGCTGAATATGTCGCGCCCCGCCGCCGTCTATACCCTGCTCCAAGCCTACATCAAGCTGTTTCGCGTGCTGATCTACGATCACGGCATGACGAGCCAGCCGCTGCTGGTCGATCAGGCGCTCGACGTGGCACGCAGGCTGAACGACTACATGGAGACCGCCCGGCTCAATCAGGCGCTGGCGCTCTACTACGCGCATCACGGCGACTTCCGCACGGCGGAAACCTACGGCGTCAAGGCATTCAACGCTTACGAACACGTCGAGGACACGATGGGCATCGTGGACGCCGCCTGCACGCTGGTCGTAATCTACCGCTCCGATGCGCGCTTGCCCAAGACCGAGTATTACATCAATCGCGCCTTCGACCGGATCGAATCGGCAAAGCCGGACGTGCGCACCGCCACCCTGTTTTACGAGAAGGGCGTCATCTGCTACTGCCACGATCAGTACGATCTGGCGCTGGACTACTACGGGCGCGCGCTGGCGATTTTCGAGGAGCAGAGCGCCACGCACCAGATGGCGATGGCACATCAGGCGATGGCGCAGGCTTACGTCTACGCCAACGACTTTCAGAAGGCGGAAGCTGCGCTGGAAACTGCCCGCCGCGCCTGGGAAGAACTGAACAACGAGTTCGAGATCGTCAACAACTGTTTCGCCCAGGGCGAGCTTGAAATCCGGCGCGGCAGCAAGCCCGAAGGCATACACCTGTTGACGCGCGCGCAGGAGATGGCGTATGCGCTGCTGGAGGACACACCGGGGCGCGACTGGCTGATCGGGCGCATCCAGGACTACCTGAAAGCCAATTCCTGAGCGATCTGCAACCCCTGCGCCGGGCTGTCCTGTGGAGAGTCCGGCGTTTTGATTCCGTAGGATAAGCGGCGACTTAATGTGGGTTGAAAGAGATTAAGTTTTCCTCTATGCTTAACCTATTGCAATAGACATTAAGGAGGTTCTCCTGTGAAGCTCAAAATCCTGCTGCTCGTCCTGCTGGCGGCGCTGTGCGTCACCCCGGCGCTCGCCCAGGACAGCGCGACTTTCGCCGTCGCTTTTGACGGCTTCAGCTTCAACCTGCCGCCCGCCGTCGCCAGCAACGTCAACATTTCGCAGTACCCCGGCGACCCGACCACGCTGGATCAGCCCGGCGGTCCCGAAGTCAAGCACACGCAGTTCCTGCTCTACAACGGCAGTACCTCGCCGGAGAGCTACCTCGACGGCGCGGGCGGCATCCGCATCTACAACACGGCGGATTTCACGGGCTACGATCAGGCGACGCAGGTCGATCAGAACCTGCAATCGCTGCTGGCGCAGCGCCCCGACCTGGGGCAGTACATGGTCTCCGACCCGAATCAGGGCAACGCCAACGATCTGCCCTTCCTGCCGGTCTTCCCCGCCGCGCAGGTGATCCGCGCCCGCGCGCACTACATCGACACGCCGTCGCTTCAGGGCGTGGGCTACGTAACCGCTTATCGTCAGGACGTATCGCCCTTCGTCGGGAGCGAGTTTCTCTACACCTTCCAGGGCTTGAGCAGCGACGGCGCGCACTACGTCGCCGCGACGTTCCCGCTGAATACGCCGCTGTTCCCGGCGGAAATCCCGTCCAATTTCGACTACGACACCTTCAACCAGCAGTTCGCCCAGTATCTGAGCCAGAGCATCGACACGCTCAACAACGCGACGACGGAGGATTTCACACCCTCGCTGGCGGTGCTGGACGCGCTGGTGCAGTCGTTTACCTTTACGAGCGCGGGCGTGTCGACCGTCCCGGCGACTCCCCTGCCCCCGGCGACCGTCGAGCCGCAGCCAACCGCGACCCTCAGCGACGCGACGATGGGCGGGCTGGCAGGCGTGACCTGGACGCTCGTTTCCTACGGCGATCCCAGCAATCCGCAGTCCGCGCTGGAAGGCACGCCGGTCACGATCAGCTTCTCGCAGAGCGGCGTCAGCGGGAACGGGGGCTGCAACAGCTACGGCGGCAGCTTCCAGTACGACGCCAACACCATCACCATCAGTCAGGTGATACGGACGCTGATGGCGTGCGAACAGCCGATCATGGATCAGGAGGATGCTTACCTCAACGCGCTCGCCTCCGCCAGCACCTTCCAGATCGACGGCAGCCAGTTGCAGATCACCTACGACGGCGGTGTCCTGACCTTCAGCGCGTCGTAAGTACGTCTTCGCCAATCTCTCTTGTAGCCATAAACACAACGGCTCGTCGCGTGACGAGCCGTTGTGTCAGCTAAGTTAGTTGTTGTCCCAGGGCGGAGGCAGCGGAGGAATTGAGCCGCCGTCGGGCATATTGCTGTAAATCTTCATGAGGGTTCCCTCTCTGAGATACAGTCGGACGACAAACTCAGCATCTCAAAAGGGCTGCCCTCCTGTCCGCACGAATCGGACAGGGATCGGACACGAATCAGACAGATTTTCAGCGTGGGGAAACCGTCGCCTAGACGACTTGGAAAGTGACGGTTTTCAAACTACTATTGAGGGATATACGACCGAGGAATTCTATGCGCAGACTAACCGCCCTCGCCCTGCTCACGCTGTTCGTTTTCTCTGGAGTCGCCGCTCAGCAAGTGCTCGATTATCTGATCCGCGAAATCGGCTACGTGATCGAAGGCGACCAGATCGTCGTCAACTTCACAGTCAACAACGGCGGGGACGCGGTGACGACCGACGAGACGGCGCATCTTTTCAACAGCGGCGGCGGCGAGCTGGCGTCGGAGGTCATCCAGCCGCTGGGCGCGAGCCAGAGCATCAGGACAGCGCTGCGCGTCTCCGCGAGGGAATTCACGCTGGGCACCAGCCAGACGCTGTGCGTAGCGGTCGGGCTGGATCAACTCCCGTCAGAAAGCCTGCGCAACCAGTTCAGCAACATCGGCTGCCTCAACGTCATGATCCCGACGGACTTGCCGACGCCGACGCCCGAACCGGGCATCGTGGAGAGCGGCTTGAACCGGCTGTCGACGCTGGATTTGAGCGATCCGAGCACAGTCGCGCTGGTAGCTGGGCGTCGGGGCGGTAGTGATCATCCTGCTGTGGGTAGTGACGGTCATCCTCCGCCTGCTCTTTTCGCATCCGCCGAGCATGTCCGCCTGGCAAGCGCCTTACGTCGTCACGCCGCTGGTCGACCCGAACTCGACCAACGGCAGACGCCAGCTCTGGCAGCAGCACGCCCAGAGCGATACGCTGCCGCTGCCCTGCGCGCCGGGTGACTACATGGTGCGCAAGCTGCTGATCGGCACCGACGGCGGCAAGCTCAAGGGCTGGCGCGTCAATGGGCTGCGCATCAGCCACTACGACCGCTACGGACGGGTCGCCCGCAGCCAGATCGTGCTGCCGAAGAAGACCTACAAAGCGCTCGACCGCGCCGTGCGCAAAAGCGCTTCGCTCGACTGGGAGCGCGCGTTACGCGCCGTCCGCCCGGTGGCGCGGGCATTGACCAAAACGCTGGCGAAGAAGACCAACGCACAGAACGCCATCCTGCCCGTCGCGGTGGATATTCGGTTCGTCGGGATGCACGGGGAAGTGCGCATCCTGTTCGAGCTTTACGGCTGCAGCGGCGACTCGTGGGAGGAGATCGACCACTGGGAGCCGGAGATGCGCGTGGTCAACGGCAGCATTCAGGAGAATTTCACCTACACGGTGGCGGGGCAGCATCCGCAGGAACCGAACAAGCAGTTTCGCCAGCGGCTGGAGGGCGATCTGACGCACCTGCTCGCCACGATGGTGCAGGCGCCGCCGCCGCCACCCGTCACCCCCGATACGACCGAGACGCCCACCGTCGGATAATCTCCCGGCGACCAGCAAAAATAAAACAACCCCGCACGCAGCGGGGTTGTTCTGTTCAATCGTGAAACGCGAGGCTTACGAAGCCGGTATCGTGCTGGGGATGATCAACGTCCCCGGCGCAGACACCTGTCCGATTGCGCCGATGAAGTAGCTGTTCCCGGCATCGAACGTCACGTCCGGCACTTCGATGACGACCGTAGACGGCTTCGACGCGACGACGAAGCGGACGGTATACGTCCCGGCAGCCACGTCCGCGCTGAAGAAACCGTCGTTGTTGCCCTGCGTGCCGGGGTAGCCCAGCCGAATGACCATCGTCTTGTCGTCGACGGTCACGTTATAGCTTGGACTGCCTTCGACGCCGTTGAACATGCTCAGGCGCGCCATGCCGTCCGCCAGCGAGGAGAAGTCTTCACGCAGCACGTTCGCCCGCAGCGTATTCTGCGCCGACGAGCCGGTCACGGCGACCGTGACCCAATCGCCCTGCGCGAGATTGACGCGGACCGTCGCCACCGGGTCGCCGCCCGCAGGCGCGACGCCGATTTCATACGTGCCGGAGGGGACGTTCGTCCACGAGGTAAGCGTCGGGAACTGGATACCCGCCGCGCTGGAAAGCTGACCGTTGATGTAGATGTCCACCGACTCGACATCCGGCGAGAACTCCGCGAAGCGCAGGCGCGGGTTGCTGGTGAGTGTCGCCACTTCCGGCGGCAGCATCACCGAGTCGATGGCGTGCAGGATGCCGTTCGACGCCAGGTGATCCGGGTCGCTGATGTTCGCGCCCTGCACCGTGAACACGCCTGCCGTCAGGTCGAACGTCACCGACTGCCCCAACAGCTCCGTCGGCAGCGTCGGTCCCCCCGTCAGATTGCGGAAGAAGTACTGCCCCGGAACGATGTGATACAGCAGGATTTTCGTCAGCGTAGCCTTATCGGCAAACAATTGATCCTGCGCCATGTTGAGCTGCGCCAGCAGCGCCGTGAAAGCGTCGTTGGTCGGCGCCAGCAGCGTGAACGGTCCGCCGCCGCTCAACAAGCGACTGCGACAGCGGCGCCGCGTCGATGGCTGCCAGCAAGGTCGTGAAGCGCCCGTCGGGGTCATTTTCCAGCAGCGTCAGCAGGTCAGGATGCTCCGCAGGGACGCCCGCTACCGCTGTCGGCTCTGGCGTCGCTTCCGGCGTGGCGGCTTCGGTCGGCTCCGGCGTCGGCGTGGGGATAAGCGCCGCGACCGGCGGCGGCAGCAGCACCGAGTCGATGACGTGCATGATACCGTTCGACGCCAGATTGTCCGGGTTGCTGACCGTCGCGTCGTTCACCGTCAAGGTGCCATTGGTCAGCGCGACCTGCACCGTCTGCCCGGTCAGGAGCGTATCGAGCGTCGGTCCGCTGGTCAGGTTGCGATAGAAATACTGCCCCGGAATGACGTGGTAAAGGATAAGCTGGTTCAGAAGCGCCTTGTTGCCCATCGCCTGATCCGGCGTCATGCCGAACTGCGACAGCAGCGCCGTGAAGGCGTCATTGGTCGGCGCGAATAGCGTGAACGGTCCGCCGCTGCTGATCGTCGAGGTCAAGCCAGCGGCGTCGATGGCTGCCAGCAGTGTCGTGAAGCGACCATCGGGGTCGTTTTGCAGCAGCGCGACCAGATCGGGGCGCTCCGCAGGAACGCCCGCTACCGTTGGCGCGAGGGTCGGCGCGGGTGTCGCCGTCGGGGGAGTCGTGGGCGTCGGCGGAGGCGGCGTCGTCTCAGTCGGCGTAGGTGTTGGCGGAACCGTCGGGGTGGCGGTCGGCGGTGTGGTCGGCGTAGCGGTTGGCGGCTGCGTCGGGGTCGCCGTCGGTTCCTCGGTCGGAGCAGGTGTAGCCAGCGCCGCCGCCACTTCCGGTGGCAGCATCACCGCGTCGATGGCGTGCATGATGCCATTCGACGCCAGGTGATCCGGGTCGCTGATGTTCGCGCCCTGCACCGTGAACACGCCTGCCGTCAGGTCGAACGTCACCGACTGCCCCAACAGCTCCGTCGGCAGCGTCGGTCCCCCCGTCAGATTGCGGAAGAAGTACTGCCCCGGAACGATGTGGTACAGCAGGATTTTCGTCAGCGTGCTGCGGTCTGCCAGCAGCTCGTCCTGCGTCATGCCCGTTTGATCGAGCAGTGCCGTGAAAGCGTCGTTGGTCGGCGCCAGCAGCGTGAACGGTCCGCCGCCGCTCAGCAGCGCCTGCGACAGCGGCGCCGCGTCGATGGCTGCCAGCAGCGTCGTGAAGCGCCCGTCGGGGTCATTTTCCAGCAGCGTCAGCAGGTCGGGACGCTCCGCAGGGACGCCCGCTACCACTGTCGGCTCTGGCGTCGCCGCTTCGGTTGGCTCCGGCGTCGGAGCAGGTGTAGCCAGCGCCGCCGCCACTTCCGGCGGCAGCATCACCGCGTCGATGGCGTGCATGATGCCGTTCGACGCCAGGTGATCCGGGTCGCTGATGTTCGCGCCCTGCACCGTGAACACGCCCGCCGTCAGGTCGAACGTCACCGACTGCCCCAGCAGTTCCGTCGGCAGCGTCGGTCCCCCCGTCAGATTGCGGAAGAAGTACTGCCCCGGTACGATGTGGTACAGCAGGATTTTCGTCAGCGTGCTGCGGTCTGCCAGCAGCTCGTCCTGCGTCATGCCCGTTTGATCGAGCAGCGCCGTGAAAGCGTCGTTGGTCGGCGCCAGCAGCGTGAACGGTCCGCCGCCGCTCAACAGCGCCTGCGACAGCGGCGCCGCGTCGATGGCTGCCAGCAAGGTCGTGAAGCGTCCGTCGGGGTCATTTTCCAGCAGCGTCAGCAGGTCGGGATGCTCCGCAGGGACGCCCGCTACCACCGTCGGTTCTGGCGTCGCTTCCGGTGTCATGGCTTCAGTCGGCTCCACTGTGGGTTCAGGAGCGGCGAGTGTCACCGATGGCGGCAGCATCACCGAGTCGATGGCGTGCATGATGCCGTTCGACGCCAGATTATCCGGGTTGCCAATGTTCGCGCCCTGCACCGTGAACACGCCATCGGTCAGGTCGAAGGTCACTTTCTGCCCCGCCAGCGCCGTGCTCAGCGTCGGTCCGCTGGTCAGGTTGCGGAAGAAGTAGCGCCCCGGAATCACGTGATAGCGCAGGATTTTCCCCAGCGCATCCGTATCCGCGAACAGTTCGTCCTGCGTCATGCCCGTTTGATCGAGCAGCGCGGCGAAGGCATCGTTGGTCGGCGCGAGCAGTGTATAGGGTCCCGCGCCGGTCAGGGCATCCGTCAGCCCGGCGGCGTCGAGTGCCGACAGCAGCGTCGTGAAACGCCCATTCGAATCATTTTGCAGCAGTTCCACCAGGTTCGGGCGATCCTGGGCAAAAAGATGAACCGCAGAAGTCAACAAAAGGACTAGCAAAGCAAGAAACGCTATAAATTTGCGCATCCATCTCCTCCTCAGCGCATGGATTTTGAGCAAGTTTGTAACCGAGACTAGATCATTACCATAAAAATCGCATTTATAGTAACACGTATTGATCATTTTAGGTGAGTTTTACTGTCCGTCCGGTGGATTTCCCATCACGGCGTAGATCATGACGCCAAGCGCCGAGATCAACAGGCTGCCGATCAAGCCAAGCGCCTGCAACTGCCCGAAGTAAACGTCGGTCGTCGCCGTGCGCGCGTGCGAGCCGAAGCCCAGAAAATCCGCCATGCCGGTCAGCCCTGCCAGCACCAGCCCGGTCAGCGTCAGACGCACGCCGATCTGCTGGGCGAGCGTTGACGAACGCCCGACATACAGCGTGAATTTGACATAGATTAATGCGCCCAGGTCGAGCAGTGTGAAGCCGATCAGGATCGACACGAACTGCACCACGCCGACGCCCACCGCCGTCTGGATGCCGGTGACGCCGGGAAACAGCCCCATCAGCGCCAGGACGATGCCGAGCGCGGCAATGGCGATGCCGAACTGCGGAATCCCGATCATGCCGGAAGCGACTGCCTGAGTTTGCGCAGCATATTGCCGCCTAGAACCGCCTCGATGTCGGCTTCGGCGTAGCCGCGCTCGCGCAAGCCGTCGCCGATCTGCCAGAGATCGGTGACGCTGTTCATGCCTTCAGGAATCGATTCCACGCCGAAACCGCCGTCGAAATCGGTGCCGATGCCCACGTGCGCCGGGCTGCCGGTCAATTGGCACACGTAATCAATCGCGTCGAGCACGGTCGTAAATGGCACTTTGCTGCGCGGGCTGCCTTTCTTCCAGTCGTTGATCAGGAAGTTGTTGTAGACCACGATGCCCATCACGCCGTCGCGCTCCGCCAGACGTTGAATCATCTCGTCGGACAGATGGCGGTCGCTGTTGCGGAAATGGCGCGGGTTGCTGTGGCTGGCGATTACGATGCCTTCGTAGCGATCCACCGCTTCCAGAAACGAGGCTTCCGCCATGTGCGACAGGTCGAGGATGGCGTTGAAACCCGCCATCACGTCGAGCAGATCGCGCCCCAGGTCAGTCAGCGGACCGGGTTCGCCCGTACCACCGCAGTAGCGCGTGCCCAGCCAGGCGGGACCGACGATGCGCACGCCGCGCTCGTACCATTCCTCGAACTGCTTCGGCTCCAGGATCGGGTCGGCGTTTTCCATCAGCATGACGATGCCCTGATGGTGATCCGCGAACGACTTCTCCGGCGCCCACGTCTCCAGCACGGCATCGAGTTCCGCCTGCGTGCGCACAAGCTGAACTTTGTCGGTCTGGTCGGCGAGGCGCTGGTAATAATCCAACTGCAGATTGGCGAGGCGATTGGCTTCCGCCGGGGTCTTGTAGTGCGGCGTCTCGGACTGCATGAACCCGGACGTTCGCTCCGGCGCGGTGAAAATCGTCCCGCAGACGATGGCGACGCGCCCCAGCAGGCTGTCCGGCAGCCCGACCGTCGCAACCCCGTTGGGGTGATTGCCGTCCGCTTCCAGCCGCCGCGTCTCGGCGACGCTGTGACGGTAGTCCCGCCCGAAGTTCAGCACGTTATAAGCAATATCCTCATGACCATCGACGATGAACATTCTCTATCCTTGTTTTGGCGCGCGCACACAGGGGCGATTGTACGCCGCGCACCCGAAATTGCCAACGATCCGCTTAATATCCGGTAATAACTACGCAAGGTTTTGAGACCAATATTTTAGAAGTCTATGCTATGATGAGTCGCAGAGTGGAGAATTCCAGATGAAGAAACCCGGCATCTTAATCGGCGCGCTGGTCAGCGGGTTGCTCACGCTGCCGCTGCTGGCGCTGCTCTACCTCGGTCAGCAGATCGCTGGCTTCCCGTTTGTCCCCTTCGGGCTGTTCATCAACGTGCGCGACTACACCCCCGGCGGCGTGATCACGAAGGTGATCGAGACCATGAACAGCGTGATCTCCAGCCTGAACCTGGGGCGCGTCGACACCGTCGCCAAGATGGTCGAAGAATTGATGGGCATCGTCATGGTGCTGGGGATCGCCATCATCGCCGGGGCGATCTTCTTCGCCGTGATGCGGCGGCAGGAACACCGTCAGGAATGGCTGCCCGGCGTGATCTTCGGGCTGATCGTCGGCGTGCCGCTGACGGTCGTCAGCCTGGTCGGCAATCAGGTCTTCAGCGCGGACGTTCTGACCAGCCTCATCTGGCTGATCGGGCTGTTCCTGCTCTGGGGCTACGCTAACAACTGGGCGTACAACCGCCTGACCTACGCCATGACCGCCAACGCGCCCGTCACGATTTCGCCGGAAAACGTCTCCGTCCAGCAGATCGACCGCCGCCAGTTCCTGATCACGCTGGGCGGCGCGACGGCGGCGATCACGGTCGTCGGCGCCTTCGTCGGCTCGATGGCGGGGCAGCAAGGCGGATCGCAGTCCGTCAGCCTGGGCGGCGCGGCGACGGAAGTCCCCGAAGCCGACCTGCCGAATGCCGCCGCTAAAGTTCAGCCTGCGCCGGGTACGCGCCCCGAACTCACCTCGGTCGGCGATTTCTATCGCATCGACATTTCGCTGATGCCGCCGGAGATCAACCTCGATACCTGGACGCTGCCCTTCGTCGTCAAGGACAGCAGCGGCACCGAGACCAAATTCGCCGAACTGACGATGGACGACATCCGCACCAAGTTCCCGCCGATGGAGCAGTACATCACGCAGGGCTGCATCTCCAACCGCATCGGCGGCAGCCTGATCAGCACGATTAAGTGGACGGGCGCGAGTATGCAGGACGTGCTCAAGACGATTGACCTGCCGGAGAACACGACCCACCTGCTGATCAGCAGCGCGGACGGCTTCTTCGAGACCATCGCGCTCGACCTGATCCAGCAGGACCCGACTATCATGCTGGGCTACGACTGGGCGGACGAGCCGCTGACCACGCTGCACGGCTTCCCGCTGCGCATTCACGTCTCCGACCGCTACGGCATGAAGCAGCCCAAGTGGATCACCAAGATCGAGGCGCTCGATCACGACGTGGATGGCTACTGGGTGGTGCGCTCGTGGGATAAACAGGCGATTGTCCGCGCCACGTCGGTGATCGACACGGTAGCGACCAGCAACGTCTTCACGCAGAACGGGCAGCAGTACGTCCCGGTCGGCGGGATCGCCTGGGCGGGCGCGCGCAGCATCTCGAAGGTCGAAGTCAGTGTCGATAACGGCGATTGGGTCGAAGCCCAATTGCGCGAGCCGCTCTCGCAGAAGACCTGGGTGATCTGGCGCTACGACTGGCAATTCGAGTCAGGCAATCACACCTTCGCGGTGCGCTGCTACGACGGCGACGGCGTCATGCAGATCACCGACAGCAACCCGGAGCACCCCAGCGGCGCGACCGGCATCGACAAAGCCAGCGTGACCGTGTAGGGAATTTCCACCAACAGACGATCATTGTCGGGGCAGACCCTTGTGTCTGCCTTTTTTGTTGGGCGCACACGCAGGTGCGCCCCTACGTGATTCCGCCCCTACTCAATCGGCTCCGGCACGCGCAGCCTGCTTTCCTCGCCGCGCAGCCGCGCCGCAATCGCGTCGACGGCGACGCGCGCCTCGTGCCGGATGTTGTACAGCGGTCCCAAGCCGCGATAGTAGCGCCCGACCAGAAACAGCCCCGGATACCCGGCGATTTCCGTACCGCGCGGGTCGCTGCGCAGCATCCAGCCGTCCCTGTCCGTCTCGTAGTCGATGTCCAGATAATCCAGCGCCGGGCGATAGCCCGTACACATGATCACGGTATCGACCTCGTACTGGCTGCCGTCCATCAGCACGGCGCAGCGCCCGTCCAGCCGCGCCAGCCCGGCGACCGCCCTGATCCGCCCGCCGCGCACGGCGTCGATCAATTCACGCCCCCGCGCGGGCGCGGACGTGCCGATGCGGTCGTCGCGGTTGGGCGCCAGCGGCAAATCGAGGTCAGCCAGGTCGTCGTAAGTCTGGTAATTCATGCGGTTGATGAAGGGCTTGCGCCACGCTTTCGGCAGCAGCCGCGCGATCATGATCCAGGCGGCGGTCGGCAGCCCGTAGGGATACGAGCGCGCGATCACGATGTCGCTGCGGATCGCCAGCAGCACCGGCTGCCGCGCGACTCCGGTGAGCGCGGCGGCAATGTCGACGCCGCTCGGTCCGTTGCCGACGACCAGCACGCGCTGCCCGGCGAACGGCTCCGGCGCGCTGAAGTCGCGGGCGTGCATGTAGCGCCCCTGAAACGTCTCAGCGCCGGGGATGCGCGGCAGATACGGATTGCCGAAGCGCCCCGACGCGATGATCACAAAAGGGTAACGCGCCGTTCCCTGCGTCGTCTCGACGCGCCAGCCGCCGCCTTCCGGGGCGACCCGCCTGACTTCGACGCCCAGCTCGATGTTGAACGTATGCTGGCGCATGTAGTCCTGAATGTAGCGGTAGAAGTCGCTCCCCAGCGGATAGATGCCGTAGCGCGGCGGGATGCGCTGCCCCGGCAGATTCGAGACGAACCCGGCGGTGTTCAGGCGCAGCGTTGGGTACAGGTTCGACCAGGTCGAGGCGATCACGTCGGCGCGGTCAACCGCCCGGTAGGAAATGCCCGCCTGCTCCAGATAGTAGGCGCTGCTGATGCCTGACGGTCCCGCCCCGACGACGAAGACCTGCTGCTCAGAAGCCAAAGTCGGAGCCGTTATCCGGCTTCGGCGTAGGCGTCGTGACCAGCGCCGTCGCGGTCGCCGCTACCAGCGGTCGATAGACCGTCGGGATCGCCTGAAGCGTGGCGGGATAGGCGGCGGCTTCCGCGGTGGTGAGCGGAAAATACAACTGGTAGGTCGCCATGACCGGCTCGACCAGTATCATGACCGTCGCCGCCTCCATCGTGGCTTCGTCGTTGAACTCCTGAATCGGCGCCTGAATGTGCAGCACGCCGACGCCATACAGCCCGGCGGCGAACATCCCAAACGCAATTAGCCCCAGCACGATCCCGACCGTGCGGTTGGAGCGCTTGACCGTCGGCGTCAGCACGCGGATCGGGCGAGGCGCGCCCGCCGACAGCTCAAAATCGACCTGCTTGCGCAGCACGTCGAAGTCGTAGCCGTCGCTGAAATCGACCACGTCCAGATGATCGATCAGCTTGGGCAGCTTGACACGCTGCGTCATGACCGGGACGATGTGCAGGCTGAGGTCGAGCGCCTTGACCAGCGCGGCTTGCAGCGCCGCATCCGCCAGCGCCGCCGACGACAGCATCAGAATCGCTACGTCGCCATGCACCGGGGCTTCGCTGCTGATCGCGTAGCCCGCCGCCTGGAAATCCTCGAGAATCCGCTGCGCGACCGCCTGATCGCTTGAACTGGAAATCAGCTTGAGCATAGATTTCGTTTCCCCCACGAGGCGCACACGCGCCTATAACGGACTTGCAGTCGCCAAGATTGCTTTTGTAGGGGCACGGCGCGCCGTGCCCCTACGACAACATCCCTAATAAATTACCGTTCACGTCCCGCTCACTGGCTCCAGCGAGCGAATGTAATTCACCACGTCCCACCACTGCGCCTCAGTGTAATCGCCCTGGCACGGCGGCAGGCTCCACCAGCCGTCGCTCGTCACCGCCGCGTACAGGTCTTCGTCGCGCAGGCGCGGCAGCCGCTTGATCAATTCCTGCGCGTCGCCCGCTGACTGCCAGGCGGCGCACGCCGTCTCGTAGAGCGCCTGCCCACGTTCGAGCGAAGTCGCACTCGGCAGAACCGCGTTGACGACCTTCGGCGGCGGGTTCGCATTCAGGTCGGTCTGTTCGCCCGCCTGCGCCGCCAGCCAGACGCCGATCACCGCGATGACAAGCGTGATCGCTCCCGCGCCCAGCGCAATCGTCACGCTCTCCGGCGTCAGATCAAGCCAGTGATAGAAGTGGCGCAGCATCGGTGACGCCGCGTAGATCAGCGCCACGATCCCGCCCGCGAGCGCCAGCCAGTTGAGCAGCGTCGGCGCGCGCGAGTTGATCACCGAGGCATCTTCGGAAATCTGCCAGTCGAAGGCGGCGCGCGTCGTGCCGATGTCGACGACCGTCCACCATTCACCGGAGCGAATAATATCGTCGCCGACCGAAGCGTACAAGCCATCGCCGACGCTTTCCAGCGAATGCCAGTCGCTGCGCAGGTCGCGCGATGGCTCGCTCATGCGCAGCGAGACGGTCAGCCCATCGACCGGCTTGCCGTCCTGCTTGATCTCCACGTCGTAGGTGTTGATGCCCGGTCCGCCCGGCGTGATGCTGGTCGTGATGTCGTAGCCATCGACCTGCTGCGTCGCGCTCGGCGGCGGCGCGGTCTGTCCGACAAGCTCCGGCTGCGGGATCGGCGTGGCGCTCAGATAGCCGACGGCGATCAGCACGACCACCACCAGCACCGCCTCCAGCCGCAGCGTCGGCATCAAGTTGTTGACCCGTGCGATCACGCCCGACCAGCGCTGATAACGCTCCGGGTTGACGGCGATGTGATGCGCCGCGCCGACGCCCACCAGCAGCGCGACGAAGATCAGCTTGAGGAACAGCGCGCCGCCGTAGCTCGTGACGAGGTCGGACGGTGTGGTGAACCAGTTGAGCGCGTTGTAAATCCCGGTGGCGATGACGACGACCAGCCCCGCCGCCGCGATGCGCGTGAAGCGCCGCAGCGCCGCCAGCAGCGCCTGACGCCGCGCTTCGCCGCTGTACGGTTGCAGCGCGACCGGCGCGACCAGCGCCAGCGCCGCCACGCCGCCCGCCCATAAGCCCGTCGCTAAAATGTGCAGATAGTCACTGAGCAGCGCAATCGCCGGGAGCAGCAGCGACCCGGCGGCGTGGCTGGCAACGCTGAACGTCCCCAGCACCAGCGCCATGCCCCAGACGTTCGCCACCCAGAACGCCCGCACGTTTTCCGGCTGGCTGCCGCGCAGGTAGATGCTCGCGGCGAACAGCACGGCTACCAAGATCAGCAGCATCATGCGCGCGTTCCAGGTGTCGCCGAAGCGCGTGCCGATGCGCACGACGTTATACAGTTGATCGCTCAAGACGCGGCTGAGGTCTGCTCCGAAGAACGCCATCGTCTGCTGGAGCAGCGCCAGGATGTTCCCGGCGAAGGCGATTGCCAGCGCGATTGCGACGATCCAGTTGAGGCGGCTCATCACGCGCGGCGGCAGCAGCCCGGCGGGGTATTTGCTGCTGCCCCACGCCGGGACGAGCACCATCGAGTAGGTAGCGAACACGCCCAGCAGCAGAATCGTGGACGAGAGCAGAATCGCGCGCCAGACGACTTCCAGCGGGACGGCTTGATCGCCGCTGGTTTCCCCTCCCGCGACGTTACCCGCCTTCTCGCCGATGAAGAAGACCTGACTCTCGACGATGACGTGCCCGTCGCTGGCGAAGGCGGTGCGCAGCTCGGCGATGTAAGCGCCGTCGGGCAGGTCCGAGGGCACGCGCGCCGTCAGCAGCGAGAGATCATTCGGATCGACGCCGCCTTCGGCGATCACCTTGCCCGTCTGGTCGTGGAGGATCAGCTTGCTGAATGCCGGCTCCAGCACTTCGCTGAACCAGTATTGCAGCCGCGTCGGGGCGCGCTGAAGCACGGCGCGGTCTTCGGGGATGGCGCGCACGATGTAGCCGTGCGCCTGCGCCGGGGTCGGCGCGAGCACTACCAGCAGCAGAACGAGGCTAATCCAGACGGAAGCGTTCCGGCTCGTTGGTTTGATCAGGCTGATCACGCTTGGGTTCTTCTTTGAGTTCGTGTGTTTCTTCAAATTCCGGGCGGGTGTTGCGGCTCTTGACCCAACTGATTCCCATCATGACGAGGAAAAACGTCGCCGCGCCGAGCAGAATCAGTTCGTCGTAGGGACCGAGCGCCCCATGCGCCAGAATAACCGGGACGTGCATTAGCTTTCCTCAAAAATCGTTGCGCCCCTATTGTACACCCGCGCGGGCGGTTTTTGTGCGCTTTTTCACGAGGCACTTAGGCAGGTGCTCAGGCAAATAAAAACGCGCCCGGCATCAGCACGTTTTCACAGTGAATTCGTTATGCCTCTGGAGGGATTCGAACCCCCGACCTTGCGCTTAGGACGCGCCAGCTCTATCCCCTGAGCTACAGAGGCGGATCGTCTTCATTTTAGCATAGGTGGAGGCGGGGTCAACCACCATCCGGCGCCTGAGCGCCCCACAAACGCACGCTGTTGTCGCCGCTGCCGCTGGCGATTAAGCCCCCGCCGGGGTGAAACGCCGTCGTCAGCACCGGCTTGCTGTGTCCCTCCAGCACGGCGAGCGGCTGATCCGCCGAAGACCGCACGTCCCACAGCTTGAGCAGATGGTCGCGTCCGCCCGTCGCCAGCAGCGATCCGTCGGGACTGAAAGCAGCACAGTCCGCGCCGCCCGCGTGTGCCTGAATCGAGCGGGTCAGCGCGCCGCTGGCGAAGTCGATTAGCCGCACGGCACCGTCCTTGCAGGCAGCCGCCAGCAGAGTCCCGTCAGGGCTGGCGGCGAGGTCGCGTATCCAGTCGTCCAGCGGAATAGCTGCGCGCTGACGCCCCTCGGCGGCATCCCACAGGCGCACAGTCTTGTCCCAGCCGCCGGACGCCAGCGTGCCGCCGCTGAAGACGACGCTGGTGATCTCGCCGCCGCGCTCTGCCAGCGTCAAAGCCGAGGCATCCTCCGCCAGATCGCTCAGCAGCAGGCGTCCATCGCCCGCCCCGGACGCCAGCAGCCGCCCGTCGGCGCTGAAGGCGACGGCGTTGACGGCGTCTTTATGCTCGCGGATGACGCGCAGCGGTTGCCCAGTCGCGCTGTCCCACAGACGGACGGTCGTGTCCGCGCCCGCGCTGGCGATCACCCGCCCGTTAGGGCTGAAGGCGATCCCTTTGACGGGCGCGCCGTGCCCGGTCAGCGTGCGGGTCGGTGCGCCGCCGAAGCCGCCCGCCCAGATCGAGACGCCGTCCCCATGCGCGACCGCCAGCATCCCTCCGTCCGGCGACCACGCCAGACAGGTGACGAAGCCGCACGAGACGCGCGCCAGTTCTTTCAGATGATTGGCGTTACGTGTAGAAATCTGCAAGTTCATAGCACTTTATTATCCACGATTAAGCCTCCTATAGTACAAGCGCGCTACAGTGGAGCAAAATCGAAGTTTTGAGGGAAGTCCATGCTCCAATCCCATACGACCGGCTTCTCGACCTTCAACGGATGCCGCTGTCTCGCGCTGACCACCTTCCGCAAGGACAGTCAGCCGGTCGTGATCTCGGTCTGGTTCGCGCAGGAGGGCGACAAATTATACGTGCTGCTCCCGGCAGAGTCGGAAGTCGTGCAGCGGATTCACGACAACGCTCAGGTCGAAGTCGCCCCGCGTCCCGAACACGGGGAGCCGCCCGGCGCGTCCGTCGAAGCGATGGCGGTCGTCCTCACCGGCAGCCGCGCCGAGAGCGCCGCGCATATCCTCAACCAGCAGGCGAGCCTGCGCCGACGCCTGTATCACCTGCTGCTCAGCGTGCGGCTTTCCGGCTGTGTATACGTGGAAATCACGCCAATGTAAGGGCATAATAGCCCGCTTATGCACATCGGACTGAACGCGCACCTCCTGTCCGGTAAAGCGGGCTACCGCAGCGCCGGCGTTCACGGCTACATCGAAGGCTTGCTGCGCCATCTGCACGACGCCGCGCCCGACGACTGGCGCTTAACGGCGTTCGTCGGCGCGGAGAATGCCATGAGCATCGACGGAGTGACGCTGCGGCGTTCGCGCCTCGACACCGAATCGCCGCTGCGCCGCATCTTCTGGGAGCAGGCGATCCAGCCGTTCGCGCTCGGCGGCATCGACCTGTATCATTCGCTGGCGTTCGTCGCGCCGCTGGCGCTGACCATCCCGTCGGTCGTCACCATCCACGACCTGAGCTTCATCCACTATCCGGCACGGCTGCCTGCCAGCCGACGCCTGTATCTGCGCCTGATGACCGGGCTGACCTGCCGCCGCGCCCGCCGCGTGATCGCCAACTCGCACAGCACCGCCCGCGATCTGGTGGCGACGCTGCGCCTGCCTGCCGACAAGATCGACGTAGCACCGCCCGGCTTTGACCCGGCGCTGTTTCACCCGCTGCCCGCCGACCAGATCGCCGACTTCCGCCGCGCCCATAACCTGCCGGAGCGCTTCTGGCTGTTCGTCGGCACGCTCGAACCGCGCAAGAACCTGCCGCTGCTGCTCGAAGCCTACGCCGCCCTGCCCCAACGCCTGCCGCTGATCATCGGCGGCGGCAAAGGCTGGGATTACGAGCCGATTTTCGAGGCGGTCGAGCGCTTCCACCTGGAATTGTCTGTGCAGTTCGTCGGCTTCATTCCTGCCGGAGCTTTGCCAATCTGGTACAATTGCGCGGAGGTGTTCATCTACCCGTCGGTGTTCGAGGGCTTCGGGATGCCCGTTCTGGAAGCGATGGCTTGCGGAACCCCCGTGATCGTCTCGGATACGTCGTCACTGCCCGAAGTGGCAGGTGAAGCCGGGCTGTGCATCCCGCCGCACGATGTCGAAGCATGGACGGCGGCGCTGCGCCGAGCAGCGGACGATGCGGAGTGGCGCGGGAGCGCGCGCGAACGCGGCATGATCGAAGCGGCGCGCTATCACTGGTCTCAGACCGCGCAGCAGACAGTGGCAAGTTATCGCAGGGCAGTGAGTTAATGGCAAAACCGCAGGAAACGACGCGCGCGCGCCGGGACTGGAAAGAACCGCAGTGGCTCATGCCGCTGGTCGACGTGGGCTTGGCGTTCCTCGCCTTCGGGCTGGCATACTTCGTCCGCTATAACCTGCAAATTCTTCGTCCGGTCGATGAAGTCAACCGCGCGCCCTTCGCACCCTATATCCCCTTCGCCATTATCTTCGCCATCTGGCTCGACCTGAATTATCGCGGCGCGGGCTTGTACAAGGTCGTGCGCGGGCGATCCTGGCTGGACGAGGTCTCGACGATCATCAACGGCGTGACCAACGCCACCGTCGTGCTGCTGGCGATCAGCTTCGTCTTTCAGCCGCCGGTGTTCAGCCGTCTGATGCTGGCTTACGTGGCGGCGATCACTATCGTCCTGCTGGCGCTGGCGCGGCTGGTGCGGCGCATGGTGTACGACCGCCTGCGCGAACGCGGCATCGGCATCCAGCGCGTGCTGGTCGTCGGCGCGGGCGACGTGGGCGGCGCGGTGCTGCGCACGATGATGGCGCGCAAGGATCAGGGCTTCGTGCCCATCGGCTATCTCGACCAGGACCCGGCGCACGCCAGCGTCGATCTGGGGCGCGTTAAGGGGCTGGGCGGACTCGACAATCTGGAGCGCGTCATCCACGAGCAGGATGTCGATCACGTCGTGATCACGCTGCCCTGGGCGCTGCACGACCGCATCGTCCAGTTGATCCAGGTCTGCAAGCGCGAGAACCTCGAAGTCAGCGTCGTGCCGGACGTATTCCAGTTGAATCTGCGTCAGGTGCTGGTGGAAAATCTGGACGGCATCCCGCTGCTGCGCGTCAACGGCTACGTGCCCTTCAAAGCCGGGGGACGGCTGTTCAAGCGCGCGCTCGACGTAGGGCTGGTCGTCGTCGCGTCGCCCGTGCTGCTGCTGCTGGCGGGGCTGGTCGCGCTGGCGATCCGGATTGAGGGACCGGGACCGATCTTCTACACTGCCGAGCGCGTCGGCGAAAACGGCTCCGTCTTCCACATGATCAAGTTCCGCAGCATGATCCGCGATGCCGACAAGCTGCGCGATGAGCTGATCAAAACGCAGGAAGTCGACCCGCGCCATCCCAAGATCAAGAACGACCCGCGCGTGACGCACGTCGGGCGCTTCATCCGCACGACCAGCCTTGACGAGCTGCCCAATTTCGTCAACGTCCTGCTGGGTCACATGAGCATGGTCGGACCGCGCCCGCCTACGCCTGATGAAGTCAACCTGTACGAACCCTGGCACATGCAGCGGCTTCAGGTCAAACCGGGGCTGACCGGGCTATGGCAGGTGAGCGGGCGCAGCGAAGTCCCCTTCGACGAGATGTGCCTGCTCGACATCTACTACATCGAAAACTGGTCGATCCAGTTGGACGCCAAAATCCTGATGATGACGATCCCGCGCGTGCTCATGCGTCAGGGCGCCTACTAACGACCGTTCCCGCTCAGAATCCGTACAAATTGCCTGATAATTCATGTCATTTCTCCTATCATGACGGGGGAAAGATGCTATAGTAATACTGTGATACCTGTAAGGTTGGGAGATGGATGACTTATTTCCTCCGGGTCCTCAAAAAAGCCTGCTTTTAGGGGATGCCCCGCTGTTCAAAGACAACGCGCTGGAGTATATGCTCAGCGCCGCACGTACCTATGGCGACCTCGTTCACTTTCGCCTGGGTCCCTCTCACGCTTATCTGCTGTCGAACCCGCGCGAGGCGCATCGCGTCCTGGTCGAGCGCTTCGACCAGTTCGCCACAAAATCCAGTCTGGCGCGCGCCCTAAACAGCGCGATGGGGCACGACCTTTTCGCGCCCGAAGACACGGTGAGACAGCGCACGCCGCCGCGCGGCGTTTTCAAGGCGGACTGGCTCGATCCGCTGCTCGACTCCGTGCTGGTGGAAACCGCCCGCGCGCTTGACGACTGGCAGGCGGGCAATCCCGTCTCCCCGCTTCGGGTGCTGACACGCGCCGCCGCTGCGAAAATCCTGTTTGGCGACCGCGACGATCACCTGAAAGAGACAATCGCGCGCCTCGATCAAGCCCTGGGGGCGGACGGCGATGATCCGCATTTCCAATCGCCGCTGAGCCTGCCGCTCTGGGTGCCGACGACGAAGAATGAGCGGCGCAAGCGCATCAACGCCGAACTCAACGCGCTGATCCGCCAGATCATCAGCGACCACCACGCGCACGGGCGCTACGATGTCCTCGGCTGCCTGCTTCAGGCTGCCGACAGCGAAACCGTCGCCGTCGAGGAAATGATCACGCTGTTCCGCGCCGGGCATCGAGCGCTGGCAAATACGCTGGCGTGGGCGTGGTGTCTGCTGGCGCAGCACCCGGACGCCGCCGACTCGCTGCAAACCGAAGTGGATGCGGCGCTGAACGGCAGAACGCCGACCGCCGACGACCTGCCCGACCTTCCCTACTGCGAGATGATCCTCAAGGAGACGCTGCGGCTGCATCCACCCACCTGGCTGGTCAGCCGCCAGGCGAAGCACGAGGCGCGGCTGGGCGATTACTACGTACCGTCCGGCAGCGCGATCTTCATCAGCCCGTACATCATTCACCACAGCGCGCGCTATTTCACGTCGCCGGAGCATTTCCTGCCGGAGCGCTTCAGCGAGGGCTTGGCGCAGCGCGGCAGCGGCTACGCTTACATGCCTTTCGGGGCGGGCGCTTACGCCGAAGCCGCGCACGCTTACGTGATGACGCTGGGCAAGCTGATCCTGGCGCAGTCGGCGCAGCGCTTCCGCATGAGCGTCCACTCGTGCCCGCCCGCCAGCGCCGAGCCGGAATGGTCGGCAGCGCCGCGCGGCTGGCAGCTTGAGCCGGAGCGTCTCTACGCCACTGCCTGAGCAAATTCCGATATTCAGTTAGTCCCCGATGCGCTGGATCGCCGTCACGATCTCCGGCGGCGCTTTGTGGCGGGCGAGTGAATTCAGCCAGAGCACATTCCCGCCCGACTGATGCAGCACGATCCCGCTCAGATGGCGATACTGCCGGAGGAAGTCGGCGGCGCTCTCGAAGCCGCGCCGCGCGAAGAAGTCTTCGGCTTTGCGCTCCGCCAGTTGGCGCAGAGTCGTCACCGCGTGGGTCAGATCATCTTCAGATACCGCGCCATCAGCGATCAGCCAGAGCAGATTGACGATGCTCGGCGGCATCTGCCCCACTTTGTCGCACAGCACCGCCATCAGCTTGCCCGCGCGCGCCTCGGCATCGCCATCGCCCAGCTCGACACTGCGGACGCGCCGCACCTCGACGTTGAACGGCGTATGCGTCCTGAACGTGACGGTGAAATCGGGTCCGCGCTGTTTGGAAGCAGCGTATTTTTCGTATTCGAGCGTGAAGCGTTCGTCGCGCAGCAGCAGCGCGGCGGTTTCCAGTTCCGCGCGCACGTCTTTCAGGCTGTCGTCGCTGTGGGCATTGCGCAGCTTGGCGCGCATCTTACCCTGATACGCGGCAGCGAACGCCTTGAAGCGCCGCGATTCGCGCGCCCAGCCCTCAAACTCGGCACGGAGAGCGGGCTGCTTGCCGTCAAAGATGCCGTCGAGCAGGTCGTCGAGGGCGGTCATGGCTGCGTCATATCCTCAAACGTGGGAGAGCGGCACGGGCATAGCGCGCTATGCCCCTACTTCCGCCAGGTGTTGGTCTTCGCGTCGTACTGCCAGCCCTGCGGCACGTCGGGCTGGCACGAGGGCGGAAGTTCGGTCGCTTCGGGCTGCTGGAAATTGATCTCGACCGGATGCCCGGTCAGGATGCGCACGAAATTGCCCAGCACCAGCCGCGCTTCCGTCTCGGCGCGGATCAGGATGCCGCCTTCGATGGCGTCATCCCGGAACTGCGTCAGCGCCATGTAATTCGCCAGCAGGCGCGCCTCGTCCCAATCAACCCCCAGCGTCGTGAACGAGCGGTCATACTGGCGGATGTAATCGACGCGGCAGCTCGTCAGCTCAGGCGCGGGCACGGTCAGGACGTAGGTCTCGCGCGCCTCGTCGTAGACCAGATCGCCTGAGCCGATCTGTGTCAGGTCGATCCCGGCTTCGACTGCGCCCTGCACGACGTGGTTCGCGCCGTAGCCGCCCGAATTGAGCGCCCCCTGGGTGATGTTGACGCGCACGTCGGCTTTGGCAAGCTGCGCGCTGACGCTGACCAACTGCCCCAGCGGCTGAATCCCCTGCACAATCGTCTGCGAGCTGATCACGGTCGCGCTGGGCGGGGCGCTCGACCCGAAGACGCCCCCCAAACCGCCGAGCAGTCCGCTCACCGAGGTCACGCCGAGCAGCACCAGCGTAACCGGCACGATCAGCAGCAGCACCAAACAGCCGATTGCCCCGCCGATGCCCCACAGGCAGCCGTTCCGCCTCGGACGCGCTTCGTCGGTCTCGCTGTACTGAAGCGCGCCGGACTGACTCCGGCGGCAGCGGGATTAAGTCCTGTCTCGGTGGGGCTTGTTCTGATCTCACAATTGCAGCCTGATCTACGCTCTCGGTGCTATGCTATACGTGTGGAAACACACGGCGTTGCGCGGGGTGTCGCCATAGATATTGTAATGTTTCCTATCGGAAGAAAACAAGTGAAGACATGGTGAGTACCTACGAGGACTGGATCGGCAGGAGCGAAGAAACGGCGGACGTGATCACGGCGTCCCCGGCGCAGCGCATGGCGGCGACCCTCAACAAGTCGGAGGTGTTCGTCGAGGGGACGGCGCTGCCCCCCGGCTGGCACTGGCTGTATTTTCTGCCGACCGTGCGCATGGATCACACCGGCGCGGACGGTCACGCCAAACGCGGCGGCTTCCTGCCTCCGGTGACGCTGCCGCGCCGCATGTGGGCAGGCGGGCGGCTGGCGTTTCACCGACCGCTGCACATCGGCGAGAAGGCGCTGCGCAAATCGACCGTCGCCAACGTGACCAGCAAGCAGGGCAAAAGCGGCGCGCTGGTCTTCGTGCTGGTGCGCCACGAGATCATCGGCGCGCAGGGCTTGGCGCTGCTGGAGGAGCAGGACATCGTCTACCGCGACGCGCCGGGTGGAACAAGTGCCGCGCCGGAGCCGCAGTCCGCGCCCGCCGAAGCGCAGTTCGCGCGCGAGATCACGCCCGACCCGGTGCTGCTGTTTCGCTTCTCCGCGCTGACCTTCAACTCGCACCGCATCCACTTCGACCGCGAATACTGCCGCGAGGTGGAGGGCTATCCGGGGCTGATCGTGCATGGCAACCTGACGGCGACGCTGCTGCTGGATTTGCTGCGCGAGCACGCGCCGGGGCGGACGATCAAGTCGTTCGAGTTTCGCGCCGTCAGCGCTTTGTACGACACGCAGTCGTTCCGCATCGAGGGGCACATCGACGGCAATTCGGCGCAGCTTTGGGCGCTCGACGGCGACGGCGGCTTGGCGATGACGGGGAACGCGACGGTGGGGTAGCTACTCCTGCTTTGCTATGAATTCAGAATATATGTAGGATATAATACAGGATAGATACTACGTCGTTGTTCGGAGAAAGAGGCTTCGATGTCCAACATTGACCCGAATGCTCTGGTTGCCGGAGTTGGAGCGTACTTAGGCTCTAAGGAACTTCTAGGAAAGCTTCTGGGTCCGACGGCTGATTATCTAGGCGAAGGTTTGAAGGACTGGGCGAAGAAGAGACTGGAGAATACCAATCGGATATTGGAAAAAGCGGATAAGAAACTTGGCGACAAGATAAATGAACATGGAGCAGTTCCTCCGAGAGTACTTAAAGAAATCCTGAACGAAGGTTCTTACGCTGACGACGAATTGGTAGCGGAATACTTCGGAGGTGTTCTCGCGTCGTCTCGGAGTGGGGTATCCAGAGATGATCGTGGGGCAACTTTTGCCAAATTGGTTGCACGGCTCTCAAGTTACCAAGTTCGATCTCATTTTATCTTCTACACGCTTATCAAGCAGATATTTGATGGTGAACCAAAGTCTATAACTACTGGTACGGGAAGAAGAAATTTGCGGCTATTTATATCATTTGAAGCGTATTACAGGTTGATGGAGTTTACTGATGAAGAAGACATGATAGCAATTATCCCCCATGTCTTTTTCGGTTTAGCACGAGAAGAATTAATTGGGCGTGACTTTGCCTCGGGTGACGGAGATCACATAAGAGAACAGCACCACGATTTTGATAACGCTACGGGAGGTGGAATAGTAATTAGTCCTTCATCGCTTGGTGTCGAGTTATATATGTGGGCACATGGTAAGGGTACTATCCCGATTAATAATTTTCTTGCGCGTGGTCTCGATTTCGAGAATGATATGCATGTCGAAATCATATCGGGAGTTCAGAGACTAATACCGAAAGACAGCAGTTAACCTCAATACTTATATCACCATCCGTATCAGCACGTCATACGTGCGCCACAGCGCCCGCTTGAGCGGGTCGGGCGTCGAGCGGCTCGCCAGCACCGGCGGGAACGTCGACGCGCCGGGGTCGTCGAAGCTGTTGCTCCACCCCTCCCCCGTCCACAGAATGTCCGCGCCCGGCACGCCGTAATCGATCAGCGCCTGATCCGGGTCGTAGCCGTTGTGCGCGTAGCTGTTGTCGTGAACCCAGTTGTGCTCCGGCAGCGGACCGAGATCGAACACCGTGTCGCGCGGGTAGATGATGTACAGGCTGGTCACGCCCACGCCGACCGACTTGTTGTCCTGAATGGTGTTGTGGAAGACCTCGGTGTCGTCCGCCGTCAGGATCATGACGCCCGTGCCCGGCGGCACCTTGCTGACGATGGCGTTCGCCGCGCCGAAATTGACGTGGTTGTTATTCTCGATCAGGTTGTCGTAGACGCGCGTGCCGTAGCCGACCTTCGACGGATTGTTCGGCAGCAGGAAGACCAGGATGCCGCCGGAGTTGTCGTAAACGTGGTTGCCGTAGACCTCGGCGTCGGTGCTGTTCTCGATCTCGATGCCGGTCACGTTGCCGTGAACGGTGTTATTGCGCACCGTAATCGGACCCCGGCTCTGCCCGACGTAGATGGCGGCGTCGGCGATGCCCGTCGCGGTCACGTTCTCGACGGTCACGTCGGTGCATTCGACCGGGTAGATGCCGTAAATCCCGGCGTTCTCGACGATCAAATCGCGGTAGACGACGTGCTGCGCGCCGGTGGTCAGCACGCCGTTGCCGATGGTGTCGCGGATGCCGAAGCCCTCCAGCGTGAAGTTGTCGCCGGAGGTGTTGAAGCCGTCGCTCAGCGTCTTCTGCCCCTCGATCCAGGGGCGCTGGTCGCCGTCGACCAGCCCGCGTATCGTGATGTTCGGCTGGTCGACGTAAACCGTCTCGTGGTAGCTGCCCGGCTCGACCTCGACGGTATCGCCCGGCAGCGCCTGATCGACCACTGCCTGAATTGACTCGCCCGCGTGGACGGTCAGCGTCTGCGGGTCGCGCGGGGCAGCCGGGTTGTAGGGCGGCGCGGTCGAGCGCTCGACCAGCGCCAGCGCCGGGATTGTCGACGTGCTGGACGACGGGCAAGCCGCTCGGCACGCTGTCGGGGATGGCGATCAAATCGGGCGGCTCGTCGGTCAGCGCGTACAGGAACTGGATCAGGTCGCTGGTCTGCTGGTCGGTCAGCGTGAAGCCCGCCAGCTTCTCGTCGACGGTCATGCCATACTGCGCGCCGCCGCCTTTGGCGTAGAAATCGACCACTTCTTCGAGCGTGTCGAACGCGCCATTGTGCATGTAGGGCGCGCTCAGCGCGACGTTGCGCAAGCCCGGCACCTTGAAGGCGCGCACGCTGTCCGGCGCGTTGACCGTCTCCGACTGACCGAGATCGGGGTTTTCCGGGTCGGTGTCCGGCACGCCGAGGACGTGGAAGGTGTTGTTGGTGAAGGTCGGCAGCGCGTGGCACTCGAAGCAGCGGGTCTGCGCGCTGCGGAATACGTCGAAGCCGCGCCGCTGGGCGGGCGTCAGGGCGTTGAAATCCCCGGCGACGTAGCGGTCGAACGGCGAGTTCTTGCTGATCAGCGTGCGCTCGAAGGCAGCAATCGCGCGGGCGACGTTCTGGACGGTGATGCCATCGCCGAACGCCTCGGTAAACATTGCTTTGTATTCGGGGATGGCAGCGAGCTTCTCAATCATCTGATTCACGTCCGCGCCCATCTCGTTCTCGGCGGTCAGCGGCACGAGCATCTGATCTTCCAGCGTCTTGGCGCGCCCGTCCCAGAACAGACTGGTGGCGTAGGCGACGTTCCACAGCGACGGCGCATTGCGGCGCAAATCCTCGCCGTGCGACCCCTGCGCGACCTTGCGTCCGTCGCTGAAGCCGAGGTCAGGGTGATGGCAGGACGCACACGACAGATCGTCGTTAGCAGACAGCACCGGATCGTAGAACAGCAGCCGCCCCAGCGCCGCCTGATTCGCATCGACGGGCGGCAGATCGGGAAACGGCGCTTGCAAGCCGTTGACCGACTGATCGGTCTGGCGCGCGCCGCCGCCCTGCTGCGCCAGCGGAATAACCGGGTCTTCGGCGGCGGGCAGGAAGGCGAACGCCGCAGCCAGCGCGCACGCCAGCAGCAGGGGAAGCGCGAGCAGGTAGCGCCAGACAGAGCGTTTTCTAGATGGACTCGCCGTCATTTTCCTGTTCCAGAACGGCAATAATTTGGGCTTTCAGTTCGGGCAGACGCTCCTGAATGATGCTCCACGTCTGCTCTAAATCAACACGAAAATATTCATGCGTAAGCAAATCACGAAAGGAACCAAGCGCGCGCCAGGGAACATCCGAGTATTTTTCCCGAATGTCATTGGGGATGTTTTTCGCTGCCTCACCGATGATGGTGAAATTGCGCAGGGCAGCATCAATAACCAGATCATCACTCGCGGAATCGCTCCAGATCGAACCCCTTAACGTAGCGCTCGATCCGCTCAATTGCGGTACGGATGTCCTTGAGATAGAGCTTGTACTCCCTCGGCATAAATAACCTCGCTCATAATGTACGGGCGCAGCTCCTCACGAAGCTGCTTCTCGGCAACGAGATCGACCTTGCGCCCGAACAAGTCTTCCAGATAGAACATGACATCCGTAAAGGCGAAGTAATCCGGCGTCGCCATCGTCACCAGAATGTCGATGTCGCTGTCCGGCGTCTGCTCGCCGCGCACGAACGAGCCGAACAGCCCCAGCTTGCGCGCGCCCAGCTCGTAGAGCTTCTCGCCGTGCGCATTGAGCGCCGCGAGGATGCTTTCCGCCGTCAATTCCTGCTGCATGGCAGCATACTTTCACTCGTCATCTGCGTTACTGGCATTATAGCGGATTATGCGCGCGGTCTGCGCAGCCACAGCACCAGCGCGTAGACGATCACGCCGAGCGCGAACAGCGCCAGCCCGCCGATCCACAGCACGTACAGCGGGGCGACCAGCGCCTGCGTATCGACGTAGCCCACGCTCAGCACGCGCTCCAGGTAGACCTGCACCAGCCCCGCGCCCGCCAGCGCCAGCCCGCCGCCGATAATCCCGAACGCCACCAACCAGAACGGAGCCAGCCCGGTCACGCGGCGGTTCTGCCCGCGCATCTCGGCGGCAGCCTGATTGACCATCCCCAGTAAAATGGCGACGACCGCCAGCAGCGTCAGCGTCGGCAGCAGGTCGCTCAGGCGCGTGCCCGCCGTCCATTGATCGAGCGCCGCCTGCGCGCCACCGAGCACGCCGATGCCGAGCAGGAGCAGCAGCACGCCCAGCGCCGTCCAGTGCGCCGCCAGCGTCTCGGTCGGATTGCGGTCGGAGAGTGCGCGGTAGCTGTGCGCCGCGACGATCAGCAGCAGCAGCGGGACGATCACGGCACTCAGGCTGCCAAGCCACCCTGGGATCGCGCCGAGCGTCTCCAACCCGGAGAGCGTCACCAGCGCGCCCGCCAGCGCCAGCAGCCCGGCGACCGTGTACAGGCTCATCCCCGCCCACAGCGGCGTCACGTCGCTGAAGCGGTGCATCAGCCAGAACGCCAGCGCAACCGCCGCCAGCACGTAGGCGATATAGACGTTCGCGCCGGAAGCCAGCGCGTGCAGCGCCGTCGCCAGCAGGAAATCGTCCGTCGGGATCAAGCCGACCAGCGTGGAGACGATGCTCAGGCTCATGCCGACCGTCCATACCAGCCGGATCGCCGCTTCAAATGCTCGTAGGGGCGCACGGCGGTGCGCCCTCCAGATGTCTGCGACCACCAACGCCACGACAACAATCTTCAGCACAGCGAGCGCCACGTTCAGTGGAATCAGCAGATTGAGCAGCCCGGCGGCAGTCGTCACGACCACCAGCAGCGACCAGAGCAGCAGCGCAGCTCGCAGCAGGCGTCTATCATCATCCCCACCGGGCGGGCGAGTAACATAGACGCCGCCGCCCAGCAGCCCGCTCACCACCGCCAGATCGAGCAGCGCGGCAGCGAAGGCGCTGACCTGATTGAACGGCAGCGAATCCTGCGTGAGATCGCCCGGCAGGAACTTCAGCCCGGCGATCAGGCTGACCAGCGCGTAAAGGATCAGCAGCGCCAGCATGAGGGCGAACCAGCGGTAAGCGGCGCGCGCGGGCGTCATGAGGCTTGATCCTGCGTCAGCAAAAAGGCGATGATGGCGTTGATCTGCTCGTCGTTGAGGACTTGCCCGAAGTTGCGCGCCATCGCGTCCGGGAAGCCGGGGACGACGAACGCGCCGGGGTCGAGGATCGACGTGCGCAGGTACTGCTCGGCGCTCATGCCCGCCACGCGCGACGCCGCCCGCGTCGCCACGCCCGCCAGCGACGGTCCGACGATCACCACGCCCGGTTCGAGCGAATGGCAGGTCGCGCAGTTGGCGGGCGGGCGCGAGAACCAGTAATGCCCGGCGGCGACCGGATCGGTCGGCACATCCGACGCCGCGCTGCTGGCGGCGCTGGTCGGGACGGCAGCACCCGCCGGCAGCCCGCCGCTGACGGTGATCGGGCGC
Source organism: uncultured Chloroflexia bacterium (assembly GCA_963760975.1). Lineage (GTDB taxonomy): Bacteria > Chloroflexota > Anaerolineae > Aggregatilineales > Phototrophicaceae > Flexifilum. The sequence continues at coordinate 90,226 of CAVXEZ010000009.1, read as the reverse complement.
GGCGGGAACGATCCGGTGCTGTCATCGACCCATTTCAGAAACGCCAGCAGATGATCGGTCTCGTCGACGGTCAGCCCCAGGCGCGGCATGATACGGATCGCGTCCGGGTGAAACGCGCCGGGATTGACCAGAAACTCGCGCAGGTAGTTGTCGCCGCGCGCGCTGGAGATGTGCGTCAGGTCGGGCGCGTAGGCTCCGCCCTGCCCGACGAGCGTATGGCAGCCCGCGCAGTTGTAGGATCGCCACACGGCGTAGCCCAGCGCCACGTCGTCCGGCACGGCGCGCGCGTTGAAGACGCCGCCCAGCGCCGGAACGCCGACGATCAGCAGCAGCGCCGCCGCCAGACAGATCGCAAAGAATGAACGAGTTCCCGGCATCGAAATCAGCTTTGCATGAAGAAGTCATTATTTGAACCACAGAGACCGCAGAGGACACAGAGAAGCCATACTGTTCTCGTCTTGGCGTCCTTAGCGTCTTGGCGGTTCAATATATAATTTCCAACTCGCATTTGCGCATATGCTCTATATGGGATTATAGGAATAATCGCGCAAACGGCAATCGTGTTTGAAGCGCCGTCGTGCTATACTTCCGACACGTCTTTTTGAAGGAAACGAGGAAAGCGGAGCAATGGCATCCCCGATTGATCCCGAACTGCTGGAGATTTTGCGCTGCCCGGTCGCCGTCCACTACACCGACAAAGGCAGCGACCCCGGTCGGCTGGAGCTGGTCAAGGATAGCTGGCTGGTCTGCGCCGATTCCGGCTACAAGTACCCGATTCGCAACGGCATCCCGGTCATGCTGATCGAAGAGGGCGAGAAGTGGAAAGACACGGCGGTCGATGACCTGCCCGTGCCGCCGCCGGAAGCATAAGCAGCGCGGGTCAGGGCGGGTGCCGCGCTTTTCAGACCGATGCCTCAACGGGCGTAGTCACGTTTCTGCCGATACAGGACGATTTCCATACCTGTATCGGCAGTTTTTCACATCGCACGCTGGCAGCGTCGGGCATTTCACGCATCACCCGACCCATCCCACAGGTCACGGATTGTGGATTTCGCTTCACCCACCTGAAACGGAAAGGCGAACTCATGACGGAGTATGATCCTTCGGCGTTCTCGTTTCTGAAAGGCTTCAACCGCTGGCGCATGAAGTGGCAGCGCCAGATTCACACGTTCGCCATCACCACCGCATTTCTCCTGTTTCTCCTGCTTAACTTAGGTATTCTGCCCTCCGACAAAGTCAGCACTTCCGTCATCGGGCTGTTGATTGCTTACGTGCTGCTGGACATCGCCGATAACACTTACAAGGATCAAAAGCTGACCCTGTGCGGCACACAGGAAGAATCCAGCGAGATCATCCGGGCGTGGCTCAAGAACAACGGCGCGCGAAAAGCCACGATCATTGATTGCAGCAGCCACGAAATTCTGGGGTTGATTAAAGTTCTGCTTGAGAAAAACGCTCAGGTGACGGTCTACCTGCAAACGCTCAACAACGTCAAGCACATGGGAAGCCAGCGCCAGGTGCGCTTTATCCTGGAGGATTTGAACACGCTCTATACCGACTACAACAAGTACCGGCACGACGGACAGTTGCAGATTTGGTTTTACGACGTCGCGCCTTCGATACAGGTCGTCAAAATTGACGACTCGCTGCTTGAAGTCGGTTTCTTCGTCTGGGAACATCTTTTCGACCCGAAGACCGTTACGGACGACAGCCTCCGTCAGCGTATCGAAGGCAAATTTGAGAAGTATCCCGAAAACAACGACCCGATTCGCCTATGGGGACACACCAAGCCCCGCATCGTCGCCTACAAGCACACGCCGGAGTACTATACGCTCAGCGAATTCGTCGATTTTCAAATCCAGAATTTCGAGATTTTCAACGCGCTGAACGGCGACTCGGAGGTTATCAGGGAGATGTCGCCCGACGCGGTCGTCGAAAAATTGAGCCAGCTCTCGCACCCGTAAATCGCTTCGCGGCAGGTCTCTCAATTACCCACAATCTTCCTTCTAAGTTATACTGCTTAGTAGTATTCTGCGTGGTCGAAGATTGAGAATAGACGATGGCGGATTTGACCTCTCACGAAGCACCAGCCCATGAGGCACACGCCCTGCCTGTGATGCTGCCGCCAGGCAAGTTGATCGGGCGGGATGTAATCCTTGCGCGAGTTTATTCGCAACTGAAGGAAAACAAGCCCATTCTGGTTTACGGCGCATCCGGCATCGGCAAGACGGCGCTCGCCGCCACGCTCGCCAGCGCCTACACCGAGCTTCCCGGCGGCGTGGTCTGGCTGAACGTCAGTGATACGCCCTTCCCCGAACTGCTGGCGCGCGTCGGGCGCGCTTACAACGTCCGCGAGGTGATGACCAGCGACAACCCGGTCAATCAGGTCAGCGCGGCGGTCAATGCGCTGATCGCCGCCAAGCCGATGATCGTCTTCGACGGGCAGATCAACGCGCAGGTAGCCTCCGAGTTCGTCATGCGCGTGAGCAACCGCCTGCCCGTCCTGCTGCTCAACGACACCGAAATTTCCGGTCCCTGGCAAAGCGTCCCGCTGGGGATTCTGGAGCCGAACGCGGCGGCGACGATGTTCAGGCACCTCGCCCCGGAGACGACCGACAGCACGGACGAGCTGATCCAGGCGCTCGACGGCATCCCCTTCGCGGTCGCCGTCGCTGCGGGCGCAGTCCGCGCCAAGAAGCAGACCCCGACGGAATTTCTGGCATCGCTGCCCAAGCGACCGGGCATCGCCCCACCGCTGCTGACGCTGACCGCCAGCTTCGGCACGCTGCCGAACCCGCTGCAAGGGCTGCTCCTGCTGATGGGCGCCACGTTCCGGGGCGAAGCATCCTCGGAACTGTTCAGCCTGATCGCCAATGCGCCGGAAGAGACGATCACGCAGGCGCTTAACGCGCTGGCGCAGCAGCACCTCATCGAGCGCTTCCAGCGCTACGACAAGCCCTACTACCGCCTGCACCCGCTCGCGCACACCTTCGCGCAAACCTGGCTGCGCGGGTCGGGGCGGCTCGAAGGATTGCAAAACCGCGTGCGCGATGCCGTGCTGGCATACGCCCGCAAAAACAGCGCCAATCACGACCGCCTCGCGGCGGAGATGGACAACTTCCTCGCCGCGTCGCGTTGGGCAGCCGATCAGGGCGACCGCGACATCGCCAACCAGCTCGTCGCCCTGCTGATGCAGGCGGGCGATTTCGTCAACGCGCGCGGCTACGTCTACGAGCTGCTGCTGCTGCGCCGTCTGGCAGCCAGCTCGACCAGCGCCTTCCCCGCCTACGGCAGCGATCAGCCCGCCGCTTACGACGAGGAAGAAGAAGAAGACCTCGAAGCGCAGCCCGAAGACGAGGAAGTCGACGAGGGCGAAGAAGAAGCGGAGATAGGGTTCCCGGCGCGCGAGGAGGTTGAAGCGGAGCCGGAGGATGAACTCGACATCGACGAGGATGAGGAAGACGAAGAAGAGGTCGAGGCGCAGCCCGAAGACGAGGAAGAAGAATCCGAGGAAAGCGAGCCGGTCGCCGCCCCACCGATCAGCGATGAACTGGCGCGCATCCGCGCCGCGCTGGTCAACGAGCGCCAGAGCGGCAACCGGCGGCGGCAGGCGGAACTGCTGCTGGCGCTCGGCAGCGAGCAGATCAGGCGCGGGCAGGAAACCGAGGCGATCTCGACCTACAGCGAGGCGCTCAACCTCTACGAGGCGCTCAACGACTATACCGGGCTGCTGGCGACGCTCGAAGCGCTGGCAAGCCTGACGGCGAAGACCGACAACTCGCAGGCGGCGGTGCTGCACGCGACGCGCGGCATCAAACTGGCGGATGAAGTGGGCAACGAGGTCAGCCAGCGCAATTTACTGGCGATTCTGGGCGACGCGCGCCAGCAGCTTGGCGAGAGCGAAGAAGCGATACAGGCGTACTCGGAAGCGCTCGACCTCGCGCGCACCGTCAACGACAAGCAGACCGAGGCGCTGCTGCTCTACAAGCTGGGCTACGCGCAGCTTGACAGCGGCGACGCCGCGTCGTCAATCCGCTCGTGGGAAGACGCGCTGACGCTGTTCCGCGAGCAGGGGCGGCGCGACTACGAAGGGCGCACCCTCGCCGGGCTGGGCGCGGCGTCCGGCGAATCCGGGCACTGGAACGAGGCGATCAAGTTTTACACGTCGGCGCTCTACATCGCCCGCGAACTCAAAGACCGCGAGGACGAAATGCTGCGCCTGAGCGATCTGGGTTACGCTTCGGTGCAGGCGCACCAGCTTGGGCAGGCGGTGCTGCGCTATCGTCAGGCGCTGCACCTCGCCTACGAGAGCAGCAACCGCGAGAACATCGTCAGCACGACGGTCGACCTCGCGCGCCTGCTGGTCGAAAGCCAGCGCCACCTGGACATCACGCAGATGCTGGTCGAGGAAGCGATGAAGTTCGACGCCAACGACCGCGACCTGCGGCGGCTGATCGAGCGCGTCGAGGACGAGCGCCCCACCGTGCCGGACACGCTCCAGCAGGCGACGGTCACGGGGTCGGCGCAGGATTACGCCGCCAACGCCTACACGCTGCTGGATAACCCGTAGCTTCTCCAGAAAACATGTAGGGGCACGATATATCGTGCCCCTACAAAACCCCGTAGAGAATCTGTTGTCTCGGAAAGCCCTAATTCATCGGTATCCAGAAGCCGAAGCGGCTGCCGCTGTCCTGCTCGCTTTCGACCCACACCTCGCCGCCGTGCCGCTCGATGATCGTCTTGACCAGGCTCAGCCCCAGCCCGCGCCCCTCGATGCCCTCCGCGCCGACCTGCTTGGCGCGGTAGAACGTCTCGAACAGGCGCGGCAGATGCTCCTTGGGGATGCCGATGCCGTTGTCCTCGACGTTGAAGTGCAGCGTGTTGTCCTGAGCGAAGGCGCGCACGCAGACGCGCCCGCCCTCCGGCGTGTACTTGATGGCGTTGCCGATCAGGTTCTCCATCGCCTCGCGGATCAGGACGGGGTTGAGCGTGACGGGCGGGATACCGTCCAGCATCAGGTCGGTTTCCAGTTCGTGGTGCTTTTGCTCCGCCGCCGGGCGGACGTTCTCAATCGCTTCTTCGACCAGGCGGCTGAAATCGATCCGTTCGTGGAGTTCCAGCGGCGACTTGCGAATCTGCTCGACGCGCAGCATGTCGTCGAGCAAGCCCTGCATTCGCTCGGTGGCGCGCTCGATGGCTTTCAGGTATTCCTGCGTCGGCGAGTCCTCCGGCGTATCCAGCGAGATCAGGCTGCAATAGCCCACGATTAGCGCCAGCGGGCTGCGCAGGTCGTGCGACGCCAGCTTGAGCATCTCGTCCTTGAAGCGGTTCAGGTCGCGCATGGTGGTGATGTCGCGCAGGATGACCATGTGCCCCGCCATGTCGGCGGCGGGATGCTCCCACGCTGAGATGGTCGCCAGATAATCGCGGTGCTCGCGTTCGGAGTGCGTCTCGAACGACCAGGTTTGCCCCTGCTGCACCGGGTTTTCCAGCGCGCCGATGATGCTGTTGATCATGCCGTCGACCTGCGCGTAGCTGGCGAGTGGGTGACCGATCAGGCTGGCGGATGATCCATTGGCGCTGAGCAGACGCACCGCCGTATCGTTCGCCAGCAGGATTTTGCCCTGCTCGTCCAGCACCAGCAGATAATCGGGGATGGTGTGCAGCACCGTCTCAAGCTGCTGCTGCTGTTGCAGCATCTGGTTGAACAACTGGGCATTGCGCACGGCGACGGTCGCCTGGTTGGCGACGATGGTCATCAGGTGCAGGTGATACTCGGTGAAGTGATTCGGCTCCGGGTAGAGCATCGTCAGCACCGCCAGCACCTCGCCGTTGTAGAGGAACGGCACGCACAGCGCCGAACGCGCCTTCGAGTTGCTGTCCGGGAAGATGTACCAGCGCTCGTCCTGCTGGGTGTCGTAGACAATCGTCCCCTGCTTGTGGCGGAAGACCCAGCCCGCCAGCCCCTTGTCGAGCACGCGGCGCGCGAAGTGGATCGAGTTCGGCTCGCTCGACTGCCGCTCCGGCTCGTCCGCCAGCAGATGCTTGACGAAAATCTGCCGCCAGTCTTCGACGTATTCGGGATGCAAAATCAGGCTGACTTTACTGGCGCCGACGGCATTCGCCATCAGGTCGATCACGCGCTCCAGCACACGATCCTGATCGAGTACGGTGAGCATCTGGGAAACTTCAGCGAGAAGTTCAAAATCCTCAAGGGACGGTCGCTGGTTCAGTTGCGTCATTGGGTTCTGCCAGTGGAATCCTACAAAAACTGCGCTTACTTAAGTGAAGCACACAGATAGCATACAGACAAGTCAAGGTTTTCTAACATGCCTAAATTGTGGGCGGCGAGCATGTCACCCGCCGCCGGATTGTCGTAGGGAAGTGAGGGTTAGAGCGCCGCCGGGTTCGCCAGCAGCCCGGTCAGCAGGGCGACACAGGCGTCCACGTCGCGGCTGTCGACCGTCTCGCTGTTGGTGTGAACGTAGCGGCAGGGGATCGAGATGCAGCCGCTCGGCACGCCCGCCCGCGCGATCTGTATCCCGGCGGCGTCGGTCGTGCCCTGCGCCAGCAGTTCCAGTTGATAGGCGATGCCGTCGGCTTCGGCGCGCTGAACCATCCAGTCGCGCACGGCAGGCGGCACGACCAGCCCGCTGTCGTGGACTTTGATCGCCGCCCCGCCGCCAAGCTTGACCGCCATCTTCGGATTCTTGAGCATGTCGCCGGTGCTGGTCACGTCGAGCGCGATGCCGATGTCGGGGTTGATACCGTAGGCAGCCGGGCGCGCGCCGCGCAGCCCGACTTCTTCCTGCACCGTGAAGACGAAATAGACTTCGTTGGGGGTCTGCTTGTTCAGGCGGCGCATCGCCTCCAGCCCGACGACGCAGCCGATGCGGTCGTCCATCGACTTGGCGATCAGGCGCGTGCCGCGCTGCTCCAGCGGTCGCCAGAAAGCCGCCGGGCGTCCCGGCTGGAATGCGCCGTTGCCGTCGCCGGTGCTCACGTCGATGAAGAAATCGTCGAGGTTCTCCGCTTTGGTGCGTCCGCTGCTGAAGTAGTCGTGCGCGCCGATCACGCCGACCGTGCCGTCCTCGAAGTAGACGCGGTTGCCCAGCAGCGTCGTGTTGATCAGCCCGCCGATGGCGGCGAAGCGCACGTAGCCGCTGGTCGGCTCGGCGAAGGTCGCCATCACGCCGATCTCGTCCATGTGCGCGGCGACCATAACACTTCGTGCCGCCTTTCCCCACCCGGCAGATCAGGTTGCCGAGCGGATCGACGGTGATTTCGTCGGCGTAGGGTTCAGCTTCGGCGCGGATCATCTCGCGGACGCGGTATTCGTAGCCGGAGGGTCCCCAGGCTTCGACCAGTTTCTTGATCAGTTCGTTCACGTTGTGCGCTCCCTGTTGCAATGAAATTGAACCACAGAGGTCGCAGAGGACACAGAGAATTCTTTTCTCCGCGATCTCTGTGTCCTCTGTGGTTTAAGTCAGTATTTCTGGCGTAATTCGGTTCAGCGCCGCCTTGATCAGCCGCAGCCCGTTGTCGTAATCGTCGCGGTGCAGGTAGGCGCTGGGGCTGTGAATGTAGCGGCACGGCATCGAGATCACCGCCGCAGGCGCACCTGCGTTGGCGAGGTGGATCGATCCGGCGTCCGTGCCGCCGCCAAGCTGGGTCTTGACCTGGTACGGGATGCCCTCCGCTTCCGCCGTCTCGCGCAGAAAGTTGAGCAGACGCGGGTCGGCGACCATGCTGCGATCCATCACCGTCAGCGCGGGACCGCCCTGCACGCGGCAGGTCGGGTTCACATCGATCTGGTCGTCGGGGTCGGCAAGCGGATTGGGCAGGTCGTTAGCGGTCGTGCCCTCCAGCACAAACGCCACGTCCGGGCTGAGCGTCTGCGCCGCGACTTTCGCCCCGCGCAGCCCGATCTCCTCCTGCACCGTGAACGCCGCCAGCACGTCGACCGGATACGGATCGCCCTGAAGCACGTCGATCAGCAGCGAGCAGCCGACGCGGTCGTCGAACGACTTGCCGCGCAGCATCCGGTCGCCGATCTCCATGAACTTGCTGTCGAAGGCGATGCGGTCGCCAGGCTTGACCTTGCCCGCCGCCTCGTCCTTGCTGGTCGCACCGATGTCGATGCGCAGGTTGCTGAGCTTGACGACAGTCTGATCGCGGTTGAGGTGGATCGGCGTCCAGATGATCACGCCGGGCACGTCGCCGATGCGCACGCGCAAGCCCGGCAGGATGCGGTCGTCCACGCCGCCGATAGCGCTGAATCGGATCAAGCCGTCGCTTTCGAAGCCGCGCACCATGAAGCCGATTTCGTCCATGTGCGCGGCGATCATCACGCGCAGATTGCTCGCGCCCGTCCCTTGCTTGAGCGCGGTCACACCGCCGAGCGCGTTGATGCGGATGTCTGTAACGTGCCCGTCAATCGCGCCCAGGACGATTTTGCGAACGGCGTCCTCGCTGCCCGAAACCCCCACCGCTTCGGAAAGCTCTCGTAAAATCATACCTGCTCCCAATCCCGTGAGAAGAATCCGCGCAAGTATAGCGTAGGTTGGGGAAAACCAGTAGAAATTATTCAAATGGTGGTATGCAGTAGGGGCACGATATATCGTGCCCCCACGCGGTCAGCCGGGATGAGGGGTTTTCTTCTACGCCACCGGCGCGGCGGCGAATGCGTCGATGCAGACGGGATAGCGCATCGTCTGCGCGAAGGTCAGGCGGTTGCCGTCCAGATCGAGGATGGTGAAGGCGCGGTCGCCCCACAGTTCCCGGTGCATGTCCGCGACGACGTAGACCTCGCGCGCCTTGAGATGCGCACAAAAGCGGTCAATGTCGCGGCTCTCTGGCAGCGTCAGATACAGCTCGACGCCGCAAACGAGCGGAACATGGTCGTGGCGACGGCTGAACATGATGCGCGACTCGCCCAGATAAGCCTCGGCGTAGGCGGTCTTGCCATCCTGTCCCGGCAAGCCGCCCTCGCCCTCAAAGCCGAGCACGCGCGTGTAAAACACCATGCTCAGATCGATGTCGTGAACACGCAAAACAGGCGTTATCATCCACATCTCCAATTGAACGCTTGTTCTATATTTTAACCGAAAAATGTGGATTTTGCGAGTCGGAAAGTAACCCAAAATCGTTCTGTTATCAACAACCTGGTTTGCTGTAGGGGCGCACCTGTGTGTGCGCGCAAATAAACAGGGCAGACAAACCAAAGTGCTCCAGTCTGCCCCTACAAAACCGTCGCTGCAATCAAGCGGTAAAAACGACCTCGGCGTTTTTGAGGTCTATTCGTCCTCGTCGTCCTTATCGCGCTTCAGGCGCTTGGAGAGCGCGCTGCCGAACATGCTCGTCATGAACAGATCGCCCCGCGTAGGCGGCAGCGCTGCTTCCGACTTGTCCCAGCGGTTGTCGCGGCGGTGAACGACCCAGGTGACGTAGGTGTCCATCGTCTGGATCAGCATTTCTTCGAGCGCCGCCTGGTCGTTCTGCATCAGCAAGCCGCGCAGCGCTTGCAGCGTTTCGACCGTCGCGTCGATCTGGCGCGCCAGGTTCTCGCGGTTGCCCAGCATCAGGTCGCGCAGGTCGTCGGGGTGATGGTCGTACAGGTGGTGCGTCAGCCGCCCGAACGCCGGGTTGCCGATGCGCCGGGCATCGTCCCAGCCGTCGCGGCGGTAGAGGGCGTAGAACGCCGCCAGCCCAAGCGCGGCGGGCAGCCCTTCGGTCGCGGCGCTCCAGGCGTCGTATTCGACGGGATCGCCAAAGTGCGCGCTCATGCCGAGCAGATCGCCAAAGTCGGACGCCAGCTCGACGGCGTCGCGGTCGCACTTGGCGCTGGGCAGCAGCAGCATCGTCCCGCCGTCGAATAAGTCTTCGGCAGCGTGCTCGGTATCGTCCAGACCGTCAAACAGATACTTGGCATTGAGGATCGGCATCACGCCGACCATGTGCGCCTCGTCCGCGAGGTATTTCTCCGCCCACGCCTGCGACGGCAGCTTGAGCGGCGACATATCGAGCAGCACCGAGCCGGAGCGCAGGTCACGCCCGATCAACTGGTACGCCGACTGCACGTCGCGGTACGGCAGCGCCACCACGACGATGTCCTTGTCCGACGCCGCGTCAAGCAGGTTGTGAGCGAGATGCTCGACCGGGTTGATGGTCTTGAGCGCCTGCGTCTGCAAGTTATCGGCGGCGTAGCCGGTGATGACGAACTGCTGGCGCGCGTCCTTGCGAGCGTTGTAGCGCTTGAGCGCCAGCCCAACCGACGCGCCTACCCTTCCCAGTCCGAGGATTCCTACTTTTATCGTCGCAGCCATAACGTCTCTTCCTGTCCGGTGCGCGCGTATGAGCGCATTCGAGACCACCCATACGCGCATGAGTCGACTTTTGTTCCTATTATAGCGAGCACGCCCTTTCGGTTCGATTTTCGCGCACGCCGGAGATGCATTATCTTTGACTCATCGCGCATTACTCGTCACGTGCGAAACGCTGTTTCGCCCAGCACGAAGGGCTAATTCGCATCGTCGGCGCGCTGAAGGCGTTTTAACAATAGGTAGCACTCGTGATCGCGCCAGCGTTCGGCGTCGTCCTGATGATGCGCCACCAGCCAGACCGCCGAAGCGGACGCAGCGGTCTCCGCCAGCAGTTCGGCGCTCCAGGCGGGATGCTGCACGTAGACGACGAACGCGCGCTGCCACCAGCGGCGCGGGTCGCCCCGGCTGAGGCGCGCGAACAGCGGCGGCGCGCAGGCGCGCACCAGCACGGCGCCGGTCTTCTGCCACAGGCGCAGCGGATAGCGGCTCTTGCCCACGTCGTGCAGCAGCGCGGCGACGGCGAGGTCGGGCGGCGTTTCGCCCTGCGCCAGCACGCCGCGCAGCACGTTCAGGCTGTGCAGTTGCTCGCCCCGGCGCATCCGCCGGAACAGCGCCAACTGAGCAGCGTCCAGGTAGCGCCGCGCGAGTGCGAGATCGACCGGAAGCGCGAAGGCGAACAGCGCCCGCAATCCCTGACGCAGACGACGGAGCGCCATCGGCTAGAAGAAGAAACTGTTTCCAAGCAGGAGCCGCATGATCTGGCTGACCGGCTGACCGATCAGGATGCCGAAAAAGTCTGGGATGCCGGGCAGACGGACGAAGGTCAGCAGCAGCAAGCCGAAGAAGATCAACTGCGTCGTCTGGGCGTAGCGCTCCCACGTCGACGCCAGATCGGGCGGGAGCAGGGCGTAGACGATCTGCCAGCCGTCAATCGGAAACAGCGGCAGCAGATTGAAGACGAACAGCAGAATGTTCAGGTAGACCATGTAGATCAGCAGGAGCTGGATGAAGTTCGGCAGCGACGCCAGGGTGCGCACGCCCATGATGCGGATGACGATGGCGAAGATGATCCCCAGCAGCAGGTTCGAGACCGGACCGGCGGCGACCGCCGCCAGCCAGCGCCAGCGCCGGTTTTCCAGCGGCATTCGGAACGGCGAAATCGGCGCGGAGCCGAGGATGCCGAAGCCGAGCACGGCGAACATGATCCAGCCGAGCCAGTTGATGTGGACCAGCGGGTTGAGCGTCAGCCGCCCCTGCCGCGCCGGTTCGGGGTCGCCCATGCGCCAGCCGACGTAATTGTGCGAAAACTCGTGGATCGTCATGCCGATGCCCAGGACGATCAGGTTGACGATCAGTTGTTCGGGGCTGAGATTGAAGAGCAAGGAGCAACTCCGTCAGTAGTGTTGAAATAACGAGGCTCATTATAACATAGAGGTTGCTAGAACGTCGGTGCAATTGATGTTATTATTATGCTGAATTAACCTTTCTTGGGGTGGAAATGGAGATCAGGGTCGGTGACCACGTGCGGTTGCGCAAAGTGCATCCCTGCGGCAGCACCGAATGGGTCATCTACCGCGTTGGCGCGGACATCGGGCTGCGCTGCACGGGCTGCGGTCGCCGCATCCTGTTGACGCGGAGCGAGTTCTCGAAACGTCTGAAGCAGACCATCCCGCAGAAGGAGAGCGAAAATTGACCAAGCGCGTCTTATTCTTGATGTCAGACACGGGCGGCGGACACCGCGCAGCAGCAGAAGCCATCGCTGAAGCGCTGCACCGGAAATACGGTGAACAAGTCGAAGTTGAGCTGGTCGATGTTTTCAAATCCTATTCTTCTTTCCCCTGGAACTACATGCCGGAGCTTTACCCCTGGCTGATCAACCACGGTAAGTCATCATGGGGCATGGGCTACAAGTTCACGAACACCCGCCGCCGCGCCAAAGCCATCTCGCAGGGCATGTACGTCACCATCGAAGGGCGCATCAAGAAGATGGTGCGCGAACATCCGGCGGACGTGGTCGTCTGCGTCCATTCCGTGCTGACGCATCTGGTGGCGCACGCGCTCAATGCCGCCGGAGACACCCGCCCGCCTTTCGTGGTCGTCGTCACCGATCTGGTCTCGACGCACATGTTCTGGTACGACCTGCTCGCCGAGCGGACACTCGCGCCGACCCAGCCCGCTTACGAGCGCGGTATCGCCGCCGGGCTGAGCGCCGACAAGATGCGCGTGACGGGCTTACCCGTGCATCCGCGCTTTTCGGAGGAGCTGCCGGACAAAGCCGAGACCCGTCAGGAACTTGGCTGGGATGAGACGCTGCCGGTGCTGCTGCTGGTCGGCGGCGGCGAAGGCATGGGACCGCTCTACAAGACCGCTCGCGCCATCAACAGTCGCAAGCTCAAATGCCAGTTGGCGATCATCACCGGGCGCAACAAGACGCTCAAAGCCAAGCTGGAAAGCAGCCACTGGAACCAGCCGACGCACATCTACGGCTTCGTCAGCGACATGCCTCGCCTGATGAGCGCGGCGGACGTGCTGGTCAGCAAGGCGGGACCCGCCACCATCTGCGAAGCCTGCATCGCCGGGCTGCCGATGATCCTCTACGACGCGATTCCCGGTCAGGAAACGGGCAACGTCGAATACGTCGTCACCAACGAGGCGGGCGTCTTCGCGCCCAGCTCGCGTGAAGTCGCCGATGTCGCGCGCATGTGGATCGCCGAGGGCGCGGTCGGCTTGCGCTGGCGCTCGGAGAATGCCCGCCGCCTGGGACGCCCGAACGCCGTCTGGGAGATCGCCGAAGAGGTATGGGTGCAGGCGCAGCAGCCGCCCGTTCCAACCAACCGCCGCAGTCTGCTCAAGGACGTGGCGTATACACGAGAACGTCTGCTGACTTCGCTGGAGCAGACGATGGGCGGCGCAGACCGTCTTTTGCGCCGCTAAGCTTAGATATTCGTGAGCCTCTATTCCGTAAACGCGGCGGACAGATTATAATGCCCGCCACGCACATATTATGATGAGAGTTAACAATGCGACCTAAGATTTTCCTCCTCCTTATCGGTCTGTTACTCAGCGTTGGGGTTGTCTCCGCTCAGGATGCAACTCAGGAGTTGATCCCGCCCGCCACCATCGTCAACGACGAAGGCGGACCCGTCTCGGTGACGGGAAACGTCACTTATACGAACGGCTTTTTCACCGCTGGCGTCGATGAGCCGCTGGTGATCCTGGAAGACGAGACCGGTTTCGTGAAACGCGATCACGGCTACCTGATGCCGGAGAAGTCTCAGGTGCTGGGGCAGATCACGTCCGATTTCTACACCTCGCCTTTCACCTACAGCATCGAGCTGCCGATTGTACCCGCAGCGCCTTTGAACGATGTCGATCATAACGGGCAGACCAATCCCGGCGTGATGATCTACGCTATCGCCTACTGGACGAATACCTGGGGCGACTCGTACCTGGAGCAGCGCGACCTGTTCGGCGGCGGCTGGTCGACGGCATACGCCTCGACGCGCATCGACCAGAACCCGTCGGCGCACGGCGAAGTCATCGGCGGCAAGTATCTGGTCTACGCCCCCGACGATCAGGAAGGCTTCCCGTCCGGCTTCGGCGCGGACAAGAAGCTGTTCACGAACGACGACCCGATTGTGCAACTGCCGCAGGGCTACACCGTCGTCAACATGGACACCGATCCCTTCACCTTCGACCGCTCGCGCAACCCGGTGATCGATCTGATCGAGGGCGAAGGCGCGGCGCAGGAAGACTTCTCCGGCATGAGCTACACCGACGCTTTCAAAGCGATGGTGGACATGTTCCGCAAGAAGTACGCCTACACCGAACTGAAGGGCATTGACTGGGATGCCAAAGAAGCCGAGTTCCTGCCGCGCTTCCAGAACGCCGACCAGAACGGCGACTCGGTCGAATACCAGCACGCGCTGCGCGACTTCATCTGGTCGATCCCGGATGGACACCTGAGCGCGCCGGTCGATGGTCAGGAATTCTCTGACGCGACCTCCGGCGGGCTGGGCATCGCCATCCGCGAGCTGGACGACGGTCGCGTGATCGTCAACTATCTGGGCGACGGCACCCCGGCGGCAGACGCGGGCATTCAACTGAAGGCGGAAATCCTCAGCATCAACGGGCAGAGCATCAACGACGCGCTCAACGCCGACGTGCCCTGGTCGTCACCGTTCAGCAGCGACCACGTGCGCCGCTTGCAGCAGCTTCGCTACGTAACGCGCTTCCCGGTCGGCACGAAAGTCACGGTGCAGTACAAGAACCCCGGCGACACCGACACCAAGACCGCGACCATGACCACCGTGCAGGAAAGCGCCAGCTTCCGCTTCTCGTCGTTCAGCAAGGGGCTGACCGGCTTGGAACTGCCCATCGAGTACAGCTACCTCGACAGCGGCTACATGTACGTCAAAATCTACAGCTTCTTCGACAGCGCACGCCTGACCATCCAGTTGTGGGAGCGCATGATCCAGGCGCTCAACGACAACCAGATTCCTGGTCTGATCATCGACATGCGCCAGAACGGCGGCGGCAGCGGCTTCCTGGCAGATCAGATGGCTGCCTATTTCTTCAACGACCCGCTCGACCTGGGCAACACCGCCAGCTACGACGACAGCCTGGGCAAGTTCTACGTCGATCCCGAACTCGAATCGAAGTACTTCCTGCCGCCCGACAACCTGCGCTATAACGGCAAGATCGCGCTTCTGGTGGGACCAAGCTGCGACAGCGCCTGCGAATACTTCACCTACGACATGACGCTCCAGAACCGCGCCGCCATCGTCGGGCAGTATCCGACCGGCGGGCTGGGCGGTGGGCAGACTACCTATATGATGCCGGACGGCATCCAGCTTCAGTATTCGACGGGGCGTAACCTTGACGCCAACGGCAACATCATCATCGAAGGCAAGGGCGTCGCGCCGACGGTGAAGGTTCCGGTGGACGAGGACACGCTGTTCAGTACGGGCGATCCTATTCAGGACGCGGCGGTGAACTGGCTCGACCAGCAGACGCAGTAATTGCCACACCTAAGGAGCGAACGCACCTGGCGCTCGCTGGTAGGGGCGGGTTTGAAACCCGCCCCTACTTTCGATCTGTGCTTGTGCAACCTGCCGCACGAATGCTCGTCAACCTTGCCCGACTGGTGAAAATCCAGTACCATCACACCACTGCTTTAATCCAACACGGAGGAAAACCCCCGAATGAAAGCCGTTATTCCCGCCGCAGGACAGGGAACACGCTTGCGTCCTGTGACTCTGACGATGCCGAAGATGCTCGTCCCGGTCGCCAACCAGCCGCTGATCGCCTACGCGATTCAAATCCTGAAAAATGCCGGGCTGACGGAGATCGGCATCGTGGTCAACGGTCTCGATTCGCCCATCTGCGCGCAGTTGGGCAGCGGGGAAAGCCTGGGCGTCGAAATCACCTATCTCGTGCAGCGCGAGCAGCTTGGGCTGGCGCACGCCGTCAATCTGGCGCATGATTTCGTCGCTGGCGAGCCGTTCTGCGTGCTGCTGGGCGACAACATCTTTCAGGACAACATGGAGCAGTTGATCCGCTCATTCCCGGAATTGAGCGCCGAAGCAGCCGTCGCGCTGATCGAGGTGTCCGATCCGTCGCGCTTTGGCATCGCCGAGATCATCGACGGCAAAATCCGGCGCGTGATCGAAAAGCCGAAGACGCCACCCTCGAACCTCGCCATCTCCGGCGCGTACCTGTTCAAAAGCTCGATCTTCGACGCCATCGCCCAGATCAAGCCCTCGTGGCGCAACGAGCTGGAGATCACCGACGCCATCCAGATGTTGATTGAGGGGGGCAACGAAGTCCACCCCTACACCCTGAAAGGCTGGTGGATCGATGCCGGGAAGCCCGACTCGATCATCCAGGCGAATCAACTGGTGCTCGGCGAGCTGCCCTACACACCCGCCCCGGAAGACAAGGGGCGTATCATCGGCACGTGCGACATCTCCTCGCGCGTGATCCTCGGCGAGAACAGCCAGATCATCGACAGCGTGGTGCGCGGTCCGGTCATCATCGGCAACAACGTGATCGTGCGCAACAGCTACATCGGTCCCTATACCTCGCTGGGCAACAACGTGCTGGTGGAGAACAGCGAAGTCGAAGCCAGCATCGTCATGAAGGACTGCACCATCCGCAACATTCCCGGTCGCATCGATTCGAGCCTGCTGGCGGACAACTCGGAGGTGCTGGCGGTCGATCACGTCCCCTCCGCGCACCGCTTCATTCTGGCGGAGAACAGCTACGTCCAGCTTTGAGCGGTGCCTCAGTCTGCGGACACCGATAAATTAATCACCCACGCGGAGAGCGCAAAGGACACAGAGCATGATCGTTTCCGTTTTCCTCTGTGATCTCTGCGCTCTCTGTGGTTGAATTAATCCATGACTCAACGCTTCCTGATCGTCCAGCTTGCCGACATTGGCGACCTGATCCTCTCGACTCCCGCGCTGGCGGCGCTGCGCGAGGCGCACCCCGACGCGCACATCGCCGTGCTGACGACCGCTCACGCCGCGCCCATCCTGCCGGACGACCTCGCCGACGAAGTCATCCTGTTCGACAAGCACACCTTTGACCGCCCGGCGGCGCTGCTCAAGCCCGCCAACCTGCGCGCGGCGCTGGCGCTGGCGGCGCGGCTGCGGCGCAGCCACTTCGACACGACGATCTTCTTCCATCACTTCACGACGCGCTTTGGATCGCTCAAGTTCGCGGCGCTGGCGTGGAGCGCCCACAGCATCAACCGCATCGGGCTGGACAACGGCAGCGGCTCGTTTCTGACGCACCACCTGCCTGACGGCGGCTTCGGCGTGAAGCATCAGGCGCAGTACTGGCTCGATCTGGTCGGCGTAGTCGGCGCGGACAATTCGCCGCGCCCCGCGCAGGTGAAGACAGCGCCATCCACCATTCAGAATATCGCAGGGGTGACCAAGCAGCTCTCCCCTCCATCCATCCCGCAGCCTCGCATCGCTATCCACGCGGGCAGCGGCGGCTATTCGCTGGCGCGGCGCTGGGACGCGGCGAACTTCGCCGCCGTCGCGGATCGGCTTGCCGAGGTATACGAGGCGCAGATCGTGCTGGTCGGCACGGCGAGCGACGACAGCGCGGCGGTGCGCGCCGCCATGCGCCACACGCCGCTCGACCTGAGCGGGCAGACCACGCTGGCGGAACTCGCCGCCGTCCTGAAAGGCTGCGCGCTGTTCGTCGGCGCGGACAGCGGCGTGATGCACCTCGCCGCCGCCGCCGGGACGCCCGTCGTCGCCATCTTCGGACCGAGCAACGCCGCCGCCTGGAGTCCCTGGACGCCGGGCAGCAGGAGCGCGGTCGTGCGCAGCGCGCCGGAATGCAGCCCGTGCAGCTACGTCGGGCATGGAATCGGCTTACGCGAGGGCTGCCCGGCGCGCACCTGTATGCGCATGGTGACGGCGGAGCGCGTGGTCGCCGCAGCGAAGCAATTGATGGATGAAGACCCCTCAACCCCTGCCCCCTTCTCCCCGCAAGCGGGGAGAAGGGGAAACAACCCCCTCGCCCCGTTTACGTGGGAGAGGGGAACGACGCACCAGCGTCGGGGGTGAGGGGTTTTGACCATCGCATCGACATCCTCGGCTTGCCGGTCAGCGCCATCACCTACCCTGAATGGCTCGATCTGATCGACCAGTGGGTCAAAGGCGAGCAAGCGCATCACGTCTGCACGATCAACCCGGAGATGATCATGATCGCGCGGCAGGACGTGAATTTCCACCACATCCTCAGCCGCGCCGACCTGACCGTGCCCGATGGCGTCGGCTTGCTGTGGGCGGCGCGGCGCATCGGCAAGCCGCTGCCGCAGCGCGTGACCGGCTCGGACGGCGTGCCGCTGATCGCGGCGGAGGCGGCAAAACGCGGCTGGCGCATCTACCTGCTCGGCGCAGCGCCGGGCGTCGCCGACAAAGCCGCCGAAGTCCTGCGCGCGAGCCATCCCGACTTGAAGATCGTCGGAATTTACGGCGGCAGCCCCGCGCCGGAGGAAGAAGACGCCATCGTCGAGCGCGTCAACGCCAGCCACGCCGACATCCTGTTCGTCGCCTACGGTGCGCCCAATCAGGACAAGTGGATCGCTCGCAATCTGCCGCGCCTGCGCGTCAAAATGGCGATGGGCGTCGGCGGCTCGCTCGACTTCGTCGCGGGTGTGCTGCCGCGCGCGCCGGTGACGTTCCAGCGTTTCGGGCTAGAATGGCTGTATCGGCTCTATTTGCAGCCCTGGCGCATCCGGCGGATGCTGCGCCTGCCGCGCTTCGTGATCGCCGTCATGCGGACAGGGAAATCGACTGAAGGATAGCGATAGGATGAGCCTTTCCGAGTTAATCCCCCGGCTCGCCCGGCAGCGCGTGATCGTGCTGGGCGACGTGATTCTGGACGAATACCTGATCGGCACGGCGACGCGCCTGAGCCGCGAAGCGCCCGTGCCCGTGCTGGAATTCGAGGAGCGCCGCCTGATCCCCGGCGGAGCCGCCAACCCCGCCGCCAACATCGTGGCGCTGGGCAGCGCCGCCGTGCAGATCGGCGTGATCGGCGCGGACAGCCAGGCGACCGCGCTGCGCGAAATTCTGCACGCGCGCGGCATCGAAATCCACACGCTGGTGGTCGACGGCGGACGCCCGACGACCGTCAAGACGCGGGTGATGGCGCACATGGGGCTGCGCTTCCCGCAGCAGGTGGCGCGGCTGGACAAGCTGGCGCGCGAGCCGATCTCGCCGCTGATCGAGCGCACGCTGTGCGGCAGGCTGTCCGACCAGTTGATCGGGGCGAGCGCGCTGCTGCTCTCCGACTACCACGTCGGGCTGCTGACGCCGTCGTTCGTCGCGGCGGTGCAGGAAATCGCCGGGAGGGCGAATCTGCCGGTCATGGCGGACGCGCAGGGCGATTTCGACAAGTATGCCGGGGTGATGGTGGTCAAGTGCAACGCCGACGAGGCGAGCACCTACCTCCGGCGCGAGCTGATTTCCGACGACGATTTCGAGAGCGCGGCGCGCGAACTGTGCCAGACGCTCAGCCTGACGGGTGGGATGGTGATCACGCGCGGCGCGGACGGCGCGACGATTGCCACCACCGAGGGCATGGCGACGCGCTGCCCCGCCCCGGTGACGACCGACGTGTACGACACGGTTGGCGCGGGCGACACCGCCATCGCCGTGATCACGCTGGCGGTCGCGGCAGGCGCGCCGCTGGTCGATGCGGCGGTGCTTGCCAATTATGCCAGCGGGCTGGTCGTGCGCCGCGTGGGCAATTATGCGCCGAGCGCCGACGAACTGGCGCAGGCGGTCGAGGCGTGGGCGTTAGGAGGATGAAGGCTGCCCGATCAACTGAGGCAGGATGCTGCGCGCCCAGTCCTCGATCTGCCGCCAGTTGCGCCAGTCGCCTTCGGGAACTTTCGCCGATTTCGCCATCAGCCGCAGTATCCAGGACAGTCGATTGTAATCGATCTTTCCGGCGAACATACCGATTGACGCCGGATGCACTTCCGGGAATTCCTGAAGCAGCGGATCGTGATACGCCCGGACGATGCGCCGATTTTCCGCCGTGTTCTCGTGGAGCGTCAGGCAGACGGTGAAATAGGCGACCGGGACACGGCTGAGTTCCGCGCGGTGGGCGGCAAGAAAATCAGTGGCTTCCTGAACCCACTTGCTGCCGCGAATCGGACTGCCGAGGACGACGGCGCTGTAATGGCGCAGCGACCGCACGTTTTCCACCGGCAGGACATCGACGACCACGCCGTCGCGTTTCAAAACTTCCCCGATCCTCGCGGCGATTTCCGCCGTCGAGCCGAAGCGCGTCGCGTAGGTGACCAGAATTCGCTCGCTCATGGTAAATCCTCGTAAATACTAATTTGTCTGTAGTTTACGCGATTTGTCATGTATTGAGCGAGTGCAAGACCTCACTTCTGCGAGGGTACATGATCACAACGCATACAGTTCTCCGAATTTCGTGCGCAGGTAGTTCAGCAGCGGCTCGACGCGCATCCCGCCGCCGATCACGCGCTCGATCAGTTCCGGCGCGGTGTATTTGCTGCCGTACTGGTAGATGTTCTCAGACAGCCAGCCGTGCAGCGTGTCGAACTTGCCCTGCGCGATCTCGGCGGGGATTTCGGGGTGCGCCTTGAGCGCCACCTCGTAGAACTGCGCGCTGAGGATGTTGCCCAGCGTGTAGCCCTGGAACATCCCGCCGATCTGCCCGCAGATACCAATGCACGTCCTGAAGCACGCCGTCGCGGTCGTCCGGCGGGGTGATGCCGATGTCGCTGGTATAGCGCGCGTTCCAGGCTTCGGGCAGGTCTTTGATCGCCAGCGACCCTTCCAGCATTTGCAGTTCGAGGTCGAAGCGGATCATCACGTGCAGGTTGTAGGTCACTTCGTCCGCGTCGATGCGGATCAGCGAGCGCTCGACCTTGTTGACGGCGCGGTGGAAAGCATCCAGCGACACGTCGCCAAGCTGCTCCGGGAAGACGGCTTGCAGGCGCGGGTAATAATGCTGCCAGAACTCCCGGCTGCGCCCGACGATGTTCTCCCACAGGCGCGACTGGCTCTCGTGGACGCCCGACGACGTCCCCTGGTTGAGCGGCGTGCTTTCGTATGCCGGGTTGACCCCCTGCTCGTACAGGGCATGTCCGCACTCGTGCAGCGTGCTGAACAGCGCGTCGCGCACGTCGTTCTCGCGCACGTGGGTGGTGATGCGCACGTCGCCGATGGAGAACTTGGTCTCGAAGGGGTGATGCGTCAGGTCTTCCCGCCCGCGCGTGAAGTCGAAGCCGTAAGCCTTGATGACCTCTTTGCCGAAATCGAGCTGCGCCTGCTGCGGGTAATGGCTGTAGACGAACGAATCGTCGACGGGCGTCTGCTCGGTGATCGCCTTGACCAGCGGCACGAGTTCCTCGCGCAGTTGGGCGAAGACCTGGCGCACGGATTCGGCTTTCATGCCGTAATCGCTGGCGTCGATCAGCGGGTCGGCGATGTGGTCATAGGGCGCAAGATATTTGGCGAAGCGGCGGCTGTAGTCGAGCGTCTTTTCGAGGACGGGGCGCACGCGGGCGAAGTCGTTGTCGGGGCGGGCGCGCGTCCATATCTGGTAGCTTTCCGCCTGATGTTCCGACCATTCGGCGATGAACGCGGTCGGCACCTTGACGAGGCGATCATAGTCGCGCCGCACCAGCCGGATCAGCGCTGCGTCGTCCGAGTCGTCCGGCAGATTGGCGGCTTCGAGCGCGTCGAGCAGATGCCCTACCTCCGGAGCTGGTGAATTTCTCGTGCGAGAGTCGGCTGAGCGTCGCCATTTGACGACCGCGCGCCGACGCACCGCCTTCCGGCATGTAGGTCGACTGATCCCAGCTCAGGATCGACGCCGCCATGTTCAGGTCGTCGACTTCCGCCAGCCGTCGTTTGAGTTCTTCTAGCTTCGCTTCCATTTTCCCACTCCTGCCATTAAGGCAAATTCTCCCATTCAGGATAATTCAAATGGCTTGTGGTGTCCAGTTATTGCAATACGCTTAAGAGGGTATCGTTCGGAGCGAAAACATGTACAACCTCCCGGATTCACTCCCATTTTGCAAAATCGTCTGGGACATCGTCCGCCAGGTTAAGGCGTAGTGGAAACTACGGGCAGTTCGCGGGGATGATCCCAGCCCTCTAACCCCATTCACAATGATGTGTTGAAATTCGAGTGCCTCTATTCGCTCGATCAAAGCCGCATTATATCGGTGGCTATCCGTCCGAACTTTCCGATTACCAATATGGAAAAGGAAGCGGAAAAATAAAAACGACCGACACACTCGTCTCTGACAATGCGGTAGATTGGATAGCAAACGGCACGTCAGAGGTCATGGCGCAGATCGAGACGAGCCTCACTGCGCCCGCCGGCAGAGAAGTGATCCTCCATTATCTTGTTCCGAGTGACACAAGGGATCAAAAATACCACTGCGAAATGTCCTAAAATTCCACGTCGCATGATCAGTTTTGACCTCACGAACTAATGTGTCGGTGATAAAATCGAGAGAACTGCAACTTTTGCTACCCTACCTGCTGAATAATCGATGGGTATTAAGCGAACAAGGGAGGAATTTGACGATGGTAGATCGACAGTATTGGCGCGCACTATTCAATGAACAACGCCATGCCTTTGTTGTTGAGCAAGCTGGATGGCTCGATGACGAGCCGCAGATTGAATATCGCTTCTCCTATTTTTTAGCAGACGAAGACGACGAAATTGCCCACATGGGTGGACTGGACAAATGGTGGCTGAATGAAGATGGTATTGCTGAAGGTGAATTCTTCGCCTTTAGTAAGTATCCCGACCAGACAGCCTTCGACGCTGATGTTCAGAGTATATTGCAAGAAGCGGAGGAACGTGTTCAGGACGATAACCTGGATTTCTTCCTCGCGGTAGTCGATATCGTGAAAGAACGAGCCGTCGAAGCTGGCTTGGAGGACGAGACACTCTTTGAGTTTGAAGGGCTATTTGAGTTGGGAAGTGAGGATGCCTATTCGCAGCGTTCCTATGTACCTGAACGATTGCATGATCATATTGAACGGACAAAGGATGAATGTTGGCGTTTGCAAGTGGCGCGCGTGGTCGATCCGCGGCAAAAGCTGCTTGGCTGGAGTCTTTGTATTGTCCTTTACCCTACTCTCACGTCCGAGGCGTCGGTGGACGAGATCGATGCTGTCGAAACCGCTGAGATTTTGGAACTGAACCACTTTCACACCTACACTGAAGCAATTCTCGCTGTCAATGGTACGCTGCAATTCATGCTCGAAGATGGACGAGTCGAAGAACCAGACTATGCCTTCATGGACAACTCGGAGGTTTTTGAACTGATGTCGGTACAGAGTAGTGTCGAAGGAATTATCGCGCCAGAATGGGAGGTGCTGGAAGGCGCTGCCCTGCGCCGATTTCTTGCCGGAACGCAGCCATTGCTGCGCCCAGCAGAGCGTTGGCACCCGCGTCAGGAAGATTTGGTCGCCAGGGTCGCCGGAGCCATGAACCTGCCACTGCATGTAGCCGATCAAGTCTATGCCCAGATGCTTGAAACCATGGAAATATCCGAGCCATTGGACGAGGATAGTCCTTGGCAAACGCTAAACGACACAGATTAAGCTCTGGTCAATGATTTCATCCGCAGTCCGAACGAACCCATTAGAGATCGTAAGACAATCGCTGCACAATGGACCTGTACTGCACCCCTGAAATTGGACACAAAAAGCGTGCAGCTTAACTGACCGTCGCGCGCGGCTGCTGTTCACGCCAGTGCGCCTCAAATTCGGCAGGCGTGAGATAGCCGAGCGCCGAGTGAATCCGCTTACGAGTATAAACGTCATCGAGAAAGCGTCCAATGCGCTGGTAAGCGTCGTGGAAATCCCGGTATTCACTCAAATCAACCTCTTCCTCCTTAATCGTCCGCATGAGGCGCTCCGCGAAGCCGTTCTCCTCTGGTTTGCCGACGGCAGCCATGCTGATCTGGACGTTGTTTTCCTTCAACAGGTCGGTGTAATCTTGGCAGGCGTATTGCAGCCCCTGATCGCTATGGTGGATCAGCGGGCAGCGTCCAGAGGTCAACGCCCGTCGCAGCGCCTTCAGGGTCAAGTGACGATCCAGTGAGCGGCTCAGATGCCAACCGCGCACCGCCCGAGTGAACACATCCATAATGACCGCCAGATACACGAAGTCGCGTTCCAAGCGCACGTAGGTGATGTCCGCCACCCAGATAGCGTCGGGGTGTTTGGCTTCGGCAGCGCCGACAAGGTTCGGGTAGCGCGGGAAGGAATGGTCGCTGTTGGTAGTGCGGGTTTTCCGCTTTTTCACCGGACGCTGCAAGCCCATTTCCCGCATGACCCGCTGCACCCGCTTGTGATTCACCTGCCAGCCCTGTCGTCCCAGCAGTGCCGTCAGGCGGCGATAGCCGTAGGTCGGGTAGTCGGTTGCCAGCCTTGACAATGCCTCGCGCAGCCCCGCGTCGCTCTGCTCCTGCTGCCGATGGTAGAACGTGCTGCGTGCCAAGCCCACCACTGCACAGATGTCCGCCACCGGATAGCTTGCCTGGCGCAGTCTCATCGCCGCTTGCCGTTTCTGCTCGACGTTCCATCCAGCAAGCGCCATGCCTTTTTTGCGATCTCCAATTGCATGGTCAGTTTTCCGACCATTTGCTCCAGCTCCGCGATCCGCTCCGCTTCCCCACTGCTCGGCGTGTTGCTCTCAAACGCCTGCGGCGCTGCGACCAGAAACTGCGCTTTCCACTCGTTGATCATCTGCCCCGTCAGTTCGTACTCGCGGCACGCCTCGGCAACCGTCCTTTCCCCGCTCAGTACTTCCAGCACCACCCGGCTCTTGAACTCGCCTGTGAACTTCCGTCTCGTTCGCATCTGTTTTCCCCTTCTTGAACATAGGATACTTCTTTTAGCCCTGTGTCCAATCTACGGGGGTCACTACAACCAAGTACGGATATGCAAGTCACTTATAGAAAGCAAAGACCATGAGAGTAGCAATAAGTTCATAAAATATTATGATATGTTTATTTGCTTCGGCAATGGATTCCGACCGAACTGTCCACAACACAACTATCTATGTTGTTACAGGAAGATCGCTAGCCGTACCCTGAATAATCGTCGTGTACCTCGCATTGACCCATCCACTACGTCTGTCAACATTGATCTGATACCAATTGCCATCAGCGCTTCGACCCACAATGTCCATAATAGTTCCTGCTTTGATAGTATCGGGATTACTTAGTTGCACGTAATTCACTCCTGGGCCGCCGCGAATACGAAGCACATCATCTGCGCGACCACGTACACCGATGAACATACCTGCTGATCCCCAACTGCCAACTTCGTGAAAGGTAATTGGCAAAATATCGATACTTCCGTTGATGCTCACATATTGAGCATTAATCCATTCAGAACTGTTGAGTTGTCCCCATGTCCCATTGGCATTTCGTCCGACCAACACCACTAATGCCCCATTATTTAACGTTCCTAAATCGTCGTATTCAGGCCCTGGACCTGAACGAAGATTTAGGTGATTGGCTGTAACTATGCCGCTTATCGTTGTTTGTACAGTCGATGTGGGATGTTCTCGCTGTGTAGCCGACGCACTAGGGGTTTGTGTGGATTGTGTGGTCGGGACAGGAATCTGGGCAATAAACGTCCCAGCTAGTACGGTAGTTGGGACGATTTGCAGCGGCAGTGGAATATCAGTAGCAAGTGTCGTTGGAATAAGCGAAATTATCTGGGAGCTTAAGGTCGGCGACTTCACTATCGGTGTTGAGCGATTCGTGGTTATATCCGATTTAACTGTCCTCACGGAGCTAGAGTTCAAATTGCTTTCAACAACGAGGAAAGATAATCCTAAGAGGACGGCAATTGCGAGAATGCTCGCCACTGCCACATACAAAATCGGCAAATGGCGTTGCTTTTGAACTTGATGCGTAAGTTCATCTCGAATATCTATGGCCGTTCGTTCGGAGAGCTTTAATGGAGGCAGTGCCTCAGTAAGATGAACACTTTGGAGGAGGGTACAACCACATACACTACACTGCGGATGTTTTGTATAGCATACTTCGTGAAATATTCGACCACAACGAGTACACTTAACAAATGATCTAAGGAGCGGGTCTCGATCATCTGGATCAAGTGTTTTCAGGCAATAATGGCAGTAATTACGCATACTCTACTTCGGCTTCGCCTTGCTGGCAGGTTTGATGAACGATGTAGCTACAAACTTTACATACGACAAACGACCTCTGCGCCTCATCGAGGTCATTTGGATCGAGGGTTCTGAAGCAGAGATTGCATGGATATCGTTCATGTAATTCGACTGTTTGTTCCTGCACAAGCGTGACCCCATTGCTATTGCAAACAGTGCCTTATGTAAAGGCACGTTGAGTAGGACAGAACACGAGTCCTAGACTTCCCCCAAGTGCAGCGGCTTCTATAAGCAGTTCCGCATCGATGCGATTGTATATGAGTGCAAGCAAGCCCAGACATCCGATGCTGACTAGGATGCGTAACGCTAAATTTACAGGATTTTTGACCGGAAGATTGACCCGGTATAAAGGAATTTGATAAGTTAGGAAACCTATTGCAAGAGCACTTAGCGCCGCAACGGCAATGCGCGCTTCCCAATCAGTCGGATTGCCAAGCACCTGCGGAAAAAACCAGACAATCAGCCCGAAGTTGCCTCCAAGCTGGATCATGCTAATGCTGACCGACAGGCTGATTACTGCGTAAAAGACGATAATGTAGCGGGCAAATCCTCCTAAGACGCGAATTAGGTTAAGTGGAGGGGGGTACTGTGGAGGTGATGGTGGGTTCCGTGTAATCACAAGATATGGAACTGCCAACACCGAAGTAGCTATGCTAGCTCCAAGTTGTGCCAATAAGATTTCCCGACTTGCTGACTGTGTCAGCAGGTTTGCTAGAATAACGGTATACGATGAAAATTTAACGAAGTTGAGACTGAAGTAAACAACGTTAACCCCTAGTATGAGCAGAGCGCCGCCCGCTACTCGCCATATCCAGCGCATGACATCACGATAGCCCAAATTATTCCTTAGAGTCACTGGAAACAGGGCATAGGCGACAACTGCCGCTGCGAAGGCCGCAAACGTGAACACAATCGGGCGGGGCGCATCCTCGCGCAGAACGACGTTGAGCATCTGCTCCGGCAGATTGCTCGAAGCAGGGGATTGCTGATATACGTCTACCAGCCGATTGGTGAACGCCCCTAACCCTGCCGCCATCGCCACAAACACCAGCGCTAACAGACCCAGGTCTACGAGCCGAATCGCGTGGCGGATGACTGCCCAGTACGCGGACAGATCGAAGCTGCGGCGGATGGTTGTGCGGACTGGCGACTCTGCCTGTTCCGGCGGGACAAACTCGATGGGACGCCGCAGTTTCGGGTACCTGAGCGGCGGCGGGCGAACCACCGTTGCCGGTACAATCTGGTCGCTTCCACACCTGGGACAGTTTCCGCTGAAGTGGGATGCGTGAAAGCTGCTGTTGCAGTGATGGCAGTGAACAAACCCACTGTTTGACGGGTCTTGATGGTCGGAGTCAAGCGTTTTGAAGCAATGCGCGCAGCCGACACGCTGGTGTCTTGAACCGATGGTGTAGAGTGGGCGAGCCTGGCTGCGCGACCAACTCACGACCTCGCTGCTCCCGATGACCCATGCACAGAGCGATAGGCAGACATGCCAGACCGAACCAGCCGCTGAAAGAAGCTGATAAGATTGAACCCATAGCCTAGGCCAAACCGATAGAGCAGGTACAGGACGCCCCCTAATTCTGCCAGAAAAAACAGGTCGCTCAGCGATCCGAGAATCGCAGTCAGGAACAGCAGCAGTATCCAGACCAGCAGCGCGCAGACTGCCCCGGCTGCGACCAGCAGCACGCTGACCGGCATCACCCAGCGCGTTCGGGCTTCTTCCAGAGCGCTGCGGTCGATCAGCTCCAGCGCGAAGGCTTCGACCGGCGCAAGCACCGGGGCAATGATCTCCCGTATTGGCGATGCGCGAAACCGCTGGGCGAGCGTATAGATTCCCCACAGCGCCGGGGCGGGCGCGAGATAGATGAGCGCCGTGAACAGCGCGAACAGGCTGAACAGCGTCGCCAGCAGGAGATGAAGTTGAATACTGGCATAGCTGCCCCAATACTCGAACCAGAAGCGCATATTGAGCAGCGCCGATATGTGCCCGAGAAACAGCGCATATAGCCCAATCAGCATCGCGGTCGGAATCAGCGGGGCAGTCTGACTTTCCAGGTTGAAGCCCTGTTTGTCGCTGAGGGCGAGGTAAAAGGTTTCCAAACCGGGGCGCACCGGATGCGGGTAAATTTCAAGCCGCACGATTTCTCCCGGCGCAAGCGCCAACTCGTGAGTTGACGCGCTTTGCGTCGCGTATTTGACATATGCCCAGAGCGGCATCACCCGGCGGTCGATGTGGAGAGGCGCGTCGCTGTTGTTGCGGAGCATGACACTGGCTGGAGCAGTTGAGTCCAGGATGACGACACTCTCCGAAATGCCGAGCGGCAGATCGTTGACGGTATTCAGCGGCCCGCTGTATAGCGGCGCGCCAATCATCTTGATCACCCGCAGCGGCTGCGGGACGTGCGGCGTGAAAGGCTCAGCCGCTTGATTCGTTTCGCCGGAGTGTTCCCAGCATGTACGATGGTAATAGCGCCAGTTCACGCGCACTGCTTCGCGAAGAGTTTCGTCTTCGGCCAGCGGGTCGAGCGTGCGAAAACAATACGCGCACCCAAGCCGGACGGCGCCCCCATGCTCCATCGCGGACGTGGGCGCGAGCGCGAGACTCGTCTCCCCCGGAGAGGCGGATGCGCCAATGACCTCAAATTCTGCGTCCACAACGTCTTCATCGGTGGAAGACAGGTTATCCCGTTCGTTATCATCCATACTTAAGTTATCCAGTCGCCTAGCGGCGCTTTACCAAAAAGACGGTCAGCGTTCCCGACTCTGGAACTCCAGCGCCCAGAAGAATGGGTCGAGCACGCGCCGAGGCGAGAGCCGAACTGCTCCAGTCGCGCCGCTTAAGTCTTGCCCAAGCGCAGACATCGCAACATAGCGCGCGTCGATATTGCTCTTTGCCAGCATACTGAGTCCGGCGCGACCGCCCTCAACCTTGTCATCGATCCAAACTTTCAGCGCATCGCTCACACGGCCCATGCGTTCCAAGTACTCGGCCAGCGCCAGACCTTCGAGCGAAAAACGCGCACCATCGGGCGGGAGAATCGTGCCTAAATCGTCGCTCTGCAGATATTCGTTCAGGCTCGCGGGTAGGCTGGCAATCATATCAGCTTTGGAAAACACGATAATGAGGCGTCGTCGTTCCTTGCCGAAATTGACACCGTAGTTTTCCAGCGCGCGCACATAGACGTTAATCACGTCGATGAAGGCGCGTCCTTTGCCTTCCATATCGGGCAAGCTGATCAACATAATTGCGGTTGGCGTGTTCTTCAGAAACGGAATTTCGTTGACCGGCACACTGAAGGTTTCGAAAAGCTCTCCAGCCTGATCCATGACGACCAGAAAGCGGTTGCCCCAACGTTCCATATCGTTCAGTTTCATCAGGTAGACTTCAGTTTGGTCGCGCGTCTTCTTGGGCGTTGCTCCGGGGAGTTTCCCTTCGTTTCGTTCGGCCCGCAAGATTTGTTTATGGTCTAAATCGATCTGTGTAATCGGTTCGGCAAAACTTTGGTGCCAGATATTTTCCATATAGTACAGGTGCAGACGCAGCACATCCAGATAGGTCGATTTGCCGGTCTGTGACCAGCCAAACATCTGAACATATACAGGCAGCGCTTTGGCGTAATCGCGCATATAGACCAGCGGTATCACATATTTGCAGTCTGGGCAAGTCGTAGCTGCCGGTTTCTTCGTATCGACACGGACTTCCGTTAAGCAGCGCGGACAAATGATGCGATCCTTCTTCCCAAATCCAAATAGCCCCATTGACGTATCCTCTTTCGTATGCGATATCCTGAAGCGCGCGACGGTTTTAGAGCGCCTCTTGAACTGCTTGCGCAAACGCGCTGGTCACACTACCCGATTTTTTCACGAGCTTGGCAAGCTCTTTCAGATGATGCTTGTCGCCGACCTTGCGCACGCGGCTGGAAAACCGGCTGTCAATCGCTGCGGGATCAGCTTTTAAAACGGCGACGGCGAACCGGGCGAAGGTCGCGTCGTCTAGAGCGTCCAGATCGGTTTCACGCGAGACAATCGACGCGCTGGTAGGTATGACCAGGTCTTCAATGTCCAGCGCCGAGCGCAGCCCGCTGAGCCAGGCGGACAATTCGCCTTTCTGCGCCAAGTGTTCCAGCGCGGCGGTGCGGGCAGCGGCGGCTTTGTTTCCGGTCAGGAAATTGGACGGCGCTTTGGCCCCCGCGAGGACAATCAACGGGTCAAAAGGCGCGGCTTGCGCAAATTTGAGGAGGTCGTTCCAGGCTTTGATGTTCGCGGCATTATTCAGCGTCCATTGGTAGACGACCGGAGCCAATGTCTCCGGGTTATCCGTTTCCAGCGTGCCCATATCCACGACGGCGCGAATGCCCACCAACTTGACCAGCGCGGGCGCCAGGGCTTCGCTGATCGGCTTCCCCAGCGCTTCGGTCAATCCTTTCATGAGTCCGGCCTGGTAACGCTCAAGATTGACCTCTCGGAAGGTCGTCAACGCCGTTTCCGACAGCGGCTCATCGGAAGGAAGCGCGCGTTTTGCCGCCAGGCATTCGGCGGCAATCTGAGCGGCGTAAATTTCAGGCATTCCCACCGAGATCCCGGCGTAGTTTTGCAAGGTTGGCCGCAACCACGCCGAGTAAGGAGATGCTTTTGGGTCATTCGAAGCCAGCTTCATTTCAGGAGCGCCGGAGGCAAGGTCGATGGCCGTAAAGCCGGATTGGCTGATGCGTTTGCGCGCCCCCACCGCCCAGTAAGCGCCTGCGGCGGGGACACATCCATCGACATACGTGTTGAAGGTGCAGCCAATTCGACGTTCGGCGTCCATCAAATACAGCGCGGCGCTCAGGAGCGCGTACACCTTTTCCGAGTCGTCGCTGAGCAGCAGCAGCGAATTCTTCTTCGAGGTCAGCTCCCCGGCGGACTGCGCCGCCGCCGCCCACTTCTCCAGGCTGCTCGACCACTCTTCGGGAAAATCATCCAGCGTGGCGCGGCGCTTCAGGTTGATTTGCGCTGGCGGAGGCGCTTCCCGAAGGTAGCTCACCAGCATTGGAACGTCCTCGGTGAATACTCCGGCGTTTGCCGCGCCGATAATCACGGCAAACGGATCATTGCCTGCGCGGGCGAACTGCTCGCGGCTGATGGCCAGCGCGTGGGAGACAAAATGCCCGCCGCGCCTTCCTAACGCTGAGTCAATTACTTTCGGGTCGGCTTCAATCGGCAGGGTTTGCACGATGACCGCGCTGCCGCTTTCCGTCCAGAAATACTGATATTCCGCAATTCCCTGCTGGACGTGTTCCTCGGTGGGAACGAAACACTGAACGCAGCGCTCGATGAATGACACGTCCGATTTAATCTCCGGCGAGAAATAGACGGTCTGAAACCCGTTTCTGTGCGCAGGAGAATATTCCGGCTCCACCCGCGTGTAAATCAGATGACGAACGACGATGCTCGGCATTAGCGGAGCCTCCGAATGAGGCGGAACCCAAAATGCCGCATTCGGGTTCCCTCGGTGCGGTTGACCAGCAGGATCGGCTTGGTATCCCGAATGGGATTCATCGCGCCACCGAAGAAACGACGGTTGGGCTGCCCCCAGCCTGCAAAGGTGTTCCACTGGTTATCTTCGTAGACGTATTCCACGACGCCCAGCCGCATCAGCATTTGGTCACACAGGCGGCGGCCATCGGTCGAAATCAGTTGGTTCGTCTCCGAGGCGGTAACTTCGTCCAGATTGCGGCACATCAACGCGGCGCGCTCGTTGATGCCTTTGTTCCCGGTGTCATCTTTGGCTTCCAGCACCGCGTCGACGTGTTCGGACGAGGCGGGATAATTTGCCAGCGTGAGAATCGCCTTGTTCCATTCCTGAACGGTGGGCAAACGATAATCGCGCCCCATCCAGTTGGCGAAGCGCACCGCCTCCGAAGGCATAATCCCGGTTATGAACAGATTCCAGTAGTCGCTCAAGTGGATCACGCTGGGGGCGACGCGCGGCGTGTAATTAGCCAGAATCCCCGTGTACCAGGTGGCGTCGTACAGATTGGTGTCGCACAGGAACTGCTCGAATTGGATTTTAGTCACGGGCAGCCAGGAGATGGCGAAGTTCGTCCCAGGGACTTCAATCATCGGAAACTGGGTTGGGTCGAGATAGGTTTTGAACAAGGATGTCATGCTTTTCTCCGGGTACATTCATTATTCCGGTTTCAAAAATAGGCGCATTCCGACCGTTCGGCGGGAGCGGTTGCCTTCATCGAGATCGAGAATGGAACTGCCCTTGACGGCATCGAGCGCCTGGCCTGGCTTGCCGATGCCGACGACGGCGACATGTCCCGCTTCCCGCATCACCAGCTCGTGTATCCCTCCTTGCAGCAGCATTTGATCCGCCAGGCTGCGGCCTGCCTGCGAGGTTTTGGCCGTCTCGTCCAACGCTTGCAGCACGCGCAGCGCGCGCGGCGACATGGGTGGCTGAATCTCAAAGGCTTGCAGGCTGACGCTGGGCAAGCGCAGCGCGGCCTGCTGAAGCTGCTGCCACTGGTCGGCGGTTGGCACACGGAAGCGGTCGCCACCCCACCAGTTCCCAAGTATCTCGGTCTCCTGAAGCGTCAGCCCGCGAACAAACAGATTCGGCAGATCCGATGCCCTCAAGGCTTTGGTAAGCGGGGCGCGCCGGGTCAGCTTGACCAGATTTTGATACCAGGCCGCGTCAAAACGTCGGTCATACGTCTCGGCGAGAAAGTATTCCAGTTGAACCCAGGTCAGCGGCGCCCACCCAACCTGAAACGGGAAGTCGGGAAGCATGACGAGCGGAAACCGCGTTCGGGGATCGGAGGCGATCCGAAGAGTGGACGGAGACATTCAGCGCTTCCGCAGGGCTTCAAGCTGCCGCATGAATTCGCGAATGATGGGTTCCAGTTCCTCCGGGGTTTTCGCCACGTACTTCCAGCGGATACGCGCGTTCAGGACGGTATTGTCGGTGCCGATGAGTACCAAGCGATCATCCCAGGAGGTGTATGCAAAATCGTCAATGTCGATGGGCAGCGTTTTTCCGGCGAGCACCACCGCGACAGAACCCGGAGGCAGCCGATCCAGAATCGGGCCGACCAGTGGCACTCTGCCGGTGGGCGGGGCTGCATCGGCGGGCAGGCTGCCGTCCGCAAACGCTGTGCGAAGCTCCCCGGCGAAATACGTCGTGGGGTGGATGTTGCGCCCCTGGAGCCGGTCGAACAGCACGCTAGGCAGGCTGGCGCTGTAAGTGTCGTCCGCATCGTTGGTCGGCAGAATCAGCGCGGCGGCGGATGAATCGTTCTCTGTGTTCAGGAGAATCGACCAGATGAATGGGTCGAGCACGCGATACCGCTTGATCAGCGTGCCGGTCGCGCCGCTGCCCTGCGCCGAGCCAATGCTAAAGTACAATTTGGCTTCGCTGTCTTCGGCCATTGCGACGAAGGCGCTGCCGCCGGAGATGTCGGACTGGGTGAACGTCCGCAGCTCATCCGAGATGCGCTCCATCCCGGTGACACAGGCATCATAGTCCAAATGTGGAGGCTTTTCGGCGCCGCGATTACCCAGATCGTAATACACATCTTCCCCCAAATATCCGTTGACTGGCGCTGGCATCTCTAGCTGGTTCACGTCGTCCATCTGCCTCAACAAATCGGCTTTGGTGTAAATTACCAGAATATCCCGATCTCTCAGCGGGACGTTGAAGTGAGTCATCACCTGCTGGTACGACCAGAACAGGTTGTTAATCGATTTTCCGGTCAGGAGCGTTTCGCGCTGCATATCGTACAGACTCACGATGAACCAGACGGTCTTGGCTTTGGCGACTGCCCGCGCGTACAGCGGCGGCGGCGCGGAATCGTCCATGACTCGATCTGTGATCTTATCCACGACCTCACCAGCGAGATCGAAGATCACGAATAGCTGAGATTTCTGGGGGGTTGGGAAATTCTTGAGTGATATTATCAGCGGCTGGGGGGTATCACTCATGGGAGTTGCGCCGAGGCTTGGGTCGCCGGTCTGCTGGCCGCGCTGAATATCGGCGATGCGCTGGGTCGTATAAGCATCGAGGTAGTTGTGAAACGCCTGGGGCGCGAAGTTTCCCAATCGTTCCAGCAAAAAGCTCATGCTCCCCAGCAGAGTGCTTTTTCCATGCTGTGACGGCCCGAAGGTGACAATATAGATGGGGGGCTTCACCCGCGCCATGTCGATGAACATGCGCGGCACTTTTTTGCCGCACGATTCGCAGTTATCGCTGCGGTTGAAGGACTGTGGCATCAGGCAGTACGGGCAATCGATCATTTATTCGTCGTCCTTTGCATCATGCGATTCGCAATCTGTTCCATGATCACGTCCGAGGATTCACCAATGTCCAGATGCTCGCCCCGCGAAGGCTGCCATTTGGCGTTGGCCGGGCGAATTGTCCACAGGCGTTCGCCCCAGCCTTCCCGCTCGCCCCAATCATCGTAATCGAGCACATCCTGCTCGCTCAAAACGATGACGAACCCCACGTGCGCGTTGGCATAGCGATCCAATGCCGGGCCGAGCAGTGGCAGCCGTTTTTGAGGGTCGAATAAATCGTTCTCTTTGTGTCTCACGGCCTTGCGAACTTGGCGTGTTAAATCGCGGCTGCCCTGCCGGTGCAGGGTGAGCACCACTTCCCGAAGCTGCCCGTCCATCCGCATTCGGACAAATGTCTTTGCTAAGTCCCAGGCTTTTGTGGCGAGCCGCTTGTGGTCGCCCTGGAACAGGATGACACCGTAGTATTTCTCAATCCCCTTGAATTCCGGCAGTTCCCCGGCCAGACGGCGGCTGAGACGATCCCGCAGCCGTTCCGCGACGGTTTGCATGTTGCGCGCCCGCTGTAAGGACGCCTCTTTGGTTTCGGATGCCAGCAGATCGCGCTGATTCGCGTTTATCTGCTCGATCTGCCACCCCAGAACTTCGAGTTCGGCGCTGTTTTGAGACAGGTTTTCGGGGATGAATGACAGTAGCCTGGTCAAGACGGGTTCCTGAAGCGGCGCTTGCAGCGGAGGCTGTTTGCCCCGGCGCTTTTTCTCCTCCTTTGCGCGCGCGTTGACTTCCTGCCGGTAGGTATGCGCTTTCAGAATCAAGCCGATCAGCTCGTCAACCGATTTCCCCAGTTGGGCGAACAACTCCCAGAACTCCGGCAGCCGGTCGTAGCGCGCCAGCCACCGCCGCGCCGCGCGCGCATCCCGTTCTTTCAGCAGATCAATGCTTTCAAACAGCTTGCCGCCGCTGGGGGCGTCCTCGTCCAGGTCGGACGCTGGCTGTAATAAGGCCAGCCAGGTGGCCGACTGCGTCCAGCTAATCAAGACTTCCCACACTGGGATCAAATCGCTGTAATCTCGCGCCGCCCGGTTGAAGGCAGGCAGCAGGCGAAGCAGCGAGCCGTGATGTTCTGCCGACAATTCGGTTGGGTAAGCGTTATAGAAATTGAACAACATGCGCGCGCAGGCCATCCCCATCTGGTGCTGAAGGTTGGCGCTCCCGGCGCTTTCACTCCGGGATTTTAGCATCCCTTCGATGATCGAAACCGCGTCCAGGCAGCCTTGCTGGCTTTCGCGGGAGAGCGCCAGCAGAACCCAGGCGATGGTGAGCGAAGCATCGTCGCGCGGGTGCGTGTGCTGGATGTCGTTCAGCAGCGAGAGCCAAGTCTCAATCTGCGGCTTGAGTTCCGCTGCGGTGCGCGGAACCGCAAGCTTGAGATAGCTTTCGATATTCCGCCACATGTCGGCGGGAGAGGTCATCCGATGCAGCATTCTGGCGACCTGGCGCTCCAGCAGGCTGTAAGCGTAATCGACTGCCGTATCGCTGACGAAGAAAACTGAATTGCGCTGCGCTGCGGACAATGACGGACTCTGTTTCGAGACGATGATCAGCTTCCCATTCCAGACCCAGTTGGTTGTCTGCGCCTGCGCCGCCCGCGCCTGCGTTTTCTGGGCGAAGATGTTGCCGCTGGTATCTGCTGCCGGAGCCGCCAGAGGAAAGCTGTCAAAGAAATCGGGCAAATCTGCAATCGTATCGTTCGCGTAAACCAGGACGAAATAGGTGGTATCTGCCGCGAAAGCCTCGCGCTGGCTCTGGGCGCGGGGCTGAAGCAGGGGCATCAGCAGCGGCGGGCGGCGATGACCCTTCTG
The DNA here is from genome assembly GCA_963760975.1 of uncultured Chloroflexia bacterium. GTDB lineage: Bacteria > Chloroflexota > Anaerolineae > Aggregatilineales > Phototrophicaceae > Flexifilum. Next base: position 54,021 of record CAVXEZ010000009.1, on the reverse strand, counting down.
GGAGAGGTCGGTGGCTGTGAAATACGAAGGGCTTTCATCGCCAATCCGGTCAGCCGACCAGGTTCCCTGACGATAAACCTGTCGCGCATCGCCCAGCCGCATCACTTGGATAGGCACCAGGGCGCTTAAGCGCTGGGCAAGCGCATACATCCGGTGGATCACCTCGTCGTCAGCCGAGCCGTCAACCACGATGACCCCGGTTCTCTGCGCTTGCGGCAAATCCATGACCCGGCCATCCATGACGTGCGAGCGTGCGATCAGCGCGTGGGCAACGCGGCGAACCCGGTCGAACTGATCGTGCTCGGTCAGGAGCCATGACTCGATGATAGCCTGCCGGAACTGTACCTGCTGCTCGTGAGTGGCGTAATTAATTGCCTTGAGGAGTTCTGGGTAGACCTGCTTCTCCCAATCCTCGCAGCGATCCGACACCAGCTTCAAAATGGCGTCGTCGGGGGCGGGGAGGCTCTCGGCTTCGGTGTCGGTATCCTCCTCGTCGTCGGCATCGGGCTGTTCGAGCAGCGCAATTGCTTTCAGATACCAGTTCAGAACTGCTTTCAGCGCGGTGCTCAGCGGGTCGGCGCTGAGCAGGGCGACCACCTCGCGGTGTTTTTCCTTCTGCTCCTCGATCACGGTTTCGTCGTAGCGAAGCGCCTTAAGCTGCTCAAGCAGGCTGGTCAATGCGGGGCGGCGCAGGCGCATGAGCGTTTGGAAGGATCGCAGCAGCGGGAACGCCTGTTTTTCCAGCAAGACGGCGTCCAGGTCGTTGGTTTGCGCGAACAAGCGGTTCAGCGTCATGTAGCCGACTTCCCGAACCGGGTCGTCGGTCTTCTTGCCGCTGACCCAGCCTTCCACCAGCTTGATCATCTCGCGCGGGCGGGTAGAGGCAATATAGGCGACCGCATTGACCACCCCCAGGCGCACCTGGTCGCACCACAAGTCTTGCCGGGCTTCAAACAGTGTCTTGACCCGCTCTTCCACCTTCTGCGCCGCGCTGGGGATGACGTGCAATGCCAGCAGAACCCGCTCGTGCGGCTGTGCGGCTTGATAGGCCGTGAGAACCTCGCCGGGCAAACTGCCCTTGCGCACTGCGTCCTGAATAAGCTGGGCGAATTCATCCGCAAGCTGGCCGAGCAGGGTGTTCGTGATGCTGTCGCGCGTGCGCTGCTTGTATAACTCGTCGTATACCTTGTAGTTCTTGGCAAGCTCTTCAAGCAGCACGCCGATTTGGGTCAGAAATTCGCGCACGTCGGACTGAACGCGATCCGGTTCCGCGCCAGCCTCGTCAGCCGGCGGCTCGGCGCTGTCCGGCAGATAGTTCTCACGAACGGCGGCCTCGTACACGCGGGAGATGGAGGCCGCCGCCGCCCACATCAGGTCGAAGTCCCCACTTCTGACCCATTCGCCCAGGATGTCGAGCACCATGTCCTGATGATCGACATCGCGCGCCAGGTGCGCCAGGATGCCGCTTGCCGTCAGGACGACGAAGGTCGCGTTATCCTGCGCCAGCTCGTCAATCTTGGCGTGGAGCCGTTCGATGTGGAAAACGCCGAGTTTGGCAAGCGCGGCGGCAATCACATCGCGCAGGCGACGCATGTTATCCATGTCCTGCGCCGCTGCAATCAGACGCCGCTCCAGCAGGGGATTTTCCTGCGTCTGGCTGCGCCGGTTCAGCTTGCTGTGCTGCTTCCGGGTGGCGATATAACTGTCGTTCATCGCCTTCACCACCGCGATAAAACTGTCCACTAGCGTCCACAAGAGGCGCTGGTAATTCTCGATCTGGTGCTCGACTTCCGAACGATAAACATCGTCGATAAAATCAATCTGGTTGCCGCGCCGCCGAAGCTGAAGCAGCCCTTCCAGGGCGTGACTCCCGATGCGTCGCGGGTCAACGAACTGATCTTCCCCGTCCATGCCCATCTTGCGCAGTTGGGCAACCGAGGCTTCGTAGATTTGATCGAGCCAGATCAAATCCAGCCCTTCGAAGAGCACCACCAGCAGCGCGTACAGCTTGTAATTGAGGTTCGGCAGGCTTTCAAACCAGCGCCGGGTCGCCTGGGACTCTAAATATTTCTCCTCAAGCAGCCAGGCTACTAGCTGCTCGATATCATTGCCGTGCAAACGGAACCAGTAATCAATGTCGGCGGCGCGGCGGGGTTCCTGAAATGCGCCCGGAATTTTCTCGATTAAGGCTTTCAGCCGCTGGTTCTCTTCGGGGTAGTCACGTTCATCGAAGTAGCTATCGACAAATCGGCGGAATACTTCCTCCAATTCCGGCTGAGCCGTATTGAAGATCGGATAACGCTTAATCAGGTCTTGGAGCGGAAAGCTGTCGTCATTCGCGGGCACCGTGAAAATGAAGCGGACTTCCCGTAGGGCGAGATCGGTGTTCAGGTTGCTCACCCGCGAGAACAGGGCGTCGGCACTCATTCGCCCCCGGTCGAATACGTTTTCAAAGATGATGACGCCGTTGCGGGGCAGATTTTTCTCGACGGCAATTTCCTGAAGCGTGCGGTCGCTGTCGCTGTAAACCCAGATCGAATCGGCGCGATCCACTTTATCCAGTTCCAGAAGATCGAGCGCTAACCGGATGGCCGTAATCATGCGCCCCGACCGGGGAGTCCCGGCGACCAGCCAGATTCTGCGCGTCCCGGCTCTTGAGCTTGTTCTGGCTCTGGACGAAGACTTCGGTGGCAAAGGCCGCATAGGTGCTCGGTTTTACGTACAGGCTGCGGACACGGTTCAGATTGCTGGTTTCAATGCGGTCGATGTTGATCCGCCGCCGCGCAAATTCAAGATGATGGTCAGTTTCCTGATTCTGCTGATCTTCATCGATCTGCTCGGCTGCCGCCTCAACTTTTTCGCCAAACTCGTCATACTGTTCACGAGTCTGTTTGGCTTCGTCAACCCGGCTGGCCGCGTCGCCGTCCTGGTCTGCCGGATGATCGCCGGACGCCTCGCCCGGCTGGCTTTGCCCCTCGGACGGCGCTTCGGCGCTCTCCGGGCTGCCCTGAACCGGACTCCCCTCTGGCGCCTCGGCAGCGGGTGCTTCGCCGGATGCGGTTTCCGGGCTGTCCACTCCGGCTTCAGGCACAGCGGGCGTTCCCTCTGAAACCGGAGTCTCACCCGAAGCAGCAGGCGTCTCGCCTGAAGTCGGCGCCCCGTTGGACGGCATTTCTGCGCCGGAATCCTGCGGCTCCAAAGCATCTGGCTGCGGCGGCATACTGGACTGCTCGGTCATGCTTCCTCTTCTGCACGGGTAAGCGCTTCCGAGATGGCCGCCGTCGCTTCCGGATGCAAGCGCTGATACCGTGCGCGCAGTTCATCCACTGTGACCAGCGGCTCCAGCGTGACCGTGATGCGCTGCACCCGCTCGGAACCGGCGTCGCTGCCCACCGCCGCAACTTTCAGATCGATTTTGCCATTGACTGCGCGGGTGGCGGTAAACGCCAGTTCCACTTCAACGCTGCCGACCGCGAACAAACGCAGGTCGTCGGTCGGAACCGTCGAAAGCTCCTGCTTGATTTGCTCGATCAACTCGGAGAGTCCAATGTCGTTCATCATGTCCCCCAAACTTCCGGTTTGAAAAATCGCATCTGTTTTGCGGCCTCGTAATCGCTAATCTGCGGGATGTCGACCTCGTTGAGCGCCCCTGCCAGCTTGATCTCGTCGCGCGCTAGATCGAAGGCACGGGCGAGTGTTTCGCCGTGCGCCAGCGCTTGATACAAGGCGCGGGCAAAGTGGGCGGCGGTTAGGTCGGTCACAGAACTTGCCATACCGACCGAGACGATGCCGTTGGATTTCAGCAGATTGGCAAGGCCGACGCTGTAGCAGGCATTCAAGATCACGCATTGAAGCGTCGGCTTGTAGTCCACCAGCATTGGGACGATCCGTTCCGGTTGGACAAAGGTCTTTGTGCCTGCGCTGGTTTCCCACACCAGCGATCCGCGCGTTGTCCCATGCCCCGAAAAATGCAGAAGGTGCGGATTGGTTTCGAGCAGATATTTGCCGAATTCGTGGATTTCGAGCGCGCCCTCGTCACGCATCATATACTCGCCCTGCCGGTGCGCCAGCGCGTTCTTGATCTGTTTCAGCTCCCCGTCGATAGGCAGCATGTGGATTGAATCAACCGGATTGGCTCTTAGAAGCAGCAAGCGAACAATTTCGCTTGAGGGGCGGAAAACGGTCAGGGATCGGAGCCAATTCTCGCTGACCAAGCGCAGCGGCCCGATGCGGCAGAGCATTTCCAGCGCTGCCCAGGAAGGCTGTTGTGGGTTGTCGATGTAGCAGTCGAGATGCGCTAGAAAGACGGCTGTTGCCAGGTCTTTCGCTAGCAGGCGCATGTAAACTCCATGCAAAAGAGTCTGGCTCATTGCCCCCATCGCCAGACCTAAAACACATGGCGCTGGTACTTTGCTCAACGCGGGCAGCAGCGAAGCCGCGCGCGAAGGTGTGTGCAACAGGAAGATGCGAGTCCCCCTGGATTCGCGGTTGTTCGCCGGACTGAGGAGCGAATGCAGCGTCGAAGGCTTCAACTTGCCGTCAGCTAGCGCCAGCTCCGCCCCTTCCGGGGTGATCCGAGTTTCTCCCACATGATGCCAGATATGATAGGGCCGCTTGTTCGACTGCGCATTCTCAATCTGCTCGCGGAGTTTTCGCCGGCTTACTTCACGCTCGATGGTGATGTCGATGGCCTTTCGCTCGCCCTGGGCAACAAAGCGATTTGCGCGTTCAGCAAATGCGCTGAGGACGGCTTCGTCATCGATTTCCTGACTCAATATTCCTGATGTGAACAAGATGCGAAGCGTCCCACGTGTGAGCGGCTGCGGGGGCGGCTGATCGGAAAGGATCAAGGTGAGCGGTTGCTGAAGCGCCAAGTATTGATACCCATCGTGCAGATGATCCCACCGTACGGATAGCCAGTCTTCGGGAACGCAGAATTGCAACGCAGGGGCCTCTTTCGCCACGTCATCTAGGTTGAGAAGGCGATACATGCGCTGTCCGAACTCCGGCGCGGCCTGAGAACTGAGCAGTTGGTGTAGTTCGGCTGTATTCATCTGCGATTGTAGATTGATATGCAACGCAGAAGCGGGGTCTTGGGGCATCAGCGCAACTCAATTATGTCACAGGAATAACTAACCCTCTACAAATATACTCCGATTTGGCAGGAATTGTTGGTAGATTTTGTATGGAAATTAAGGTATTCCTCCAAGTTCTTAATTTTATTTTGAGTCTGAACTTCTCCTTTCCTTATAGCATTAGTATATCTGGCGCTGTGCAACGTGCAGTTCAGACTTGATAAACATGACCATCGCTCTGGGGCATTCAGCAGATTGTGAAAGTCGCCTGCGCTTTGATTGCCGACTTTCCATATCCATAGAAGCTTTGGAAGCGAATAAAAGTGGTACTTCATTATAAGTATCGGGATCGACCGTTACTGATTATTGATCATTTTGGAGTGGAAAAAATGATCATCGGAGTCAATTCCTGCCGGGCATCATCTACCTATGGGCGTTTCAGCGGAATCTAGTCTGTTTTTAGAGCATTATCAGAACTATACTGTCAGTGACGTATGCGTTTTTCATAAATCAAATGGTATGAGACGAGGATTGGACGATGAGCGCGTCAGTAGAGACTCGAACGACGGTGCAGGCTGTCGTTGAGGGACTGGGTTACGCTTTCGACCACTTCGAAGTTGAGGATTTTCAGCAACACGTCGCCGCACGGCGAGGACGTCCCCTGAAGGTTTATTACATCCCGCTCTCCCCAGAGCTATTCGGGTTCTGGTATCCAGCAGAACTCACGGACTACATTGCTGTCAACGCCAATCTGCTTCCGGTGCATCGCATTCACACGCTATTGCACGAGATAGCACACATGCTTCTCGGTCATCGCGGCATGGATTTACGTGACCTGTTTGGCAGTGATATCGCGCACAAACTAGGGATTTCGCTGGGCGAGGGGCACCTGCGCGCCGCAACAACTATCGCCGACACGGACAATCTCCAGGAGCGTGAGGCGGAGTTGTTCGTCTTGCTCATTCGGCGCAAATTGGTGACCGCGCAGCGCCTGCACGAACTCTACGGCGAGCCAACTTCTATCCCTGCCATGCAGCCTTACGTGCGCGGTCTAGACTTCAACAGTTAAGGCAAGCATATGAGCAATCATGCGATTGTCTTGAGCTTGAGTCTCGCGCTTTGGGCTTTCCTTGCCTATCGTTTCATTCGCGCCGTGAAAAACCGGAAAGTGACGGACGGAGCATCACTGCACGCCTGGGCGATCTTCTTCCTGGTGTACCTTATCGCTGTTCTCACCGTCGATTCTGTCGCGGTGTGGATCGATGGACATTTTGGAGGACTTCCCGTCACCACTCTAGCGCGATGCCTCTTGATGTTGGCGACGGTACAGGTATTTTTCTTGGGGATTGAGCGCGTTTACGTACGACGACCGAAGATTGCGGAATATCTCATGCGGCTTACGGTTGCGGATGCGGGAATCTGCATTGGGTTATTCGTCTGGTTCGCCTCATATCGCCCAATTTCCACAGATGCGATGATTTACCTGATCAAGGATGTCCGCGACGTGATGATGATCGCCTGGACGATCCTGATCTTTATCCCATTCAGCATCCACCTCTGGCGGAACGAGCAGGTACGCCCGATGAAACTGCACCGCACGCTTGATCTGGTTTTCTGGGCTGCCTTCCTGACCGAAAGTATCACCGGTATCACACTGTCACTGGCCGTCCTGCTCGTAGAACAGTGGGAGCCATATGTCTGGGCAGTGGATCGGTCGGCTACCTATTTGTGCTACCTGTTGATGCTTGCAACATTGGTGCCGTATCGTTGGTTGATGCCCCTCTTTTATCCGAGAAAGCTGCTGCTCTATTTACGCCTGAAGCGCTTGCAAAGCATCGTCAAACGCTGGTCAGCCACGCAACCGCCGCTGCCAGACTTGTCGCTGAAACTGACGCACCCCGATGAGATCGAACTCGCTATTTACCAGACCGTCATCGCCATCCTGGACATGTACCCTTCGATGAGCCGAAGCGGACGGACGTTACAGGAACAAATCCAAAAGGTGGTTGACACTCATCCGCCATATGTCGAATTGGTACGGAGAATTGCGAGCCTTCGCGCATGAATGATCCGACTCCGGTTCACGACAACCGATTTGCTGTAATCGTTGGGCGGGTGCTGCATCCGTTTCTCCTGCCTATCCCAACCCTGCTGATCATCCTGAGCGGTTTACCAATTGGCGAGCTGGTGGGATGGTTTGTGCTGGTCATCGGGATGATCCTCATCCCTGGAATAGTCGCTACTGCGCTAATGGAGCGCTACATCAATCCCGTCTATAAGCGTCGAACCCGCGGTCCGCTGTACCTGGTGGGCTGGATCAGCGTTCTGGCGTGCTTGGCGGTCGTTCTTCGACTGAATGCGCCGACTGCGCTAGTCGCGTCAGTCGCAACGTTGGCCGTCTGGGTACCGCTGCAATGGGCAATCAACACTTGGGTCACCAAAATCTCTGCGCACGCAGCGGTAGCAACCGGATGTTTTAGTACCCTCGTCATACTGGGTAAAGCCGGTACACCAGTCGTAGAAGTGGCGCTGCTTATTCTTGTAATCCTCACTGTTTGGGCGCGGGTTGTCACCCGTCATCACACCATCACACAGGTGATCCTCGGTGTCTTGGTTGGCGTACTGCCCGTGTTTGTGGTTTTTCCGTTAGTACTTGCCTGAACCTCTCAGGCGGCGAAATCTCTCTAGCAATCGCAGAACGTTGCCCTTCGCCGGAGGAGAGAGGCTCTCGGACTCTCTATCGATCTCGCGGACGAGCGGTGACGCCTGCCGTGCAGCGTGCTGAACCAAGAAGGCACGACACTCTGCCTCGGTCACACAGTCAAAATAGTCCAGCGATATGCCGTAAAAACGGCAAAGTTGGCGCAGGGTGTTTAAACGTGGATACTGCCTTCTTCCTTCCAGCAAATAGAGAAGGCTTTGCTCAGATAATTCAGTTGCCTTGGCAATGCTAGCCATATTGTAGGGACGTCCATCAGGCGCAGGCACTGCATCAATCAGGATTTGGAATTGCTCCTGAAATGAAACCCCTTCAGGAGCCATCGTCAGCCGTCTCCTCATCTTCCTCAACTTCAGAGTTAGAGGGCAGATCTGCGTTTTGCGGGCGCGATTTTTCTTCGTTTTGGAAGACCTTAATCAAGGAAAGAATATCCTGCTGGGCACGCGGCGGCAGTCCGCTGGCGCGGAAGGCAATCTCGTTCAATACAGGTTTCGCTAATGTCGATGGATTAGTGAGGATCGCATAACACTCTTCCCGTGTAGTGGTCTCGAAGTATCGCAATGGGATGCCAAAAAACGGACATAATGCGCGCAGTGTGTTGAGCTGCGGATTCTGAATTTTCCCACTCCGCATTTGAGCAATCGTCCCGAGGCTTACTCCAGTCGCTTCACTGACCTCCTGAAGGGTAAAGGGGCGTCCTTCAGGATGCCTGACGGAATCGAAAAGGACTTTTATCTGCTCAGACAGAGGAAGATAATCATCCATTGTTCCGACTCCAATCTATTTCATTTAAATGAAATTCTTGACGTTTTCATCAACAATTCTATAATGAATGTATCCGAAAGACAATTGCCATTTTACACAATGCGCCCGCCATTTGAGCGCGTTTGGCACCAGGGTCTCCGAACTGCTCTACTGCATTCCTTCGAAATCCACGCCATCGTTCCAACCCGACCGTCTTTCTCGCTTCGTACTCCGGCGCAGCCAGAACCGCGTCCACAAAGAAAGGGCGTTGAGATGGGGCGACACATTCGTGCCGTGATTATCGCTCCTCACGATTTGAGCCGTAACGGTTTGGTTGTCCTGATCACCCGACCGGGGAGCAATATCAAAGTCGTTGGCGCTTTCCGGGAACTCGAAGAGGGTGAAACGGAGCTAGCGCGCCTTGATCCGCACGTGTTGCTGCTTGACGATGCCATCCCTCCCACTGAAGATATCTACGAGGTGATTTAACGGCTTCATCGCGGATTTCCTCATCTGGGCATCATCGTGATCAGTGGCAGACTTCATACTCGTTATATGCAAATGTTGTTTGGGGCAGGCGCGTCCGGCTTCATTTATCGAGAGGATCGCTTGGAAGACTCCCTGATCGCCGGGATAGACACTGTTCATCACGGCTACTTCTACACGTCGCCCCGCGCGTCAGGATTGCTCATCAGCAGCCGCACCATTGACAGTGCAATGCGCCTCAATCAGACCGATCTGGAAGTCCTGCACTTGATTGATCAGGGGCTGACGCCGAAGGAAGTCGCATCGACGCTCCGGTTGACAATGCGGTCGGTCTACCGTATCCGCAACAAGCTTGCCGCAGCTCGTGAGAAGGGGCTGCTCAACGATGAAAGCGCGTAACGCGGGGAAAAATACCTACGATAAATGTCCAAATTTACCGCTCCTGATGTCCTAAACTGCTCATGACACTCGGGCTAACCGGCAGTACGCTGTCGATAACCAAAATATTTCGGGACAAAAGGGTTGTGACGCACATACTGCTTGCTGACGAAATGGATTTGGTGACACAAGGCGCTCGTGCTGTACTGCTCGATAATCCAGCCTGGACGGTCGTCGGCGAATGCCACTCACTCAACGATTTGCTCAGGCAGCTCGACCCGGCTGTGGTCGACGTTGTTATCTGCGGCGAACAGCTCGATCCTGGCTACGATGCCCTCAGATTAGTCGAACGGCTGCGAACGGCGGTGCCAAACGTCAGCGTGATTCTGATCGGCTCGGCTGCGGATGGACGTCTGCTGCGCGACCTGCTGTCTATCGGACTTCGTGCTTACCTTCATCGCGGCGATCCGCTGCGTGATTGCCTTCCAACAGCCGTTCACACAGTTCTAAGAGAGTCCCTCTATCTCTCGCCAACGGCAAACACCGAATACCTGGTGGCGATGCAGTCCGGCGAGCGCCGTTTGCCGCTCGACACGGAAGCGCGCACCGTACTCCGCTTGTTAGTGCTGGGCTGCACGGTGGGAAGCATCGCCGTACAGATGAAGTTACCCCCCCGCCACATCTACTGGGTATGCGAAAAGCTGCGCAATCGGTTTGGGGCAGCGACGAACGAACAAATGATTATCTGTGCCGTTGTCGAAGGCTACGCCACAGCTGAAAACTGAAATATTGCGCTGCAAGTCTGTAAATTTACCTATCTGAAACTGAAATTTTACAGCCGTAGCGTCCTCCCACTTTGATACGCTGACAGTAGCCAACCGAGGAGGGAAGTATGCGACGTTTCGTGCTGATCGCGCTTGCTGCGCTCTGCCTTTCTGCGTGCGGCGCAGCGATTTTTCTATATTCCCGCTCATCTCAAGGCAGGGTCGTTGTCGTTCCTACGTTGATGGTGCTGCCCTCGCTGACGCCGACCGACGAGCCTACGTCGTCATTCGTTTCGACCCATATGCCAAGCGGCACGCCGACCGAAAGTGCAGCTCCGACCCTGACACCTTCGGTGACGCTGACTCTCGCCGAACGATTGCTCGTCGTCTCCGGCGTGATGCCCGGTGTCTACGTCGCGCCAACACCGACCCCATTCGCGCAAGGGACGATCATTCCTGCACCGCCCAATCCAGTCGAGCCGCTGTTAGACGCAACGAACAATGCCCCCCCATTCATGGGTTGGTTCAGTTTCGAGTCGGATTATCCAACAATCCACTACGAACCGATCTGGGCGGAACGCTTCACACAATTTGCCAGTCGAGGCGAATACCATCGCACTGACTCGGCTTACGGCACAGCGACGTTTGCTTTTGAGGGCGAGGGACTCCGCATCCGCTATGTCGCTGCAACCAATATGGGGATTTTCGAGATCGTCGTGGACGGCGCGGTGATCGACACGATTGATGCCTATGCCGATACATTGTATTTCCCTGGCACACAGGTCTATTTCGTCGGACGAGGCTCACACCTGCTCCAAATCCGCGCCACCGGACGCAAAAATAACCAGAGTGACGGGACCGTTGTAGGGCTGGATGCTATCCAGGTCTATCGAGGCGACGCGAACACGGTGGTCATTCCACCGCCCGAACTCACGATCACACCAACTCCGACACCTCAGGACGTAGCGAAAATTGACCTCATCAGCGCGCCGCCGACGGTGCAGCCCACTGGCACACCCATTTCGCCGCGCATTGTAACTGCATCGGTGGTCATTGCCTACGACGAGAACGGCAATCGAGCCGTCGATCCGGCAGAGGGTGTGGCGGGCATCTCCGTGCGCGTGGTGGACACAACCACCAATCGGGTGATCGCGAGCGCATTCACCGACGAGACCGGCTACGTGCAATTTCAGATCGTGATGGACACACCTGCACAGATCGTGGTGCCCTATTTTGGCAAGACATGGGCGCTTCAGTCCGGGAATACATCCCCTGCCTTCACACTGCTGCTGAATCCGGGCAACCAACCTGGCTTAATCCCCTAAATTCAAGTGAGGTGCTCTTGATCAACAAGCGTTATGTTTTGCTCGTGCTGATGATGATGGGGGTAGCGGCCCTAGCGTGCAGCGGAACACCCGCTGCCATGCAAATTCTGGATCAGCCGGTCTACGTCTGCCCGACAGCGACGCCGCGCCCCACTGATACGCCGCAGCCTACGTCGGTGCAACCGCCCGTCGTCGTGCCGCCGTCTGGCTGGGGTACTTATACGCCCGTTCCCGGCTGCATCTGGAACGGCTTCGTCTGTGCGACCAATACGCCTTATCCGGGTGGGGCTTACACCACGCCAGCCTACAGCGTTCCTGGCGCGACCTCAACGCCACGACCCACGACGACCCCATACCCAACACCCACGCCGTTCGTCATGCGTCCACCCGATGAATTCTACGTCGGCGATGCAATTTATACGGGGGGGTTCGTCTCGCCGATCAGCGTTCGGCTGCGGCTCTTGAACATCCAGACGATTGCTGCTTCACCTGCAGTTGGTAATCCTCGCAGCATCGTTACCTGGCAGATGGAAGTCAAGAACATGGGCGCGACCAGTTACGACCTGTTCCCTGCCTATCAGATGTACATCAGCACTGTGACCACGCCCACTGGTGATGTCGAGGGTCTGTGGGGCGCGAGCATGGATGCGGTGAGCGAAGCGGGCTTGAGCGTCGTTTTGGACACAGTTACGCTCGCGCCGGGCGAAACGCAAACCTTCACGCTGGCAGCCTACATCCCTGCCGGTTCGCCAAAGCGCTTCACCTGGGCGCTCGATCCCACGAGTCGCCCGACGCCCTCTACGCCGGGCGTGCCCGGCAGCAACCTGCTGGTCTGGACGAACACAGTCAATACCGTCTGCACAGGTGATCTCGCCGAACCCGCTGTGCTGCCGACACCACTTTCATAACCAGGGGAAAAGACATGCCAATCATCGACGATATGTTGAAAGGACTGCAAGTCCAGATCGATACGCTCTGGTACAACATCCTGCTGTCCCTGGCAGGCATACATTGGAGCGCAGAACGCGCTTTCATCATGATGGGCTACACCATCGAGTTGATGAACACCTGGCTGGTGAACAACGCTTTCACGCCGCTGATCGCCCAGACTAACGCCAGCTTGCAAGTCGCCGTTACCGCCGCCTTTGCCATCGCCATGCTCATCTTGGGGATCACTTATCTGCTGGCGGCGTTCGCCCGCATTCGCGTGGTCGAGCCGCGCAGCGCTATCGCGTGGTATCTGGCCGGCGCGTTGTTCTTCGCCCTCGGTCCGCAGCTTTATCAGGGCATGAGCGACTTCCGGCGCGACGTTTCGCAGGCATTTTACGTGAGCACCTTGAGCGGACTGCAAGGCGCGACCGGCTCCGCCTTCAGCTCGCTCGATAGTGTCAGCAGCAGCGACCTTGGGCTGATCTCGCTCTGCGATAATCTCGGGTCGTACATGCCGGTGTGGAATGCAACCGTTGATGGGCTGGACGTGGCGCTCGCGTATCTGCGCGCCGACGGCATCGACATCATGGGCTATCCCTCAAACCCCAGTGATCCTGCCTGCCAACCGCATCCCGCCGATCCGATTACCGGGACGTGGACGGCGGGACAAATTCCTTGGGAGTGGCGTCGCCCCGGCTCGTTTTTCGACAACACGCGCGACCCCGTCTTCTTTCCAACGATGACCGAGCAGCAGCGCTCGGACTCGATCAACATGGCGTCGTCGGCGCAAGGACGGCTGCTGACGGCATGGCCGCTGATCCTGTTTGGCGTGACCGAGCAGCTCGTCTATCTGCTCCTGACCGTTGCGCAGGGACTGACCTTCCTCTCCTTTGGGATTGCCATCCTGTTCGCCTTCTTCAAGAAAACCGAAGTGATCGCGCGCTCCATCGTCGATCTGTGGATCGAGCTCATCGTCCAGACGGTCGTCATCGCGCTGATCCAATCGCTGGTTGTTACGTTTTTCTTGGCAGGCACAGCCAGCAACAATGGGGTGGTGGTGCTTGGCATCGGGCTGATTTGTCTGATCTTCATGGTGATCGTGCTCTGGTCAGGTGTGAAAGCGGTCTGGAACAGCTTCAATCGCCTCTTCAACGCCTTCGGTCAGGTAACTGGCAGCGCGGTACTCAGCCCGGGCACGGCAGCGGCGCTCACCGCCGTTGGCGCTGCCGGCGCAGGAGCGGCGATTCTCTCTTCTGCATCTTCGCTCGTCGGTGGCGTGGTTAGTGTCGGCTCGAACGCGCTGGCAGGGATGACCGCTTTGCAGCAGGGCGCAACTCCGGCACAAGCGGCGGGTCTAGCTTTCGGTGAGTCTCAGCCTCTGTTCGGCGCAGCAAGGACGCTTGCCTATCTGCCCGGCGTGCGCGGGACGGAATTGGGCGATGCCGCCGAGCAGTTCACCGAAGGAGCACTCACACGCCGAGTCGCAGGCGATGTTCCGTTGGTCGGGCGGGTGACCGGGCCGCTCGTCGGTGCGATGCTGTTGACCGACCGTGACCCGGATGCGGCGGAAACGGATAAGCATGGACGTATTTTATCGCGTCCGATGCTGGTTCCAGCGGTGGCAGAGAGCTTGGCAAGTTGGACAGCGCCATATGGAAAGTCGCACGCCGCGTCCAAAACGGATGAGGCGGGTGAAGATCAGGATGCGGAGGGCGACAAAGTATCCAATGGCGTACCATCCCAGTCACGGCGCATGGGCACGTTCACGCCGCTCGCCAGCACGTCAACTGATCAAGCTCAAGAAGTACAGGCAGAACGAGAGCGCGAAGATTACGCGAACGATATGCGAGAAGAGGAAATGGAGCAGCACATCAGCGCGACCCTTCAGGCGGCGGAAGAAGAGGAAGCCAGCAAGAGCGGTGCGGACCGGATCGAAGCCGCCGCCGACCGGCTCGTGCAAAGCTCGGAAGCGCTTGAGCAGGCGGCAGATGCGATGCAGATGTTTGGTGAGCTGCGCGTGAGCGGGACGGAGAACGTGGCTGGTGTGATGGGTGACGCCGTGCGCAGCCTGGCAGCGACACGAGCCGAAAGCGGCACGCCCCTGACTACCGGATTGGATAACTTCTCCGCTAGCGGAGCGATGGCGCAGGTGATGGGTATCACGCCGCCGACCGATGGAAGCCCGGCGATCCGAGAGAACCTGGCTCGGTTCGGAATGTTTCTTGACCAATCCATGCGGATGGGGCTGTCGCCGCAGCAGACGGAACAGGTGGTGCGCGAAGTCAAAACGTCATCTGACCGTACCTTAACACCGGAGACGCGCGAAGCGCTGGTTGGTTTCGCCACGACTGAGCGTGGCCTGCCGCGCGCAGATGCGGAACGCGAAGTGACGCGCCTGGAGTCGGCAGCGCGAGGCGTACCGGATCAGATCGTCGCCTACGGGACACTGAGTGTCCCTGCATCGGCGCTGCGTGTTGAACCGCAGGTCGAAGTTAAGCCGGAAATTCATATTGAAGGGTCGTCAGGACATGAAGATAAGAAGGATACGCAATTGCGTGGCGGCGAATCGATGACCAACAGCGACAGAAATGGAGGAGGCTGAGATGGTCGAGGCGCTGCGCTATTACACTCTGGACGAACTGAAAAAGCTCTCGATTGATGACCTGCGAGCGTTGTGGGAACTTGTCCCGACCGACCGGCAGCGCGTCTATCGGCAGACGTATGAACGCGAAACAAAAGCAGCGGGGGCGGAAGGTTCTGACGCGAAAGAGCGCCAGGTTGCGCGCGAGCTGCTCAAACGCTACGCTGATGCCGCGCTCGTGCCGATTGGAATGCGCTGGGCGCGCGCTCCAGGGCGGGTGCAAGAGGCAGCGCGCAAGGGCGAGGACGTCGATGCGCCTGAGAACGGCGATGCCGCTCCACACGGGAAAGCGTCACGGAAAGTTGTGTTGGGTCTGGCGGTGGCGGCGCTAGTGATGGTCGCGTTGCTGATCGTTCGCGGCGGAGCGGGCGTCAGCGGCGCGAATCGTACACTGGATGCAACTCGCACGCGCACCGACGACTTCACGCCCACGCCTCTCGCGTTGGAGGCGCAAAACGAGGTCATTCAGGGTGGCGACGCAGCACGCACGGCGATGTATCCCATTAACCTGCAAGTCGAGATGCCGAACCGTCTCGCGCCGCGCGTGTGGGTGGTGCAGCGGCGTGCGGTCGGCGCATCGGAGTGGAACTTCGATCCCGACCCGGACACCGCATCCTTCTTGAACGGTATGAGTGTGCGGCCGATCATCGGTATTCCCTGGTCGGAAGAAAATGCCGCGTGGTTCGATGCTATCGGCAGCGGCGCGGCGTTCAATCTCCAGATGAACACCGGCGCAATTCTGCGCTACCAGTTCGAGCAGAAGACGGACGTGCGCCGCAGTGACACGGGTATTTTCCGCCAGGTCACTCCCGGACTGGTGCTGCTGCTCCTGGGTGCAAGGGACGAGGAAGGGCTACCAACCGCCAACCGAACGATGATCCTGGCAGCCTATCCGCCGGAGCAGGAACTGTCGCGTGAAGGTGAGTTGGTTGGCGCATTCGCGCTACCGACGCCGGAGATGACGCCGACGATGAATCCCACCGCGACGCCGACACCACTGCCGTTCGCCGGGTTGGACGTGCAGGTCGTCCGTGTGACCTATGAGCACGGCAAGCTGACGACCAGGCTGCGGCTATATAACGGCGGCGGTGAAACGATGAGTTTTACGCCGGACGACCTCTGGTTGGCGCTGGGCTACGCTGAGAATCCGCCCGGCCCGCGCGTTCCTGCGGACGGCATGAAGCCATTCGATCTGCTGCCAGGACAGGCTGCGGACGTGACGCTGACATGGCCGCGACAAGGTGAGCCGTATGCAAGTATCGGCGTCGCCGACTATCGTTTTGCATTTCAAGTCGGGAGCTAGTTAACACTAATTGTCCGATATGGAGGCTGCACGATGTCCAAACTGATCTACTTTAACCTTACGTCGCTGGATGGCTTTCTCGCGGGTGAAAACGACAGCTTGGATTGGTCGGTGCCGGACGAGGAAGTATTGGCTTTCATCAACGACCGGACTCGCCCCGTCGGCACCTATCTCTATGGACGCAAGATCTACGAGACGATGATGGTTTGGCAAACGCCAGAGGTCATTCCCGGTGATCTGACGCCAGCCACGCTGGACTTCGCGCGGATCTGGCAAGCCGCCGATAAGATCGTCTATTCCAAATCGCTGGAGACCGTCTCGACACCGAACACCCGTCTTGAGCGGGAATTCGACCCGCAGGCGGTTCTCGACCTGAAGGCTCAATTGCCGCACGATATTTCGGTGGATGGTATGAACCTGGCCGCACAAATGATCCGGGCTGGACTCGTGGACGAGTATGAACTGCTCGTTGTACCGTTTATGCTGGGCGGCGGCAAGCGGGTGCTGCCCGGCGACATCCGCGTAAAGCTGGAACTTCTGGACGAGCGCCGTTTCGGGAATGGCTGGGTCTATCTTCGCTATCGCCCGCGGGCTTGATGGACACAGCGGTCAAAGCGTGTATTCGTGACGTGTTGGATCACGAACTGAGGCTTCATATTCAGAATGACGGAGTACTAGTAGATGACCACTTGGGATTAGGTGGGTTATACTGCTCTGAGAAGGAAGAGGACAGAGCAGATGCCGAAGAAATATCACGTCAAGCTGAGCGAGAGCGAACGAAAACAACTTCAGACCTTGGTGAGCAAAGGGAAGCTTTCTGTTCGGAAAGTAAAACGTGCTCAGATTTTGTTGGCAGCAGATGGTGGAGTTATTGACGAAGAGATCGCTAAGACACTGCAAGTCCATGTCAATACCGTCGAGCGGATCCGCAAACGGTTGGTCGAAGGCGGTTTAGATCATGCCTTGACCGAAGACCACCGTCCGGGAGGCAAGAGCAAGCTGGATGGCAAAGGGGAAGCGGTCTTGGTGGCGCTGGCCTGTAGCGACCCACCTGCCGGACGCGCTCAGTGGACGATGCAACTCTTAGCCGACCATCTGGTCACCTTGGGGATTGTTGAGCAGATTTCCGACGAGACGGTGCGTAAGCACTTGAAAAAAACGAACTAAAGCCCTGGCAGCAAGCCCAGTGGTGCATTCCGAAAGTGGATTGGGAGTTTGTCGCCCGGATGGAAGATGTGCTCGACTTGTACGCCGAAGCGGACGACCGCTATTTTCCCGTCGTTTGTTTTGACGAATGTCCCCTACAACTGGTGAGTGAAGTCCGTCAACCGATTGCCGCTCTGCCTGGGCAGCGTCGCCGTTACGACTACCACTACCGACGGGAAGGAACTGCCAATCTGTTCATTGCCTTCTGCCCACGTCAAGGCTGGCGACACATTACGGTGACTGAGCGGCGCACCAAACACGACTTTGCCCTGCAAATGAAAGCATTAGTGGATGTGCATTTTCCTCAAGCACTCAAAGTTCGCCTGGTGCTGGATAACCTGAATATCCATGTTGCTTCCGCGCTCTACGAAACGTTTGAGCCTGCCGAAGCGCGCCGGATTCTGCGCCGACTGGAGTTTCACTTCACGCCCGTTCATGCCAGTTGGTTGAACATGGTCGAGTTGGAATTGGCGGTACTCTCCAGTCAATGCCTGAAGCGACGCATTGGCAGCTTGCAGATGCTGCGCTATGAAATTGGCGTTTGGCAAGCCGAGCGCAATTTTCAGCACGCGACCGTCGAATGGCGCTTCACCTGTGACAAGGCGCGTCTGAACCTACGTCTTTACCCACACTAACCCGATTGGTCATCTACTAGGTCAACCGGATAGCTGGCATTTTCCAGAGCGCGCAAAATTACTCGTACAATGGAAGATAGTTAGTTGGGAGATTCGACCATGCACGCAACTGGGCAGGTAACTTGTCCGAAATGTGGTCAGGCTGATGCCGTCCGGAAGGTGAGTGCCATTGTCGCCGAGGGAACTCGGACAGGTGAAACCGGTGGAATCGCATTGGGACTTGGGGATCGCTCTCTCGACCTGATGCCTTTTGTCAGCACTTCAACGTCGCGCTCGGCGCTCGCCGCCAAGTTAGCTCCTCCTGCAAAGCCTGCCAAACCACTGGGCAATGGATGGACTGCCGCCTTCACGGTGGGTCGATCAGCGCTGGTGGTGTTCGTGGGTTTGCTTCTCGCTGGGGCAACGCTGTGCTCGTTCCCATTGCTGATCAATACCTACTCTGCGAACCGATTGCTCCTCCTCATCCCGTTTGCAGTGTTAGCCTTGTTCATTATGGCTGCATTTGTGTGGGTAATCCGCTCGGCTATCCGAGATGTGCGAGCCTGGCACCGTGACAGCGACTCCTATGAAACGAGGCTACAGGTGTGGCGGAGTGCTGTCGAGCGATGGCAACACCTCTACTACTGCGCGCGGGATGATGGAATATTCACTCTAAACGATTCAGCACTTATTCCGGATACACGCCTTCGGGTGACGATTGTAGTGACCCCCGTAGATTGGACACAGGGCTAAAAGAAGTATCCTATGTTCAAGAAGGGGAAAACAGATGCGAACGAGACGGAAGTTCACAGGCGAGTTCAAGAGCCGGGTGGTGCTGGAAGTACTGAGCGGGGAAAGGACGGTTGCCGAGGCGTGCCGCGAGTACGAACTGACGGGGCAGATGATCAACGAGTGGAAAGCGCAGTTTCTGGTCGCAGCGCCGCAGGCGTTTGAGAGCAACACGCCGAGCAGTGGGGAAGCGGAGCGGATCGCGGAGCTGGAGCAAATGGTCGGAAAACTGACCATGCAATTGGAGATCGCAAAAAAGGCATGGCGCTTGCTGGATGGAACGTCGAGCAGAAACGGCAAGCGGCGATGAGACTGCGCCAGGCAAGCTATCCGGTGGCGGACATCTGTGCAGTGGTGGGCTTGGCACGCAGCACGTTCTACCATCGGCAGCAGGAGCAGAGCGACGCGGGGCTGCGCGAGGCATTGTCAAGGCTGGCAACCGACTACCCGACCTACGGCTATCGCCGCCTGACGGCACTGCTGGGACGACAGGGCTGGCAGGTGAATCACAAGCGGGTGCAGCGGGTCATGCGGGAAATGGGCTTGCAGCGTCCGGTGAAAAAGCGGAAAACCCGCACTACCAACAGCGACCATTCCTTCCCGCGCTACCCGAACCTTGTCGGCGCTGCCGAAGCCAAACACCCCGACGCTATCTGGGTGGCGGACATCACCTACGTGCGCTTGGAACGCGACTTCGTCTATCTGGCGGTCATTATGGATGTGTTCACTCGGGCGGTGCGCGGTTGGCATCTGAGCCGCTCACTGGATCGTCACTTGACCCTGAAGGCGCTGCGACGGGCGTTGACCTCTGGACGCTGCCCGCTGATCCACCATAGCGATCAGGGGCTGCAATACGCCTGCCAAGATTACACCGACCTGTTGAAGGAAAACAACGTCCAGATCAGCATGGCTGCCGTCGGCAAACCAGAGGAGAACGGCTTCGCGGAGCGCCTCATGCGGACGATTAAGGAGGAAGAGGTTGATTTGAGTTGTAGTGACCCCCGTAGATTGGACACAGGGCTAAAAGAAGTATCCTATGTTCAAGAAGGGGAAAACAGATGCGAACGAGACGGAAGTTCACAGGCGAGTTCAAGAGCCGGGTGGTGCTGGAAGTACTGAGCGGGGAAAGGACGGTTGCCGAGGCGTGCCGCGAGTACGAACTGACGGGGCAGATGATCAACGAGTGGAAAGCGCAGTTTCTGGTCGCAGCGCCGCAGGCGTTTGAGAGCAACACGCCGAGCAGTGGGGAAGCGGAGCGGATCGCGGAGCTGGAGCAAATGGTCGGAAAACTGACCATGCAATTGGAGATCGCAAAAAAGGCATGGCGCTTGCTGGATGGAACGTCGAGCAGAAACGGCAAGCGGCGATGAGACTGCGCCAGGCAAGCTATCCGGTGGCGGACATCTGTGCAGTGGTGGGCTTGGCACGCAGCACGTTCTACCATCGGCAGCAGGAGCAGAGCGACGCGGGGCTGCGCGAGGCATTGTCAAGGCTGGCAACCGACTACCCGACCTACGGCTATCGCCGCCTGACGGCACTGCTGGGACGACAGGGCTGGCAGGTGAATCACAAGCGGGTGCAGCGGGTCATGCGGGAAATGGGCTTGCAGCGTCCGGTGAAAAAGCGGAAAACCCGCACTACCAACAGCGACCATTCCTTCCCGCGCTACCCGAACCTTGTCGGCGCTGCCGAAGCCAAACACCCCGACGCTATCTGGGTGGCGGACATCACCTACGTGCGCTTGGAACGCGACTTCGTCTATCTGGCGGTCATTATGGATGTGTTCACTCGGGCGGTGCGCGGTTGGCATCTGAGCCGCTCACTGGATCGTCACTTGACCCTGAAGGCGCTGCGACGGGCGTTGACCTCTGGACGCTGCCCGCTGATCCACCATAGCGATCAGGGGCTGCAATACGCCTGCCAAGATTACACCGACCTGTTGAAGGAAAACAACGTCCAGATCAGCATGGCTGCCGTCGGCAAACCAGAGGAGAACGGCTTCGCGGAGCGCCTCATGCGGACGATTAAGGAGGAAGAGGTTGATTTGAGTGAATACCGGGATTTCCACGACGCTTACCAGCGCATTGGACGCTTTCTCGATGACGTCTATACTCGTAAGCGGATTCACTCGGCGCTCGGCTATCTCACGCCTGCCGAATTTGAGGCGCACTGGCGTAAACAACAGCCGCGCGCGACGGTCAGTTAAGCTGCACGCTTTTTGTGTCCAATTTCAGGGGTGCAGTACATCATATACATATTCATCATGGACACTCAATGAAGTTCGACACCAGTGCCAAAATAGCGGAAGCGATTCGCTCTGTTGCGCCAAATGCGAATGTCCATTTTCTCTATGTGAATAATGACACTCCGATTAGAATATTCGGTGCAAGGGAAGCTGAAGAGTCTTACGTACAGCGAGGAACGTTGATTCAGGTGCGAAACAGTAAGAAGTTTTTTTTGGCGACCACAGGAAAAACAGACCTGCAAACCACATATCGTGGAACACCTGTAGTCATGCAAGGGACATTACGATATTTTGGTTCTGGCTTCCCTAAAGATATGACTATCTATGCTCAGCATATCTTAAGTCTGACACGTCTCAACTGGGCTTCTACGCGATCATTTTCTGCAGAGCCGATTACGCTTCTATACTCGGCTAAAGTTGCCCGCTACATGAATATCTTCATGCAAAACTATGGGTCTTTTTCCCTTCATCCAGATTTGATTAGAACCCCATGGTTCCTTTGAAGTCGGCCAATAGTAGGAGATATCGCAAGGCGCTCCGGTCTGCGTTTTTGGTAATTGACGGGATATTGCAACAAAAGTTGCTGTGATCTTGATCGACCCCCGGCTCTTGTGCAAAAGTTGTGCTACGCCGGAGCGTAAAGCAGGCGTAAACGGAGCAGATCCAGGTGAGCGCGTCCATACATCTGGCGCTTAAGCATTTTGAGCCGGTGAATCTGTCCTTCCGTTTGCCCATTGCTCCAGGGCAGTTCCAGCGCCGCCTTGACAGCCGTATAATCCTGCTTGAGAAAGGCGGCGAAGCGCTGAAACGCAGCCATACTCGAGCCATGGCAGTCCGCTAAGCCACTAACCGAAACTTGTCCAAAAGGCGAAGGCGATTCGGGTGCAGCAAAGTGTTCTGCTGCTGCATAACTTCATCAATCGAGACTTGCAGTTCCGCCAGGGAGCGATGCAGACGATTAGCGACGGCTAACTGCTTGAAGTGCAGCCAGAACCGTTCAATCGGATTGAGAAACGGACTGTACTTGGGCAGCCAAATGACCAGCTGGCGGTCTTCATAGAGGCTCAAAGCAGCCTGAACCGTCTTGCTGTGATGGTAAGACGCATTGTCCATCACCACAATGAGATGCTGACGGGGATAGTCTTCGAGCAGATGCTCTAGAAAAGCAATGAAGCTGTCGCTGTTTTTGTGGAACGCAGTCTGGTAGCTGACTCGTCCGCTGTGCCAGTTGTAGCCGCCGAAAACGTGTAAGTATTGGGGGCTGCCCGGAGCTGGGATCAATTTACGTTCCGCACGACGCATCCAACAGCGGCGCAAAGGCGGATGCAAACTCACGGTCGTTTCGTCCACAAAGAGGAGTTCGGTGTGGGCGATGGGGTTAAGGGGGATGTTTTTTTCAACCAGTCCATCACCTGTGCCATCGTTTCCTGAGCGGGACGGTCTTGTAAATGGCTCAGGTCGTGTTTTGGTTGCTTCCAGCGATACCCTTCGCGGCTCAGCAGCGCCCGGAAACGGGTATAGCTCAACAAAATTCCGGTTTGCTCCGCCAGATACAGCCGCAGACGATTAATCGTCCAGATGGTAAAGGGAAGGTCGAGCGTGCGCGGGTTAAGCTCCAACACCCGGTCGAGTTCCTTCCGGTAAGCGGCGTCCGCTTTCGCTGGCCGACCGCTTCGGTGACCATCGCGCAGTCCGTCGATGCCCGCAGCACGCCAGCGTTTGTGCCAGGCATAGATCGTGTTGCTCGTCACCATGACCGCCTGCGCGACCTGTTCTGGCGACTGTCCAAGATGAAGTAAGCGAATGGCGATAGCGCGTTGGCGCACTTCCGGGTACGGCGAACTGTTGATCGCCTGTTCCAGATCACCCACTTGCTCTGCTGTCAGTGTAAATTCCAGTCGTTTGCCCATTCCCTGATTGTATCGTCACGTTGGACGACTTTCGACCTTTGGCTTAGATAGCCCAAATAGGGGTCGAGCTGACTCGGGACATAGGGTGACTTGCGTTCTGGAAAAGTTTCGGCCTTGTAGTAGCCTGCGACCAGACCCCGGCTCAGTCCCAGCACTCGGGCGATGCGGCGCATCCCGTGGCCGCGCTGTTTGAGGAATTGGATGCGGGTATATGTCTCCAAGCGCTGTTGACGACTGCGGTGTCGATGTCCAGTACTTGCTGCGCCACGATCCGCTTCAGGCGGCTGTTTCGGCTTCCAACTCCCGTAAGCTTTGCAGTTCGCTGGTTCCCATTCTGAGGGAAGAAAGCGCTCCTGGATGGTTCTGAGGCGCTTTTAACTTGCCTTAAGCTGCCCGAGTCCACTAACCATTGCATTGAAAACCATTACTTACCACACCTCAAGACCTCAAGCTATCTCGAACTTTGTAGAAGTCAGGGATTCGAATCCCTTCTGGTCCGCACTCCGTTTTCCTAGCATAATTCACGTTGTTTAGGCGCAATTACGGAGACAGCACCACGCGAGCCGAACTCCATGCCGTTGTCGCTAACCACCATGCCGACATAAACGTTGTTAGCCACACCATCGAGTTGACGGGCGATCTCATCCGATGAAATAGGGATACCATTTGCCGACAAAAGCTGCGCGCTTTGCACGAGCGTTTCCACGTTTATGATGGCACTCAAGGTGGCATTTTTCACGGTATAAGGCAAGTATCGCCCGTAATCGAATGTCGCGCCAGCAGTACGATCCATGACGCGCAGTACCCCGGCGCGGTCGCCGATGAGCAACTGCTTGCCGTCATTGAGCGTGGTCATCAGGAGATCGGCGGCGGCGCTGCCGCCGAGATCGACCGTAATTGCGTTCTGTCCACTGAGCGACTCGGTACGAATATCAAACTGAAGATCGGGGAATACGGAGCTTAAGAGCGGGCGCACCAAGGCGACCCGGAGCGGAAGCTGAAAAGCAGCGCGGTCGAAGGTGGCGCGCATTGTGGATGGGTCGTTTGCCTGAATGACAAGCCCCCATGTCAGCGTACCGGGTGACTCGTTGCCTCCTGGTGTATCGATGTATAGAACGACGCTGCCGGTCATCTGGGAGACGAAATCTTTCTGATAATCCATCCCGGTTGCCATCATCACTACCTGATTGATCAAACCAATCGTTTGTGGCAAGCCCGGAAGTTGATCGGCGCTCCACTGCGACGCCAGTAAGCGATTCTGCAACGCCGCGAGATTCGTCGTTTGAACCATCGTGAGGCTGGTCGCGGGAATCAGGGGAAGAAGAGTGTCGTTCGTCTGCGACGAGGATAAGAGAGCGCTGCTGCCCGTTTGTGAGAGGTCGATCAATGTGACGTGCGCTTCAGGCTGCGCGATTGCCAACCCAAGGTAAGGCTGCGCCGCCTGGGGATTTGACGGGAACACCGTCTGCGCGGACGCCCACCACGCGCTCGTCGTATCAACGACTGTCAGCAAGTCGTAGCGGCTAAATGTCATGCCCACGAATAGCTGCGCTAACTGAGGATTAGACACAAAGGTCGGTTGATTGGCTTTGGACGGAATTTGGTCATAGCCATTGGTCAAGGCGACGAGTTGATCGGTTAGGAGAAGATCGAGTCCGTCTGTCAGGTGGTAGTGTGTCATGCCGTTGACGGTTTCCTGCGTCTGGCTGGAGATGCCGACCGCCCCTGAAAGCGCGTTCAACGCCTTCTCCCGGTCGCTGATTTGTGCAACGAGGACAAAGCGAGGCGGAGCGGAAGCGTCACCTGCGTCTGGGAAAAGGCTGAGAGCCGCGTTTTCACCCAACCAGTCGCCCGTCAGAGCCAGCGTTTCGAACTGCCCGAAATGTCCACTGACTTGCGTCAGCGCTGCATCAAGGGAGGTGAATACTTCTGGGAGAAGCTGGTGAGCGCTGGCGAGAATGCTGTCCAGCACGCTGATACGTGCGGCGAAGAAGAGATCGCTGTTACGCGGCGCAAACGTGGCTAGCTCGTTCAGTTGAGCGAAATTAGCCGGAAGCTGCGGCGTCGGCGTGAGTGCCTGTCGTGCGACTAACGCCCCGCCCACGATCACCAGAATAAGTGTTGCCACGCCGAGGATCGCCACAAATGGAAAATGACGCTTCGACGCACTGATTGTCGGAGGCATGGGACGATTCCCTGGCGGAAAAGAGGGTGCTTTGGGATGCGGCGGAGGCTGGGCGCGTTTCGATGTCCCAGGATGCGGCGGAGCTTTAGTCGGCTTGCGCGGAGCGCGTGGATTTTGTGTCATCGAATTCCCTTATCGTCCTACCACGAGTAGGTGGTAGGCGCTTATGCTTATCCAGACGGCGACGTTCCAGTTATGACAGAAGGTATTGTCGCCACCACGGTCGGCAGAGGTGAACAATTCGATCGAGCGGACAGAAATGCGTCTGGCTTGAGGTCACTCACCACCCGATCCTGACGTACCCAGGCGCGATCAATTTTCGGCGGCGTACTCTCGTCCGTGTATTCGACCAGATACCACCACCACTGACTCGGTACATCAAAGAAAGTTCCAATGACCTGCGCTGTCAGGTTGCTCGCGCCCGTGCTGTACGTCACCATGCTGACTCCGCCCAGCGTACTGGGACACGAACGCAAGTTCGAGCTAGGAGAAATCTGAACCGTTATCCGCGCCTGGGCTTGTTCGGTGATGACTGCCGTTGCCTCCAGCGTTAGTTCCTCGGTGACCGATTCAGTTGCCTCCAGCGTTAGTTCCTCGGTGACCGATTCAGTTACCTCCAGCGTTAGTTCCTTGGTGGCTGGTTCAGTGACCTGCGCGGTTAAGGCGGCAGTTATTTCCTCGATTGCTTGCTGAGTCACGGAGAAGGTCAAAACACTCAGTGAGGTCGGCGTTGAGCTGGGAGTCGGAGTCGCTGTGAGCGTAACGACCAAGAAACGATCGCAGTCGGGATTGAGGAACGTAACCTCTGATTGTCTAACCCATGCAACAGAAAATGCAAACTGACCCCCTTGAAGATAATTTGCAATTTCGAGCCAGTTTTCCCCGAAGACGATCCGTTGCCCAATGACCTTAGGAGTCTGACTGCCTAATATGCCAATTGCCCTTGAATTTAGGCTTTGCTCTGACAATGCATACCGCTGAAAATCTTCATCACGGTAGACGCTGGCGCTGCCGTTGAAGATCGTTTCAATAGTGCAATCTGACTGGATAAGATCGATAACCCGTTGCGTCGCCGTCAAATAAATCTGTTGCGTAGCGGTCGCGTGGGCGGATTCCGTTGCCGTATCTGCGATCTGCGTCAGCGGAGCGAAACGAGCTTGTGCAGTCGCCGTGAGTTCCGGCGGGAGGGGCGTGCGGGCAACAGCAGTATTCGTGCCTGCGAGATCGATTGAGCGTTGGGCAATTTGAGTATTCAGCCCGTCCAGCATCGCCTGTTGAGCCAGCGCAACCGCCGTGCTGGTGCGGTTCACGGCTGAGGCGGTTGCGGTGAGATGCGCCTGTTCGGTCGCAGTTGCCAGCACAACAAGCGCGGCTTGGGTATTCAGGACGACCTGCGTGCCAGTCGCCTGCTCGATGCTTCTGGTCTGTTCGGCGACGAAGGCAGTTTGCGTAGCGCCATTGGCATTCTCCACTGCAACCGCTGTCTTGTTGAAAGCTGTCGCAGTCCCAAGATCGTTGCCTAATCGCACGGCATTTGTCGTTGCTTGATTGGCGACTTCTGTTCCTCGCTGCTCTGTCGCTACTGCTTGAACTCGCGCGGCGTTAGTCGAATTCGCGGCAGCTGTTTGTTCAGCAGCGCCAATCTGACTTCGGCTTGCGAAGACGGCAACCGCGATCGCCAGCATCACGATCAGCGCCGCTACCACGATAAACGGCGCGATGTAGCGAAGTCGGCGGTTCGGATCCAGCTCATGAATGTCTTTGACGACTTCGATCTGGATCTGATCGACCCACCCGGCAGTAAATCTGCCGAGCGCCCCGCGCGCTGCTGCTAGGTCGCCTTCCAGCGTTCGCAGGTGCTCACGGAATCGGTTACGTTCAGTCCACTTACTTCGCGGAGGCAGCCCGCTGTCGGGATAATTCAGTTTCATCGCCAGATACTGCTGCCAATGGTCATGCAGGGCTGTAAGCGAGCCCAGTATCGGCGTTTGATCGTCGATCAAATTGACCACTAGTGCCTGATTGATGAGATTGGAGACTGCCTCATATGCGTAGGCTTCGCGCAGTTCTTCAGGGATTCGGTCGCGGCGGGCTTGTTTATATTGTTCCTGTTGTCCCTTCTGACGCATATCTATAGCGTTGAGGAAGGCATTCGTGCTGGCGGCGGCGGCTCCGCCAAGATTGTAGATGACGCTCATTTCATTCAAGAAATACTTCATCGCCACCGAATCCGTGATCGCGTCGAAATCAGCGCGGTTCGGTTCGGGCGGGTTTTGCCGGTCAACACGGTTCAGCCGACTGAGTACTGCTTCCAAACTGCTCAAGCGTCGTTTGGTGTCATCGGAAAGCCGATCTTGCTGATCGCGGGCGAACTTAATCGCTTCAGGGATGTTCTTACCGCTCGACAGGACTTCATCGACGGCAACGTTGATCAGGTCGACCAGCCAGTCGGCGTGCCCTTGACGCAGCCACTCGGATTCTAAACGGTCGCGCAGTTTCCGCAGATCACCCTGTTTTGCTAACGCCATCATCTCTCGCTGGAGGGTCTTGCGATCTGCCAGCCTTTTTTCTTGCTGAGCAATACTCGCTTCGATGCGGTCGAGCATGTGGGTCGCTTCGACGGGATGGTCAACGGTATCGTCCCATTTCTCGCCGAGCAGATCGTAGACGGTGCGCAGGCGATAAGGGCTTTCTGGCTCGGCATCTTGCCATGCCAGATATTTTTGGTGGAAACTGGCCAACGCCATCTTAATCGCGCTGTAGTTGTCCAGGCTCGGTAGCTGCTGCCGAATATCTTCCAGCGTGGCGTTATTGCCGAAACGCGGCGTGTACCATTCCGCTCGCAGCTCGGCTTCGTGCTGAAGGGGTCCGAAAAACTCGATTAGGTCGGCGGGCAACGCGGGATCGTTGAGCGCCACCTTAACTTCCTGGTCATATGCCTGCCAAACCTGAGCATCGACGCTGCCGCTGGGATAGTTGTTCAACTCAGCAACAATCCGATTGGCGATAACCTGCCGATTTCCTTCTTTAATGTGCCGATCCACGGATGCCAGTGCCAGACGCGCACGTAAATCATCCTGGCTGAGACGACTGATCGAGATATCCAGCGCGGATCGATATTTGCTAGATGCCTGCTGATAGTTCGGATCGCGCTTCTGAAGCTCGGCGAGCGCTTCGGCGAAGTAGTCGGCTTTGCCTAATGCGCCGCTGCTCCGTAGCTGCGCCACGGTTTCCAGCTTCTCTTGATCGTCGAAGCGCTGCGCAAACCATTCGAGGTCTTCAAGGTCGATAGATGCCCCGCGCGATCCCGCTTCCGTCGAGATCGCGCGCCAGCCACCCCGCCACAATTCGAGCCGTTTTTCCAATTGACCGATGACATCGGGCGCACCGGGAGTTGAGAACATCCCCGCTTCCAATGACAGCACATTTTCCATCAAGCGCCGTGTGCCGGGGCTGATCTTTGCCCAGTGTCCTTTCGCCTGTGATGCCAGCGTGCTCGGCGTGAGTGTACGGGTAGCAAAAGCCGTACTGCCCGTCAGCATCTCGTACGTGAAGGCTATGGCAGCCCGCAAATCATAGGAGGCGGGATAGGACAGCGCCCGTTCCTCGCGCGTTTCCTCGAATGTTTTCGTCCCGTTCCAATCCAGAATGATAAAATCAAGTTTGGTCTGGTTGGGATCGTCGGGGGCAATATCCAGACAGTAATTTTTCAATTGAGCGTCGAGCAGATGCAGACCGCGCTCGTGCAAGTGGTTCAACAGTTGCAAAAAACGCAGGGTGAGTTCGAGTGCGACTGGCTCTGGAATCAGCGGCTCGCGTTTCTCTGCCTGGCGCTTATTCAACAGGCGGATAATGGAGGGCTGGGCGACAAAATCGGTAACAATATAGCACCAACCGCTGCCTTGAGCGTCGGTCTTCGAGTCATAAACGCGCGGAACGTAAGAGCCTTGAAGCGAACGACGCGAATATTTGCTCAGGTCAGTCAGAATCTCGATTTCTTGGCTGAAGCGCTTGATATGATCAGCCGAGGTACTTGGGGGAGTATTCTGCTCAATCGCCTGTTCTAACCGCTCTGGCGAACCATGCCAGAGAATCTTGATGGCGCGGAGATTACCTGCCGGATCGCTGGCTTGATAGACCGTGCCATATTTTCCTGCACCGAGGTATTTTTCCAGCTTGTATCCGTTCAGTATTGCCCGTGCCATAAGAACCCTCGATGTACGTGGCGAAGTGGCTGCCGTCCGGTAATCCTATCTGTTGAAATAGGGCGGGCAGTTTGCGCCTACGACCTTTTCAATTGCCTGCCTCAGTTGATCGCGGAAACCCACCCCCTCCGGCAAAATCGGGGAACCAACCGGCGTCTTTGCTGCCAAATCATCAATGATGTGCTCAATCTGCTTGTTAGAAACATAGAGATCGATAAAGCGCCACAAGATCGCTTCCCATTCGTAATTTCCCCTGGCTGTCGCGAAAGGTAAAAAGGGAGTGCCGTTGCTGTTCATGTACTGCGCGGAAAGTGTCCCGTTCATACAGCACTGGCTGAAGCGCTTGAAGGGACGTAAGAAGGTGAGCGCAGCCTGTAGGTTGTATGCGATACTCGCATTCTTTTTCCAGTTGAACACGTCGCTGACAATATGCTGCATCGAATAGACGAAACTATTGCGCAGCGTCGTCGGGTTGACGTTGGTATCGAAGCGCAGATAAGCCAGCCCGGCGCGCGGAAACAGGGTCATTTGCAGAGCCTGTGTTTTGTCGCTGGAAACCTTCGTTTGATCGACCGAGACAGTCATATTTTGTGCCCGTAGCTGGATCGAGCTGTAGTGATACCAGCCCATACCGTCGGGAGGGGCGTTCCGCGTCCCGGCTTTGAGCAATTTCACCCATTCGATGTATTTTGCCCCCCACTCTGTCAGGCGGAGGGTCTCGCTCAGATAATCGTCGCGCAGTTGAGCAAACCCGGCTTGCGAAACGTTGACGACCAGATTACGTACCAGCACTTCGATTGGTTTCGTGACAAAATTGTGGAGTTCGCGGCGACTCTCAGGCGTGAGCAGTTGGTACTGTTGATCGCCAGCCCACAGGACGAGCGCCCGATCATTGGTGACGGTAAATCCGGCTCGATAATGCAGTTCACGCAGCACATCCTCGCGGACAGGCTCAGAGAGCCAGTCGTGGATGCTTTCCGGCAGTAGTCGGGCGGGTGTCGTGATTTGCAGGAAGCGTTGCAACTGGGCGCGCTGATCGCGGTATCGATTTTGGAGCGATTGGCGGATCGTGCTCAATTCGTTCAACAGCGCCGATACGTCGCGCTTAGTCAGGCTGCTGTAGGCGCGCAGCCAAGTCATCAGCCCGCTGTTACGGGCAGCTTCCAGCGCCGCTGTGATCCCCACGCCCGTGCTCAGGTCTTGCCCCAGTGTATTTATCGCAGGCGGAGGATTATCCTGCCCGACATACGCGATCATGACCTGCAAGGTGCGCAGTTCACGAGCGAAGCGAAGCGGGAACATCACTTCACGAGCGTGGAACAGCGAGGTTGTCGGCAGATAATGCCCGCGCGGAATATAGGCAGGAGGATTTTTGACTTTGTTAGTCACGTCGCGCATCAATGAGCGGTTTGGCTGTGGATCGCTGGTCAAAAATGCCCACAAGACTGCTTCAACTTCGTGCAGCGATTGTGGATAGGCGGTCGTGCGCGTGAGCAGGACACCGTTCAACAACTGGCGCTCCGAGTTGGCGGCGTTCCAGACCTTGTGATTGGGCAGCGCCCATGACAGGCGAATTGAACTGGTGAGCGCGGCAGTTTCGAAGATGGTCGCCGCTGTCCAGGTTTCCGCGCTGCCCATAACCTGATCTTTGGAATGCGCCGCTATCAAGGCGTATATCTCGGTGTTGTCTCCCGTCGCCCATTCCAACTGGATCAGGGCAGCCAGATCTCCGATAAGCTGAGTGCCAACCGGATCATCCGCCCCGGTGACGATGAACACGCGGGTGAACGGCTCGCCTTCCCCCAGGCTGCGTAACGTCGTGATCAGCTCCGATGCTGAAAACCGAATCTCATTGTGGAGGATGACCCGCGCTGCCGCTCTCCCGGATGCCGTAAAGTTAGGCCTCACGCCACCGAGCGTCTGAAGCCACTCCCAGCTTTCTGCGCTGAGCGCTTCCGCATCCAGCACGAGGGGCGGTCCTTGCAAAGGGAACCGTTTGTGCGGAACGATTTCGTCAACGTACTGTGTGTTCACGCCGTAATCAGCGAAGATGCCGCCGATATCCGGCATGGTCAGATGAATGAACGCCAGGCGGCTGAGCACATTTTCGCCCAGTGCGTTCACATCGTCCAGCCGATCATAAATACCTTTGATGATAGCCGCGCCGAAATTGCCAAGACCGATGATCAGCCCCTTTTCGGGGAACGTTACCAGTGGATCGGTTGAGGGGTAAGGGTAATGGACGAGACGAGCCTCCCACCCCCCCGCTAACACGGGCGCAGGCAGACTGCCGGACGACGCGGAATTGATGGGCGCATCCTCCGGCAGTGGATTTGACGGGCGCTTCTTCATCCAAAAGAACACAATCACACCCGGCTTTCAGCAGCGATAGGTGATCGGATCAACAAACCATCCATGCAGTATACAGGTGGGATGGGGGCATATGGATGCCCCCATCCCACGACAGATTGATCTTAGCGCGGCGAGAGTTCTTGTTCCAAAACGCGCGCCATATCGCTGTACTTCAGGCGCAAAAGCATTTCCATCGCTTGGAGATGCGCGTTCGTATTGCTGACCAGCGGGTTGGCATTTTGGTCATAGCGGGCAAAATCGTAGGCGATTTCTTCTGCCAGTGAACGCCGATTACTCGCCTCCACGTAATGCGCCGGGCGATCATCAATAGTCGCTGCGACCTTATCCAGATAAGCCTTCATGCTTGATGGGTCAATCTGGTCGCCTGACACCTCTAACTGATGTTTGACCGCACCTGCCATCAGTTCGGCGGTCTTGACCTCGAAAAGATACGCCCCAAGCAGCGCGCGGGCATTATCCGGTGACGCCATTGTCTGGCGGCGCACATTTTCCATAACGCGGTCAAGCTGCGTATAGTTGATGTCGCGTCCCTGCATCGTCTTGCCATAGATCACGAACTTGGCGATAAAGCCGAGCATATCGACTTCCCCGCGCCGCGCCAACGTCAGGACAACATTGTATTCATCGGGGAGCCGCAGCCGCCAGAACATTTCCGCATCGGTTGGGTTATCTTTTTCGAGGTTGATCCAGCCGCGCGCCCAAACGTTAAGAAACTGACCAAAGCGCTTGTGTTCCTCAAGGAGATGCACGAGGCGCTGGTCAAGAATTTGCATATCTTCATTGGTGACTTCGCTCTGATAGTATTGTGCCTCCAGCCTGAGCGCCTCGCGTTCCGCCGCGAATAGATGGCTGTTACGTACAAGGTCGAAATCCGCCGCGATGTTGTTACGACGGTCCCCGAACAACATAGTCTCGTAGGCTTCTTTTGTATTGACCCATTCGGCAAACGATTCGGGCATGATCAATTCGCGCGAACTAAACACCGTCACTTTGTTGGCATTATCCGACTCAACGAACTCGACCGCATTGCTGGCCCCCCGTGGGATATTGAGCGAACCCAATGCCCGCTGTATCGCCTGAGACTCGCTTTGCTTTGCCTTCGCCCGCACGTAAAATGTGCGAATATCTTTGACAGCAGGTTTCTGTGGATTCGCATCGTACAGGTAACGCCCAACTAGGTTCGGCAGAGAGCTGGTTAGTTGATTGACGCCCATCGTCGTTAGCGCGGTTTGGTCGTCGTCGGAGAAAACGACGTAGCTGGCGACCCCATCCACGAGCCGGTTGACCAGCTCAGTAGTCTTGTTGGCATCACGCACATTCGATTCGAGCGTGATAGGTGGGTCTAGTGGATCAGTAGAGACGTAAATTTCCACTCGCAAGTTCATCCGGTCGTCAATTGACCATTTCGTTCGTTTGAGCAGTTCATCGATCTTATCAGTATCCACGCTGATTTGCGTGTTGGTTTCAAGGAGCTGGGTAATTTCGCTCAGGCGCTGATCAAAAGCATAGTTTTCGTTTTCATCCACTAGGCTATCCATGAGTCCGCGATACAAGCCGGAAACGCGGGTGAAATCGTTGTCTGTGACCAACTGCTGCACCATCGCTTCGATGCGTGGAATAACGGCGGTTTCCACGTGAGTTTGCATATCGCGAAGCGTGTTGATAATGCGCTCGACCGCACGATGATCGCGCTTGGTCGCCTGGTTGACGTTCTCGTGTTCAATGTAAAGCCGAACGTCGCGTTTCGCACCAAAACCCGCCGCATTTTCGATGCTCTGCAGCGGTCCGCGACGCATGGTCGCGGACAGAGCGATGTCGCCCTGCGTATCAGCATTGGCTTGCATCGCGTTGACGCTTGCCAGCGCCCCGTTGACACTGGTATAGAAGCGCAGCGCGCGACGTAAATCTTCGACCAACTGCAACATCGCATCGCGCACACACGCTAACCCGCTGAACTGTTCGTTGCTCGGCTCGTTGAGCGCGAGGTTGAGCCAGACGCGCACGCGCTTACTGAAGGTTTCCATGTGGAAATTGTGAACATAGACCAGATCATCGTATAGCTTGCCTTTGAGCATTTCGCCTGCGAAATCTCCGTACAGGCGCAAATACTCACCGCCCGAGTGGTTGACCCCATAGAGAAGTGACTCGATATTGCGCGTGTGGGCTTCAAGATCGCCGTTGCTGTTGGAATCGATCATGGCAGGAACAGCGAAATTGGCAGACTCGTCAATGACATTCTGAACAGCGATTCCATCTGGGGTCTGCGGCATCTGGGCATACATGCTCAAGACGTTGAAGCCGTAGTAAGCGCGCTGCTGTGCTTCCTGCTCGAACTGATCGTTGGGTATTTGTTTGACTCCGGCGATGTCCTCCAGAAACTGGGTTGAGCCAGTATCTTGCAGGGTCGCTGTCAGGATTTCCGAGGCGCGCTGGCGGTACAGCGGATCGCTCTTGACCGTATAGGTGATACGCGCTGCGTCCGGATTGTTGTAGTTTTGAGCTTGGTGTTCTTCGACCTGAAGCAGGCGGCGCAAGAACTCGCGCGCGAATTGGTGACGCGCGACACGAATATTGTGATATGTAGGCAATTTCCAGGATTTGACGTATAAAACGCTGTAGGTGGGGTTGCCGCGTAGCGGAACGCTCTGCTTCGGGCTGACGAGATTGGTAACTATGTGCTGAATGTAACGAATCCCGGCGTTGCTATCGAGATAGAAGCTGATCGCCTCAGCGATGACCGGGAACACAAACTCCTCCGGTTTCGTCCCGGCGGGACCCACCCCTTTGTCAATCAGGTAAATATGATCGTAGACTTCTTTACGCGCAGTAAACGTCGTCGTCTCTTGCTGCCCCCATCGAACGAGGAATTCGGTTTCACGTTCGCGCACCGTCATCATGCGGTTGAGTTCGCGCCAGGCAGCAAAGGCTTTCATCCGTTGGTCCAGGCGCGGTTGAGCACTGAAGGCACGTGGGAGGGCGAAAAAGCCTGTGATGAAAGGCTGAATCTGGTCGCCCCGCGCTTCGAGCACTTTACGGATCAGCCAGGCGATGTCGATAAATATGCCCGACCCCGTGCCGCCCAGCAGGCTGCCCGCGATGTGAACGTCGAGCGAACCGCCCTGACCCTCGCGGGAAGCGATGCGCGTCACCTGGTCGACCATGTTTGAGAGCGTGGCGTAAACCTTATCATTCGCGCCGTGCAAATGTAGCCCCTGCATGAGCGCCAAGCGCCCCAACTGGCGGAACTGCCCCGCGCCATCCTTCAACTTGAGCATTGCATCGGGATAGAAATCAGCTTGCCACCAGCGGCTAAAATGATCCATTCCCTCGCTGCCGGCTAATACCGCCGCCTTAATTTGGCGTGTGTAGGCATCTTCTTCATCGGTCGGAATTTGTTCGAATTCGCCTTCTTGATCTAGAACTATGTAGCGGGAATAGCTTTCAGTTCGGTTTGGGCCATAGGGCTGCTGACGATTCGCCGCGACCCTCTGCCCTTGATTGTTTCCGGCAGCGCCCACTGTAGCTATCACGTCGGCGGTGTCGATCAGCAAGAGACGTATCGGTTGATCCTCCAGTGAGCCATACGTTTCCAAAAGGTCTTTTTTCAGCCACGACAGCACCCATGAACCGGTGCCCCCAATGCCGACGATGATAGCAGGTCTAGGCATGTTCTAATCTCCCCCCTAAATAAATCACACATCTCAATCACGTACCGACTGCGCTGACTTGGCCCCGAGCAATCTTCGTAACGGCAGATTATCTCGTCTGACCCGGATGTGGCGGAGTCGGGCGCGGTGGCGTTGCGGCGGATCGGGTCGGGAAACGATGGCGGACGGTATAACCGAGACTTTTCCCTTCACCCCCTTGGGGAACGATAATCGATCGCCCATCCACCATGACTTCGTAGGTGCGTCCTCTGCGAACATTGGTTGCTGGTACGACTTTTCCTGCGGGGGGCAACCCCCCAGGGCGCAGGGCGCTTGTAGCAGCCCCTCGAGCGCGCCGGATAGTTGCTCCTGTCTTCTTCCCGTGTCGCGTGGGAGTCACGGTAAATCCACCGAGGCTGATCACCTCGGTCATCTTGTGCTGACTTCAGCTTTTCGACATCGACCTGCATTTCACCGCGCATCGACATAGGACCAAAATTGACGAACCAGAGCCAGAACAAAATGATGATTACGACGACTGCCAAAATCGGCTTGACGACGTTCCAGAAATCTGGGTTGTACAGCAGGCTCGGAATTGTCCGCTGGAACTCAATACTGCCCCGATCGGTTTCAATGTCGGTGAAGTTGACCGCCGTGACGTTGTTCAGTTGATCACCGTTCAAGCCAAAGAACAGGATATAAGCGTTTATGTCCTTGATCCCGTTGATCACGCCGCGAATAACCGTGCTGTTGTCGCCCTGTCGCTCCTCGGTCAAGTCCGTGATATTTGCGACTTCCGCCGAGTCTTTACGTTGAAGACCCACATGCACAACATCCGAGATGTTCAATCCTGGCTCGCCTGCCGCTGGAGTCCGCGTGATGCTTTGCCATGAAACTGTATTTTGCGTGCTCGTATCATAAATTCGCAGCGCGAACGGGATCGACTTGATAGTTCCGAGGAACGCATCTAGCGGTGTCTCATAGAGGTTAAGGCTGATCAAGTTGCCTGGGTCCGTTATCTGCCTGCCGTCGATGTTCGCTGCGCTCAGGGCGACTCCTCGCCGAACGTAACGGTCGATTGACACCGGAGTTTGGATGGAATCGCTCACCAGTACGTAACGAGCTTGCGGATTTGGCGGGCTAACGTCGTGACTTACTTTCAGCGAAACACTGTACGTGCCGGGCACGTCAGGAACCGTCAGACCATCCCGCAGCGCGCCTGTGAACCGCCCATCATCGCCACGTGTCAGCCACACATCCTGCACGATGTTGCTCCCTGAAGGTCCGGTGATGGTCGCTTGCAGGATGTCGTTTTCGCCTTGCGGTAGAAACTCCTTAAGCTCGTCGGCGGTGTAGATCACGCCTTTCAGGTCTGCCAGAGCAGCCGTCACCTGAATAGGGGTTGGAAGCAGCATCCCTTTGTTGTCCAGCGAGTTCAATTCGAATTGGAATGACTTTCCCTCGGCAGAAGGCGATTTGCCCGCAACCGTCAGCAAGACGGGCAGAATACCGCGCTGTGCAACGCGAGTGAACGACACCGACTCGCTGGCGGGCGCAAGATAGGTATAAGATGTGGTATCGAACGTCGCGGTGCTGGCTGGGCTGCCAAAGCCAAAATTGATGGTATACGTCCCCTCGCGCCCTACTTCATCGCCAGCAATATTAGAGCGGGTGAAAACACCGCTGAAGTTGCTCGCTCCACTCGGCGAGAGGGAGATTGTCTGAATCGACTCGCCATCAGGATTAACGAGCGTGGCAGTGACCACCTGATTCAGGTCGCTTGTGAAAATTCCGGCAGCGGTGAGAGGATCGCCGCTCTGGTTAACCAATTCCACTTCAACCGGAATGTCAAGCTCGGCCGGAACGCCATTGTGAATCTGGTTCAGCATGATTGATGCGCCTGAAGTCGGACTGAGCGTCATAATCCGCATCCCGTTCAGTTCGCGCCGCGTGAATGTCACGAGAGGCTCGGTGGGTTGCAGCATATAGTTTTCGCGGTTATACGAACCTGCTGCTTGTGGAGTGAGTGAGAAACTCACGGAATAGTCGCCAGGGGGATCGGGTGCATTATGGTCATCCGGCTTCTGGAATGTGCCCACCAGCAGGTATTGATCATCATTCGACGGCTCCAGGATGATCGTGCGCAGAAGTCTGCCCCCTGCGTCACGCAAATCGGCTTGGACGGCACCTGTGACGCCATTCGGGAAAATCGTCGAACGAGGCTGCACGTTCCCTTGATTGTCAACGAAATGAACGGCTACGCCGAAGGGTTCGTCCACTAGCGTATTGTTCGTCACCCGATTGAGCGGCAAGATCGAGTTATTCACCGGAGTAACCGCTTCCAGACTGATCGGTATGGGTGGGGCTGTGTCGTAATTTCCACTCGCATTGAAAATCGGGATGGGATCATGTCCAGCGACAATGCTGTTCACTGACGCCTGGAGGTTAAAGGTATAGTGGCCACGCACCGGCGCAGGAACAGGGGTGTCCGAGCGCCACGTGCCATCGCCGATAAACGAGAAAATGAGCGGCGCCAGCCGTGTGGGCACGACTGACTGATCGCTAATGGGGTTCACAGTGACGGTCGCCGAAACGTCGAGCGGATAATCCTTGATCTCGTTGAACGGCTGATCGAAACTGTCTTTTATGAGGATCGTCACGTAGTCCT
The DNA here is from genome assembly GCA_963760975.1 of uncultured Chloroflexia bacterium. Classification (GTDB taxonomy): domain Bacteria; phylum Chloroflexota; class Anaerolineae; order Aggregatilineales; family Phototrophicaceae; genus Flexifilum. The sequence continues at coordinate 15,814 of CAVXEZ010000009.1, read as the reverse complement.
GACTATCGCTGGCATAATAGGGGTTTGCGATGAAAGGGATGACCTGACTGGGCGACAATATCTGCGAGACCGTGATCGGAATCGTTTGGGTATTTGCCTGAACGTTGCAGACGCCTGTTGGGTCAACCAGCCGCCAAATACCCGGTTGTGGATCGGTAATGATATAACGTTGGCGCGTGCGTCCTTCGTTATACCGGACTTCAGAGCCGCCGACAGTCGTATTCTGCGGCGAGAGCAAGGTGCCGTCGGGTTCGTAGAGTTCAACGCGTGCGTCAACGCCGGGGCGGGTCGCCGCGATAATCGTTGTGCTGCTGGAATACGGCTCAAGAACGACCTGCCCGACACATTGATGCGTGGCAGGATCGACCGAGAAATCTATACTTGTCCCCGGATTGCCGATGCGTGAGGAAATGAGGTCTTCGAGAATGACAGTCACGCGAGTTTGATCGTTTTGGAGGTCTTGGGGCGAATAGTAGTGACCGTTATGCTGACTGGTCACCTGAACCCAGGCATCGTTCACGCGCTGGGGAATATCACCTGTCGCATTCAGGGTGAATAGCAAAACGTTGAGCGAGGTTGCCCCACCCAATGTCTGGGTTCCCTGAAGGTAGGTGTCCAGTCCATTGGGAAAGTCGAACCCGGCACTCTGGTACTTATCCTGAGTATTGTATGTGGCGAACACAGGGCTGTCGCCCAAAAGGTAATTTTCCAACCAGTCGGGATCGGTACACGCGGGATGACCTTGCAGTTCAGGAAGCGTGACTGAATTGGCTGTGGCTGTGCAAGGGGCGCCGTCTGTCAGAACCAATAATAAACGTCCGCGCGTGCCGACATCCCCAGCAGGCGGCGGCGTTTGAAACATCTGGTCAGCCTCATCCAGAGGGGCAAGGAAGCTGGTTTCTCCCAACTGAGCAGAACGAACACTCGCGCTGAGCCGATCACGTTCGCGTTCCCAGTCGCTGTTCGGGTCGTCGACGCGAATGTTAGTCATCGGAAGTAAGACTTCCGCGTTAGTGCCGAACCCGATGACCCCTACGCGATGTGTCGTCCCCTGACACATCAGCGCCGCATTCTCGTAAAGTATATCAAAGACGTTCCGCACCGAGTTTAGGCGCAGGTTAGGGGTATCGTTGCGCGACATCGAGTTTGATTTATCAAGAATGACAACGACATCGAGCGGCGTACAAACGATTTTTGTCACAGTATCCTGGGCTTGCGCGGGACGAAGATCCCCCGAGAAACCGGCACAGCCGAGAACTGCCATTAAGAAAACCCACAAAAATCCTTTTCTACACATACTGCTGACCCCCCCTTAACTGTGTGACTGTGATCGCCGGACCTCAATGATAGGACTGCGTTCAAGACCGGACGCTTCAAAGAGAGTCACTATAAATATATCATCCGGAAGTTATTTTAGTTACATATTGAGTCAGCTCAGTCCCCCGTTTTATGAGGAGGTGAGATGCTTAGCCCGGCATTGATACAGCCTGTTTCACAGATCGTGGCATGGCTTAGGGACTGTCAATCGCCGTATAAGTCTTCTCTATTTCAAAAACCTGAATGGGCGTGCCGGAGTTGGCAGGATCGGCGCTGGATACCGTCCCCTCAATGATCAAAAGATACGACCCTCGAACGGGTGCGGGCAGCGGTGTGTCCGCTCGCCAAAGGACATTAAAGTAGTTTTTCATGCCAAAACAGCCGAGCGCTTTCAGGGCGCTGTCCGCCGCCGGACTCGTCGTAGTGAAAGTACCGCAAATATCGAGCGGATAATCCGGATTGGTCACGATAAGACCTCCAAAAGCATTCATCATGAAAAGATTAATAGTAGCACTAGATCCTTGCTTATAATAGGGTAGTTCAGAGACGACCGTCGTGTCTTCGATGACAGCGGGCAGCACCACCACGTGAACTGGCAGCGCCTCGTAAGTTGCATCTGCCGTTTCACAGTTTCCTGTTGTATGGACAGACCACGCACCAGGAAGTGGGTTGTTCAATGTATATTGGCGGTTGATCCGCGTTTCGAGCGTCGGCGTGACGGATTCGCCGTGCGGATCGAGCAGTTCGGCGGGTGTTCCATCCGCATTATTCAGGGCCGTCACGAGGGTAGCGCTGCTCAGATACGGCTCAAGGACAAATGTCCCGGTGCATCTATCTGTACCGTCCGGTCTGAACAGAACGAGCACCCGGGCTGGGGTGAGGTACGGAGCCACGATCTGGTCAAGGCTAATGGCGATTTGTCGTAAATCGCCTCCAATCTGCGCTGGCGAGAAATAAGTGCCATTATGCGAAGCTGTCAATTCGCTCCAAATACCGTCGATTTGCGAACCAAAACTGCCGATCCTGCCGCGCGTCGTGAAAAAGATCACATTGAACGACGTGTTTCCGCTTAACGCCTCGCTTGCAATCAGGAAGTTATCTAAACCGTACTCAAAATCGAAGCCGCCAGCGGGATAATTCGCCCCTGTGTAGCGATTCAGGAGGGTAACGTTCCCCAGGAGGTACTGTTCGATCCACTGCGGTGAAGAACATGCGCTCACGCCGCCCAGAACAGGCAACTGCAAGGTAAAGGCAGCGCGTGTGCAAGGCGTTCCATCCAGGAGCAGAGTGATAACCCTTCGGCGATTTTGATCAGAGCCATCGCCAGCGGGAGTCGCTAGCATGGTGTTGGCTGCTTCGAGCGCGGCACGGTAACTCGAATTGTGCAATGCCTCAGGGACAACCAGCGCGCTGGACGCCTCTCGCTGGGCTGCCCAGGTGTGCTGAGGTTCGTTCGCCCCCACACGAATCTGTCCCTCTGGCATGTCAAAACCGATCAACACGTGCGCATCATCACCAAAGCCAAGAACACCTATTCGGTAGAGTACCCCTGGACAGCGATAAGCTGCCTGATCGTACAGCATATCGATCAACGTCCTAACCGCTTCAACACGCAGCCCATTCGGGTCAACCGTCAGCATCGAACTCGACTGCCCGAGCAGGATAACGATGTCGAGTGGAATGCACTGGTCTTGTGGAGCAGACTGTGCCAACGCTGAGAAAGGCAGAAAGAAAACCACGACCAGCAGCACTACCAGCGGTCGCAAGGCTTTCAAATTCATCTCTGTCCATCAGGGCGTATGCCGCCTGCTGGCAGCGTTCCGCGCCGCGCGCCGAACAGACTGGTTGCGCCGAAGATGATCAATATGAGCGGGAAGGTACAGCAGCAGCCGAGCGTCAGGAATGACGAAAATAGAGGTGGCTGGTTACGAAAGAATTCCAGCAGCGCCGTATAGCCGCCGGGGATCAGCCCATAAATATCGCTGCGCAGCAGGTAGAAAATAGTGTCGTGGATCCAATTGATTAGATTCAGAATGGGCATCGCTGTCCCAATGAACTGGGACGTAATGATCGACATAATCACCCAGATGACCAATATCGCGACGTAGCAGCCCAGAGGCAGACATCCTGTCCGCCCTGCCCTACTGCCCGGCGTCGGGACTCCAGGCGCGCGTGGCTGCGGTGGTGTGGGGAGGGGGCGAGGGCGACTTGGCTTTGGCGGCGGTGGTGGTCTCATAGTCGTTTCACCTTAGGTGAAATGCCTCAGCGGTATAGACGTAGACTTCATTTTCGTTCTGTGGCGTCCCATGAATGAGCCACTCCACAAGTTTTGGACGAATGTGTTCCAGCCAATGCTCGTACAACGCCTCTGGCGATTTCATCGCCAGCAGCACGTAACGTGCGCGTTGCTGCGCATCCACTCCGGTTCCACTTCTGCCGGGATCCGCTTTCTTGAGATAAAAATCGTGCAATCCCACCGTAATTTGCGGCATGAGTTCGCGCGGAGTCCAGGCCTCCATTTGTCGGGAAAAGCGATCCAGCGGCCGCCCGATCATGTCGAACGCGATCATCCGCAGCTCGTGATTTTTCGTGTCGATGTGCGCCGCGCTGGTGTATCCAGCAAGTGCTTCTGAAGCGCGTAGATACCCAACCGCCCCTCCATTTACCGCGATCACGGGCGACTGCGCAAACAGGTCGTTCAGGTCAATTGGCGCGTCGACCTGCGCGTTCGTCCATTGCCCGTCCTTGAACTTGACTTGCTTCTGATCAAAGTAGGCGATCATGGGCATGTGCGTGTGCCCCACGAACAGGATGACCCGTTCGTCAGCGGGAGCTCCGGCTGCTAGTGCTAGGTCGCGCGCCGCGTACATGGCCTTGCCAATCGCCTCACAATCAGAATGTTGAGTTTTGGGATAGAGATACCAAGTCTCATACTGGTAGTCTTCATTATCCTCGATGTATGCCGCCGATCCGTGTACGTAGACTAGCGTGTAGCCATCACAGCGTTCCACTCGTGGCTCTACCAAATGCGTATTCCGCAAATGCCTCTCGATCTGATAGTGAATTTCGGGCGGCGCGGCATTGAACAATTCCCAGTGGAGCAGTCCTGTCCACGCGACATATTCCGATTCACTTTTGCCAATCCGCATATCCCCGTTAAGTAGCATCCGGCGCTGGTACATATCGTGATTGCCGGAGCGTGTATCAGGGTCTAGTGAGAGAACTTCTTTCCAGACTTCTATAGGATCGGCGTAGTAACCAAATAGATCGCCCAGGCAGCGATATACATCTACCTGAAGATAAGCAGTAGGTCTGGTGTTGTTGAGCAGGTATTTCAGGGCGAGTGAATTACCGTGTACGTCTGAAAAGACGAGCGCCCGCATAGGTCTCCTTTAAGTCTGTATCGTCGTTTCATGGGTCAGGAGGTCGCGCACCCGTTCGGCTTGATGCAATTCCCTTTCCCGCATCGCAAGGTCACGCTTCGGAACTTTAGGAAGCCCGTGTCGCAAATCTTCGATCCCCCAGTCCAACGCCGGAATATAGTGATCCCGGATGTGTTCTTTGATGTAAAGCAACCCTGGCACGCTGACCTCTCTGCCTAACAGGCGGTCACGGTTTTCCAGATGAGGAGTCACCTGGTTAACGATGACCGCGGTGCGCATGTCTTCCTCGTGGAACAGATTCGCCAGTTTGAGCGGTTCGTGGCGCGTCTGCATTGGCAGCACTTGTTTGGAGCGAGTTACTTGGTCTTTGATCTCTAATTCTTTCAGCTTAACGTTGAAATTCTCAAAGAGCGCGCTTAGTTCCGATGGCACATCGCCAAGCGCATTGAAAGCGTCCAGCTCGTTTTTGAGCGAATTGGCTGCGCTGTTGTATTCTTCCACTTCCCCCTCGATTTCGCGGTAGGTGCCCCCGGGTTGATACGTTACTTCCTGATCCGCCAACCCAAGCGCCACCTTGCTAAACTCGTCCGTGTCGGGAAGCGGCACGCCGCCCCGGGTATTTGTCAATGCACACAGCGCGTTCATTAATTGCTCATAGTAGGCGCACCAGAGGGCGACATCGACCCACTCCGTATAAAACTCATCGTACACCCGGATCAAGCGGTCGAACAATTTCTTCCAGCGTTCTGCCCGGTCGCGCAGGAGGATGGCAATCAGCAGATGATCTTCTACTCCCGTGATCTGGGTGATGGTTCGTTTGGTCTTCTTCCATCGATTCAGCCATTCGTCGAGTTCCTCCTCATCCAAACCGGTGATCGCGCGTAGCTCATCCGGGAAATCACGTTGTGTCATGGAATGCTCGATCTGACGGTCTATCAGCTGAATGATGGACGTATTATTACGGAAGAACGACGGCGGAATCTCGAATACGAGTTCGCGGATAGTTCGCGTTGAGCACCTGACTCAAGGCGATTTGTGCATCGCGCACCTCGCGGATATCCGCGATCAATCCCTTGAAATGCCCAACCGGGTCATTTGGTGCTGCCGGGGATAATTTTAACTTCTCACGAACAGACTTACGTTTGCTGCGAATCTCACCAATCTTCGAGATCGTCTCCCTGATGGCAGTATCAAATGGCACAAAATCATCTTTACCCTTCGTCAGCGCTTCGAATACGTACCCTGAAGCATAGATCGCGTTGTTGATCTCGTCTTCGGCTTGGCTTCGGTCCGTCGAGAGCGTGTCCGTATTCCAGTCGTCCTGCGCGTTCACTCCATTCAGATTGAGGACGACATTCTCCAGCGCCTCGACACCATCATTGATGATCTTGCGCGCCCTGCTCAAATTTCCATGCGTCTCGTCAAGGCGGTCGAACAAGAGCTTGAAGTTGTTGATCATATTCTCGTCAATGCGAGCAGCGCGTAGTTCGCTGTTCGTCCGTTCCAGATCGTCCCGCAGTGCTGAAATGGTTTCTTCCGCCTCTCCCACCGAGGCGGGGAGCTTCTGCGTGATCGCGTTCTCAAATTCATCATTGATCTGCTGGTGGATTTTCGCCAGCGATCCCTCTTGCCCCAACTGGGCAAGGATATTGCGCCCGCGCTGCTTGAATTGTTCCGTTTGCGCTTCAAGGTAGAAAATCGCCACGCCTAAACGTTCTTTCAGTTCGCGCGCGTCACGAGCAGGGATATTGAAATCAATACCCTTCTTTACGACAAGCTCTAGCCGCTGATAGAGTTCATCCATAGCGCCGTTCATTTCGGTGAAACGGCGGCGCGCCCAATCCGTATCGTTCTCGTCCGGCTGAAGCCTGGACGTCCGGTTGAAGTCGCGCAGAATACGCCCGGTGCGGGTGAAGTCGCGCCGAGCGAATTGTTCGAGCGCGTCCAGGCGCTGCGTCCACATCTCACCGATCATGCGCGCGCTCCCGGAACCAGACTGCTTGAGCATATCGACCTGAGTCCGCGCGGACTGCGCCAGGGTATCCGCCGCCAGCATCTCGTCAGTCAAGCGGTCATCCCGCTGCGAGATGAGATACAGGTAACTCGCGTAGGCGAAGGCGATAGCATCGCGTATGATGTAATCGCACGCGCGCTCGCGCACGCGCGCAAGCGCGCGTCGGTCGGTATCTTTGAGTTCGAACTCTTCAGTTCCACCCAAAATCAGGTCGATGTAGCTTTCCACCAACTTGATATTGCCTTTGCCATTCTCGGTGGCGGTAGCAAGCAGATAGTAGGCAGCAATCACCGCTGTCTTGCGCGCTTCTTCGCTGTTGACGAACCCTCGGCTGACGCCATAGGTTCTTATTTGAAACCAATGCTCGTATTCGGATACGCTCAGGGGCAGATCGAACGGGTGCTCGCGCTGGCGCTGCGCATTCTCGTGGATTTGTTGGTAGGCAGATTCGGCGATCTTCCGATACTCAGTCTGGAAACGCTGACTCAGGGTCTTGCTTTTCAACATCGTGAGCTTATGCTCATCCGCCCATTCAAACGCGGCGTAAATCGGATGCCCTTTCTCGTAAACCGGCGGCACGGTGGACATAAAATCGTCCAGAGCGTTTTTCAGCTCCAGGTCGAATTGCTCAGCGAAGCCACCCTCATAATAGCCCTTGACCGTCTCTCGATAATCATCGTCGCTCTGGGGGTTAGCAATCTCTCGGAGAATCGTTTCCCCATAGTCGATATAGACCTGAAGTTTAAATGTAGCCCGATCGAGCAAACTGAAAAGATTGCGGCGCATCCTCTCGATCTTACCCTGGTTCTGCTCCGTAATTTCGGCGTGTTCGGCCTGCACTTTAATGGTTTCACCCAGTTCCCGAACGTAGGCGGCAGGCAGGATACGGCGAACTTCCAGGCTTGTCCCATCAATAATCCCGTTGAACTGGTCGTAGAAATTCTGGGCTTTATAGGTTTCGCGGGTGCGCTCGGCTGACTTTTCCACCGGCAGTGTTTGAGCGTGGTAGAGGGCGGACTTGGCTTGCGCGTACAGGTGGAGGAGGTGACCGCGCAGCGCGCTCGGCTCGCCATCCTCTGGGTAGCCTTTAAAGCGGCTGGTTTTGCTCACGACGCTCTGCCACAAGCCAAACAAATCGGCTGCATCGCTATCGCGCTCGGAGGTTCGCGCCAGATCAAAGAGCGTTTCCGCTTCCTCGACAATTTGCTGCGAGCCGCGCCGGGCATCATTGTCACGCGAAATCTGGTTGATTTGCCCGATCAAGTCTGCAATGCGAAAGTGATAGGTCTCGCTCATCTTTTCGGCGCGCCGACGCAAGCTGTCGAGCGTTTGCTCAATCGCGCTGGGGTCTTCCTGCTTCTTCAGGCGTTCTTCAACGCGAGTAAGTTGCTTCTGCAAAAACTCGAGTTCGGCGATCAGGCGCGAACGTATTCCTCGCAGCGCCTCAAACGCTGCGATACGCCCGGCAACCTCCTTTTTCAGCCCTTGCAGGTGGGCATAGTAGGGATGCGTGCGGGAAAGTTCGATTTTTTGCAGCGGTTGCGACTCCAGAGTTGCAATCTGACCCGTCAAATAATCCTCAAATTCCTTTTCCTCGAAATAGTAATCCCAGAAATCGTTCGAGTCGTAGAGCACTTGATGCTCAGTACGCTTGCCGTCCAGAGCTTGAAAAGTCTGTTTTTCGAGCGTTTCGGCGGGCTGGGAAATCGTCGGGTGTGCCCAGATGCTCAGCACGTCGTACATACTTGCCAAATCGTTGGCGTCGGCGCTGACTATCTGGTTGTAGAGCGTCAGCAGTTTGGGTAGGAACGTATCGCGCAGAAGGACGAACTGCTGAAACTCCTGATCCTTGAGCGACGCCGGATCGGGGTCGAGCGAACGATCACCCTCGACCGGAATTTCCGGGAACTGCGCCTGATACACTGTCGGATACAGGTTGATCAAGCCGAGTTTGGTCTGCTTGCTAATATCCGCATCGCTCAGTCTGGCGTCAAAACGGAGATACTCGTCCACGGCTTCTTTCCGCAGTCCGGCGCTCAGCGCTTTGAGGGCTGCGTCATTCCCCAACAGCGTGACAAAACTATCTTTTGCCCGCCGGAAAGTGTTCTCGGCATATTCCCGTGTGACTTTCTGGATTAAGTCCTCGACCCGAATCGGCTTGCCCTCGTCCTCTACAATGGCGTTCGGATCAAGCTTATCGAGGTCAAGCAGGGTTTCCACGTAAGCGAATCCGAGTGTCCGCGAAGCGATCCGGTTCAGGGTTACGGCGAGCTGGTCCGTTTCCGATTTCACCTGCGCGCTGAGTTGCTTCGCCCGATAAGTGACGTTGGTGGTCGGCGCGCTCGCGATCCCATCTAATTGCGTTTGTTGGGCGCGCAGCCATTCATAACGCTCGTTGAGGTTGGGTGTCACACGCTTATAGTGGTGTTCAAAATAGATCAGGTAGCGTTCGCTTTTCGTCAGCGACCAGTCGGGAGCCGTCAGGGTTGTCCGCTGTGCTCGCGTTTCTCCTTCTTCGTAATCGCGCGTCACTTTAGGGTCAAGCAGAGTGTCCAGAAAGGAAACAACCTCTTCAAGCGAGTAACGCGGCTCGTCGAATGCCGCAAATGCTGCCTGACGCCGGTGCTCCTGCTCCTCGCGCCGGCGGCGTTCCAGTTCGCTGCGCAGATTGCGGAAGCGCTCAAGCTGGGGCGGCGTCAAGGACTCCGACGGGCTGCGAATCGTCTCCAGTTCGACCAGCGCGGCGACGAAATCCGGGGTTTGCGCCTGTAAGACCTGTTCCAGTCGGTTGAACAGGATGTCGTAGACACTGTTCGCCAGGATGGGCGCTTCGGATACATAGGTCGGCTCTTGCGGAACACGCTCCTCTTCGAATGATCGGTCATATACGAGGGGGCGGTTTGGCGGATTCGCTCCATGTCCATTCTGGTTTGTCGGCTTCGTATCGTCATCTGCCAGTGTCGGAGAACGCGTATCAACCCCCGTCGAGCTTTCGTCTTCTTCCCAGTCCGGTATGATCCACTCCTCACTCGACGAGGGTGGAGCCTCCTGCGTAAATATTACTTCCTCGGCGTGAGGAGCGGAGCCACCTGCTAATAAGGCTGCCGCCTCAGGCGAAAACAGCCACAGCGTCGGCAGTACGTTGCCCACGTCTGCATTCTGCCCGAGTTTATCTAAAATGTCGATGTCGTCCTCAATATGATATAGGCGCTCGTCATTAATTGTCTCTTCCAGCTTGAAAATCCAACTCCGATAGGCAGCGTAATCCCGCCCCCCGCTGGTAAGATCGTGACAAATAGAACGAACGAGCGATTCAAGATTCTCAGGCTCAATAGACATGATGGGTGAATGCTTTCTGAATTCGAACCGATTATTCAAGCTGCTTGGACAGGCAGGTTGAAAAAGTGCATCTTACAAATAATACAATATCGTATTTATTGTTAATTGGAATGAAGGTTTCCTTTTTGTGATATGGCGTAATTTGCAATACATATTCAGATTAGAAGTCATTTCAAAATTCGGTCGATCCACCAGAGAAAAATGGCGATGAGAGAAAGTGCCTTCCGGCGGCCGTTGTCCATCCAAGCGAAGCAGCGCTCAACCTCCCAGCGCTGGCGCTAGCCCTGCACGGCACGGATCGGGCGACCGCGCTTCGGATGCTTGCATGTACATCGCTCGAAGCTCGGGATGGTCGGCTGAATCCCGCGTGCGCGCAGTTTGTACCGAAACTTTGTGCTGTTATAGGCTTTGTCCGCGTACCGTGCAAAAACTCATCTTTAGGTCTTTTTCCCTCAACTAAGCGACAGTCAGCAGCGCCTTCGTTCCTTTTGGTTCAACGATGTCTGTGGTGACTTGGATCACTGCAATCCAGCCCATCAGCCCGATCAATGGATACCGTGCAAGTATTGCTGTTGGGCACTTCAATTGGCAATCGACGGTTATTGGCAGCCGGCTGGTGTGTTGGTTTCGCGTTGGTTGGATACTTGTGGGCTATGCGGGACTCAACCGTAATGCGGATCAGTAATCCTTTCAAAGAAATGAAGGTGGGCTGCTTCCCGCCTGAATCCTCTATCTTCAAAAGGTCAGGCGGGGTTGATATACACGTCTCAGATCTATAGTCGCTCTCGCAGGGATCACGCGCCGAGCAGGAACGCAATCGCACGTAATGTGCAATCAGTCAGACTAAGCAAGCAGAGCAGAGGCAACCTTCCAGATTACTTGACATTACGACAGTAATCTTGAATAAATCCGCCCAGCACGTCGCATCGACGGATCGCCCCTTGATAGAGATCTTTACCGCTATCTTCTTGGGCGTGCTGCTAAGACACGAGGTCGGACACCAGCTTGAGCCATTCGCCAACAAGCCGCTGGCCCGCACGGAGATAGAATTCATTCAAATCCTTTCCCAGCGGAACCTGCACTCTCTTTACGGCTCGCGAGAGGGTCGCTATCTCCGAGGCTGCCCGTTCCCCTGCTTCGTCGGCATCCATACAGACGAGGAGGCGTGGCGCAGCCAACAGCTTGCCATACCAACACAGGTTGATATGCTGATTGCTGGCACTGCCTATCGATGCAACCGATATCTTGCCCCATCCGATTTGCCAGGCTGTCAAAGCGTCGAACTCACCTTCAGTGAGAAATAGGGGTAATCCAGGCTGAATATTATCGGCTAAATAAAGGCAGCCTTTCAGATGCCCGCCACTGACCTGCTGATAGCGCTGCTCGCCCGCCGCCCGCCGCACTTTGATGCCCCAGAGCGCACCATCGGCATACCAGGGGATGGCAATTCCGCAGGGAACTTTCAACCCCTCAATCTTTCTCCATTCGTTTGATTTACCAGGAATGTAGCCTAGTTGAGCGCTTGCGATGATCCCTTCACTCAGTCCTCGCTTGTTTTTCAAATACTCCAAGGCGTATCTGCCTTCAATCCGCCACAGCCTATCCCTTGCCTGCTCCGTGATACGCCCTGCGACCGTCTGCCATTTTCCCCCAGGTGGTTCCGAGCGAGCTTCAGGTTCAGATTCTGGGAGAAGAATAGGCTGTACTCTAAAAGATACATCACCTACAGCTAGCTTTTCGCAGGCTTGTTGAAAAGAAAGTTCGTGGTAGCACTGCACCCAGGTGATGACATCCCCGCCCGTGCCGCATTTGCCGAAGCAGCGCCAGTGAGTTGCGTAGACGACGAGTGAATAGCCCTTACGCTCTTGGTGGAAGGGGCATTTGAAGGTGCTGTATTCGTGCGTGCGGTATTTCGGTTTGCCGAGGTCGCGTTCGACCAATGTGCGGCAATCCAGGTTGCGTTTAAGGGTATCGACATCGATCATCATTGACCTCAATGACCTATTTCGTCAGTACGATGACGAAATGCCATAATTCGGAATTGTGGCATTTCGTCATTTCGTCAACAGCATGACAGAATTCCTTCTATGCGCCTGTTCGTCCCTCAATTGGTCTCATTTGATAACTCTTAGAGACCAATTTGGTGATCTCCGTTGAGCCAATTGAGGCTGGAATTTCGTCATGACGGTTCTGACGAAATTCCATCGGTCAGTTGATAAGCTTTGGCAGGACGCCCTGCGCCTTGCCCTTTGCGTTCGATGGCTTCGATCACACCATCGTCGAGCAGCGCCGCCAGCGTCGCATCGACCTCCTTGCGCGTTTTGATGCCCGCTCCGCGCAGGATTTCACGCGCTGATGGCGGACGTTCTCCGCTGCGGGCGACGAATTCCAGCAGCTTCTGCTCATTCTTGACGTCCAGTCCAATGCTCAATTCGTCTATCAGACGATGTGCCGAGGCGCGATACGCCTCAGCCAGCATCTGCCCGCGTGCCCAATGGGCCGTGGTGATGCGGGGTGACCCATGCGTACTATCGTCCGCCCAATCCATTATGGCGAGGATTAGTGCCAACTTGAGTGCCATCGTCGAGAAGCGTCCATAATTTCCGCGCAGTCGGTCGTCCAGATTTCGGCGCGGGTCAGTCATATCGTGCAAAGCGGTGTAGTAGGCGTTGAACAGGTCAAATACGCCTTGATCCAGCAAAGCGCTGACGGCCGGATGGCGGACGGGCTCGTCCAAACTGTAGAGCGCCGCTTCATCGGGCGGCATCGGGAAGACGTTATAAATGCGGAGCAGCCGTGCTTTCAGGTCGGCTGGAAAATCATGACTGTCCAGGTCTTGTCCGTTGAGCACACACTTAATCTCACGTTCAGTGGGCGTAAGACAGAGGAAACGCGCCATCAAGCCGTCTTCCCATTCGCTGTCGGTGATGTAGCGTCCTAAACGAGCAGGTGTGGTCGCGCCGATCAGCGCCAATGCCGGGTTGTAGACAATCAGCTTGCCATCGCCACGCAGCTCACGCTCCAAACGACCTGGGGCGTCGAACATCTCCATCATCGTCTCAGTGTGTCCTTCCATGTATTTCTTGGGGATCAGCATCTTGCTGGCTTCGTCGATGAGAATGCCGCGCTGCCCGGCGAACCGCGCAGCGAGGTCTTCATTGCGCTGCTCGAAGGGCAGCAGCTTGTCGTAATTCGACGGCTTCTCACCAGCTAGCTTCGCCACCAGCATTTCAGGCGAGGTGGTCGCGGGCAAAAGCAGATGCGGGATGGTGTCACGGACCATGTCCGAGATGGCATTCAGCCCGGTGCTTTTGTGATAGTAGGTGGTCGGCGCGACCCACAAGTAGTAGAGGTTGGGGAAGACTTCGCCGAAGCCAAGACGCAGGACACAACGTCGGGCGACGGCCAGCCCCGCTGCCCACAGCGGACCCGATTCGAGGAAGATGCGTGGGGTCATCGGCGAGCGCTTGCTCAGCCAGGCGAGACAATCGCGCTGAAATAGCCCTACCGTCTCGGCAGCGGTCATGAGCTTGTCCGGAAGCTGTACTGATTTGGGTAAAAGCGGGACGAATGTTTCCGCTTGAGCCTCCGAATTGTGTTTCATCTCGACAGTCGGATCGATGCGCAGAATCTGTGTGCTGACGGCGGGATCGTGCGTGACGATCTGCTGGAGCAGCGACCAATGCGCCGGGTTGTTTTTCCAGTCGAGCGTCGCCAGCAGTGCTGCGACGACTGGGCTGAGAGCCAGTCCGTCTGGAAGATCCATCATCGACAGCGCCCGTCGCAGGGCGTAGGTATCCTGTTCACTGAGGGTCATCAAATCGTCTCCAGGCAATATTCAAGAGAACTCGTGTTGGAAAAACGCGAATTGAGCGACACATTCAGTTGCGGGAGACGAAAGACTGTGCTACATTGAGGGTGTCCGGTCCTCAAATGATTTTCAGTCCGCCGTCCACCCGCCTTCCAGCAGTGGGCTTTTTCTTTTCAGGGTGGACTACGAATGTGCATCCGATTGGTCGCACCAAAAGGTTCGCACGTGCGAACCTTTTTCACTCTGCCTCTAGGTACTGCTCGGCTTCGGTGATCAGCTTGCGTACAGCCTGGAGGCGCGCACGGGCGACACCTGCATCCGCTTCGTGCTGCAGAACGGCACGTGCCAGGTCTTGAGCCGAGGTTGTCGTCAGAGATTGAGTCAGCTTCGCCAGTTTCAGCGCGGCAGCCGGCAGCTTGTCGAGCACTTCGCCGGCGTCCTTTTCTTGACCGTCACTCGCACAAAGTTCTTTCACCTGTTTGCTGGTCAGATTGAAGTCGATGATCTGGCGAACGATTTCCGCGTGATATTCCATGGGTAGGGTCAGGACATGCCGGAGCTTGCCTTCTTCAATGGCGTAGCGGTCAGCTAGTTCCAGCGCCTCGTCGGACAACCGTAATAGTGCTTTGATGGCGCTGAAATGGGACTTTTTGATGCCGCCCATAGCACTCAGCAAGATGTCGGTGTACTCCCGTCGGTCGCGTAAATCGAGTTCCAGGGCTTGGCGATAGAAGTCATTGTTCACTGGATAGGCGGGAATCTCAAAGCCATGAACGGTCAAGAGCAGGAGCGCTGCCTGTCGCGCTAAAGCGACTGCAGTTAAGCCGGAGCGAGCGGTATTCTCTTTCGCTTGACGGAAAATGGACGAGCGTTCCGCATGGATGATGATGCACGGGATCATGCCGTCGCCGTCGTAGTCGGGGATGAAGTCGCGCAGCAGCCAGGTTGCCCAGTAACGCCGTTCCCCGGTCTCGATGCGAAACAACCGTGTCGCTCCCTGCGAAACATCGACGACGGTCAGGGGGTTGACCTGTCCGTCGTCCCGGATCGTCACGGCGAGGTTGACCAGGTCGTGCAGAAGCTGCTCTTCGGGTGAGAGTACGGGCGCAGCTTCCTCGTCGCGCTCGTCATCGGCGCGGGGCAGCAGTTCCAGCACGCTGTTGAACGGGCGCCCCTTCTGCCGGGCAGAAACCTGCACGAGCTGCACGAGTTCCCGCAGTGCTTGCGTTGGTGTGAGACGATTGCTGTGAAAAGCAAAGTGAATCGCTTCCGGCAAGACCCGGCGCGGCTGAACCGGATCAGGTCGCACCATGTCCAGCAGGATGCGCTCGACCCGAATGCTCTGGTCTTGCAGCGCCTGCGGCAGGTCGGCGAACGTCTCCTGGGTGACGGACGCGAGCAGGTCGTCCACGCGATGCGAGTTCGGGCTTGGGCATCACACACCTTCCTTCACCAGGTAACGCACCAGCGCACCGACCACTTGTGCATAGGCTTTGCTCGCGGCCGATTTCGGGCTGTAGGTGAACACGCTCTGATGGTGATGATGCGCGTAGGATACCGCTTCATTGGCGGGGATCACACCCAGCAGCAGCTTGCCGAGGATTTCATGCGCCTTCAGTCCATCGAGTAGATGGTTGTGCCCGCGAATGCGGCTGTCCATCTTGGTGACGAGGATGCCGCTAATGCGCAGTTGCGGATGACGCCAGCCTTCGCGGATGTCGTTGATCTTGGCGATGACGCTCATCAAGCCGACGGTTTCCAGATAGCGCGGTTCGACCGGAACAATCGCGTCGGTGGCGGCGAGCAGCGCCATTTCGGTCAGCACGGAGAATGAAGGGCGCGTGTCAATCAGGACAGCAGCATACTGGGAGGCAATCTTGCTCAGCGGGTCGGCCAGGCGATACGGTGCGCCCGCCACGCCAATCAGCTCCCGCTCTGCGCCTTCGAGCA
>CAVXEZ010000008.1:0-118013 GCA_963760975.1 uncultured Chloroflexia bacterium | reverse complement strand
ATTGACGTGATTGTGAAGAGTTAGGAGCGATATTTTGGACCTTCGCGGAGCAACCGCATTGATCACCGGGGCGGCGTCCGGGTTGGGCGCGGCGACCGCGCGCCGCTTCGCCGAGGGCGGCGCGAACGTGGTCGTGCTCGACCGGGACGAAGCCCGCGCGCTCGACTTCTCCGCCAAGCTGGGCAACAACGTCATCGCCGTCGCCGCCGACGTGACCAGCGAGGAGGAGGTCAGCGCCGCCATCAACGCGACGCACGAGCGCTTCGGCTCACTGCAAATTCTGGTCAACTGCGCCGGGATTGCGATGGCGCTGCGCACGACCAGCAAGAATGGTCCGCACCCGCTCGACGTGTTCGAGACGGTCGTGCGCATCAACCTGATCGGCACGTTCAACGTGATCCGGTTGGCAGCGGCGTCGATGGCGCGCAACGAGCCGAACCCCGAAGGCGAGCGCGGCGTGATCGTCAACACGGCGTCAGTCGCCGCCTTCGACGGGCAGATAGGGCAGGCGGCGTACTCGGCGTCGAAGGGCGGCATCGTCGGCATGACGCTGCCGATTGCCCGCGACCTCGCCCGCGACGGCATCCGCGTCAACACGATTGCGCCGGGCGTGTTCGACACCCCCATGATGGAGTTGATCCCCGAAGCGGCGCGCGAATCACTGAGTCAGCAGATTCCGTTCCCGCCGCGCCTGGGCAAGCCGGAGGAATACGCCCGTCTCGCTCAGCAGATCGTCGAGAATACGATGCTCAACGCGGCGGTCATCCGTCTGGACGGCGGGATGCGCATGGGGAGTAAGTGAAGCCTGCTCCCCTGTAAGCGTCTGCGGTCCAGGATACAACGCCTGAGGCTGTGCCTTTCACGCATAGGTACGTGTAGTCTCGGTATCCACCACAAGGGAACTATGGACAGCAAGTATTACGTCGATGTTCAGGGATGTAATGGACAAACGCTGCACCTTATCTAAAATAAATATGAGAGAACGTTTTCTCTGTTACGATGGGCGGCGAAAAGCGATTCGGGCTGCAATCCGACACAATTGAGCAATAGACCGCTGTTCAAGCGTGGAAACCGCTCTGTGAAACACGCTTCTTGAGAGAACGATTACTTGAAATAGATTTTTGAGTAGATTTACAATGTCGAACGTGACGATTGAAGATGTCGCCCAACATGCCGGGGTTTCTCGAGCGACGGTTTCGCGCGTCCTCAATAAAAATCCCCGCGTCGACGAAACGCTCCGTGCTCGCGTCCTCGAAGCGGTTCAGGCGCTCGGCTATGAGCCGAACCACATCGCCCGCCGCCTGCGGGCGCGTTCCAGCACCGTCATCGGGCTGATCATCTCCGACATTCAGAACCCCTACTTCATTTCGGTCATACGCGGCGTCGAAGATACTGCTTACGCCAACCACATGAGTATCGTCCTGTGCAATTCGGACGAAGATGTCACCAAACAGCAGCTTTACCTGCAAGTGATGCAATCCGAACACGTCGCCGGGCTGATCATCGTTCCGGCGAACAGCCGGGACAGCGCCGGACTGGCACGGCTCAAGCAGGTCGGGATACCGATCATTCTGCTGGATCGCATGGTCGACGATCTCCGCGTGGATGGGATCAAAGTGGACAACGTGCGCGGCGCTTACGAAGCGGTCAATCACTTGATCGAACTGGGTCACAAGCAGATCGGCATTATCACGGGTTTCCAAAACCTGACCACGGGCAGCGAGCGCTATCGCGGATACTGCGACGCACTAACCACCGCCGGGTTAAGCGTCAACGAGGCGCTCGTAAAATATGGAGACTTCAAAACCGAGAGCGGCTATCTCCTGACGCGCGAACTTTTGGAAGGCGCATCTCCACCGGACGCACTTTTCGTCGCCAACAACCTCATGACTCTGGGCGCGATGCGCGCGCTGCGCGAGCTGGGCATACGCATTCCCCAGGATATGCCCTTGGTCGGATTTGACGACATGCCCTGGTCGGGCGAGTTGTATTCCTCGCTGACTGCCGTCTCTCAGCCCACTTATGAACTGGGGCAAGAAGCGGTCCACCTGCTTATGCGACGAATTGCCCAACCCGACGCATCCTACCGAACCATCATTCTGCAAACGCGCTTGATTGTGCGCGAATCCAGCGGCGCCGTCCCTGCCCTCGGAGGCTATGGCGATGGAAACTGAGTCACTCTCGAATGTTGACGCAGCCCTCAAGCCGATTCTGCTGAGTATGCGCAGCATCCACAAGCGTTTCCCCGGCGTGATTGCGCTGGACGACGTGAGCTTCGATGTCCATACAGGCGAAATCCACTGCCTCGTCGGTGAAAACGGCGCAGGGAAATCGACTCTGATGAACATCATGAGTGGAACGTATACCGAGTTTGATGGTGAAATGCTCCTCAACCAGCAGCCGATCCGCTTCCACAACACGCGCGATGCTCAAGACAATGGCATCGCCATGATCCACCAGGAGCTAAACCTCGTCCCGGAACTCACCGTCTACGAGAACATCTTTCTGGGACGCGAGCATCGAACGCATCTGGGGATCATCGACCGGCGGGCGATGCGGCGCGACGCCGAAGCGCTGATGACACGGCTCGGCTTGGAGATGGACACCAATCGCCTTATCAGTCAGCTTCGCGTGGGTCAGCGCCAGCTTGTCGAAATTTCGAAAGCGCTCAGCCTGAACGCGCGCATCATCATCATGGACGAGCCAACGTCGGCGCTGAGTGATAGTGAAGTGGACTATCTCTTCGGCGTGATTCGGAGCCTACGCGAGCAGGATGTCGCCGTGATTTACATTTCGCACCGACTGGACGAGGTATTTGCCATCGCAGACCGGATCACCGTCCTGCGCGATGGCAAAGTGGTCGATACCATGCTGACGCGCGAGGTGACGCGCCGGAAATTGATCAGTCTGATGGTTGGACGCGATCTGGAGGTCCTGTACCCGAAAGAACACATCGAGTTAGGCGACACCGTTCTGGAGGTGGAGAATCTGTCCTACCGTCAGGGACAGGCGAAGATACTGGACAACGTATCGCTCTACGTCCGCCAGGGCGAGATCGTCGGTATTGCCGGGTTGATGGGGGCTGGTCGCACCCAGCTATTGGAGGCGATCTTCGGCGTTTACCCTGCCAGCCAACTGAGCGGTCGCATCATCCTGAACGGACAGGCAGTCATATTTGGTTCGCCGCATGACGCCATCGAGAACGGTCTGGGCTTAATCGCAGAGGATCGCAAACAGCAGAGCCTTGTACTGGAGCGCTCTGTCAGCGACAACACGAGCCTGGCGGCGCTGCGCCAATTCCTCAACCGCCTGTCCATCGTAAGAAGAAGCGCTGAGCGAAAAGCCGTTCAGCGGGTGATCCACGATCTGAACGTGAAGACGCCGACCATCGATACGATGGTCGCCAATCTCAGCGGCGGCAACCAGCAGAAAGTCGTTATCGGCAAGTTCCTGCTCACGGAGATCATCCTGTTTCTGCTCGACGAGCCGACGCGGGGTATCGACGTGGGTGCGAAAGCCGAGATTTATCACCTCGTCGGGCAGCTTGCTCGAAATGGAACCGCATTCCTCCTCGTTTCCAGCGAAATGCCGGAGCTTCTGGCAGTCTGCGACCGAATTTACGTGCTTTGCGAAGGACGTTTGACCGGAGAGTTCAGCCGCGATGCGTTTGATCAGGAAGCCATTATGGAAGCTGCCACCCGCTTTATTGAAAAAGCCAATCATAACGACTCGCCAGAGGAAGTGACTTTATGAGAACCACAGGCGGTGAACGTCAGGCGCTGGCGAGTGAGTTAAGCGCCTTCAAACTTTCGAAATCCGAAAGCATTTCCATGATCTGCGCGGCGCTGATCTTGTTCGGGTTCGTCTTTCTCCCCTGGCTGAGCCAGGCGGGACAGGATGTGACGGGGATCAGTTTGCTGACCTCTGCCGCGCCCCCCATCTCGACAGACCTGCAAAGCATGATCCAGGAATCTCGCTGGACGCTGCTCTTGATTCCCATTGGCGCAATTCTGGCATTCGCAGCCGCCGCCTGGTCGACCACCGCTGTTCGACAGCGAAGACTTGCGACCAGGCTGGTCCAAGTGGGCGGTCTGATCAGCGCTGCCTCCTTCCTGCTGGTCGCCATTCAGGATCGGCAGAATACCGACATTGCGCTGATGCAGTTTTCGGGCGGCGGCTACTGGCTCGTCTTCTTTTCGGCGGCTGTTCTGGTCGTTCAGTCGTACTTCGTTCGCCCCGCTGGCACGGCGATAACGACCAAGGAACTGGGCGGGGGCGGCTGGTGGCACAATCTCACCACAGGGCTTTATGCCAATCCCCGCTTCCTGCGCGCCGTCGCCTTCGTCTTTCGTTTTCAAAGCTTCTTCGGATTAATCATTGTCATCATCCTCGCCATCATCTTTTCGCCGGTTCGGAATGGCAACAACCTTTTCATCAGTCAGCGCAACCTGAGCAACGTTACCCGTGACGTTGCCGAAACCGGCGTGCTGGCGGTCGGGCAAATTCTGGTGATCATCATCGGCGGCATTGACCTTTCCGTCGGATCAGTGGTCGCGCTGACGGCGACGGGCGTCGCCTTCCTGCTCATGCGCGACTTTGTACCGGCGATCCCGTCCGTCTTGATTATCCTCGGTCTGGGGCTGGGGATCGGCTGGTGGAATGGTTGGATTTCCGAGCGTTTCAAAATCCCATCTTTTGTCACCACGCTGGCGATGCTGAGCATTGCCAGAGGGATCGCGCACATCTGGTCGAGCGACATCGCCGTCCCCATTTCTTACAGCGCAGGCGGCGCAGACCCGCTGTTTGACATCATCGGCGAGCGCATCAACGGCATTTTCCCTGTCCCTGCGATCATCATGTTCGCCGTAGCGATCTTCATGTCGCTGATCTTGAGCTACACGGCGTTCGGGCGGCATCTGTATGCCATCGGCGGCAATCAGGTCGCGGCGCGGCTGTCTGGCTTGGCGGTCTCACGGCTTAAGATTTTCGCTTTCATGCTGTGCGGCTTTTTCGCGGCAATGGCAGGAATCCTGCACGCCGCGCAGCTCAATCAGGGCAGCCCCAACGAGGCGGTCGGCTACGAACTCAACGCCATCGCCGCCGTCGTGATCGGCGGAGCAAGCCTGAACGGAGGGAAAGGCACCATCGCAGGCGCAATTGCTGGCGCCTTCATCCTGGGCATCCTCGATAACATGCTGAGCCTGAACAATGTGAACAGCAGCACACAACTCGTCACGAAGGGGCTTTTGGTCGTCGCGGCAGTCGCCCTTCAACAGATACGCCCGCGCAACAGCGATTGAATCGGGAAAGGAGATGCAACCGAAAAAACAAACGCCCGTTGGTCATTTGGCATTCTATTTACGCGAGGAGCTTCAAATGAAAAAGACTCTTATTTTCTGCATATTGCTCGTCGTCTTCCTCGGTACACTTTCCATTGTGGCGGCGCAGGACAGCGGTTGGACGCCCTATACTCCTGATATGATCCAGGGCGGCACCGTCAAGACTGACGCACGCCCCGAGGGACCGCTGCCCGCCAACTGCCCCAAACCAGCAGTCAAAGACCACTACGTGATCGGGATGTCGCAGGCGAACCGCGCTGAACCCTGGCGCGAAGCGATGGACAGCCAGATCGCCGCAGCCGCAGAAGGATATCCGGATTTTGAAGTCGTCTTCCAAGATGCGGCGCAGGACAACGCCAAGCAGGTCAGCGACGTGGAGAATCTGATCACGCAGGGCATCGACCTGCTGATTATCTCCCCGAACGAAGCTGCGCCGCTGAACGACATCGTCAAAGAGGCATGGGATAGCTGCATTCCCGTGATCGTGCTCGACCGTAACCTGGTCGACCCGAACTATTCCATGTTCATCGGCGCGGATAACGTCGCTATCGGTCGCGCTGCCGGACAGTACGCTGCCCAGTGGTGCGCGGACAACGGTCGTACCAACTGCAACATCGCCGAGATACGCGGTCTTGAAGGCGCACCGCCCGCGAAGGATCGTGGCGACGGCTTCCGTCAAGGGTTAGCGGATGAGGGGCTGAGCGACGCCAACATCATCTTCTCGCAAAACGCCGACTGGCTGCGTGAGAAAGCCGTTCCTGCCGCTGCTGCCGCTTTCCAGGCGCACCCTGACATTGACGTGCTCTACGGGCACAACGACCCGATGGCGGAGGGCGCATACATTGCCGCTCAGGACGCGGGCATTGACGTGAGCAAGGTGCTGTTCGTCGGTATCGACGGCTTGCCGACGCCCGACGGCGGCATCATGTCCGTGCTTGAGGGACGCATCGGTGTGACCTTCGTCTATCCGACCGGCGGACAGCAGGCGGTTGACTGGGCGCATCGCATCCTGGTCGACGGTATCAACCCGCCGCTGTGGCTGGTACTGCCCTTCGACAGAATCACGCCGGATACGGCGCAGGAAATCTGCAACAAATTCAATTGCCCGAACGCAGAGACCATGACACCTGAGGCAACCGAAGCCTCGTCGTAGGTCGTCTTCAGAGACATCGAAGAGAATGCTTTGCCGTCCTGTATGATCAGGATGGGGATTTGACGATGGGAAGGAATTCTCCTTCCCATCGTGTTTTACAGCCTTCTTGTCAGCATGTTGGGCTGCGCATTGGAGGTCTGGCATTCGTCTGGACGGCGGGATGCGCATGGGCGCGAAGTAAGCGGCAGCGACAGCGACGCGCCCCTCACCACAGAATTATTTCTTTTTTGCCGTTTCGCGTTATGATGTACACCCTGGCGCGAACGCCCCCGTGAGGCACGCATGGATACATTTACGCTCAAAATCAGCGAAGCAGAACACCGCGAACGCTGTGACCGCCTGTTGGAGAAGGTGATTGACGCCGAATGCAGCGGCGTCGTTCTGTTCGACCGCGATTACATCGTCTACTACTGCGGTTTCGCCTTCATTCCGACCGAGCGCCCGATTGCCTTCGTCATGAATCGCAAGGGCGAGCGCGGCTTATTCGTGCCGCGCATGGAAGTCGAACACGCCCAGTCCAACGCGCTGATCGATTCGGTCGCGCACTACGTCGAATATCCCGATGACCCGCATCCGATGACGGCGCTGGCATCGCTGCTCGGCGACCTCGGCATCACCGGGACGGTTGCCGCCGACGGCGCGGGCTACCCACGCATCTTCGGCTATCGCGGACCTGATCTGGTGGAACTCGGCGGGATCAGCGCCGTTTACCCGATTCGGGATGCGGTCGAAGACCAGATGATGATCAAATCCCCGGCGGAACTGGCGCTGCTGCGCGAAAGCCTGCACTGGGCGAATCTGGCGCTGCGGCTGCTCCAGCGCTATACGCGCCCCGGATTGACTGAGAGCGAAATCGAGCGGCGCGCGGGCGACGAAGCCACGCTCGCCATGCTCGACGCCATCGGACCGATCTACAAAGGGCTGAGCATGGTGACGGCGGGCGCATACGCCATTTACCGGGGGCAGATCGGGCGCAGCGCCGCCATCCCGCACATGCTGGCAAGCAACATCATGCTGCAGAAAGGCGACGTGCTGGTCGCCGAATTGACCGCGCCGGTATGGGGCTACGTCTCCGAACTGGAGCGGACGATGTTTCTGGGCACGCCCAGCGACGAGCAGAAGCGCCTGTTCGACCACATGATCGCGCTGCAAGAGGTGGCGTTTCAGGCATTCGAGACGGCGCGCTACTGCCGTGATGTCGATCTGGCGGTGCGGGCGTACTTTGAAAAGCACGATCTGACGCCGTACTGGCGGCACCATACCGGGCACGCTATCGGACTGCGCTCTCACGAAGGTCCATTTCTGGATCGAGGCGACCGAACGGAACTCAAGCCGGGCATGGTGTTCACGATAGAGCCGGGGCTGTATTCGCCGGAAGTGGGCGGCTTCCGTCATTCGGACATGGTGGTCGTCAAGGATGGCGGCATCGAGCAGATGACTTTTTACCCGCGTGACCTGGCAAGCATGATCATTCCGGTGTGAGATGAGTAGACTTGTCGTCCGGCGACTCCTGCAAGGGATTCCAACGTTCTTCGGCATCACCCTGATCGCGTTCCTGATCATGATGACCGCTCCCGGCGATCCCATCAATCTGATTACCTTTGCGCCCCGGCGCGACCCGGCGTCCGTCGAGGCGATGCGCCATAAGCTGGGGCTGGATCAGCCGCTGTTCACCCAGTACGTCTACTGGCTGTTCGGCAACGACTGGGCGCAGATCGACGCGAGCGGCGAGTACGGCACGCGCCAGGGATTACTGCGCGGCGACCTGGGGCAGTCGATCAAATACAAGCAGCCGGTGCTCAAGCTGATCGCAGAGCGCATCCCGGCGACGCTGCAACTAACGCTTACGGCGCTGATCGTGGGCTACGGGTTCGGCGTCGCGCTGGGCGTGCTGGCGGCGGTCTACCACAAGACCTGGGTGGACGAGACGGTGCGCATCATCACCGTGATCGGCAACGCCGTGCCCGCCTTCTGGCTCGGCTTGATTCTGATCATCGTCTTCAGCACGAAACTGAACATCCTCCCCTCCGGCGGAATGCGCGACATCACCAGTCACGGCGCGCCCACCGTCGTCGAGGTCTTCGAGCACATGCTGATGCCGGTGCTCGTCCTGTCCTTCAGCACCATCGCCTTCATTTCGCGCTTCGTCCGAACGGAACTGCTCGAAGTGCTGACGCAGGATTACGTGCGCACGGCGCGGGCGAAGGGGCTGAGCAATATGGTCGTGTGGTGGAAGCACGCCACGCGCAACGCCCTGATCCCGGTGGCGACGTTCCTCGGTCCGGGGCTGGGTAATCTCCTGAGCGGAGCGGTCATCATCGAGCAGGTCTTCGACTGGCCCGGGCTGGGGCGGCTGGTCGTCAACGCGACTTTTCAGCGCGACTACCCGCTGGTGATGGGGACGGTCGTCGTGGCGGGGCTGCTCTTCATCATGGGCATGATCCTCGCCGATGTCTTCTACTCTCTGCTCGATCCGCGTATTCGCTTTGCTTAGGAAGCAAGGATGGAAACTGAGGCAGCACCCGTCGTGAATTTGAAGGATGACGCATCGTTGCAGCGGGCGCGCTCGCTCTGGCAGGATGCCGGTGACCATATACGCCGCGACCGGCTGACACTGGCGGCGCTGATCGTGCTGGCGGTGTTGACGGTCGTGTGCCTGCTGGGACCGCCGATTATCGAGAACGACCTGAAGATCGACGTGAACGGCACCAATACGCGCGAGAGCTTCCTGCCGCCAGGCACCAGCGGTCACATTCTGGGAACCGATTATCTGGGGCGCGACCAACTGATTCGGCTGCTCTACGGCGGGCGCGTTTCGCTGGCGATTGCCTATCTGTCGAGCCTGATGATTATCGTGATCGGTCTCACGCTGGGGCTGCTGTCGGGCTACTACGGCGGCTGGATCGACGATCTGGTCACGTGGATGATCAACACGCTCGGCTCAATCCCGCCGCTGTTCCTGTTTCTGGTGATCGCCGCGCTGTTTCAGCCGTCCGCCGAGTGGCTGATCGTGATTCTGGCGCTGACCGGCTGGCTGGGCACGAGTCGTCTGGTGCGCGCTGAAGTCCTCACGCTCAAGGAGCGCGACTACGTACTGGCGGCGCGGGCGCTGGGCGCGTCCAATCTGCGCCTGATCGTGTATCACATCTTCCCGAACCTGATGTCGATTGTCATCGTCACCGGGTCGATCATCGCGGGGAACTTAATTCTGATCGAATCGGGCTTGAGCTATCTCGGCGTCGGCGTGCAGCCCCCGACGCCCACCTGGGGCAACATGCTGACCGACTCGCGGACGTATTTCGTTCAGGGCGTTCATCTGGTGATCTGGCCCGGCGTGCTGATTCTGGTGACGGTCATGTGCTTCTATCTGGTCGGCGATGGCTTGCGCGACGCGCTCGATCCGCACCATTCGCGCCATACAGGGAATTAACCGGGATGCGGAAATCACGCGGACTGTACCTCGGAATAGTCTTCGTCGTGATTGTCGGAATTGCCATCTTCGGCATCTTCTTTCTGGACACGCGGACGGCGCGAATGCCGGAAGCGCTGCCGCTGACGAAGACCTTCGACCAGAGTCCCACCGGATTCACGATTCAATACCCGGACGAGTGGACGTACATGATCCCTTCGACCGGATTGATGATGCTGGGTCCCTCGGAAGTGCTCTACGACAGCCAGCCGGGTCCGACGGTCACGATTGTGCGCGCCGAGCCGCTCGCGGTCGTCGGGGACCTCGAGAACGCGCTGGATCGCTATTTGCAGAACGGTCCGCTGCGCGTCAGCGGGAAGTGGCAGATCATCACCCCTGCCCAGGCGACTCAGTTGGAACAGCGGGACGCGCGGGTCGTCGAGCTGAAAAGCACCGATGCGATGCCCATACGCACGCGCATCATCGCCACCAGCGCCGACAACACCTTCGTCTATCTGTTCGTCACCTCCGTGCCGGAAGACAAACTCGCCAGTTACCAGCCGACATTTGAAGCGATGCTGGCGAGCATTCATATATTGGAGTAGTGGTCTCTTGTATCTCATCGGCAAACTCTATAAAATTACGAGTAAGTTATATTGATCCTCTATCGTCCCCACAAGCGTAACATAGGAGTTTTCATGAAACGTCTAGGTTTGCTTTTGACGATCCTATTTGCAGCGGCAGTGCTCCCCATTGCCGCGTTCGCCCAGAGCAGTGACACGATTGTCATACGTGGGTTCGGGAATCATCGACACCTGGAATCCGCTGCTCAGCACCGACGGTGCGTCGTTCCAGGCGTATTCGCTGCTGTGGCCCGCGCCGTTCTTCACCGACAGCTTCACGGGCGCAGCAGTACCGGGGCTGACCAGTTGGACGATTTCCGACGATGGGCTGCGCTACACCTTCAAGATCAAGGATGATGCCGTCTGGAGCGATGGCACGCCGATCACGTCGGACGACATGATTTTCCCCATCGAAGCCGCGAAAGACCCCAACATCGATACGGCGGTCGAACCCTACGTCGCCACGATTGATCACGTCAACAAGATCGACGACAAGACCTACGAAGTCGTGCTGGCTGCTCCAAGCTGCTCCGCCTTGAGCGACCTCAGCTACGTCCGCTTTATGCCGGCGCACAAGTTCGCGTCGGATCACAGCGATTTCATGACCAGCAGCGAGAACACGAACCCCGACATCAGCGGCGGACCCTACATCCTCGATAGCTGGGCGCCGGACGAGAGCCAGAATTTCCACGCCAACCCCGATTACTTCGACGGCGCGCCCAAGATTCCGTATCTGGTCAACAAGGTGATCGGCGATCAGGCGGTGGCGGTTCAGGCGATCCAGTCGGGCGACATCGACTACACCTACTTCCAGGGCGACCTGTTCCAGCAGATCGCGGACAAGAGCAATCTGCAATATCAGTCGTTCCCGGCGCTCTCGGTCAACTTCCTGTCGCTCAACTGGGCAGACCCCAACAATCCGCAGCCCGCTTACGACGCGGACGGCAACCCGGTCGAGCAGACCCCGAATCCACTGTTCAGCGATATAGCCGTTCGCAAAGCGGTGGCGATGGGCTTCAACATCGACGACGTGCTGGTGACGCTCGGCGGCGCGGACGGCGGGACGCCGCTGGTCGGCGTGGTCGCTCCGACGATTGGCTGGGCTTACGACAACCAAATTCAGCCCTATCCGTATGATCCCGAAGCGGCGGCGAAGCTGCTCGAAGACGACGGCTGGGTCGATACCAACGGCGACGGCATCCGCGAGAAGGACGGCGTGCCGCTGTCGTTCACGATCCGCTACAGCAACATCCTGAAGCACTTCGAGACCACCGCACTGGTCGCGCAGGATCAACTGAACAAGATCGGCTTCGACGTGAAGCTGGAGCTGGTCGAGTGGGCAAACTACATCACCGACGTGTACTATGGTCAGGCTTACGACGCCACGCCCATGAGCAACAGCGGCGGCACCAACACGCCCGATCCGAACGACTTCACGACGCTGCTGAACAGCAAGGAAGACGTGCCGGGCAGCGGGAATAACCTGGCGTCCTACGTCAATCCGCAGGTCGACGATCTGATCGAGCAGGCGCGCACCGTCCCCGGCTGCAAGCAGGAAGACCGCGCCGCCCTCTACTATCAGATTCAGCAGATCGCGCACGACGACGTGGCTTACGACTTCACGTATGTCCCCAACGTCTTCCAGGTGGCGAACAAGCGCATCGGCAACTTCAATCCGGGTCCGTCGTGGGTGTTCTACGGCTACACCGCCTACATCAACCAGTGGACTCTGGACTCGTAACCCGCTGAACCTTCCGTAACGTGACAGGGCGACTCGATCGAGTCGCCCTGTTTTCATTTCCTCAACCGTTAATCCCGTTTTGTCGCAGCCAGGCTTCCCCAGTAGAATACTGAGCTATGGAAGCGAGCAGGATGGAGAATTTATCCACAGACGCAAATGAACAACTTACCTGAAAATATCCGCGCCGCATTCCGCGACCTGATGAACGCCGAGCCGACCCGCGTTCAGGCGGTGGGCGGCGGCATGGTCAACCACGCCGCGCGGGTCGAAGTCAATGGGACGCCCTATTTCGTCAAATGGAATGCTCAGGCGCTGCCGGGACTGTTTGAAGTCGAGGCGCGCGGGCTGGCGCTGCTGCGCGCTACCGAGACATTCCGCATCCCGCAGGTGATCGCGCACGGCGAGACGAGCGGACATCTGCCCGCCTTCCTGATTCTGGAGTGGATCGACAGCGCGTCCAGCGTTGATCAGCGACAGTATGGGCGCCGGTTCGGGCAGGCGCTGGCGGCGCTGCACCGCGTCAGCGGGGACGCCTTCGGGCTGGATCACGACAACTACATCGGGCAGGCGCCGCAGCGCAACACGCCGACGGATCGCTGGTCGGTCTTCTACCGCGACCAGCGCCTCATCCCGCAGATGGAGATCGCGCGCGGGCGCGGACGCCTGCCGCCTTACCGCGAAGCGCTGCTCAACGACCTGCTCGATCAGGTGGAGCGCATCCTCGACGAGTCGGATAACCCGCCCTCGCTGATTCACGGCGACCTGTGGGCGGGCAACTTCTTCGCGGCGGCGGGGGGACAGCCCGCGCTGGTCGATCCGGCGGTCTATTACGGGGATCGAGAGGTGGAGATCGCCTTCGCGGAATTGTTCGGCGGGGCGTCGTTCTTCCTGGGTGCGTACAATGACGCCTATCCGCTCGACGAAGGCTACGAGGATCGCCGCCCGCTGCTACAGTTGTACCCGATGCTGGTGCATCTGAATCACTTCGGCGAACCCTACGGGAGCGGCGTCGATACCATCTGCCACTACTACCTCGGCACGCCGACGATTTGAGGAGTGAAGCGACAGAGAATTTTGTGTATCATAAAAGATCATAGTATATAGTTGTAGCGACTAGGGGAATTCCGCGATGCAGCCAGAGCCACGTGTGATCAATCCGACGCCGACCATCGTTGCCGATCTCTCCTCGGCTCATGTCCCTGAGGAATACCGCCTCTTCATTTCATTGCCTCAAAGTTACGCTGAATTGAAACGCGCTTACCCCGTTCTCTATGTGCTGGATGGCAATGGTCTTTTCACATTGGTACGCGATACGGTTGAAATCCTTCAAGTCGCTGAGCAAGTTCCAGACATCATTATCGTCGGTATTGGGTATCCGAAAGACACATATATGGACACGCTCACGCTTCGTGGGCGCGACCTCTCGTTCTACGAATTGACGAGCGAGGAAAAAGCACAGACTGATTACCCGTTCGGGGAAACCGGCGGCGGGGAGCGCTTTCTTGAGGTTGTTCGCACGGAGCTGCTACCGTTTGTCGAGCAGAATTATCGCGCAGACACCAGCGACCGGACAATCATCGGTTGGTCAGCCGGTGCGGAATTCATCTTGTATACGCTGTTTCATCAGCCTGAGCTTTTTCAACGAGCCGTCGCTATCAGTCCCTGGATCGAGACCGGCGAACGGGGAATTATCCCTGTCGAAGCGCGATATGCCGACGCTCACAAGGCTCTGAGAGTGAAGCTAGTCGTCGCTCAGGAGCGGACATCTGACGCACAGACTGCGAATTTCCGTCAGTTCGTAGATACTTTGCAGGCGCGCCATTACGAAGGCTTCGAAGTACAGGCGCGTGTCTATGATGAAGAAGACCACTTTTCGATTGAACCCATCGCAATGACGCACGCGCTGCGTCATCTTTACCGATAAGGCGCGTCGCTCCTAGTCGTGGGAGGAGCAAAAGAGGACTGCTACTCCACGTACCCTAATGCCCTCAATTGCTCGACGATCTTCGCGTCGACTTCGGCGCGGCGCGCGTCGTTCGGCTGCCCCATCGCCTCCACGAAGCCGTTGATTTTGTCCACCAGCGCCGCCTTCGCCTCCGGCTGATCCGCCGCCAGATCGCGCGTCTCGGCGGGGTCGCTCGCCACGTCGAACAGCGCCTCGACTTCCTGCTCCGCCATCATCAGCTTGTGATCGCCGTCGTAGACCGCGCGCCGCACCTGCCGCAGCCGCAGCCGCTCGATCACCGCCGGGCTGCGGTGCTCGAGCACGTGCAGGAAGGTCGAGGGCGGGAACGCCTCGGAGAACGCCAGCCCGCCTTCGCTGTCCGGTTTACCATTGAGCGAATTGACCAGCGACAAGCCCTTGACGTTGGCGTTCGGGTCGCTCTCGTCCAGCGGCGGCGCGATTCCCGCCATGTCGAGGATGGTGTGGAACAATCGGCGCGTCGAGACGTTATACGTTACGCGCTTGCCTTCCGGGTAGCCCGGCGCGCGGATCACCAGCGGCACGTGCACTAATTCCTGATAGACGTTGAAGCCATGCCCGAACAGATCATGCTCGCCGTGCCCCTCGCCATGATCGGCGGCGATGATCACGCACAGGTTGTCAGATTCGTGGTTGGTAAGCAGATGGGTGAGCAGTTTATTGAGATGATAGTCTTGATAGGCGATTTCCGCGTCGTAGAAACCGTTGAGTACGGCGCGCTGCCAGTCGGTCAGGGGCTGCTCCGGCGGGCTTGCCCAGGCAGCGCCGTCGGCGTTGAAGTGGTTCATGTAGCGGTAAGCGTCGCGGTCGCCGCGCAGTTCCGGCGCGATCCGGTTCATCACATCCTGCGGAGGATGGTAAGGCAGATGCGTGCCCATCAGATTGACGAACGTAAACATCGGCTGATCAGCGCCGCCCTGATGATAGGCGTCCCAGTATGCGATCAGGTCGTCAATCGAGTGCGGGGTGCTGCCCTTGAAGTTGATGTACTTCGACCAGATGGGCGTGAGCAGCGGATGCAGCGACACGCGGAACAACTCGTCGGAGCGGGCAAACTGGTTGCCGATGCGCCGGGCGTAAGGGCGAAACCAGCGCCGGAAGCGGCGGCGCGCGCCGCTCTTGCTCGCATCGTTGGGGCGGTTGGGGACGGCGCTGGCGTAGTTGTAGAACGCGTCGAAGCCGCGCTGCAAGCCGTTGTCGAGCGCGCCGACCAGCGGATTGTTGCAGAAGGCGACCGTGTGATAGCCGCCGACCTGCAAAATCTCCGCCAGCGTGGGATGCGCGGGAGAAAGCTGTCCGCTCGCCTCAACGACGCCGTGACGACTCGGATACAGCCCCGTGAACAGCGAGGCGTGCGCCGGGATCGTCCACTGCGAGGGCGCGACGGCGCGCTCGAACAGGGTCGCCCGGCTGGCGAACTCGTCGAAACCCGGCGAGGTCGGTCGCTCGTGACCGTAGATCGACAGGCGATCACGCCGCATCGTATCGAGGACGATCAGGAGAATATCGGGTGGCATCGCAGACCTAATACGTCGTGGCACGAGAAGTAATGCGCATTGTAGCACGCACCACAAGGATCGCACATGGAAACATCCGGTAAGATGGTATCTAAAATGATACAAACTGTATTTTGTATAAATTCCGTGCTGACGCTTATTTAAAAATAAATGGTTGGCGCATCCGCGCGGACATGCGCGCCGCTGCGCTGGTTTTGGGGGAAGTTTATCGCCGCACACGTCGTAGCAGCACTTGAAAGCGAAGGTCAATCATGAGCGTTCATGTAGAATGGGATAACGAAGAACTGACCGTCATTCTCTGGTCATTTGTCGGTCGCTGGACGTGGGGCGAATACGAGGACGCTCTCAAAATGGTGAACTCCATGCTGGAACATGTCGAGCATAAGGTCGATTACATCTACGACGTGCGTCAGATGAGCATCCTGCCGCCGGATGTCATCACCCGGTTCAAGGCAAAATATCTGAAACTCCCGGAGAAAACCGGGCGCTTCGTCGCCGTCGGGGTGGACGACAATCTGCGCCTCGTCTGGAATACCTTCACCAGTTTACCCTACGCGCACCATCTCAAAGCGCTTTATGCCGACACGCTCGACGACGCGCGCGACCTCCTGATGCGCAGCTAGGGCGACGAAAGCAGCCTGATGACCCGGTTCAATCTTCCAGCGCCGCCGGATTTCCGCTACCTGCCGACGGTGCTCAGTCACGGCTGGTGTACACTCCTGCCCTTCAGCTACGACGAACAGGGGACGCTCACGCGCGTGCAGAAATTACGCGGCGGGCAGATCGTCCGCTTCGATCTACGCGACGACGAAAGTGGGCTGGTCGTGACCAGCGCGGTCGACCTGCTGCCCGAACAGCAGGCGGAGATCGGCGCGGTCGTCGTGCGCTGTCTGAGCTTCGATCACGATCTGTCGCCGTTTCACGACCTGATCCGCGCGCACCCGGATTATCAATGGATCGAAACCGTCGGCGCGGGGCGGATGCTGGTTTCGCCGACGGTCTGGGAAGACCTCGCCAAGACGCTGCTGACCACCAACACCACCTGGGCGATGACGAAAGGCATGGTCAGCCGTCTGGTGGCGCT
This sequence comes from uncultured Chloroflexia bacterium, assembly GCA_963760975.1. Taxonomy (GTDB): domain Bacteria; phylum Chloroflexota; class Anaerolineae; order Aggregatilineales; family Phototrophicaceae; genus Flexifilum. Next base: position 101,163 of record CAVXEZ010000008.1, on the reverse strand, counting down.
GGGTGATGCCTCGCCGGAGGGCGACACCACCTTCCCGGAGCCGGAGCGGGTCGCCGCTTACGACCCGGATGCGCTCAACCAGCAGGTGCGGGCGGGCTATCGCGGCGCGTATCTGCACGAGCTGGCGACCCGCATCGCCAGCGGGCGGCTGGATGTCGAAGCATGGCGCGACCCGGCGCTGCCGACCAGCGAAGTCTACCGGGCGCTCAAGCAGATCAAGGGCTTTGGCGACTACGCGGCGGGCGCGATGATGCGTCTGCTCGGTCGCTTCGACCAGCTTGGTCTCGACAGCGTGTGCCGGACGATGTACGCGCAGCGCCACAACGGCGGTCAAGCCGCCAGCGACCGCGAGATCGCCGCCTATTACGAGCCGTTCGGCATCTGGCGCGGGCTGGTCGTCTGGCTGGACGTGATGCGCGACGAAATCCTGAGTTGAACGCTCGGTGAGAAAATCCCTTATTATCGAAATAGACGTTATACTAAGCGTCACATTTACTGAGGCAAGCGGTTTCTGACTCAGCACTTATTGCTCAGCATCACCACTATCTTTTAACGCGAGTTTTGGATAAGGTGAGACAGCTTTACAAGATGCGCCAAGCTTCAAGGTCACCAATCCAACTGTAAAGCGAGTCCTATGATGAGTTTACTCGAATTGTTCTGTGAGATCGATGATTTCTGGCAGAAATATGAACCTAACTGTTAGAAAATTCCTCGTATCCAGATATGCGGAAATTTTCTAGATAATAATTGGCGCTGGCTTAACCTGGATAAGGGTTCTGAATGACTTCTATAGTAGCACTTGGTGCTGTGACTGTTGGTATCGACCTTCCCTCTAGCCACGCGGAACTCCGCGAACTTGGTCTTGTACCAGGTAGTGATTCAATTATTCCTGTGGAACGCATGGAGGAGATTCGTCTTGCGCTTGAAAAAAAGCGCGGAACACTTCCCGATCCCACTAGCGGTGGCTCGGTTGGAAACACCGCAGACCTATTAGCGCGTGCTGGCATAAGCTGCGGATTTATGGGGGTTGGTGGAAACGACACCTTCGGTAGAATTTTTGTTGCAAATTGTGAGAGGGCTTCGCTTAAGTTCCTCTCCGAACTCGAAGATGGCGCTGTTACAGGTTATGACTTTTATCTTTACGATGATGATGACGTGCGCACTATCATCTTGACTCATGGTGCAAACGCCCTGTTGAGTCCTGCTCGAATTGATCTCGAAGCAATTCAGAGCTCAGAGCTTGTGTTGCTTGATGGTATTGCGCTCTCTTTTGGCACAGAATCCGAAACAGCAATGTTGCGCTGTGTACAAGCAGCAGAGGCGGCTGATGTGCCTTTTGTACTTGCCCTTGCAGGCATAGAAATCGTTGATGGCTACCGAGATTTCTTCGATACCTTTGCGCCAAAAGCTCAGATGGTGGCAGGCAACCTTGAGCAGGCAGCAGTTCTGGTAGGGCTTGAGCCAGAGGCATCGCTCGAAGAGGTGAGAATCAAGCTCGCTGAGACGCCCATTGATGCGGTTGTTACCTTGGATGCAGATGGTGCCTTTGCTCAATTCGGCGATGAAGAATTTTTAATGCCTACACAGAAGATTGAAGCGGTAGATTCCACTGGCGCCGGAGATAATTTCCTCGCGGCGTTCCTCGTGGCCAGAAAGCAGGGGCTTTCTGTACGCCAGGCGCTCGCCGTTGGAAATGTCGTTGCCGGTGAAGTTATTCAGGTTCACGGTGCTCAACTGCCGATCAGCCTCGATGTGCCCAGGCTTATGCTGGAAGCGATGCAAGATGCTAAAAGCCTTGACGATTAAGTTCGTTTCCTTTTACGTGTGGTGGCGTCAAAGGCTGCTAGAAAGTGGGCGGAACCGCCTACGAGCCGGTCAGATGAGCATGAGCGAGCAGACCAACTCAAGAACATCTCACAAATCGAGCATTCTCGACATCGCAGTCTGGTTGGCTTCATGGTCAATCTGCTCGGAGGCTTAATCGCTTACTGTCACCAGCCTAAGAAGCCTTCTTTGAACCTGCATTTCGTTCAAGAACTTGCTCTCGTTAAACAAAACTGACGTTATCTTTTAGCATCTTTTAGCGAGGTACAGACGATGCAAAAATCATCTCTCCTTCCCTCACTGCTGAAAAGCACCGCCGTCATCCTGTCCGGGCTGGCGGGTAGCTGGATTTTCTACAGCCGGTTCGGCATCGACCACGCCGTGCCGCTCGACCCCGCCATCGACGCCGAGCGCGAGGAGTTCGCCGGGACGACCACGCGCGCACTCAGCTATTACGTCGACCGCAGCGCCGAGCGCGTCGAGGCGGACGATGCGCCTACTCCGCCGCCGCTCGTGCTGATCCACAGCATCAACGCGGCGGGATGCGCCTACGAAATGCGCCCGATCTTCCAGACGTATCGCGGGATGCGCGACGTATACGCGCTCGACCTGCCCGGCTTCGGCTTTTCCGAGCGCGCCGACCGCGTTTACACGCCCGCGCTCTACACGCAAGCCATCATCGACCTGCTGGCGCGCGTCGGCGCGAAGGCGGACGTGATCGCGCTGTCGCTGGGCTGCGAATTCACGGCGCGGGCGGCGCTGGAGCGCCCCGACCTGTTCCGCTCACTGGCGCTGATCTCGCCGAGCGGCTTCACGGCGCGCGAGAACAAGGGACGGTCGCAGCAGGCGAGCCAGACCGGGACGAGCGACACGCTCTACAACCTGTTTTCGTTCCCGCTGTGGGGGCGGGCGTTTTACGACCTGATCGCCACGCGCACGAGCATCCATTACTTCTTGCAGCAGAGCTTCGAGGGACAGGTCGATCCCGATCTGGAAGCCTACGGCTACCGGACGTCGCACCAACCGGGCGCGCACTACGCGCCGCTCTACTTCGTCAGCGGCAAGCTGTTCTCGCCGGACATCCGCGAGCAGGTTTACGAGAAGCTGGCGCTGCCGGTGCTGGTGCTCTACGACCGCGACAATTTCGTCCGCTTCGACACGCTGCCGGACATGGTTGATCGGTACGAGAACTGGCACGCCACACGCATCGCCCCGACCAAAGGGCTGCCGCAGTTCGAGAAGATGCCCGAAGTCGCCGAGGCGCTCGATCAATTCTGGTCGCAGCTCGCGGTTGAAAAGTCCCAGTAATTGGGGCAGAATACGCCGTCCGCCCAAGTTAGGATTTTCCTACCGACAAAGCGAAAGGCGAAGCGATGTCTCCCCTGATCCGGTTTGAGGGTCGGCGCGAGCGCGGGCTGTTCATCTCCAAGAAGCGGGAATACAACGCCAAAGTCAAGCGGGCGCTCCGTAAAGTGCGCCGGGATTACAAGCATCTCAAGCCGCCGATTGTGGACGACGAGTTCTTCGGCGCGCCGCACGTCGATCCCAAGTATCTGACGATCTGCCTGTTCTTCAAGGACGACGCGGCGCTGCTCGACGCCGAGCGCCAGGGCTATCTGCAAGTGCTGCGCGGGGCGCTGGTCAGCGCGCTGCGCGAGGAATGTTACCCGCAGGAGTCGGTCAACAGCGTGGAAATCCGCTTTGCCAGCAGGAAAGCGGTGCAGAACGCGGGCGGCTTCTGGAATTACTTCCGGTGATACCCAGTTTCAAAGCCTCACCCCTGTTTCGCTGCGCTCAACTTCCCCTCCGCATTTTGTGGAGAGGGGAGACGAACCGCAGGTTCGGCGGGGTGAGATTCACACATCAAATCCCTCTAAATCCGGCGTGATCACGCCCGCACCCGCCTCGATCAGCGCGCGGTTGCCGGACGATGCATAATCCAGCGTATACACGCGCCGCCCCTGCTCGACGGCGCGGCGGGCGGCGTGCATCGCCCCGCCGTCGACCTCCGTCTCGACAACGATCAGCGCCTCGCACAGCCCGCTGATGATGCGGTTGCGCGCCACCAGCGTCGAGGGCTTAGGCTGCGCGTCCGGGTGGACTTCGCTCAGCAGCGCGCCTCGTCCCCGGATCGCCTGCGCCAGCGCCCGGTTGCCCGGCGGATAGACGTTGAGGACGCCGCTGCCCAGCACCGCCGCCGTCACGCCGTCGGGCTGCGCCAGCGCGCCGATGTGCGCGCCGCTGTCGATGCCGAGCGCCAGCCCGCTGATCACCTGAAAGCCGCGCTGCGCCAGCTCAAAGCCGATCTGCCGAGCGGCGTCCGCCGCCGTGCGCGATGGCGAGCGCGTGCCGACCACCGCGACCGCGCGCCCGTCGCGCCACGTCCCGGCACGTAACGTGCCCGCGACGAACAATGTCGGCGGCGCGTCGTCGAGTGCTCGCAGGGCAGCGGGATACGCGGGATCGTTCAGCGTCAGCAGCGCGATCCCGGCGTCCTGCCAGCACGGGATCGCGGCAGCGACGGCGGGCAGATCGACCGCGCGGATGGCGGCGGCGATCTTGACGCCGATGCCCGGCACGCGCCGCAGGGTTGTGGGGTCGGCTTCCAGCGCGGCGCGCAGATCGCCGTCGAAGAAGTCCACCAGCGCGCGCAGCTTCTTCGCGCCGACGTGCTCGACCAGGCTGAGCGCTATCCAGGCAGGATCGGGAGTCACAGCCGCTCCGTGCCAGCGCAAATCGTAGGGGCGCGGCGCACGGCGTCCCTACACACAATCAACATGGAGCTAATCTTCCTGATAAAACTCGATGATCGACAGCAGCATGGCATTGATGAAGGTGTTGACCTGCCGCAGCAGGTTCGCCCACTCCGAAGCGCTGCGCGGCGGCGTAATCTCCGACCAGGTGAGGACGGAGTTGGTCACGAAATCGCTGAAGTAGAAGAAGCCGCGCACCGCCTGAGGCAGCGTCAAGCCGTCGGCTTCCAGAATTTCGGCGTAGACTTTGCCCAGCTTGATCGCCGGGGCGAGCTTGGTATCGGTCGCGCCGTGCCCCAGGTAATCGCGCAGCGCTTCCAGCACCTCGCGCCCGCGCTCACGCATGGTCTCGCGCGAAGGTTCGCTCATCGCCTTGTACCAGGCTTCGTCGTTGAGCGCGCCGACCTGCATTCGCGTTTGCCCCAGCGCGTTCTGGATGATGACCTGCACTTCCAGCGGCTGAAGCTCGCCCTGTGTCGCCGCATATTGCAGCAGATCGGACTTGCGGAAGCGGCGGTGTCCGCCCGGCGTGCGCCGCGACGGCAGATCGCCCTTGTCCGCCCAGTTGCGCACGGTCGCCGGGTGAACGCCGAGCATGTCCGCCGCCTGACGCAGGCTCACCCATTCGGTTGTCGATTCCGTCATAAATCCCCCGTGTGAGACCTGTGCAGCCCAGCGCTCTTACCAGTATACATGAGGAAACGCGCGGATGGAGCAGGCGCGAGGCGCAGCAAGAGGAAATTTGTGGATTATGTCAGACGAAGTCCGCCGCCGTGCGCTCAATCGTCACCATCACGTCGTCCGTGAAGCGCAGCGCGCCCGGCTTATGCACCGTGACCCGAATGTGTGGCGCGCCGCAGTCCACGACAGCAACGCGGGCGATGCCGGTCGCCAGCGCCTCCAGCGTCTTGTAGGACGATGCTTCGACGTGCCTGATCACGGCTTTGTTGATGGTGCGGTAGTTGAGGATGTCGTCGGGGTTGTCGCTGCTGCCGCCCATGCGCAGGTCGGTCAGCAGCACCATGTCGATCACCACGTCCTGTTTATCGCGGCGCTCGTCGGGGTTGAAGCCAATGATGCAGCGCAGGCGCAGTCCCTTGATTTCGATGCGATCCGAATCTGTCTCCATGCGGGAGAGTTTAGCTCATTGCGGGAACCGCCGCAGTGGGCATCTCGATCCAGAAGACTGAGCCGCTTTCGTCCGGCGTGTAGACGCCGATCTCGCCGCCTTGCAGCATCGTCAGGTGCTTGGCGATCCACAAGCCGAGACCCGTGCTGCTCTCGCCGTCGGTTGGGCGCGCCGAGAGCTTGCCGAACTGCGTGAACAGGCGGTCGCGCTCGTCCTCGTGGATGCCGGGTCCCTGGTCGGCGACGCAGATACGCACGCGGTCCTCGCGCGTTTCCGTCCAGATCGAAACCGTGCTTTCCCTGGGGCTGTACTTGAGCGCATTGCTGATCAAATTGCCCAGCGCCTGCTCCAGCCGACCAAAGTCGCAGTGAACAATGCCGGAAGCCTGCGTCTCGATGGCGATCTCTTTCTTGAGCGCGTTGAGGTGATACTGCTTGACGAGGTCGTTCACCAGCGACCGGACGGGAATGTCGTCCAGTTGCAGGTCGATCTTGCCGCTTTGCAGCGCCGCCATGTCCAGAAATTCGTTGATGACATCCTGCATGGCGTCCAGGCTCACTTCGGCGTTGTCGAGCAGTTCGTTCGGGCGCTCGCTCTCGCCGATGTGCTTGCGCAGCAGATAATGTGCCAACCGCACGTTGCTCAGCGGTCCCTTCATGTCGTGCGAGGCGATGCGCAGGAAGCGGTCTTTCATCTCGTGCGCCTTGCGCAGCTCGCTGATCGTATGGTTGCGTTCGTCCTGAAGCCGCTTGAGCGTGACCTGCGTCCGCGCCCGCGCCCGCAGCTCGGCGAGCCGGAACGGCTTGGTGATGTAATCGTTCGCGCCGATGGTCAAGCCCTCGACGATGTCGTTTTCGTCCATCCGCGCCGAGATCAGGATAACGGGAAGCTCAGCCGTGCGCGGATTCTGGCGGATGGTTTTCAGCACTTCCAGCCCGGAGACCTGCGGCATCATGATGTCGAGCAGCACCAGGTCAAAGGTTTCGTCTTCGAGCAGGTTCATCGCCACATCGCCGCCGCGAGCCGTGACGGTCTGGTATTCGCCCCGGAACAGGCGCTCAAGGATAGCGATGTTAGAGGCTTCGTCGTCGACGATCAGCACTCGCGGGGTCTTGGGAGTCTCATTCATGCAGTAACGCCTCAGATGCAAAGTATTGTCCGCCAAACTAGATTCATTATCATGCGGCTGTGTACAGACACAAAGAGATTTCACAACTATTTGGGGAAAATTCATCCTTTTTTCGGATTACATGCACCCCTGCGCTTCCGATTCAGCGACGCCCATCGAAGCGCCTCCGGAGGCATTTTCGGATCAATCACCCAGCGCCGCCCGCGCCACCTTGAGCGCGTCCGCGTAGGCAATGCCGCTCTCAACCGCCTGCGGCGATTTATAGCCGCCGAAGACCGCGTGCCCCGCCTGCATCCAGAAGCAGTCGACGCCGTGAAAGCCCGCTTTCGATAGCCACGTCAGTTGGTCGAACAGCGGCGACGGACGATCCATCTCGTCAGGGTAGCGGTAGTAATTCCATTCGGCGCGCACGAATGCCGCGTACAAGCCTTCGTCCTCCGCCTGCGCGCGCACCACCTGATCCCACGTCGCAGCGAACACCTCCCGCGCCTGCGGACGTGCGGGCAGCGTCAGATCGGCGATCAGGAACGCGCCGCGCGGCGACAGCCGCTCGCCGACGGCGGCGAACAGCGCCTGCTTGCCCGCCGCGTCCAGGTGATGGATGCACAGCGACGAGACCACCGCGTCCGCTCGCTCAAGCTGAGCGTACCAGTTGTGCGCCGCCATGTCGAAAGCGCTGACCTTGGCACGCTCTCCGAACGGCGCGAGCCGCACAGTCGTCGCCTCCCGCATCGACTCGGACAGGTCGAGCGCCAGCAGCGTCGCCTTCGGAAAGGCGCTCAACAGCGCGGCGGCGAGCTTACCTTCGCCGGACGCCAACTCGACGGCGTGGAATTCCTCGTCCTGAGCAAACGGCAGCAGAGTCAGCAGCGCCGCCATCTGCTCGGCACGCCCCGGCACGACCACCGCCGCCAGCCGCCGGTAGGTTTCCGAATCGCCCTCACTCCAGTTGTTCGTCATGCTGATCCCTTTTCATCGTTCATGACCCGATGCCGTCGATGATACGAACGCGCAGCGCGGGTGTCAATGACGGCGAATCGCCGAGAGACAACCGAAGGGTTTCACACTCGTTCGTGGTATGATCATTTTGAGAAAAGAGCAGGAGCCAGACCATGTCTGCCGTGCGCCAGCAAACGATGACCGTCGCCGAATACCTTGCTTTCGAGCGCGCCAGCGAGGAGAAACACGAATACCTCAACGGCGAAATCTTCCTCATGGCAGGGGCAACCGGTAATCATAACGTAGTCCAAATCAATACGGCTGCGAGCCTCCACGCGCAATTGCGTAAACGCCCGTGTATTACCTACGGAAGCGATATGCGCGTCAGGGTGGACGACAGCGGGCTGTACACCTACCCTGACATCAGCGTCGTCTGCGACCCGCCGGAGTTTGAAGGCGAAGATCAAGATACGCTGCTCAACCCGACGCTGATCATCGAGGTGCTGTCGCCGTCGACCGAGAGCTATGATCGCGGCAGGAAATTCCAGCATTACCGGACGCTGGCATCGCTGCAAGAATACGTGCTAGTCGCGCAGGACAGCGCCCACATCGAGCGCTATCTGCGCCAGCCGGGCGACGAATGGCTGCTCGCAGACGCAACCGGGTTGGATGCCCGCATCGAACTGGCGTCGATTGGATGCACGCTGGCGCTCGCCGACGTGTACGAGAAGGTCAGCTTCGCGTAAAGTTCATCAGCGCCGCCGCCGTCGCCTCGACCATGTGCTGAAAGTCGAAGCGCTCCATGCCGACACCGCTGTTGTCCGCCAGCCCGGCGCGGATGGCAGGGCGAAAGGCGGTTTCCAGCGCGTCCGCCAGCGCCTCGACATCGACGTAAGGCACGAGCAAGCCGTTGACGCCGTGTCGCACGACTTCCGGGTTGCCGCCCTTGTCGCTGGCGATCACGGGCGTGCCGACGCGCAGGCTCTCCAGCAGCGTGTGTGACAACCCCTCGTAGCCGGAATAGAGCGCGACGTAATCGGCGGCTTTCATGTAGAGCGGCATCTGCTCGCGGCTGACCTTGCCCAGAAACACCACTCGATCACCCAAATCCCCCGCCTGCGCTTTGAGCGCGTCCAGAATCGCGCCATCGCCCGCGACGAGCAGGCGCACGTCACGCACACGGCGCAGCGCCGCGATCAGGTGATCGACGCCTTTCCAGGGCAGGATGCGCCCGACCGTCAGCACCGTCGGCGCGTCCGGCAGCCCCAACTGTGCGCGCGCTGCCGCCTGCGTCAGCTTCGGCGCGACCGAATCCGGCGGCAGCGCGTTGTATATCACCTGCACGTTCGCCGCCTCGACGCCCCAGCCGACCACCATGCGCTTGAGATACTCGCTCGGCACGATCACGGCGTCCATCGCGCGGGCTTCTCGCGCCCGCCGCTCTCGATCCAGCGCGACGCGCGCGTCGTAGCGTTTGGTTTGAAAGGCATCGATGTCTTCCGTCGGCGCGATCCAGCCTCTGCGGACGGCGCGCTCCCAGGCGATGTCGCCCACGATCTTGACGACGCGCGGCGTGCGGCGCAGGTCGCCGAACAGCGGCAGCCCCAGCGAGTGGATGTAGATCACGTCCGCCCAGCTCATCAGCGGCAGCGCGGCGTTCTGGTAGCGCACCATGCGCAGCGGCAGCGCGCGGCGCAGGATGCGCGTGACCTGATAGGGATAGCGCAGATCGGTGTGCGGGGCGTCGGCGAAGGTCAGCAGGCGGATGTCCCAACCGCGCTGCGCCAGTTCCGGCAGCAGTTCATGCAGATAGGTGGCGGGACCGCCCGCTTCGGGATGGAAGATACCAGAGGCGACGAAGAGTTTCATCAGTTCCAGTCAGCCAATGAACCCGGCGGCGCGATCAACGTCTCCTGGCGAACACGCCGGATGACTTCCTGTGCTTCTTCGAGATCGTCGGCGAGGGCAAATTGATAGGGCAGCTTGCCGAACTGGCGCACGAAGGTGAGAAACAACTCCCAAGCCAGATTTCTCCCCACGAATACCATAAAGCGCAGGTTGGCATACGAGCGCCCGTGCAGATAGCGCGCGGTCTTCAGCATCCCCGGCGAGAAGACCAGTTGGTTGCGCGCATCGTAAATGATGTCGACCGGATAAGGCGTGGAGGCGACCATCGCCTGAAATTCGCGCTCGGCGGCGACGAAATCCTCGTGCTCCGACCGCCCCTCCACTTTTGCGTAAACCAGCGTCTTTTCCTGGTCGAGCCATTCTAGCTTGATTGGCATGACGTATTCCCCGCGACTCTCGCTAGTGACTATAAGATGGTCGAGCAAGTTGTGTCTTACACGTTAAAGCGAATATGCACGATGTCGCCGTTTTTGACGACGTAATCTTTGCCTTCCAGCCGCAGCTTGCCCGTCGCCTTGAGCGCGGCTTCGCTCCCCCCGGCGATCAGGTCGTCGTAAGCCATGACTTCGGCGCGGATGAAGCCCTTCTGCAAGTCGCTGTGGATCACCCCGGCGGCTTCGGGCGCGGTCGCGCCGATATTCACGCTCCACGCGCGCACCTCGTCCTCGCCGACGGTGAAGAACGATTGGATCGCCATCAACTCATACGACAGGCGGATGACTTTCGCGGCGCTCAGTTCGGTGATGCCGTATTCTTCCATGAAGATGGCGGCGTCTTCGGGATCAAGCTGGCTCAGTTCCGCCTCGATCTTGCCCTTGAGCGAGACGACGCGGCTCCAGTCGTGCGGATATTCCAGCGACACGTCGTCGGTGTTCTCGTCCGTGTTGACGACAATCAGCACCGGCTTGAGCGTCAGGAAACCGTAGCCCCGGTAGGGCTTCATCTCCTCGTCGCTCAGCCCCATGTCGCGCAGCGGTTTCTCTTCTTCCAGATGCGCTTTAAGCCGCAGCATCATCTCCTGCTCGTCGAGGACGGCTTTGTCGGCGGTGCGCCCTTTGCGCTTGAGTTCGACATCGAGGCGCTCCAGACGCGACTCCACCGTCACCAGATCGGTGAGCAGAAATTCGCCGTCGAGGCTTTCCACGTCGCGCTGCGGATCGACGGTTTCGTAAGGGTGCGGCACGTTCTCGTCCTTGAAGCCGCGCACGACATGGACGAAGCCATCCAACTGCGCCAGCTCGTTGCGAAACTGCCCCTTCAGCCCGCCCTCGCCGACGCCTTTCTCCAGCCCGCCGATGTCCACGTAAGTCACCTGCGCGTAGATCGTCTTTTTCGGCTTATACATGGCGGAGAGCTTGTCGACGCGCGGATCGGGCACGTTGACGACGGCGGTATGCACTTCAAACTGACCGCTGATGCCCGCGCCGGTCGGCAGCGTGCTGCCCGTCAGCGCGTTGAAAATCGAGGTCTTTCCACTGTTTGGTAATCCTACAATGCCGAGTTTCATGCTGCACTTCCCGGTGTGTCCGTGAACCCATTGCCCGGAAGTATAGTTGAAAACCCGACGGGATCGTAGGGTATGCGTCACCACCACTCGGAATGGCTCACCGCGACGAATTGGATGACGAAGTAGACCACGCCGCTCAGCAGATGCAGGGCAAAGACGATCAGGCAAAGCCAGCCGCGCCAGCGCGGTCGCTCGCGGAAGTGGCGCAGCAGGAACAGCAGCGAGACGACGAACAGGACGAACAGCCCGATCTGCGCGCCCCACCAGAAATTGGCGTGCGAAAAGCGCGGTCCGCTTTCCGCGAACAGGTACATCTGCCCCACGCCCGCCAGAAAGGTCAGCCACGCCACGTTCATCACCAGGTCGCGCAGCGCCTGCCGGTAGTACGCCAGATAGACGATCAACGGGAACAGCGCCGACAGAACGAATTTGATCAGGGCGCTCTGAACGGTATCGCCATACAGAAATACAACCGCAAGCGGCGCGAATTGAACGCCGCTCTTGCCGTCGCCGATAAAGAGATACATGAGCACATACGAGACGCCGAGCAGGAGGATCATCGGCACGACCAGCGCGCCGATCAGGGTCTTGAAGTCGCTGCGGTCGCGCCGCCAGAAACGGTAGGCGATCACCACCAGCAGCGCGGGCAGCAGCACCAGCACATCATTCGGCTTGGCGAGCAGCGCCAGCGTCACCAGCAGCCACCCGGCGATCAGCGTGCGCGGTCGCCAGCGCAGGCTGCGGTCGAGGACGGCGACGGTGAAGGCGAACAACAGCAGCGCGAACGGCTTCAACAGGACAATCGTCGGGCTGTGATAGACGCTGATGCCGATGTAGCCGAAATACAGATTCTTTTCCGGCAGCGTGAGTAAATTAACGGGCGCCACCAGCAGCAGCGCCAGCGCCGCGACCGCCGACAAGAGCGGCGCGATCCAGCCGCCGCCGAGCGCGCTCCGAACGAGCGCGTACAGGATCACCGCCGTGATCACGTAGCAGAGGGTTGCGACGAGCCAGGCAGCATTCTCCAGCGGGGTCTGCGTGAGCCTCGCCACGCCGATGATCAGCGCTTGAAACAGGATGTGGACATCGGCAAACTGGTTCTTCTCGACCATATTGCGCGCAAACAGGATGTGCAACGGATAGTCCGAGCCGCCGTAAACGTAGATCATCCGCCAGGCGACCGCCCCGAACATCACGCCTGTGATCAGCGCCAGGATCAGGATCAGCAGCCATTCCGCCTCGGCGATCCGCCACCGTCTGAGCATCATATCTCCCCGTGCCGCCCGCTGCGGCGATTCACCGCCAGTATAAGGGGAAATGCGGCTCGCAGAGCGTTAGCGAAGTCAGCCTACATGCGATGCCCCTCCCCGCGCTATAATGCGTGCCTATGCGCATCACTTCGCTCCATAAACTCCTGCTGATCTGTGTGGGCGCGCTGATTTTCCGCCTGGCGCTGCTTCCATTTGTGAGCTTCCCCGGCGTCGCTGACCCGAACCATTACTACAACATGGCCGTGCGTCTGGTCGAAGGGCACGGCTTCACGATTGACTACATCTGGCAGTACAACGACGTGTATGCGGGCGTCGAGCACCCGGACGACTACTGGATGCCGCTCACCAGCGTGCTGGCAGCCGCCCCGATGGCGCTGTTCGGCGTCGGCGTACATACCGCGCTGCTGCCCTTTATCCTGATCGGCTCGCTGCTGCCGCTGGTCGGCTACGGCGCGGCGCGGCAGTTCGGCTGCTCGGATGACACCAGCCTGTTCGCAGCGGCGGCGGCCGCCGTGATGCCGGAGTTCGTCCTCAATTCACTGCGGACGGACACGACCATCCCCAATGCGCTGCTGCTCGGCGTGAGCATTTTGCTGCTCACCGAAGGGCTGAAGCGCGGCAGGTGGATCGCCTTCGTGGGCAGCGGCATCGCGGCGGGGCTGGCATACCTGACGCGCAGCGAGAATGCCCTGCTGCTGGTCATGCTGCCCGTGACGCTGGCACTCTACGCGCTCTGGCGGCAGCCAAGCCGCTGGCGCTGTGCCCTGCTCATCCCGGCGCTGGTCGTGCTGATCGCGCTGCCCTGGTCGCTGCGCACGCTCTCTATCAACGGTACGCTCTCGACGCCGACCACCAGCAACATGTTCTTCCTGACCGACTACCGCGATCACTATCTATTTGACCGTCACCTGACTCTGCAAACGTATCTTGCCAGCCAGAGCATCGGGCAAATCGTCGGCAAGCGCCTGTTCGAAATGGCGGCGAGCGTCAAAATCATGCTAACGACGCTCGACGTGTTTCTGCCGGTCGCCGTGATCGGCGGGGCGCTGCTGGCGCTGCGCGAACGCACACGCGCGCGCTGGCTAACGCTGGCGCCAACGCTGATTCTGCTGGCGGGGTTCTTCGCCTTCTACACGGTGCTCGTCCCATTCAAGAGCCAGGGCGGCAGTTTCAAGAAAGCCTATCTCTCGCTGATCCTGCTGCTGCTGCCGCTGGCGGCTTATGCGCTGGAGCGCGCGATCAGCGACCGCCGCCTGCGCCTGGGCGCGATGGCGATTGTCGTCGGACTGATGGCGTTCAACGCCGTCGATACCGTGCGGCTGGACGCAACCGCCAGCCAGAGCTACCTGACCAGCGTGCAAAGCGCCGCCGACGTGCTCCATACGCTGCCCGGCGGGCAGGATGCCGTCATCATGACGCAAGACCCGTTCATCCTGGGCTACGTTGGCGTCCGCTCGGTGATCTTTCCGTTCGAGGATCGGGACACGATCTATCAGGTGGCGCAGCGCTACGGCATCAGCTATCTGCTCATGCCCGCCGACCGCCCCTCGCTCGACGCGCTGGTGAGCGGCGATGCCAGCGACCCGCGCTTCGTCCCGGCGGCGACCGTGCCGGGTACGCAGTTCGTCTTCTACGCGATAAAGGACGCGCCGGATGGCTAAACATCGTCTGCTCTGGCTGATTCTGGGGATCGCCCTGCTGCTGCGGCTGGTCTTCGGGCTGGCGCAAGACCCACTCGCACCCTACGAGATCGCCAGCAAGGACAGCGGCTGGTATCTCGGCAACGCTTACGCGCTCGTGACCGGAAAATCGCCCGCCAACCTCGTCACGGACGTGTCCCAACTCGCGCCGCCGCCGCTCTACTTCGTCATCATCGGCGTGCCGCAGGCGATTCTCTCGCCCGCCGCCGCCGTGATCGCCGTGCGCGTGCTTCAGGCGCTGCTTTCGACTGCGACCTGCTACTTCGCCTACTCGTCTCGCCCGCAAGCTCACGGAGCACGAAAGCGCCGGGCTGCTGGCGGCGGGCGTGCTGGCGGTCTCGCCCGCGTTCATCATCGAAGCGTCGCAAATCCTCACCGAAACGGTCTTCATCTTCCTGCTTACCGGCGGCATCTGGCTCTATATCGAGAGCCTGCCCCGCCAACACGACGAACCGCCGCGCCGCGTCCTATCGCTCCTGATCCTCGCCGCCGTGTGCCTCGGCTTGGCAACGCTGACGCGCGCCGTGCTGCTGCTGTTTCCCGTTTGGGCTGGCGTTCCACCTGCTGCTGGTGCGCGGCTGGCGCAAAGGCTGGCGTCGGGCGGCGCTGCTGCTGGTCGTCTACGCGCTGGTCGTCTCAACCTGGACGGTCTACAGCCTCGCTCGCTGGAACCGCTTCGTGATCGCCGGGAATGGGCTGCCCGCCTTCCTCTACCTGGGCGCGACCGGCTGGACGAGTCCGCAGCAGGTCGACCAGAGCCTTGAGCCGTACAACGGCGACGAACTCCAGGGCGCGCAAGCCGCCATCGGCAGCGACCCGGCAGGCTGGATCGGGCGGCGCATCGGCGAGCTGGCGAGCGCCTACTTGCAGCCGCACGGCACGACCTTCTTCCCCGGCGCAAGCCTGCGCGATCTGGCGCTCGGCGTGCTGGATGGAACGCACTCGCTGGCGGATTTGGTGCAAGGCGATGCCTTCTGGTCGAAGCTGGCGCTGTATCTGTTCCATTTCGTCGGGCTGCTGGCGGGGCTGGTCGGCATCTGGCTTTACCGCCGCCGCTGGCGGGTCGCGCTGCCGATGCTCGGCTTGATCGCCTACCTGACGCTGGTACATTTCTTCCTGCTGGCGAGTCCGCGTTATCTGTTCCCGAACGAGGTCTTCTGGTGGGTGTTCGCCGCAGCCGCGCTCGATCATCTGCTGCGACGCCGGGCGCGTTCGCCCGAAGCGCGCTTCGACCCTTGAAGAAGCGGCGCGTCTGCCGGATGATTGGGGTATTCGTGAGGATAGACCATGACATTCATTCTGGGCATTGAATCTTCCTGCGACGAGACCGCCGCCGCCGTCGTGATCGACGGCAGGACGATGGCGTCGAACGTGATCGCCTCGCAGATCGACCTGCACGCCAAGTACGGCGGCGTCTATCCCGAAGTGGCGTCGCGCGCCCACGTCGAAGCGATTAGCTATGTGGTCGAGCAGGCGCTGAACGACTCCGGCACGCCGCTCGACAAACTCGACGCCATCGCCGTGACGCGCGGACCGGGCTTGGTCGGCTCGCTGCTGGTGGGCATGAACTATGCCAAAGGCTTGGCGCTGGCGGCGGGCAAGCCGCTGCTGGGCATCAACCATCTGGAGGGGCACGTTTATTCGCTCTGGCTGACCGACACCGGGCGCGAGATCGAATTCCCGGTGGTGGTGCTGATCGTCTCCGGCGGGCACACCGAACTGCTGCTGATGACCGGGCACGGGCAGTACCAGCGGCTCGGCGGCACCCTTGACGACGCGGCGGGCGAAGCCTTCGACAAGGTCGGGCGGATGCTCGGCTTGCCCTTCCCCGGCGGACCGAACATCGAGCGCGCTGCGCTGCACGGCGACCCGGCGGCGTTCGACTTCCCGCGCGCCAAGCTCGACGCGAGCTACGATTTCAGCTTCTCCGGGCTGAAGACCGCCGTCCTGCGCGAAGCGACCGTCTCGCCGTCGGCATCGCGGCGCGGCGAGCGCATGGGCGACCGCCAACCTGTGCTGCGCTCGGATGTCGCCGTCCCGGACGTGGCGGCGAGCTTCCAGAAGGCGCTGGTCGACGCGCTGGTCGAGAAGACGGTGCGCGCCGCCAAAGAATTCGGCGCGACTGAAATCCTGCTGGCGGGCGGCGTCAGCGCCAACCAGATGCTGCGCCGCGAGATGCGCGAACGCGCCGACCTGCCCGTGCGCTTTCCGCCGCTCAACCTGTGTACGGACAACGCCGCCATGATCGGGGCTGCGGCGCACCAGCGTTTTCTGGGCGGCTTGCGCAGCGACCTGGACATGGACGTGCGCGCGTCGTGGGAACTCACCGGCGATGCATATGAGAGCTAAAGCGACGAGCAACGAGTGCTCAGTACCGAGTAAAAGCGAGTGAGGCACGAGATCGAGACCAGTGTAGGGGCGCACGGCTGTGCGCCCATCGGAAACAAAAAGGCGATCTCCCCGTGTGAGGAGATCGCCCTTTTAGATTGACGAATGATGCCGCGTTAGCTCTCGTTCTCGTCTTCGTACTCGTAGTCGTCTTCTTCGTCTTCTTCCGACCAGTCCTCGTCGTGCGAGTGCCCGTGTTCGAGTTCTTCCGGCGTGGCGTCGCGGATGCCGATGACTTCCACGTCGTAGGTCAGCGTCTTGCCAGCCAGCGGCGGGTTGAAGTCGAGCACGACCACCTTGTCGGTGATCTTGACGACCTGCGCCATGTAGGCATAGCCGTCTTCATCCTCGACCTCGACCGCCATCCCGGCTTCGAGTTCGTCCACGTTGGGGATGTCCTCGCGGTCAATTTCCTCAACGTCGTCTTCATCGTACTCGCCGTAGGCATCTTCCGGCGCCAGCGTGATGCTGAACTTATCGCCCACCTGCCTGCCGGTCAGAGAGGCTTCCAAACCGGGTAGAATTTCTTCCGCGCCGTGAAGGTACTGCATCGGATCGCCGTCGTCGGTTTGCGCGAGGGTCTCCCCGTCTACGGTTAAAACGTAATTCAAGCTGACGACCAAGCCGTCCGTGATTTTCTGCATCGCTCGCTCAATTCCTCATCTAATGCCCCGCCAAATATCGGGCGCAATAAAGTCGAATTATATAGGTCGTTGGGGTGGAATGGAAGGGGGTGTCAATTAAGAGTAGACCAAGTGATTTGACCAGCGCAGCGACTCCGGCTAGCATTTGCGCAGATTAGGCAAATGCCCCTAAGGAAGAAGATCATGTCCCTACCGATTAAGCAACTGCGCATCAGCGCCGAGGAGCACCGCGCCCGCTGCGACGCCCTGCTCGACCACCTGCAGGTCAACGGCTTGAGCGGCGTCGTGCTGTTCGACAACGCTTACGTCCAGTACTACACCGGCTTCTCGTTCATCCCCACCGAGCGCCCGATGGCATTCGTCATGAGCGCCAGCGGCGAGCGCGCCATGTTTGTCCCGCGCCTCGAACTGGAACACGCCCAGGCGAACGCCCTGATCGACCGGGTGGATTACTACGTCGAGTACCCGCACACGCCGCACCCGATGGGCGTGCTCAAGCACCTGATCGGCGAGCTGGGCATCATCGGCAGCCCGGACACCAAGATCGCGGCGGACGACGACGGCTACCCCTGGATATTCGGCTATCGCGGCGAAAGCCTGAGCGCGCTCACCGGGCGGCAGATCGTGTCGGTGCGCGCCTTCATCGAAGATCGGCTGATGGTCAAGTCGCCCGCCGAACTCAGCCTGATCCGCGAAAGCTGCACCTGGGGCAACCTGGCGCACACGCTCTTGCAGCGCTACACCAAAGTCGGCGCGACCGAGACGGAAGTCAGCCAGCGCGCCAGCGACGAAGCCACCCGCGCCCTGATGGACGCCATCGGACCGATTTACCGGGCGCAGAGCGAGTACGGCACGGGCGCGTTCGCCGGGTATCGCGGGCAGATCGGGCGCAACGCCGCCATCCCGCACGCGCTGGCGAACAACATCACCTTCCGCGAAGGCGACGTGCTGGTGACGGGCGCGGCGGCGACCATGTGGGGCTACAACTCCGAGCTGGAACGGACGATGGTCATCGGCAAGCCCAGCGACGAGGTCAAGACCATGTTCGAGCACATGCTGGCGCTGCAAGAGACGGCGTTCGAGGCGATCAAGCCGGGCGAGCCGTGCAGCGAAGTCGACCGCAAGGTGCGCGCCTACTACGAGGCGCACGACCTGATGCCCTACTGGAAGCATCACGTCGGGCACAACATCGGGCTGCGCTACCACGAAGCGCCTTTCCTCGACATCGGCGACCAGACGATTTTGCAGCCGGGGATGCTGTTCACGGTCGAGCCGGGGCTGTACGCGCCCAATCTGGGCGGCTTCCGCCACAGCGATACCATCGTCGTCACCGACACCGGCATCGAGATTTACACCTATTACCCGCGCGATCTCGAAAGCCTGACCATTCCTGTCTAAGTCCAACCACAGGGGACACAAAGATCACAGAGAAAAGATATACTTTGTGTCCTCTGCGGTCTCTGTGGTTCAATCCTCTTTCGGAGTTTCCATGAAAAACCTGCCCTTCAACCAGCCGGGTCGCTTTTATCGCGGCAATTTGCATACCCACTCGACGCGCTCTGACGGGCGTCTGCCGCCGGATGCGGTCTGCCGCTTCTACCGCGACATGGGCTACGACTTCCTCGCCATCACCGACCATTTCATGGAGCAGTTCCGCTACCCCATCACCGACACGACGCCCTACCGCACCGACGACTTCACGACCATCCTCGGCGCGGAGCTGCACGCCCCGCAAACGCTGACGGGCGAGCTGTGGCATATCCTCGCCGTCGGCTTGCCGCCCGACTTCCCGCGCAACCTGCCCGACGAAACGGGCATCCAGATCGCGGCGCGGGCGCTGGAGGCGGGCGCGTTCGTCGCCGCCGCGCATCCCGCCTGGTACAACCTGACCGAAGAAGACGTGATCTCGCTGGGGAACGTCCACGCCATCGAGGTGATCAACGGCATCTCGGCGGATCACAACGACCGCATCGATAGCTGGTACATGCTCGACGTGCTGCTGGCGCGCGGCTACCGCTACAGCGCCTGCGCCACCGACGACGCGCATTTTCAGGACAAGCACAACGACCGTATTCGGGGCTGGGTGTGGGTCAAGAGCGAAGCGCTGACGCCGGAGTCGATCCTGGCGGCGCTCAAGCGCGGCGAATACTACAGCAGCACCGGACCGCAAATCCACGACTTGCAGGTCAATCGCGGCGAGACGGTCAAAATCCGCTGCTCGCCGGTCGATTCGATTTTCGTCACCGGAAAAGGGTCGCGCTCTGTGTATAAGCATGGCAAGGGGATGATCGAAGCCGAACTGGACATCCGGCGGCTGGGCAGCGCCTACTGCCGCGTCACCATCCGCGACCGGGACGGCGGTCGCGCCTGGTCGAACCCCTTCTGGCTGGCTGAATAAACACAGGAGCGCCCCTCAATGGAATTTGCTCTCAATTACTCGCCGCAGGCAGTCGACCTGCTGGCGCAGGGTCGTATCGCGCTGGATCGCTTCAAGTGCCCGGCGTGGGATGACGTGATCGCGGCGGCGCAGGAGACGCGCCCGCCCTACGTTCACCTGCCGCTGCGGGTCGGCACAGGCATCGGCGACGCCATCGACACGGAGAAGAAGCAGCCTGCGGACTGGCGGCGCATGGAGTCGCTGCTGGCGCAGACCGGCACGCCTTACGTCAACCTGCACCTGCTGCCGCTCGTCAGCGACTTCCCCGATCTGCCGGAAGCCACCGACGATCCCATCCACGTCGAGCGGATGCTGGAGGCGGCGCTGCGCGATGTCGAGGCGGTCGTGCGCCGCTTCGGCGCGGACAAGGTGATCGTCGAGAGCGACTACTATCACGAGGGGCATTATTTCCGCGCGTCCTGCCAGCCGGATTTCATCCGGCGGGTGATCGAGGCGGCGGGCTGCGGCTTTCTGCTCGACATCTCGCACGCGCGCCTCGCCGCCCGCTCGCTGGATATGGAGACGCACGCCTATTTCGACGGACTGCCGTTGGATCGCATCCGCGAAGTCCACCTGACGGGCATCCAGTATTTCGACGAGCGCTGGGCGGCGCGCCTGCGCGGCGCGGGCATCGCGCCGGAGGTGATCGCCGACTTCGCCGGGCGCTGGATCGATCATCTGCCGATCACCGAGGACGACTGGACATTTTTCGAGTGGGCATTCGCGCAGTTGCGCAGGCGGCGCGTGGGCGCGCCCCTGGATCGTTTCGCTGGAATACGGCGGCGTCGGTGGGGTGTGGGAGGCGCTGACCGACCGCGACGTGCTGGCGGAGCAGGTGCCGCGCCTCACCGCCATGCTGTGCGATCTCTAAAGCGGTAGGGGTGAGGTCAATAAAGTAGGGGCGTTCAATTGAACGCCCCTACAGTTCGCACGAATGAGGGTTGTTTGTAGGGGCGCAGCGTGCTGCGCCCGCGTGATGTTTTCAGGTATTTTCCGCCAGCAGCGCCTGAATAGCGGCTTCGGTGTCCTCGTAGCCACCCTCGCCGATGCGCTGGTAGCGCAGATAGCCCCGCTTGTCGATCAGGTAGATCGTGGGCCAGTAGCGCTGCCCGTAAGCGTGCCAGGTCGCGCCGTCGTTGTCCTGCGCCACCGGATACTCGATTTTCAGCCGATCCAGCGCCGCCACCAGATTGTCGTAATCCGCTTCGTAGCTGAATTCCGGGTAGTGGATGCCGATCACGGTCAAGCCGTCGTCCTTGTAGCGCGTCATACCAGTCGCGCACGTAGGGCAGCACGTGAAGGCAGTTGATACAGTCGAACGTCCAGAATTCCAGCAGCACCACCTGCCCGCGCAGGTCGGCAAGGCGCAGGGAGTTGTCCGTATTCAGCCACACGTCGTCGCGGATTTCGGCAGCGCGCCCGAAATTGGGATAGGAAGCGGGGTTTGAGATTGCCTCGCGCGTGGGCGCAGCCGTCGGCGGGACGAAGGTCATGGCGGGCGCGCTCGTCGGCGCGGCGACGGTCGGCTGCGGCGGCACGGTCGCCTCGCCCGGCGGGCGAAGCTGCTGCGGCAGGATCGCTACTCCTACCACTGCGATCACCCCGAAGGCAGCGGTGATCAAGCGGCGGATGCCGAATCCGTGAACAATCATTCGCTCTCGATCCTCACACGCTCGTCCAGGTCACAGTTTGACGTAGCGTAGCGATAGATGCTTACGATTCGCTAACGCCGCCTTCAACGGCTCGCCAGGATGATCACGGTGATCAGCCCCAGGATGAACATCAGGATCAGGATGGCAGCCAGAATCACGAACGTGCGGTTGGAAGACCTCATGTTCAGCCCTCGGCGTTCATATTCAGATGGGCGTGAAAGTGCGGCAGCACGTTGCTCGCCACTGCCTCCAGCCGATCCATGTCGTCCAGTTGCAGCCACTGGAGCATGATGCGTTCGACCCCGGCATCGGCGTAGGCGCCGATCTGGTCGATCACCATCGACGCCGTGCCGCTGATGGTGCGCGCGTCCGGCGAGCGCTCCGCCTGAATACGCTTCCAGTCGGCGTCGTCTTTGGCGTAGTCGATGCGCGTCATCAGCGAGCGCTTCACGTCGCCAATCGCGCGCCCGCACTTCTCCAGCAGCTCGTCCAGATACTGGGTGCGCTGGCGGTAGGTCGCCGGGTCGATGTAGACGGCGTTCCACTCGTCGCCGAATTCCGCCGCCAGCGGCAGCGTCCGCTTCGGACCGTTGCCGCCGATCAGGATCGGCGGACCACCGGCGCGCTCCGGGCGCGGCAGCAAAATCGCCTCGTCCAGTGAGAAATGCTTGCCCTGATAGCTGACGGGCGCGTCGCTGATCAGCAGGCGCGCGGTGATTTCGAGCGCGTCGCGCAGCATCTCGTAGCGCACGGATCGCTCCGGGAACGGAATGCCGTAATTGTGATGCTCGCGCTCCTGCCAGCCCGCGCCCATGCCAAAGACCAGCCGCCCGCCGCTCAGGTCGTCGACGGCGGCAGCCGTGCGTACCAGCATGGACGGATGGCGAAACGTGATCGGCGAGACCAGCGTCCCGAACTCGATGGAGGAAGTCGCGGTCGCCGCGTAGGTCAGCGACGCCCACGTCTCCAGCGATTCGATGTCGGGCGGCTGCGGGTTGGTGAAATGATCCGAACGAAAGACACACTGATAGCCTAAGTCCTCGGCGGCATCCAGCAGCCGACGCCAGCGCTGCCAGGTCAAACCCTGCTGACCTTCGACCATCAGCCCGATTGCTGTCATGAAGTTGTTACTCCTCGTGTGGCATAGTCTCATGAAAAAATAACATAAGCGGGGTAAACTAACAAATGTCATATAGTTTGTAATCACGGAGGAAATGATGGAGAGGTTGGCACAGGAACGTTGTGTCCCCTGCACCGGGGATGTCCCGCCACTGACCGACGAGGAGATCAACCTGATGCGGTTGAACACTCCAATGTGGGACGTGGTCAACGTCAACGGCATGAAGCAGCTCCACCGCACCTTTGACTTCGAGAAGTACGACGACGCGCTGGCGTTCACGCAGCGCATCGGTCATCTCGCCCAGCAGCAGGATCACCACCCGATCATCATCACCCGCCCGAAGACCGTCTCGCTCGAATGGTATACCCACACTATCAAGGGGCTGCATCGCAACGATTTCATCATGTCGGCGCGGTCGGACGAGACCTACCTCAAGCTGCTCGACGAAACGCGCGCCAAGAGCGTCGTGCAGGAAGCGTCGGAAGAATCCTTCCCCGCCAGCGACTCGCCGGGCTGGATCGGCAAGACGGCGGAGGAACAGGCGTAAGCGTCCGTCGTCATCAAAACGCGGCGGAAATGGTTGTTCAGCCTGGTCGATTGAGGGAAGCGGCGGCGCTCAGGGATGCGCCATAAAATCGTCGATGGCGATGCGCGCGATGCGATACGAGCCGCCGATGCGCGCCGCGCCCAGCTTGCCCTGATCGATCAGGCTGAGCAGTTCGGTCTCGCTGACGCGCATGTAAGCGGCGGCTTCGGCGACGGTCATGATGTCCGGCACGCGCACCATCGGGACGGGCTGCTGCGGCTTCGGCGGCTGGAGCGGATGATTGCCCTGCTGCTGGTGCGGCACGCCGTAGATGTTGAACAGCACCAGCCCCACAGCAGCGATCACCGTGACCAGTTCGATCATCCCCAGCGTCCCGCTGATGTAATCGAGCGCGTCGGGGCTGAGCGAAAAAGATCCGTCGGCATTGAAGTCGATGTAGTTGTAGATCAGCATCGAGCTGGCGCAGAACTCGATCACCAAGGGCGCCATCAGGATCAAGCCAATCGAGCGAGCCTGCGCGCGCGTCACCGTGCGGTTTCCCAACGTGAAACCGCCCTTGAACAGCACGAACAGACCGACGAGAAATGTGATTAACGGAAGCATCGCATCTTCTTATTCACCGACACGCCGATTATAACGCGGCAAAACACGAAAGAACATATTGGATAGGGGATACCAGCGACAAATTCAATGTATCCAGCCTTGCGTCATCGCAAACTGGGCGACTACAAAGATCGCTTGCAAGAGCAACGCGAAAGCGGCGTGGTTGAAGCGATATTTGACGCCGCCAGCTGGGATTCCCTCTCAAGATAACTTCAGCCGGGTCTTTCGCTTGCTGAATGCGGATGAGTTCCAGCTGCAATTTATGCCTTGGGTGGAACAGCACTTTCGCATTGCACCCGGACAAGTTATTGCCGTCGATGGCAAAACAGCGCGGGGCAGTCGGGATAGTTTTCGTGGGCAAGACGCGATTCATCTGAAGAGTGCCTGGGCCAGTTAAACAGGCGTGTTACTGGGACAACGCAAGTTTGATAGCAAGTCCAAACGAGATTACCGCCGTACCCGAATTGCTCAAGCTGCTGTTCCTCAAAGGCTGTATCGTGCCGATCGCTGCGCTCAACTGTCAAAAAGAAATCGCTCAGACCGTCATTGAACAACAGGCGGATTATGTCTTTGCACTGAAAGCCAACCATCCCCAATTGCAGCAGGACGTGGTGGATTGGTTTGCTTGGGCGCAAGTACGCGATTTTCACTCGTTAAAGTTTCTACAGTAATTGAGATAGCTTGAATTCTGATAGTTCAAGAAGTAGATCGATAAGCGGAACTTCAAATTGTTCATCAATATTTTTCGAAACCCCCTCTTACCCGATACGATTTCAATGTATCCTCTACGCCGCGCGTCTCCTGCTGTAGCATCGTAGATTTCAAAATACTGATCGATTCTCTCCTTTGTCCCACGCCGCGACCAGCGACTTCGCCGCCTCTTTCGCCTCCGGCGTCAGCGGATATTTGACCTTCGCCATGCCAATCCCCCTCATCGCTCGTCACTCGCTGCCCATCACCTGCTCGTAGACCGCCAGCGTCTCGCGCGCCGTCTTCAGCCAGCTAAAGCGCGTCGCCTGCGCCAGCCCGCGCGCGATTTGCGCCTGCTGCAGCGGCTCCTGAATCAGCAGCGCAATGATCGCCGCCGCCATCGTCCGGGCGTCCCGCACCAGATAGGCGGCGTCACCCGTGATCTCCTCGATCACCGGGATTTCGCGCGCCACGACCGGCGTGCCGCTCGCCATCGCCTCCAGCACGGGCAGCCCGAAGCCCTCGTAAACGCTGGGGTAGACGAACACGTCGGCGAGGCGGTAGAGCGACGGCTTGTCCGCCTCATCGACGTAGCCGATCCAGCGCACGTAGTCGGTGACCGCCAGCTTTTCGGCGTATTCGTGCAGGTCGGGGAACATCGGCGTGCCCCACTGCGGCTCGCGCCCGCCGATCACCAGCGGAATTTCCCGCCCATGCGGCGGACCGGCATAGGTGTACGCCAGCAGCGCGTCGTTGACCTGCTTGCGCGGGTCGAAGCCACCCAGATAAAGCACGAAGCGATCCGGTAGATCGTATTTCTCGCGCACGGCGTCGTCGCGCTCCGCACCCATGCGGGGATGATACACCTCGTCGGCGGCGAGGTGCGTCGTCGTGATCATCGCCTCCGGGATGCCGAGGTACTGGACGATGTCCGCCTTCGCCGCCTCGCTGATGGTGATGACGTGGCTCGAGCCGCGCGCCGAGGCGCTCACCAGCGCGGTATACAGCCGCCCGCGCGCCCCAGCGCTGTACTGCGGCAGCGCCAGCGGGATCACGTCGAGGACGCTGGTCACGAGGCGAAGCGGCGACGCCAGCGGCGCGCCCCAGTATGGCACGTGGGCGATGTCCGCGCCGACGCGCCCGGCGACCTGCGGAAAGGTGCGCTGCTCGAACCAGACTTTGCCGAGATTCGAGCGCGAGCCGCGCGTCGTGACAACCTCGATGCCGTCCGGCAGGTCGTCGGCGCGCGCCAACCCCGGCGGCAGCACCAGCGTCATGCGCAGATCGGGCGCGACGCGGCGCAGGCTGCCGAGCAGCCGCCGCAAATACTGTCCGCTTCCCGTATTCGGTTGATCCCAGAACCAGCCGTTATAGACGACGTGCATGAATTCGATGCCAGACACTAGGCGATCCAAGAGGCAGAAGCAGAATTATACCCGATGACCGCAGGTATAATTCAAGGACGAGCGCTTGGTCTGCGATGGCGTTAGAAGGAGAAAAACGTAGACATGTACAAGCTATACAGAGACGTTCCCTAACGCGCAGGGAAGCCTGGAGTGACACACTGCACGGTCTGGCGATGCAGCCCTTACGACACGCTGTGCTGGCGCAACCCAATGGCACGCTCGACAGGCAGCACGAACAGAATTCCGTGATTCGGCTCGGTCAGGTCGCCGAGGACTTCGTTCGCCGCCGCGATCAGCGGATCGACTAACGGATCG
This sequence comes from uncultured Chloroflexia bacterium, assembly GCA_963760975.1. GTDB lineage: Bacteria > Chloroflexota > Anaerolineae > Aggregatilineales > Phototrophicaceae > Flexifilum. The sequence continues at coordinate 75,201 of CAVXEZ010000008.1, read as the reverse complement.
TCGACCAGCGACAGGATGACCTCGGTGCGTTCTTCCGCCGTATCCATGAGCGACGCCATTGCCGCGCCCATCGAGACCACCACCACCGGCAGTTCGACCGACCCGGTGCGCAGCTCCTGCTGTAGCGTATGCAGCCCGTGCGAGCGAATGACGGTCACGCCGGGAGCGCCTGCCTCCTGCCACGCCTGAGCGATGTCCAGCCCAGACTCAACCTGCGTCGTGATGAGAACGACTACTTTCATCCAAACTCCTCCTTGAACACCCACCGCACCAGGACCGGCGTCACCACCGTCGTCAGCAAAATGACGAGGAACAGCGACGCAAACAGGGGTTGATCGGGGCGAAAAACCCCCAACGCCAGCCCCAGTGAGGCGACAATCAGACCCACTTCGCCGCGCGGAATCATGCAGACGCCCAGCCGCAGCGATTCGCGCGTGTTGAAGCCGCCCAGCCGCGCGCCCAGCCCGCAGCCCAGGACTTTCGACACCAGCACCACGCCCAGCAGCAGCAGCGCCATCGGCAGCGCCGACAGCGGAAACGTGCGCAGGTTGGTATCCAATCCCACGTTGATGAAAAAGATCGGGACGAGCAGCGCATAGGCGATGAAGCTGCTTGAGGTTTCGATCTCGCGGCGCACGTCGTCGCGCGTGCGGCTGAAGCCCACCCCGGCGATGAACGCGCCCGTCAGCGCGGCGACTCCGCCCCACGTCTCGGCTGTCCAGCCGAACAGCAGCGCGACCAGCAGGGCGATGACCGGGATACCATACGACTGCTGGATCGACGGCATCTGATTGAGGCGGTTCGCCACCGTTGGCAGGACAAACCACGCCACCGCGACCGCGCCGCCGATGTACAGCGCCATCCGCACGACGATCCCCACCAGCGCGTTCGCGTCCGACGCCGCCGAGCCGCTCTGCTGCCCGACGACGGCGACCGCCAGCGAGAGCAGCAGGATCGACAGTACGTCGTCGGTGAGCGCGGTCGCCAGCAGCGCATTGCCGACTTTCGTGCGCAGGAATCCCAACTCAAACAACACCTGCGCGGATATGCTCACGGAAGTCGCCGCCAGCGCCACTGCCGCGAACAGCGCTTCCTGCCAGCTATAGCCGAACGCCATCACCAGCGGCAGCGCCAGCATGATCGTCCCCAGAATGCCGAGAAAGCCCGCCAGCAGCGCCAGCACGCCCACCTGGGCGAATTCCTTGAGATTGATTTCCAGCCCGACGATGAACAACAGCATCAGAACGCCAAAATCCGCCAGCTCGCTGATCGTCCCCTGCAAATTCGTCCCTTGCAGAATGGTCGCATGGAGCAGGTCGAGCAGCGTCGGACCCAGCACGACCCCGATGATCAGCTCGCCGAGGACGCGCGGCTGCTCGAAGCGGCGCGCAATTGCCCCGCCGATACGGGATGCCGCCAGGATCACTGCCAGCGCGAAAAAGAGGGCAACTGCCGGACTTTGTTCCATTGAATCTGAATCCCTTTCTCAATTAAGGTGGCGTCACTCCAAACGCCCATTGCAGCCCCTACGAGCCGTTCTATCGCATTTGAGTGGAAAAAGCCAGTCGATGGCAATAACGCGCGGATCGATAAACGACACGAAACGCAGTGCTTCGTGCGCAGTCCCGGCTTGCCGCGATAGAGGTTCAGATGGAAATCACGACTCCGACGCGCAGTCTTCGCACAAGCCGTAGAATTCCAGCAGATGCCCGGTCAGATGCACGCCGTAGCGCTGTTCGAGTTCGCGCCGCAGCTTGTCCAGCCCGCAGTCCTCGAACTCGATCACCCGGTTGCAGTTGGTGCAGATGATGTGATGGTGATGCCCGCCCGGCATCAGCACGTAGGTCGGCGTGACGCTGCTGTCGATGTAGGTCGGGCGCACAATCGAGAGCTGCGTGAACAGGTCGAGCGTGCGGAATACGCTCGCCCGCCCAATCGCGGGATCGCGGTGGTTGACGCGCTCCAGCACTTCGGTCGAGGTGATATGCCCGTCGCCCTCTTCAAGCGCGGCGAGGACGGTCAGGCGCGCATTGGTCAGCTTATAGCCTGCTTCGCGCAAGCGCTGCGCGCGCGGGCTAAGGTGTTCGTCCGGCATCCCGTCCAATTCCTGTTCATACACCCTCTATTGTACCGCGCTTAGGGGCGAACCTGTAGATACATGTCGCCCGCGCGAATCGCGCCGCTTGACATGAAAAATCTGTGCTAGAATTGAACTTATCACCGGTATTGTGGTTATTACTGGTAATTAACCACGAAGATCGGAATCCAAATTGGATCGAGCTTTCTTCGATGCGGCAACGCTCCGCATCAAACAGACGTTCACCCACGAAATCGACAGTAATCTTCCCACGTGGGCACGCCGAACGAACCCCATCGTCCGTAGAGACCTCGGTTCATACTGGAAAACACTCACCCCGGATATGGGCTTGGTCCTGCGCCTCTATCTGGTGCAGGTCGGCGTAATTGCGCTCTCGTTCGTCTTCCCGGTGCTGTTCATCCTGCTCATGCCGACGGTCACGGTGACGCTGGTGCTGCTGCCGGTCGGGCTGGCGCTGTACGCGCAAATTCTGTTCGCGATTGGCGCGGCGGCGGCGGCTTCGGTGGTCAAGGAGCGGCGCAACGCCACGCTCGATCTGCTGTTGATCATCCCGCACCCGACCATCCACACGCTGTTCAGCAAAGTCGCCGCGTCAATCTGGCACGAAACCGAGAATCTCAGCCTGATCCTGATGGGCGCGGCGCTGTCGAGCCTGCCGCTGCTGATCATCCAGTACGACATATTCTTCTCCTTCGACGAGCAGCCGATCCTCATGCGCCTCGGCTTGATCTTCGCGCTCGGCGTGGCGATTCTGCGCGTGCTGATCGAGCCGATCCTGATCGGCGCGCTCGGTACGCTGGTCGGCGCGCTGATCCCCTCGCGCGTGCTGGCGATTTTCACGACGACGGCGCTCGGCGCGTCCTACTTCGCGCTGATCAACCTCGTCCGCCTCGCGCCGCTCGATCAGCCGACGCGCGTGCTGGTCGAAATCATCCTCCCGACTGCGCTGCCGCTGCTGCTGATCTTCCTGTGCTTCCGCGCGGCAGTCTACTTCCTGACCCGCGATTGAGCAGGCGTAGGGCAATCGTTAGCACATTACAGTTAATATTTGGTACAATGGCAGGAGACTAGATTTCCACGCATTTACTGCTACTGCTTTCTTTGGAGGAGAACCGCATGAAACGTCTGCTTATCCTGCTCCTCGCGCTCACACTGGTGCTGCCAGTCGTGGGATTTGCGCAAACATCGACCCAACCGGCGAACCCGAATGCCAACATCATCTGGCCCCCGCCGGTCTACGTCATTCGGGGTCAGTTTCCCATTCGTGGCACGGCAAACCTGCCGAACATGACCAACTATTTCATCGAATTCCGACCGCTCAACGACGACCTGACGCCTCAAGGCGGCGCGGACGTGTGGTTCCCCGCCATTCTGCCCAGCCAGGCGGCGGTACAGAACGACGTGCTCGGCGTCTGGGATACGACGCTGATCGCGGACGGGCTGTACGAAATGCGCCTGACGGTCAACGTCAGCCAGGGATCGCCCGTCTTCGCCGTCGTTTCGCCGCTGCGCATCGAGAACACGCCGCCGCCCTTCGCCGTGACGCCGACGCCGTTCCCGACCGCGACCTTCGTCCCGCCGACGCCGACGCTGCAACCGACGGTGGATACGACGCCGCGCGTGACCATCACCTCCAGCCCGGCGGGCAACGTCCGCCAGGGTGACGGCACCAACTACAACATCATCACCTCGCTGCCGACCGGCACGAGCCGCGCGCATCCTCGGCATCAGCAATCAGGGATCGGGCTGGTATCAGGTGCAGTTGGACAGTGGTCAGATCGGCTGGGTCGCGCCGAGCATCGTCAGCACGTCCGGCGACCTGACCGGGCTGCCGCGCATCCAGCCGCCGCCCCCGCCGCCGCCGACCGCGACGCCCTTCCCGACGGCGATTCCGGCAACGCCCGTTCCAGCGTCGCAGGCGAACCTGGTCGCCGGTATTGTCGTGCTTGACCCTGGCACGCCGACCTGCGGTCAAACCTTCACCGTCGGCTTCGACGTGGCGAACCTCGGCTCGCAGCCGACCGCCTTCAGCGGAACGGTGTCGCTGATCGACACGCGCGCCGCCGACGGCTCGCAGCAGGGACCGGGAACCATCGGCGGCTTCCCGATTTTGCAGCCGGGTCAGACCTTCCGCGTCAACATGCCGCTGACGATCAGCACGTGGTACAACGAGCAGCACAACCTGACGCTCGTGATCGATCCGTCGAACCAGATTCCCGAAAACAACGAGAGCGATAATATCCGCACGATCAGCTACACGCTGCAAAAGGGTAGCTGCGGCTAACCGCTCATGATCCGCGTGCGGGGCGAAGCAGGTTTCGCCCCGCATCCTAATCGCATGGTTCGCACTGAGGAGAGCTTTTTTCTATGCGCCGGATACTTTTCCTTTTTTTACTTGCCCTCGTGACCCTGCCGGTCTTCGCGCAGGATGAGAATATCCAGATCACATCCCCCGAACCTGTCTCCAGCATCAGCGGGACGGTGACCATCACCGGGACGGTCAACCCGCCGGATTTGCAGAGCTATTTCTTTGAAGTGGCGGATGCCAGCGTCGACCCTAACTCGGCGACCTGGACTCCGGTGACGCTGCCGAGCCGCAATCCGGTTGACAACGGCACGCTGGCACAGTTCAACACGACTATCGTGGCGAACGGCGTCTACACGCTGCGTCTGCGCGTCGTCCACCAATCGGGCGACATCAGCGTCGTCACGGTGACGCCGCTGCGCATCGAGAACGCGCCCGGCGCGGCGCAGCAGCCGACGCCGGAGCCGCAGGCGACGCAAGCCCCTGCTCAGCCGGAGATCGTCCCGCGCCCGACCGTCACCAACACGCTGCCGATCCCGGTTGGCGGGCAGATGAACGGTTTTGACGACGCAGCCGTCCCGCTGATGAAGCAGGCAGGGCTGACCTGGATGAAGTGGCAGATTCCCTTCACCATCGGCGACGACTCGCTGGTCGACGTGGCGCGCGACCGCATCAACTGGTCGCATCAGAACGGCTTTCTCGCCTTCCTGAGCATCAAGGGCAACAAAGACGAGCTGGATCAGCAGGGCGACGCCGCCTACGACCCGCTCTACGCCGAATTCGTCGGCAAGGTCGCCGCGCTCCAGCCGGACGCCATTCAGGTCTGGAACGAGATGAACCTCGACCGCGAATGGCCCACCGGCAAGATCGACCCGCGCTCCTACGTCTCGATGCTGCAACAGGCGCACGACGCCATCAAAGCGGTCGACCCGACCATCAAGGTGGTCACGGGCGCGCCCTCACCGACCGGCGCGGAAGGTGCGTTCGGGCTGGATCGCGTCTGGAACGACGACCGTTACTATCTGGGCATGGCGAACGCGGGCGCGGCGAACTACGCCGACTGCCTGGGCATCCACTACAACGAAGGCATCATTCCGCCGCAGCAGCAGGGCGGCGACCCGCGCGGCGACTACCCGACCTACTACCTGCCCCTGATGATCCAGCGGGCGCTGTTCCCCTTCCGCAGCACCAGCATCCCGCTGTGCTTCAGCGAGCTGGGCTACCTCTCGCCGGACGGCTACGGAACGCTGCCATCGGGCTTCGCCTGGGGGCAGAACACCAGCGTGCAGGATCAGGCGGAATGGCTGGCAGGCGCTGTTCAGGTCGCCGCCGCGACGGGCAAGGTCGACCTGCTGATCATCTTCAACGTGGACTTCACGCAGTTCGTCGAAGGCGACCCCCAGGGCGGCTACGCCATCATTCGCCCGGACGGCTCGTGCCCGGCGTGCCAGACGCTCGCCGCACTGCGTACTTCAAGTTAGTTTTCTGCATCGCCCCCGGAGTGGCGTGAAACCCGCGCCACTCCCTTATACATCCACGAATATTTTACCTTCTTCAACTTCTCTATATGGGTCGTTACGTTTTTGTGATATTGTTTAGAAAGGCACAAGTGTATTTGTGTCCTCGGCACGAGGCACGTAAAGGGTAACTACGTGATCAAACATCCGAGACGGCGCATTAAGCCTACCGTGAGATTATCGCGGCTGCGCCCACCGGAGAAGCGGAGGCAGCAGGACGTGCTGCTCGAAAGCATCTCTGACGGTTATTACGAGACCGATCTCGATGGGAATCTGGTGAAGGTCAACTGCGCTCTGTGCCGCATTCTGGGCGAGGACGAGCCGCAGAAGATCATCACCAGCACGCCAGCGCGCTTCCTCGACGCGGATACCAGGGGGAAGCTGCGGCGGGTGCTCCGCGACGTTCAGAAGACGGGCACGGCGGTAGAAGCCGTCGAATGTGCGGTCACGCGCCCGGACGGCGCGCAGCGCCAGCTTGAGCTTTCGGTCGCGCTCCTGCGCGACGGCGAGGAGAAGCCGCGCGGCTTTCACGGCATCGTCCGCGACGTGACCGAGCGCGCGCAGGCGACCGCTGCGCTCAACCAGCGCTTCAGCCAGTACGCCCTGCTGCAACAGGTCGATGTCGAACTCAACCAGACGCTCGCGCTCGATTCGGTGCTGTCGGTCGCGCTCAACGCCGCGATCCTGCTCAGCAGCGCCGACGCCGGGTTCATCGGCTTGATCGAACACGAGCGCATTCACGTCGCCCGCTCGGTGGGCGGGTTCACGGAGACCTGGCTGCCGATGGACACGGGCATCATCGCCCGCGCGATTCGCAACCAGCGCCCCGAACGGGTCTGCGACGTGGAAAGCGACCCCGAATACCGCCCCGACCTGCGCATGACGCGCGCCGAAATCGCCATCCCTCTGATCGGGCATGGCAAGACGGTCGGCGTCCTCAATCTGGAGACGGCTGCGCCGGAGCGCTTCACGACGCAGGTGTTCGAGTTCGCGCAGGTGCTGAGCGCGCGCGTCACCGGGGCTATCGAGAACGCCAGTCTCTACGAAACCCAGCAGGAACAGCTTGACGAACTGCGCAGCCTCTACAACCAGGTCAGCGACCTGGAGCAGTTGAAAACGCACATGATCCGTGTGGCGGCGCACGACCTGCGCAGCCCGCTGTCGATCATCGCCAGCTACATCGAACTGCTCGACGAAGACCTGGCAGCCTACTACAACGAACTGGACGGGATGTACGTCAACGCCATCCGGCAGGCGGTCACGCGCATGACGCAGATGACCAGCGACATCCTCTCGCTGGAGCGGCTGCACGAGCACCGCGACGTGACGCTGATGCGCGTCCAGCTTGGCGGGATGCTTGAGCGCACCGTCAAGGAGCACACCGAGGAAGCCCAGCAGCGCGGGTTGAAAGTGCGGACGAAGGTCGAGCCGCTGGCGGTCTACGGCGACGCGGCGGAACTGCACGAAGCGATGACCAACCTGCTCGGTAACGCCTTCAAGTACACGCCTTCCGGGGGCACGATTGAGGCGCGGGTACGGCGCGACGGCGACTCGGCGGTCGTGGAGATCGAGGACAGCGGTTACGGCATTCCCGAAGACCAGCAGGCACAGTTGTTCCAGCCGTTCTACCGCGTCAAGACGCACGAGACGCAGGCGATTGACGGCACGGGGCTGGGGCTGTACCTCGTCAAGAAGATCGTCGAGCATCACGGCGGCAGCGTCCACTTCACGAGCGAACACGGCAAGGGCAGCACCTTCGGCTTCCGGCTGCCGCTGGCGAAATCCGGCGAGTGATGGACGACCAACCGAATCTGGATTTGATCAATCTGGTGCAGCAGGCGCGCATGGCGCACGACGCCGAGGCGCAGCCGTCGCAGATCGCGGCGGTCTACTGGATCGAGGTGAAGCCCAAGACTCCCGGCGCAGCGCCGACGCCGCGCGCAGGCTTCTGGCTGATCCGCACGACGGTCAGCGAAGTCGATGCGCGCTGGGTGGCGATCAGGGCGGCGACGGAGGCGGGCAAGCTCGGCTACAAGTCGAAGGTCGCCACTGCCGCGCGCGATCATGCCGACGAGCGCGTGATCCGCGTGATGACCTACGACGCGGACGACCGCGCCGACGTGGCGCGCGTGGGTGATGCGCTGCGAGAAATGGGCTTCACCGACGCGACCTACGAGCGCGAGACTTGAGGCAGAAGCTCGCGCTCAAGCGCGACGTAGTGAATCTCCCCCGAACCCACCACAACGCGGCTCATTCTAGCCATATTTATATCAAAACAGAAATACTACCTTAACGTTTCGTCGTGGGAACGATATTTTAGAATTGAAATAGCCCGACATAGAACTGACCGTCCCGGACAACGAAACACGCAGCGGTTTGACGTTGGTGAAACGAGCAGCAATTGAATGCGGGCGCTGAGGGGCGGGCGACGACCTTCGCCATCACTTTGCCCATTGGAGAAAAGATAGCGATGGACAACGGACAATATCCATGATGGAAAACGTTTCAGGCAATCAACGTGGCGCTGTTCCATTCCTGCTTTTCCGAGTCCGCCAGCATCTCTGTGGCTTACCGCTCGCTTACGTCGTGGAGACCATGCGCCCGCTGCCTATCGAGGCGATTACCGGCGCGCCGGGTGTGGTGGAAGGCGTGGCGGTTATTCGAGGGATGCCGCTGCCCGTCCTTGATCTGGGGACGCTGCTGGGCGACGGCGCGGATCAACCCTCGACACGCTTCATCACCGTGAAAACGGGCGCGCGCCAGGTCGCGCTCGCCGTCACGTCGGTCGTGGGTCTGCATAACCTTTCGGTCGATGTCATCCGGGATATTCCGCCCCTGCTGCAAGAAGCAGCCGGAGACACCATCACGGCAATCGGGGCGCTCGACGCCGAGATGCTGATGGTTCTGAACACCGCGCATCTCGTCCCCGAAAGCGTGTGGTCGGCGATCAATAGCGCCGGGGGATCGTCGTGAGTATGAGTTTGCCGAACGCCCAGGTCACACGCTTTCGCGCGGTCATCGAACGCAAACTGGGGCTGAGTTTCCAGGATGATAAGCAGGAATTCCTGGCTGAGGTGATGCGTGCGCGTCTGGAAACAACCGGCGACACCGGCGAGACCTATCTGGCGCGTCTGGAAAACCCGGCGACGAGCAAAGAATGGAGCGCCCTGGGCGAGCTGCTGACGGTTCCCGAAACCTACTTCTTCCGCCACTACGATCAGTTCCGGGCGTTTGCCGAAGTCGCGCTGCCCGACCGGATGCGCGCGCGAAGCGCGACGAGTTATCTTTCGATCCTGTCGGCGGGCTGTGCATCCGGCGAGGAAGCCTATTCGCTCGCGGTGCTGACGCGCGAAGCCACCAGCGGCAGGCTGTGGGACGTATCCATCGTCGGCGTGGACATCAATCCCGCGATCATTAAGAAAGCCATCGAGGGGCGCTATTCAGACCGGGCGCTGCGGCAAACGTCCGCCGAAATGCAGCACAAATTATTCGGTCAGCAGCGCCATGACTACGCGCTCGACGAAAGCATTCGTCAGGCGGTGCGCTTCGAGGAGCGCAATCTCGCCGACAACGATCCCGATTTCTGGCAGCCGGAATCCTTCGACATCATTTTCTGCCGCAACGTGCTGATCTACTTCTCCGCCGAGCAGGCTCAGGCGCTGGTCAGCCGCTTCGCGCGCGCCTTAGCGCCGGGCGGGTATCTGTTCCTCGGTCACGCCGAAAACCTGCGCGGGCTTTCGCAGGATTTCCACGTCTGCCATACCCACGACACGTTCTACTATCGCCGCCGCTCCCGCGATGAAATCGCAACGAAGGAAGCCGCTTCGACGGCGGAATTGCAAATGCCAACTTCGCTGGAAGAGGTTCTGGACGGCAGCGTCTCGTGGGTCGAGGCGATTCAGAATTCGGCGGAGCGCGTGCAATCGCTGGCGCAGAAACCGACGAAAGCCTCCGCAAGCCCGCCAACATCGGAGAAGCCGCGCTGGAGCCTTGCCCCGGCTTTCGACCTGCTGCGCAACGAACGCTTCGAGGAAGCGCTGGCGACGCTGCGGAATTTGCCGCCTGAAGCGGCGAATGACCTCGACGCGATACTGTTACAGGCGGTTCTGTGGGCGCACAGCGGGCGATTGGACGAGGCGGAAAAAGTGTGCCGTCACCTGCTCAGTATCGACGAGTTGAACGCGGGGGCGCAGTACGTCCTCGCCCTGTGTTACGAAGGCTCAGGGGATAACAGCGCGGCGATCAGCCACGACCAGACCGCAATCTACCTCGATTCGGAGTTCGCCATGCCGCATCTCCACTGGGGGCTGCTGGCGCGGCGCGGCAACGATCTGGAAACGGCGCGGCGCGAGCTGCAACAAGCCCTGACCCTGTTTCAGCGCGAAGAACCCTCGCGTCTACTCCTGTTCGGCGGCGGCTTCGGGCGTGAAACGCTGCTGGCACTGTGCCGCGCCGAACTTATCGCCTGCGGAGGTCAGCCATGACAATGACGAACGACGAAACAACGTCACTCAGCGAGCTGGCGGCATCGCTGCGCCAGAATTTCGATCAGGCATTTGCACAAGCGCCCGCCGGGGCAGGCGCGCCCACGCAAGCCTTCCTCGCCATCCAGATCGGCGGGGACAGCTATGCGCTCCGACTGCGGGACGTTTCCGGGCTGTTCGCCGACAAGAAAATCGTGCCTTTGCCGAGCCAGTCGCCGGATTTGCTCGGCATCGCCAGCTTTCGAGGCGCGCTGATCCCGGTCTACGACCTGCGTATCCTGCTCGGTTATCCCGCCGGAGCAGCGCCGCGCTGGCTGGTACTGGTCGCGCAAGCTGCGCCGATTAGTCTCGCATTCGACCAACTGGACGGCTATCTTGACCTGCTGCCTGAAGCAATCGCCCCGGCGGCGGGGGCAGAACAGAAGCGGCAGTATCTCGCCGAAACCCTGAACGCCGCCGGAGTCATTCGTCCGGTCGTGAGCGTGACTTCGATAGTCGAGACGATCAGGCGGCGGACGCAATCAGGCAGCCCGCGCGCGGAAAGATAAATCTGTTATGTTGCTGCCAGATCTCTGTAATAGAATGGGTATGGTGCATTGTGCCCTTCCTGTGCCGTTCCCACCTGTAGCGCCCAGCATCGGAGAAATGATATGTTGACTTTTGGAAGACGCATTGCCATTGGATTTGCCATCTCGACCATCCTGCTGCTGCTGATCGGGGGGTTGGCATATCTGAGTATTGTCTCGCTGGTGGACAACAGCGTCGAAGTCACCCGCACCTACCGGGTGCTGAACCGCATCGAAACTGTTCTGAGTACCATGCAGGACGCGGAAACAGGCGCGCGCGGCTTTGTCATCACAGGCGACGATACCTACCTTGAGCCTTATACGGATGCGACCAATACGATCAACGGTGTGGTGGCGGAACTGCGTTCGCTGACCAGCAGCAACCCGGATATACAAAAATTGATCGACCAACTGGAGCCGCTGATTACGTCGAAGATGAGTCAATTGAAACAGAACATCGACGCGCGCAGGAGTCAGGGCTTTGACGCGGCGGCACAGCTCGTCACCGACGGCACCGGCAAGCAGTACATGGACAGTATTCGCGCCGTGCTCGATCAAATGGATCAGCAGGAGAACGATCTGCTCACGCAGCGGGCAGCGGACGTGGATGCTACCGCGAACGGCGGGAAATCCGCCATCGTCTGGGGGACGGTCATCAGCCTCATCTTCGTGATCGCTGCGGGCTTCTATCTCACGCACACGCTGTCGAGGCAGATCACATCTGCGGTGCAGCACATGCAGAGTTCGTCTTCGGAGCTTCAGGCGGCGGCGACGCAGCAGCTATCGGGAGCAAAAGAGTATTCCACCGCGATGAGCGAGATCACCACGACGATCAGCGAACTGGTGGCAACGTCGCGCCAGATCGCGGAGAGCGCCCAGCGCGTGACGGAGGTGGCGGAGAAAACCGACTCGGCGGCGCACGCCGGTGAAGGAACGGTACTATCCGCCAAAGAATTGATTGACAGCATTCGCCAGCAGGTCGATCTGATCGTCGATCACATGCTCGAACTGGGGAAAAAATCGCAGCAGATCGGCAGCATCCTCGACATCGTTTCGGAACTGGCGGAACAGACCAATATTCTCTCGATCAACGCGACGATTGAAGCGGCGGGTGCGGGCGAGGCGGGCAAGCGCTTCGCCGTCGTCGCCGACGAAATTCGCAAACTCGCCGACCGCGTGGGCGGCGCGACTAAAGATATTCGCGTCCTGATCGACGACGTGCGCATGGCGGTGAACACGACCATCATGGCGACGGAAACCGGCTCCAAGGCGGTCGATGCCGGGTCGCGCCAGTTCGTCAGCGTGACCTCCGCCTTCACGCAGATCGCTACGCTGGTGGCGACGACGACGGAAATCGCGCGCGAAATCGAGCTTTCGACCAAGCAGCAGAGCACCGCCGTCACGCAGGTCAACCTGGTGATCACCGACGCCGCGCAGGCGAGCAAAGAGAACGAAATCAGCACGGGCGAGGTCTTGAAGACCGCTTCTGCGCTCGCCGATTTGTCCAAGCGGCTGCTGCGGTTGGTACAGTCCAGGGCGGTCTGACGCATGACGCGCGATCCGTACAAATATTTCCGCATTGAGTCGCACGAGCTGCTCGACCAGCTCAATCAAGCCGTGCTGGAGCTGGAAAAGGAAACCACCCAGGAGCGCGTCGCTCAACTGCTGCGCCTGGCGCACACGCTCAAAGGCGCGGCGCGGGTGGTCAAGCGCACGGACATCGGCGATCTGGCTCATGCGGTCGAGGACACGCTGACACCGCTGCGCGGCTCGGATCAGCAGGCGACGCGCCCGCTGATCGATACGATTCTCGGCTACCTCGACGACATCAACGAGCGCGTCGCGTCGCTCTCGCCCCAGCCGCAAAGCCCTGCGACCTCGTCTCCTGAATCTGCCGCGCCTGCTCCATCCAGCGCGCCTGCCGTCCCGGTCGTTCCGGAGACAGCGGTGCGCTCGGTGCGCGTCGACATCGGGGAAATGGATACGCTGCTGGACAGCTTCACGGAAGCGCACGCGCAGATCGGGAGTCTGCGCGAAAACCTGAGGCAGTCGGGGGAAATCCGCCGCCAGATCGACCTGCTCAGCACGCAGTTGGCAACCCCGTCGAGCGCTGTGGACGCTGAGCACACCCCGCGCGCTGCGTATCAAGGAGCGCGGGCGTCGATGGAACAGATCAGCGCCTCGCTTGAGCGCCTCAACCGCAACCTGGGATCGAGCATCGAGCAGTTCGACCGCGAACTCAAAATGGTGCGCGATGCCGCCGAGCGAATGCGACTGATGCGCGCGGATACCCTGTTCGGCACGCTGGAACGCGCCGCGCGCGATGCGGCGCAGGTGCGCAGCAAGAAGATGGTGTTCGAAGGGCGTGGCGGCGAGGCACGACTCGACGCGCAGGTTCTGGGGGCGGTTCAGGACGCGCTGGCGCACGTGGTGCGTAACGCCGTCGCGCACGGCATCGAAGCGCCCGACGAACGGCGCGCGGCGGGCAAGCGCGCCGAGGGCAGCGTGATCATGGAAGTGTCGCAGCGCGGGCGCTGGATCGCGTTCACCTGCACCGACGACGGCAAAGGTATCGACCTCGACGCGATCCGCCAGATCGCCGCACAAAAAGGCTTGGTGCCGCCGGATCAGGCGCGAACGCTCGACACGGACGCGATCTTCCAACTGCTGCTCAAGGGCGGGATCAGCACCTCGCAGGTGGTCACGGAAGTGTCCGGGCGGGGCGTTGGGCTTGACGTGGTGCGCGACGCCGCCGAACGACTGGGCGGCAAAGTCGAGCTGCGCACCGAAACCGGCAAAGGCACCACCGTGACGCTGACCGTGCCCCTGTTGATCGCCTCTGTCGATGGGCTGCTGGTGGAAGCGGCGGGCATCGCCGCCACGATTCCGATTGACGCGGTGCGCCGCACGCTGCGCCTTACGGGGACGGAGATCGCCCATACGGCGCAGGGTGAGTCGATCATCTTCGACGGGCACGCCATCCCATTCCTGTCGCTTGGCGCGGTTTTGTCGAGCCGGACACCGGCGGCGCAGCTCAACCGAATCTGGTCGGTGGTGGTGGTCGAATCCGGCGGCGGCACGGCTGCGTTTGGGGTGGATCGCCTTCTCGGCGTCACCAACGTGATCCTGCGTCCCCTGCCCGATGCCGCTCTCGTCAGAGCGGTCGTCAGCGGCGTATCGCTCGATCTGGAAGGCAACCCGCAACTGGTGCTCGACCCGGCGCAGCTTGTGATCGAAGCGCAGAACGCGGGCACGCCGCCATTCGAGCCGGAAGCGCCGCACTACACGATCCTGGTCATCGACGATTCGCTGACGACGCGAATGCTCGAACGCAGTATCCTCGAATCCGCCGGATACACGGTCGATTTCGCGGTGTCGGGCGAGGAGGCGCTGGAGAAAGCGCTGCGCAGCCGCTACGCGCTGTTTCTGGTGGATGTGGAAATGCCGGGCATGGACGGCTTCACCTTCATCGAGCGGACGCGAGCCAACCCCGATCTGCGGGACATCCCGGCGATACTGGTCACCTCGCGCTCCTCCCCGGAAGACCAGCAGCGCGGGCGCGACGTGGGCGCGCAGGGATACGTCATCAAGAGCGAGTTCGATCAGGGCGTGCTGCTCGCACAGATTAGCGAACTGGTGAGATAACCATGCCTGTAATTCGCGTTCTCGTCGCTGAAGACTCGCTGACCATTCGCAAATACCTTTGCGAAGTGCTGGCGGCGTCGCCCGAATTCGAGGTGGTGGGCGAAGCGGAAGACGGCAAGCGCGCCATCGAACTCTGCGCGGAACTGCGACCGGACGTGGTCACGATGGACATGATGATGCCGGTGATGACGGGTCTCGCCGCCACCGAGTTCATCATGGCGTACTGCCCGACGCCGATTCTGATCGTCTCGTCGTCGACCAATCGCGGCGAACTGTTTAAGACCTACGACGCTCTTGCCGCAGGCGCGGTCGACGTGCTGGAAAAGCCGTTTGGCGACGAAGCCAATGCCGCGTGGGAAAACAGGTTCATGTCGACAGTGCGGCTGGTATCACGCATCCGCACGATCACCCATCCGCGCGCCCGTCTCGCGGGCTTCGACAGGAGATTGTCGGACGCCCTTGTGGCGCAGCCTCCTGTGATGGCGAGCAGCGGCAAGCGCGTCTGTCGCGTCGTCGGCATCGGGGCGTCTACGGGTGGACCGGGCGCACTCGCGCACATCCTGCGCACGCTCCCGGCGGATTTCCGGCTTCCGCTGCTGCTGGTGCTGCACATCGGCGAGCCATTCGGGGCGTCGTTCGCGGAATGGCTCGACAGCCAGACGAGCAGACCCGTCAGCTACGCCGAAGAAGGGCTATCGGTGGCGTCACTGACCGGGAAAGTGGTGTTAGCGCCGCCCAACTGGCACATGGTCGTGCGGGGTGGGCGCCTGCGGCTGACGCAAGACCCGGAGCGCCACTCCGTCCGCCCCTCGGTGGACGTGCTGTTCGAGTCGCTGGCGGTCGAATACGGCTCCGGCGCGGTGACGTGCCTGCTGACGGGGATGGGACGCGACGGCGCAGCCGGAACGCTCGCCGTTCACCGCGCAGGCGGATTGACCTTCGCACAGGATGAGGCAAGCTGCGTTGTCTACGGGATGCCGAGAGAAGCGGTGCTGCTCAACGCAGTCGATCACGTGCTGCCGCTGGCAGAGATCGCCCCAGCGCTGGCACGCATGGTGACCATGTGAAGCGGAAGATAAGGCTATGAGCGATACGATCCTGATTGTAGATGACAGCCTGACCGTGCGGATGGACCTTTCTGAGGCGTTCGAGACCGTCGGGCTGCCTACGCTGCTGTGCGCCGATCTTGCGACCGCGCGCGCTGCGCTGGCGCAAACGCCCGTTGGGCTGATTATCCTCGACATCAACCTCCCCGACGGAGACGGCGTGGAGTTTTTGCAGGAAATCCTCGAAGCCCCGGCAATCTCGCAGACGCCCGTGCTGATGCTCTCGTCGGAAGCCGAGATCAAGGACCGGATTCGGGGGCTGGCGACAGGCGCGACCGAATACGTCGGCAAGCCCTACGATTCGAGCTATGTCGTCGCCCGCGCCTGCGAGCTGCTGCGGACGAATTCCGATTCGCTTGAGCAGGCGACGATCCTCGTGATCGACGACAGCGCGACCGTGCGTGAGCAGTTATGTGAGGCTTTCGAAGAGGCGGGCTATTACACGCTGTCCGCCTCGAACGGAAAAGACGGCTTGCAGCTCGCTGCCGACAGACGCCCCGCCGCTATCGTGGTCGACGGCGTGATGGAGGGCATGGATGGCTCAACCGTCATCCGCCGGATCAGGCTGGACGCGGCGCTGCGCGATACGCCCTGCGTCCTGCTGACCGCATCCGAGGAGGCGAATGGCGAACTGCTGGCGCTCGACGCCGGGGCAGATGCGTTCGTCCGCAAAGACGAAGGCACCGACCTGATTCTGGCGCGGCTCAGCGCGGTCATGCGCAGCGCGGCGTCCACCACGCAGCCAAGAACGTCAAGCCTGTTCGGTCCGAAAAAGATTCTGGCGGTCGACGACAGCGAAACCTATCTCCAGGAACTCGCCGAGAACCTGCGCGGCGAAGGCTACGACGTATTGCTGGCGCGCTCCGGCGAAGAAGCGCTGGAAATGCTCACCGTCCAGCCTGTCGACTGCATTCTGCTCGACCTGATGATGCCGGGCATGGGCGGGCGCGAGACCTGCCGCCAGTTGAAACAGCACAAAGTCATCCGCGACATTCCCGTCATTATGCTGACCGCCGTCGAAGACCACGATTCCATGATCGATGGGCTGACGCTGGGCGCGGACGACTTCATCCAGAAATCGAGCGAGTTCGAAGTGCTCAAGGCGCGCCTGCTGGCGCAAATCCGGCGCAAGCAGTTCGAGGACGAGCACCGCCGGACGCAAATCCTGCTGCAGCACACCGAGCTGGAAATGAGCGAAATGCGCGCGGCGCAGAAGCTGGCGGAAACGAAGAGCTTGCTGCTGGAGGAGCTTGAGCGCAAGAACAAGGAGCTGGAGGCGTTCAGCTATTCGGTCTCGCATGACCTGCGCGCGCCGCTGCGCGCCATCATCGGCTACAGCACTATCCTGAACGAAGATTACCCCGACAGGCTGGACGAGCAGGGACAGTTCTACCTGGGGCGGATTCAGGAGTCGGCGCAGCGGATGTCGCAGTTGATCGACGATCTGCTGAGTCTGTCGCGCGTCACCAGCTCGGCGCTCAACCGCCAGACGGTAAACCTCAGCGCGCTGGCGCATTCGATTGCCGCCGAACTGCAAGCGCAGACACCGGAGCGGCAGGGGGAGTTCATCATCGCCGACGATTTAGTTGTGGAAGGCGATGCGCGCCTCCTGCGGATCGCGCTGGAAAACCTGCTCGGCAATGCCTGGAAATACACGGGTAAACGCGAGGTCGCCGTCATCGAGTTCGGAGCGATAGCAGCCAGCGAACCGCGCGGATCGAGGGGCGGGATACACACCGTCCGTCACGCATCGTCTATCGTCTACTTCGTGCAGGATAACGGCGCCGGGTTCAACATGGAATACGCCGAAAAACTGTTCGCCCCGTTCCAGCGGCTGCACGCAGAAAACGAGTTCCCCGGCACGGGCATCGGGCTAGCCACCGTCCAGCGCATTATCTCCCGGCATGGCGGGCAAATCTGGGTCGAGGCGGCAGTCGACGAGGGCGCGACGTTCTATTTCACCGTAGAAGGCATATAAAAAGGCACGGCGTACCGTGCCCATAGGCATCAAGATAAGACAGCCCCTCGCTCGATGCTGCGCATTCGATCCCACCCCCTACCCCTCTCCGAATTCAAGGAGGGGTGAATACCAGCGGCTTTTGTTCGCGCCCTTCCCTGAATTCGGGGAAGGGAGGCGAGCCAAGCAAACCGAAGGTTTGCCGCGAGCGGGGATGGGGTTCGTTTGAGCGCAGATTTCCTTAACTTGATACGCATGGGGCACGGCGTACCGTGCCCCTACTCCCCGTGTTCGTGCTTCGCGCTCAAAGGCGCTGCGCCAGCAGGTAGGCGGCGTCGTTCCAGCGCAGCTCGTTCTTGAACTCCGGCAGCCGCGTCTCGGCGTCGATGCGCAGGAATTCCACCCCCGCCATATCGGCGAAATCGTCCATGTGCTCGGTCGTCAGCGGCAGACTGAAGACGGTGTGATGCGCGCCGCCCGCGTAAATCCACGCCGCCGCCGCCGTCTTCAGGTTCGGGCGCGGAATCCACAGCGCGCGCGCAACGGGCAGCTTTGGCAGCGGCTCGTCCGGCGGCACGACATCGACCTCGTTGACGATCATGCGGAAGCGGTTGCCCAGGTCGATCAGCGAGACGTTGATCGCCGCGCCCGTCTGCGAATTGAACACCAGCCGCGCCGGATCGGCTTTGCCGCCGATGCCGAGCGGATGCACCTCCAGGTTCGGCTGCCCCTCGGCTATCGTCGGGCAGATTTCCAGCATGTGCGCGCCCAGCACCTTCATCCCGTTCGGGTTGAGGTGATAGGTGTAATCCTCCATGAAGGACGTGCCGCCGGGCAGCCCGGCGCTCATGACCTTCATCGCCCGCAGCAGCGCCGAGGTCTTCCAGTCGCCTTCCGCGCCGAAGCCGTAGCCCTCCTGCATGAGCCGCTGCACCGCCAGCCCCGGAAGCTGCGCCAGCCCGTGCAGGTCTTCAAACGTGGTCGTGAACGCCTTGAAGCCGCCCGCCGTCAGGAAGTTGCGCAGTCCGATCTCGATGCGCGCCGCTTCGCGCACCGAACTGTGGCGCGCGCCGCCCTTGCGCAAGTCCGGCGCGATGGCGTACTGCGCCTCGTACTCCCGCACCAGTTGATCGATCTCGGCGTCGCTGACCTGCTGCATCACCGCCACCAGATCGCCGACGCCGTAGCCATGCACGGCGTAGCCCAGCCGAATCTGCGCCTCGACCTTGTCGCCTTCCGTGACCGCGACCGAGCGCATGTTATCGCCGAAGCGGGCGATTTTCGCGCCCTGCGCGTCGTGCCAGGCGCAGGCTGCCCGCGCCCACACCGCCAGCCGCTCCTGCACCTCCGGGTCCTGCCAGTGCCCGACCACGACTTTCCGCCGCAGCCGCAGCCGACTCATGATGAAGCCGAATTCGCGGTCGCCGTGCGCCGACTGGTTGAGGTTCATGAAATCCATGTCGATGCTCGACCAGGGGATGTCGCGGTTGTACTGGGTGTGCAGGTGCGCCAGCGGCTTCTGAAGCGCCGTCAGTCCAGCGATCCAGTTGCGTGAGGGCGAGAAGGTGTGCATCCAGGCGATCACGCCGACGCAGTTGGGCGCGGCGTTGGCTTGCAGGCAGATGGACTGGATTTCCTCCGGCGTGGTGAGCACGGGCTTGAAGACCACCTGCACCGGGATCGTCCCGGCGTCGTTGAGCGCGCGCACGATGACTTCCGAGTGCTGCGCGACCTGCTGTAGGGTTTCCGCACCGTAAAGGTGCTGGCTGCCCGTCAGAAACCAGACTTCATATTCGTGGAGATCGTTCATCCTCAAATATCCTTTGCATGAATGCAATATCCCTAAAAGTCGCCGGAACGATGCCCCGGAGCTTCTCCGTTATTTTCCGGGGCATCGCCAGCGTGTCGTTCAATGCCTAAAGCTGTCAATGCGCCTTGCAACCAATGGTGCTGCTTTCCTGACCTCACCCCGCTGCGCGGCGAACACGCGAAACTTTGTTTCGCCCGGTTCGCGCGCTTAGCTTCCCCTCTCCACTGTAAGCGAAGCGGCGTGGAGAGGGGGTTGAGGGGTGAGGTTTTGAGGAAAATTTCGTTCACTGGCTCCACCCGTTTTCAATCCACCTCAGGCGAAAACAATAGTCGCAACCGCGTGCGCGGGCAGCTCGATGCACCACTGCTCCGAGCCGTCGGCGGCGACACTCAGGTCGGCGAGCTTGACACGATCCGGCTGATCGGCGCTGTTGCCGTCGCGCGCGTCCCCGCTGGCGAGTACCTGCGCCTGAATGACCCGCGCGCTCCCCGGCACGGTCAGCGCCACCGACGCGGGCTGATCGTAATGGCGGTTGGTCACGGTGACCGCCGTGCCGCTCGCGCCGCGCGAGGCGGTCGCGGTCACGGCGCTGCCCCGGCTCGCGCCGTCGGGGATGGTCGCGCCCTGCGTCACGTCCACCGGGAGCGCGGTCGCGCCGAGGTGCGGCTTGTGCAACTGGAAGACGAAGTAGGTCGGCGTGAGCCAGATCGCCGCGCCCTCGGTCATGACGCTGGCGTGAATGACGTTGACGACCTGGGCGAGATTCGCCAGCGACAGCACGTTACATTGATGGTGGAAGCCTTCGAGCGCGATGGCTGCCGCGACTGCGTCGCGGATCGTGCCCGCCTGCTCGTAAGTGATCGGCTCGCGGTGCGTCTCGCTGTCGGGACCGAACGGGCGCGCTTCGGGATGCCAGACGCCCCACTCGTCGAGCGCGATGCTGACCTTGCGACCGCGCAGGCGCGTGTCCTGTCCGGCAAAGTCGAAGGCAGCACGGTACATCTCGGCGGTGCGCCGCACGAAATCCTCGGTGCCGTCGGCTTCCGCCAGCAGCGCGTAATACTGCGCCTCGCTGAAATTCACCTCCGGTCCGCCCTGAATCCAGTAGTGGTGAATCGAGAAGTGATCCATCAGCCACAAGTAGCGCTTGTTGATCTCGAAGAAGGCTTTGTTCCACTCGTCGTTGTGCCCGCAGGCGACCAGCTCGGCGGTCGGGTCGACGTGCTGGAGCATCGTCGCGTAGCGGCGGTACTCAGGAGCGTAGCTGTCCACGTCGTAGTGCCCGCCGCAGCCCCAGTTCTCGTTGCCGACGCCCCACAGCTTCACGCCGAACGACTGATTCGCGCCGTTGGCTGCCCGCTCGCGCTTGAGCGACGTATTCACGTCCGTGTTGCAGTATTCGACCCAGTCGCACATCTCCTGCACCGAACCGCTGCCCATGTTGCCCGCGAGGTACGGTTCCGCGCCGAGCATCCGGCAGAGCGCGATGAATTCGTGCGTGCCCAGGCTGTGGTCATCTTCGACCTGCAAGCCGCAGGACATCCCCAGCCGCACCGGACGCTTGTCCGGCGCGCCGATGCCGTCGCGCCAGTGGTAATGGTCGGCGTAGCAGCCGCCGGGCCAGCGCAGCAGCGGCACGGGCATCGCCTTGAGCGCATCGACCACATCGGCGCGGAAGCCGCCGTAAGTCGGAATGTCCTTTTCCTGCGTGCCGAGCCACAAGCCGTCGTAGCAGCAGCGACCGAGATGCTCGGCAAACTGACCATAGAGACGCGGTGAGATCGTCCCGATGGGGCGGTCGCCGCGAACGAGAAGCGCTGTTTCATTCATGAAGTTTTTTCTCTCCGGTGGTGGGAACTACGAAGGCTCTTTCGCTGGGTTTACTCTACACAATAAATTCGCGGGCTTGCTTGCGCTCGCCCAGTCACTATTATCTTCATTTTGCGACGGGTTGGCGACTGAGCAGCGTCGTACTCCGTTGGACGAGTTCCGTCTTGAGAATATACTCCGAAGGCTCGGTGATTCCGTTGACGCGGTTGAGCAGCATCTCGACCGCTTTCGCGCCAACCTCGAACTTGGGGACGCGCATCGTCGTCAGCGAAATGCGGCTTAATCCTGCAAACGGGATGTCGTCAAAGCCCATGAGCGCGAGCTGGTCGGGGATGGCGATCCCCAGGTCGTCGCAGGCTTTCATCGCCCCTAAAGCAACCATGTCGTTGAAGCAGATGAGTCCGTTGATTTCCGGGTGGTCGGTGATCAGCTTTCTGGCGCCCTCATAGTTGTCCTCGATGGAGGTGCGCTTCAATTCCATGAAATATTCCGGGTGGACGGGAATGCCTTCCGCCTTCAGCCCGGCGATGATGCCGCGATAGCGCTCCTGAAAGGTGAAATACGCCTTGATCGGACCGATATAGCCGATTGATCGTCGTCCAATGCTTGCCATATGGTGAACCGCCTGCAACGCCGCATCATAAAAATCGACGCGAATATTGCCCACGTCGTCGCTCACAGGATAGGAATCGACCACCACCGAGGCTTTCTGGCGCCCCAGCACGACCGCCAGTTCCTCACGCGGGATGTAGGGCAAATTGACGATAGCGCCATCGACGCGATGCTCTTCGAGAAAGCGGAACGCCTCCCGCTCCTGATCCATATTCGATTCGGTGTTAAACAGCAGCACGTTGTAGCCCTGTTTGCGCGCGGCATCTTCGACGCCGAGCACAACTTCGGGGAAGTAGGGGTTGTTGACATCGGGAACCAGCAGACCGATGACTGCGCTTCGGTTGGACGCCAGGTTGCGCGCCGCCCGATTGGGACGGTAGTCGAGGCGGTCAATCGCAGACTGCACGCGCACGCGCTTCTCGTCGCTCACGTAGCCGTTTTTGTTAATGACACGCGAAACCGTCTTGATCGAAACACCGGCTTCATGCGCTACGTCAAGGATGGTGATGGGCTTTCGAGATACGGGCACAGCCAAAGGAGCACACTCCCTCTCATTAGCGCATCATAATATATCATATGACAGCGCTGTCATAAGGTAACATAACCGTTCGGGGTTGTCAAACGAGCGCGTTGAAACCCTTTTCAAGAACGCCATAAGGTATATTGTACGCCAATACGAGTTCCCAACAACACATCACGAACCAGCGCCCCCTTCCCCGACCGCCGTCCACAACCCGCCGCCCTAAAACCCTATGATCTCTTGCACCTGTCCCGCTTACGAATGGCTGATTCGGCTCCCCCATATCGTCCTCTGTATCGATGGAAAAGAGCGGCTTCGTGGGATGTTTGACAAAATCTGCGAAGTATGTTATACAGATGACAACGCTGTCATGACAGCGTTGTCACATAGTTAGCGCTCATAAAAATTACGCTGCAAACAAGGTTTTAATAGTGTGCGTTTTAACTAAAACTCTTACTTCGGCTCCTTCGATTACCCACCCATTTGCGCTCGCTGCCAGCCAAACTTTTTATCCCCAGCGGCAGCCCGTGATGGGTTCCTGCATCCCGGTTTCGCTAACAACTTCACCGCTACTCTACCCTGACATCGTCAGGTCATAACGTGCTGCCTCTTGAGGCAGGTCCGAGGTCTGAATCACCGTGAAAGAGCGAGCGACGGGGAGGAGGTGATGCAAACAAGAAGCTACAGGATTTAGGGCGACGCGAATTCGGGAACATTTCGGCAAACGCCGGATTCCCCGCTTCACGCGACAACCCTGCGTAGCTTCCATTCATTTCGAATTGATTGCCGGGTACTAATAATATCTGAAGGCAGTTCTTAAGAGAGGATCAAACAGATGTCCAAGCGTTCCTATTTGCTAAGTTTCATGCTGGTCGTCGTGTTCATGGTGATGGTATTCGCCGTGTCGCTGACCTCCACGATGGCTCAGGATGCTGCTACACCAGCGCCAACCGAAACCCCGATTGTCGCTAATCTCGGTTCCGGCGAACTCCAGATTTCCTTCTGGAATGGTCTGACCGGCTCTGATGGCGTCACGCTGAATGATATGCTGGCGCAGTTCGCGCAGGAAAACCCCGATATTTCCATCACGGTCGAAATGATCGCCTGGAATACCCTGTATCAGAAACTCCAGACGGCGTTTGTGGCGGGCACGCAACCAGACATGTTCCTGCTCCATGCCTCCGAAGTTCCGCAGTACGCCAGCTACGGCGTGCTCCGCAACATGGATGACTGGTACGTCTCCGGTGGTGGCTGGTTCCCGGATGACGACATTTCCCAGAATACCCTCAACGGCATGATGTACGACGGCGTGAAGTACGGTATTCCGTTGGACAATCATGGTCGCGGTCTGTGGATCAACACCGACATGTTCGACAAAGCGGGCATCAGCACCGACCCGGCAACCGCGCCGACGACTTATGACGGTTGGGTCGAGCTGTTCCAGAAATTGACGCTGGATAAGAACGGCAACAACGCCCTGTCGCCCGATTTCGACCCCGAAAACGTGGTGCAGTGGGGCTACACGGTCGGTGAGTGGCCCAACGTCAACTTCATCGCCGGGCTGTATCAGCAAGGCGGTTCGTTCCTGAGTGAAGACGGCAAGACCGTGACGGTCAACTCCGACGCCGGTGTTACGGCGCTGCAGCAGGCAGTCGATCTGGTCTACAAGTATCACGTCTCGCCGCCGTCGGCTGGCTTCGACACCTGGCAGGGCTTTGGGGCTGGCGCGGTCGCCGTGCTCCCGACCGGTACGTGGTTCCGCAATCAGGCTCAACTGTTCAGCGACATCCCCAGCGTGGCGTGGCCGAACTGGCAGTGGGGTCCCAAGCAGGCGACGTGGTTCGGCGCGCACACCTTCATGGTTCCGGCTACGGAAGAAGGCGACAAGCTTGCGGCGGTGGAGAAGATCATCCAGTGGGTCGCCAACAATGAAGTGGGCTGGGCAGCTTCCGGTCAGGTGCCGGCGCGCTTGTCGGCGCAGGCAGCGCTTGATCAGGCAAGACTATCCGTCCAACATCCTGCTCGGCAAGACCTTCACCGAATACGGCGTGATGGATCCGCGCACGACCGTGACGCAGGAACTCCTGACCGACCTCGATGCCGAACTGCAAAATGCGCTCAACGGTATCAAGGATCCCAAGACGGCTCTGGACGATGCCGCCGCGTTGATGCAGCAGGCACTGGATCGCGCCTAATCAAAGGCGTCGCCAGAAGATCGCTGCAAACTAAAATAACCGCTTGTGGGGTAGATCACCGATCTGCCCCACACTATTCCCAAAATATCGTGCGAATAATGTGGATTTCTGAAAGCCAGTTTTTCTGTAGGGAAAATATACTGCTACCGCTCCTTCTTTCTTCGTCATCGGGATGTATATCCAATCGATTGCTGAGGCATTCTGGAGCAGAGGACAGGTTCAAGCATGTCTGACGTCATGAAACAAGGGCTTGCTCGGCCCAAATGGCTTACTCCTATTCTTTCACCCAGCCTGAAGACGCGGGAGGCAATCGCTGCGTATATCTTCCTGGCGCCCTTCCTGATCTTCTTCCTGATCTTCGTCGTTCGCGCCGTGATCGCATCGGTTGGTTACAGTTTTCTCGACTGGCGGCTTTTGCGCCCTTCCACGCCCTATATCGGCTTGGACAATTACGCAGAGTTGTTCAAGGACCCAATCTGGTGGGATTCGGTCCGCAACACGATCTATTTCACCGTGATGACGGTGGCTGGGACAACGGTTGTCGCACTGGCAGCGGCGCTTGCGGTCACCCAAAAGATCAAGGGCGGGCAGTTTTTCCGCGTGGTGCTCTATATACCCCAACTGATGTCGGTGGGCGCTGTCGGTCTCATCTGGGTCTGGCTGCTCAGTACGCAGTTCGGCGTCATCAATTATTTCCTGAGTTTCCTCGGTATCCACCCGATCAACTGGCTGGGAGATCCTAATCTGGTACTGCCCGCACTCAGCCTGACGACCATCTGGTGGACGTTCGGCTTCCCGATGCTGATCTTTATCGCCGGTCTACAGGGGATTCCGGAACATCTCTATGAAGCGGCAAAAATCGATGGTGGGAATAGTTGGCAGATATTCCGCCACATTACCCTGCCTTTGCTGCGTCCGACCATGCTGTTTGTGACGGTTACGGGAGTCATCTTCCATTTTCAGGTCTTCGGACAGCCTTACATCATCACGGGCGGCGGCGGACCGGGAAGAGCGTCATGGACGGTGATCATTTATCTGTACAACCAGGCATGGATCGCTTTCCGCATGGGCTATGGTTCCGCCGTGGCTGTTGCCATCGCACTCATCATGGGCGTGATTACCACCTTCCAATTCCTCGTAATCAGCCGCCGCGTCGATTACTAGAGGGGGACTTAAGTTATGACATCCATAAAGCGTAATTGGTCTGAACACGTCACGGCATATTCGCTGTTGATTGTGCTGTCTATCTTCGTCGCGTTGCCATTGCTGATTGCGGTTTCGCAATCGTTCATGACCAACCAAGAAGTCAACCGCTGGCCCCCCAAGCTCTTCCCGACCGCGCCAACGCTCGATGCTTACCATCTGGTGCTGACCCAGCAGGACTTGCGCCTCGACCTGTGGCTGCGCAACAGCTTGATCTCCGCCACCGGCTATACCGCCATGGTGATGATCCTGTGCGCGCCGGCGGCTTATGCGTTTGCCCGGCTGCGATTTCCCGGTAACAAGCTGCTGTTCGCTATCCTGCTCGTGACAATCATGATTCCGGGTCAAGTCACCCTGATACCGAACTACCTGTTAATGCGTGACCTCCACTGGATAGATACGTTTAATGCGTTGATCTTTCCCGGCGCGGCGAACGTCTTCGGCGTCTTTCTCCTGCGCCAGTTCTTCATGGCAATTCCGCAGGAATTGGAGGAGGCGGCATTTCTCGATGGCGCTGGCTACTTCGGGCGCTTCCGTCACGTGATTCTGCCACTTTCCACCAACGCGCTGACGGCGCTGGGCATCTTCGTCTTCCTCGGTCAGTACAACGACTTATTCTGGCCCATTATTGTGACGAGCAGCCTGGAGACGCGCACGCTGCCGGTGGGCTTGTCGATCCTCAATCAGTCCTATGCCGGGCAGTATCGCCCGATGATTTTAGCCGGAGCGGTCTTGTCCACGCTCCCTATTCTGCTCGTCTATATCATTTTCCAGCGCCAGATAATCAAAGGGGTCACTATGACTGGAATGGCAGGACGCTGAGGCAGGACGCTGACCATCCTATCCGGTAGACCGGGGATGTCGTGGGCGAGTTGACTCGCGCACGATCTTCTTATAGACGAACCCGCGCCAACTGAATATCGCCGCGTGAGCTGAGTGCGAGGAACTCAGAGATAGGTTTGTGTTGCACATTGACAGTTCTGCGCCAGAGCAGCTTTGATGACCAGATAAGGATTTTGACGAATGACCCAATCACCTCAAGCACATGTATACATCGATACCAAGCGCGTGATCGGCGAAATTTCCCCGCTCCTGTTCAGCGGCTTTGCCGAGCACATGGGGCGCTCCATCTACGAAGGCATTTACGATCCGGCTTCGCCACATGCCGACGAGCGCGGCTTGCGCACAGACGTGATGGCGGCGCTGCGCGAGCTGAACCTTCGCAGCATTCGCTATCCGGGCGGCAACTTTCTGAGCGGCTATCGCTGGGAGGACGGCATCGGTCCGAAAGACCAGCGCCCTAAACGCCGCGATCTCGCCTGGAACTCGATTGAGAGCAACCAGTTCGGCACCGACGAATTCATGGACTTCTGCAAGTCGATCCGTGCCGAGCCGATGCTCGCGGTCAACCTGGGCACAGGCGCGATTCAGGACGCCGCCAATCTGGTCGAATACTGCAATGCCCAGGTGGGCACGAAGTACGCCGACCTGCGCGCCGCCAACGGACACCGCGATCCCTATGGGGTCAAGTACTGGTGTTTAGGCAACGAAATGGACGGTCCCTGGCAGATTGGTCACCTCGACGCCGAGGACTACGGCAAAAAGGCGCGCGAAGCCGCCAAGATGATGCGCTGGCACGATTCGTCGATCAAGTCAATCCTGGTCGGCTCGTCGAATTCGCGTATGCCGACCTACCCCGAATGGGATCGCGTCGCGCTCGAAACCTGCTGGGACTTGGTGGACTACCACTCGATTCACTACTACGCGGGCAACCGCGATAACGACACGTCCAGCTACCTGGCGATGAGCGCGGAATTCGAATCGTTCGTCGATACGCTGACCAGCGTCCTGCGCTACGTCAAAGCCAAACAGCGCTCCAAACACGACGTGTATCTGTCGTGGGACGAGTGGAATGTCTGGTACAAGGCAGCGGGACCGGAGTTCAACACGGGCAACTGGACGGAAGCGCCGCACCTCAGCGAGGAAGTCTACAACCTGGAAGACGCGCTGGTGGTCGCCCAGTGGATGAACGTCTTCCTGCGCAAGTCGGACGTGATCAAGATCGCCTGCATCGCGCAGATCGTCAACGTGATTTCGCCGATCCACACGACCCGCGACGGGCTGCTCAAGCACACGACCTACTATCCGTTCATGCTGTTCAGCAAGCTGGCTTCGGGCTGCGCGCTCGACGTGCTGGTGAAAGCGCCGCACTACCAGACCGCGCAGTTCGGCGACATGCCGCTGCTCGACGTGTCGGCGTCGTATGACGAAGCACACGGCACGGGCGCGGTCTTCATCGTCAACCGCAGCCAGACGGACAGCTTGCCCGTCGATTTGCACTGGCAGGATCGCGCGCCGCTGCGCATCACGGCGGCGCATCAACTGGCGGGGACAGACCCGAAAGCCGTCAACAGCTTCGAGCATCCTTATCAGATCGCGGCGGTGTCGGTACAGCCTCCGACGATCAGCGACGACTGCGCCGAGTTGATCCTGCCACCGCTGTCGTTCACGGCGCTCGAAGTGGCATTCTGACAGACCGGGTTATGTATGGGGCGGTCATGAACAAACGAACAGGGGTACGTCTTTCGGTCATGCTTATCGGTCTGCTGGTGATCGCGCTGGCGACGGGCGGGCGAGCGCGCGGGCAGTCCGGCGAAGGCGAGCCGGGGATGCTGCGCAACCCGCTGAACGCCGACAACGGGGCTGATCCCTGGCTGACGTACTACGACGGGAACTACTATCTCGCCGCGACCACCTGGGCGTCGGAGCTGACGATGCGCAAGTCTCCCTCGCTGGCGGGGCTGAAGACCGCCGCGCCACAGCGGATTTACTTCGAGACCGACCCTTCGCGCTGCTGTAACATGTGGGCGCCGGAGTTTCGCCTGCTCGACGGTCCTGACGGGCTGCGCTGGTATTTCTACTACACCGCCGGGACGGCAGGCACCTACGACAACCAGCGCTCCTACGTGCTGGAGAGCGCGAGCAGCGATCCGCTGGGTCCCTACAGCTTCAAGGGGCAGCTACACGACCCGCAGGGCGGCTGGTCGATTGACGGCAGCGTGCTGCAACTGGACGGCTCGCTCTACTTCCTGTTTTCCGCCTTCACCAGCGGGCTGCAATCGATCTTCATCGCGCCGATGAGCGACCCCTGGACGATCAGCGGCGAGCGCGTGCTGCTCTCCCGCCCGGACTACGTCTGGGAGCGGGCGGGCGCGCCGGTCAACGAAGGTCCGGTCGCGCTCCAGCACGACGGGCGGACGTTTGTCGTCTATTCCGCCAGCGCCTGCTCGACGCCCGACTACAAGCTGGGGATGCTGGTCTACAACGGCGGCGATCCGCTGCGCACGGACTCGTGGGACAAGCAGCCCGACCCGGTGTTTCAGCGCGCGGATGCCAGCGGCGTCTACGGACCCGGACACAACGGCTTCTTCACGTCGCCGGACGGGACGGAAACGTGGATCGTCTACCACGCCAACAGCTCGGCGGACGCGGGCTGCGACGGTCGGCGCATGACGCGCGTCCAGAAGATCAACTGGGACGCTGATGGGATGCCCGTTTTCGGCGTGCCC
Organism: uncultured Chloroflexia bacterium; assembly: GCA_963760975.1. Taxonomy (GTDB): domain Bacteria; phylum Chloroflexota; class Anaerolineae; order Aggregatilineales; family Phototrophicaceae; genus Flexifilum. The sequence continues at coordinate 45,784 of CAVXEZ010000008.1, read as the reverse complement.
GTCTCCAACGACGAGGTGATCGCCGCGCCGTCGGGTGACAATGGCGTCGACCCGCTGCCGGAATTCGCGCCGCTGGCGATCACGCGCTTCAAGTCTTATCCCATCGATGCCTATCTGCGTCACGCGGATTTCTTCATGCACGTGAGCGCCGTCCCGGTCGGATCAGCCGACGCGCAGTTCACCGTGCGCCCCGGACTGGCTGACCCGGACGCGGTGTCGGTCGAGTCGGTCAATTTCCCCGGCTTCTTCCTGCGCCATCAGGGCAACACGCTGATCCTCGGCTCGGACGACAATTCGGACAGCTTCGCAGCCGACGCGACCTGGTGGCTGCGACCGGGCTTGGCGGAAAGCTCGCTGATCTCGTTCGAAGCCTACAACATGCCCGGCTCTTACATCGGCAAGCAGTTCGGCGTCACGGCGCTTTTCCAGCTCACCGACACGACCACCACCATCCAGCGCGAGGATGCGACCTTCGCGGAAGAACACTAGGCGGTCACGCAGGAAAGGATTGACAGGTTATGCCAAACGATTATTCCCGGCGGCAGTTCCTTCGTTCGAGCCTGGTGCTGGGCGCCGGGCTAGACCTGGCGCGGGGGCTGCCGTTTCTGGCGCAGCCCTCCACACCTGAGACCACGCCGGAGGCAGACATGCACCTTGAGCTGTCGGGCAACATCAGACCCGTTCACGACCCGGTGATGATCAAGGATGGCGATAGCTACTTCCTGTTTTGCACCGGCGATGGTATTCCCCTGCGCCAGTCGTCGGACATGCTCGACTGGCACGTTCGTTTCCCGCCCCGTATCTTCGGGAAAGTCCCCGACTGGGCGCTGGAGATGGTACCCGGCGCGACCAACATCTGGGCGCCGGATATTTCCTACTACAACGGCAAATTCCACCTGTATTACGCCGTCTCGACCTTCGGATCGAACCGCTCGGTGATCGGCTTGGCGACCAACACCACGCTCCATTTCGGCGCGGAGGGATACGGATGGGTCGACGAAGGGCTGGTGATCGAGTCGAACTCATCAGAACAATTACAACTGCATCGACCCGAACCTCGTGATCGATCAGGACGGCGTCCCCTGGCTGGTGTTCGGCAGCTTCTGGTCGGGGATCAAAATGCGCCGCCTGGATTACGACACGGGCAAGCCCTCCGCCGAGGATGAGACACTGTACGCGCTTGCCCGCCGCACGGTCAACTCCGGATCGGTGGAAGCGCCTTTCATCATCTATCGGGATGGCTTCTACTACCTGTTCGTCTCGTTCGATTTCTGCTGCCGGGGCGTCGACAGCACCTATAACGTGCGCGTCGGGCGCTCGGAGAGCATCACGGGTCCCTATTTCGACCGCGACGGCATCGGGATGATGGCGGGGGGCGGCACGCAGATCACCTTCCCGACCGAGCGCTGGAAAGGTCCCGGACACAACGGCATCCTGCGCGAAGACGGGGTAGACTATATTCTGTATCATGCCTACGATGCCGAAGCCGTCGGCACGCCCACCCTGCGCGTCGCCCCGCTGGAGTGGGATGAGGAAGGCTGGTGCTCGGTTTCGCCGGGGTAAGGGCGCTGAAAGCGTGTTCACGTGAGTTCGAGGAATCATCTGGCTCCTGTGCCGCCGCTGGGCTGGAATAGCTGGGACTGCTTCGGGACATCCGTCACCGAAGCGGAAGTACGCGCCAACGCGGCGTTCATGGCGGAGCGCCTGCTGGCGTTCGGCTGGAACTACGTGGTCGTGGACATTCAATGGTCGGAGCCGGAAGCGAAGGCGGGCGGTTATCGCCCGTTCGCCGCGCTGACGATGGACGACTACGGACGCCTGCTGCCCGCGCCCAATCGCTTTCCCTCGGCTGCGGACGGGCGCGGCTTCGCGCCGCTCGTGTGGTTATAATGCGCTTCATTGGCGTGAGCCTGAATGTTCGAAGTGGAGTCCGACTATCCGGCTCCTGCCAGGTGGCGGAACGAAACGAGCGCTGCGTTCGGAATTGGACTTTACTTCACGCCGAAACATACCCGGATAAGTTTCGCTGGTTGCTCTAGCCGCGCGTCCATATCAACGGTTTGACAGCCATCCCCGATACCTGCCCCTCGACTGCGGAAGACCGTCTTCATCGTCGTGACGTACAGGCGCATCGCCCGCGATCATTCCCGCGAAGCAGCCGAACCCAGGGCGGATTAGATTTTTCCGCCCCAACCACTATTTTTTGAATCCACCAAAATTTGACAGCGCTTCTTGCACTAGCTATACTTGTAGTAGGACTTCAGATTTCATACTATACTACCGCAAGGAAGTAGCTATAGCTGAGGACAACGGAATGAGCGATGACTTTGAGATAGGACCAGTGAAAGGCAGCACGCTGCTATCCGAGCAGGTATACAACTACCTGCGCGAGCGGTTGCAGGAGGGTCATTTCGCCCCCGGCTTCAAGCTGCCTGCCGAAAGCGATCTGGCGCGAAGCCTCAACGTCAGCCGCGTGTCTTTGCGCGATGCCCTCCAGAGACTGGAACTTGAGGGTTACATCGAGCGCAAACGCGGCGTGGGTACGTTCATCATTGACCGCAATCCGCTGCACATTGAGGCAGGTATCGAAAAGCTCATTTCGATGTCCGATGTCATTCGCTCGCGGGGTCACGTTCCGGGAACGGCGGAGACGGAAATCTTCGGGCAGCCCGCCGATGAGGAAATCGCCGCGCGGCTCGGCATCGAGGTCGGCGACCCGGTTACGGTCGTCAACCGAGTGCGCACCATCGACGGCGAGCCTATCTTCTGGGACTCCAACTGCTTTCCCGCGCGCCACTTCCCTTCGACCACGCCCGTCAGCGCCATCGGCGAGTCGCTGTTCTCATTCGTCGAGCAGAAGCTGGGACTGTACATCGGTCACGCGGTCGCCCGTTTGCTTCCGGCGCAGGTGGATACCTACCTTGCTTCGAAGCTGAAAGTGTCTGAAGGGACTTTGCTGATCAAGCTGGCGCAGGTGCATTACCTGAAGGACAACACGCCCATCTGGTACGCCACGCTGCTCTACCGGGAAAGCGAGTTCAGTTGGTACATCGTGCGGACGCGCTGAAACGATACGAGCGAAAAATAACGTTTTGCTGAAGTGTAGAACTCGGTCTGCTGGCATCTGAACAGGCGAGACCGGTTGCAAATGATACTTACGAAAGGATATATGGAATGAAAACGCATGGGGTTCTTCATAACGATCTCGCTCGGCTCATCGCACGGATGGGTCATGGCGACATGCTGGTGATCGCGGATCGCGGTTTCCCCTTCCCCCGGCATGAATACACCGAGTGTATCGACCTGTCCATCGGTCGAGGGATTCCGCAGGTGGTCGACGTGGTCAAGATCGTCCTCGAAGAGCTTGAAATCGAGAAAGTCATCATCGCCGACGAGACCAAGACCATCAGCCCGGAAATCTATCAGCAGTTCCAGGACATCCTGGCAGGCATAAAAAACAAGGGCAACGCGATTGTCGAAGAGAACATTCCACACCTCGACTTCAAGCACCTGGCGCTTAACGGCGGCATCGAGGGCAAAGAGGTCAAGGGTTTCGTGAAATGTGGTCAGTTCACGCCATACGCCAACATTATCCTGGTCTCCGGCGTCGACTTCTAGTTACGGCTGCCCAAGCGTGTGGCTGTGACTCGCTGTATGGCTTCTGCCAGGCAAGGTTATGAGTTATGGAAAAGACGGCTGTCCTGGATGAAATCTTCCAGGTTTCCAAGCCGATCATCGGGATGGTACATCTGAGACCACTGCCCGGTGCTCCTCTCTACGATCCACGCCAGATGAGCATGGAAGAGATGATTGCAGTCGCCGTCGACGAAGCGCGGCAGCTTGAAGCTGCTGGCGTCGACGGGCTGCAAATCGAGAACATCTGGGACTTCCCCTACTTAAAAGGCAGCGAAGTCGGGCACGAGACGACGGCGGCACTCGCGGTCGCCGCGCGTGAAGTGAAGAACGCGGTTCACGTGCCGATAGGCATCAACTGTCACCTCAACGCCGGTATTCAGGCGCTTTCCGTGGCGGCGGCAGTCGGAGCGCAGTGGATTCGAGTATTCGAATGGGTCAATGCCTACGTGTCCCACGCGGGAATTACCGAAGGGATAGCAGGAGCGCTGGCTCGGCACCGGGCACATCTCAAAGCCGACAATGTGAAATTCTTCTGTGATGTCAACGTCAAACACGGAAGTCACTTCATTATCTCCGACAGGACGCTTGCCGATCAGGCGCACGACGCCGAAACCGAAGGCGCTGACGCGCTAATCGTCACCGGCTTTGAGACCGGGCAAGCCCCGACTTCCGAGAAAGTCCGCACGTTTTCCGAGCACGTGACGATCCCGATCCTGATCGGCAGCGGAATATCGAAGGAGAACGCGCCGGAGCTGCTTCAGTTTGCGGACGGAGCCATTGTCGGCAGCTATTTCAAGCATAACCGCGATTGGAAGCAGCCGGTCGAAGAAGACGCCGCGCGTCAGTTTATGAAAGTTATTCAAGACTTTCGGGAAGGGTCGTTATGAGCGCTATTTCGCTGTCCGGCGACATCATTTGCATGGGCGCCATCAACATGGACCTGGTGATGTTCATGCCACAACTGCCGGGTCCCGGTGAAACAGTCATCACGGACAACTTCGCTACGTTCCCCGGCGGCAAAGGGGGCAATCAGGCGGTGACGGCGGCGGTGCTCGGCGGTCGGGTGCGCTACTTCGGAAAGCTCGCGCAGGACTCCTTCAGCGCCGAACTCGTCGAAACGATGCGGAGCCACAGCGTCGACACGACACACATCCTGCGCGACCCCGACTCGACCGCTGGCATCGCCATGATCCGCGTCGATAGTCACGGGCAGAATTCCATCTCCTTCACGCCGGGGGCGAACGGCAAGCTCACGCCCCAGGAAGTGCGGGAGCACGAGGACTGCTTTACGGCAGGCGCGATCCTGCTCATCACGGGCGAGATCATGCCCGACACGATTTACGAGGCGATCCGTCTGGCGCATCGCAAAGGCATGTACGTCATTTTCGACCCGGCGCCCGTGCCGCCGCAGCCCTTCCCCGATGACATTCCCGGTGCGGTGGACGTTCTCAAGCCGAACGAGAGTGAAGCCACGCTGATTTCAGGGATCAAGGTCGTCGATTTCGAGACGGCGGAGCAGGCTGTTCAGCGGATGCGAGAGATGGGCTTTGCGGCACCTATCGTCACGCTGGGGGATCGCGGCGCGGTCGCCTGCGTGGACGGCGACATCCAACGCATCCCCGCCATTCCCATGCAGGTCGTCGACACGACCGCCGCTGGTGACGTGTTTTCCGGCGCGCTCGCCGCTGCGCTGTCACTCGGACAGGCACTCGGACAGGCGCTGCGTTTTGCGACGGCGGCGGCAGCGCTGAGCACGACCAAAGCGGGCGCGCAGACCTCGATCCCATCATTGGCAGAGGTGGAAGCCCTGCTGAAGCGAGAACATGTGCTGTAGATACAAGCCCCACTGCCCAATTACCCGGCGTGGGGCATGGAGCCTCCAAGGTGGAAACACAATCGGCAGCTCTTGAAGTCAAAAACGTCTTCAAGCGGTTTGGTGGAGTCGAAGCTCTGAAGAATGTCAGCCTGACGCTGTACGAGGGCGAGGTCTGCGCCTTGCTGGGCGAAAACGGGGCGGGCAAGTCGACCCTCATCAAGATACTGACGGGCGTTGAGCAGAAAGATCAGGGCGAAATCCTGCTCTATGGTAAGGAAGCGCGGATTGCCGATCCCGTCTCCGCGCGCTTGCGGGGAATCGCCGCGATCTATCAGGAGCTTAGCCTGATCGAGCACCTGACCGTCGCGCAGAACATTTTTCTGGGTCACGAACCGACGCATCGGCTGGGCTGGAACAACACCAGGAAGCTGTATGCGGAGGCGCGTCAGTGCCTCGATCAATTCGGCATCGACATCGACCCGAAGAGCAAAGTCCGCGACCTGGGTCTGGGGCAAAAACGGATCGTCGAGATCGTCAAAGCGCTGACCATCGACGCGCGCATCCTGTTCCTCGACGAGCCGACGACCGGCATGAGTCAGGCGGAAATTGAGCGCCTGTTCGAGATCATGCAGGAACTCAAGACGCACCGCGTGACGATGTTGTACATCTCGCATCACCTCGACGAAATCTTCCGCGTCTGCGACCGGGCGGTGGTGCTGCGCGACGGTCAAAACGCGGGGGTCTTCTCCGTTCGGGACATCAGCAAGTCCGTGCTCGTCCACGCGATGATCGGCAAAGACGTTCAAACCGTAGTGCCGCAGTCTCAACAAGAGAAGAAGCCCGCGCGGCGCATCGTGCTGGAAGCCGACGGTTTTCAGGCGCAGACCATGCGCGAGCCGATTTCCTTCGACCTGGCTTCCGGCGAAATCCTGGGCGTTACCGGCATCATCGGCGCGGGCAAGACGGAACTCGGCAACGGTCTGTTCGGGGTCACGCGGCGGCAGGCGGGGCATCTGCGCATACAGGGCGCGGACGTGAACCTGAAGAGTCCCCACGAAGCGCGCGACCTCGGCATCGCGTTTGTGCCCGAAGACCGCAAAAAGCAGGGACTGATCCTCTCTCATTCCGTCGCCACCAACATCACCCTGCCTTATCTTGACGAAGTCGTGGTCGGCGGCGCGTTTGTGCTGGCGGGCAGGAAGAAGCGAGCCGCCACACGGCTCGCGGAGAAGGTTCGCGTAACGCCGCTCAACGTCGACATGCTGGCGGGCAATCTCTCCGGCGGAAACCAGCAGAAAGTGGTGATCGGGAAATGGCTGCTGGGCAAGGCGTCCGTTCTCATTCTCGACGAGCCGACGCGCGGGGTCGACATTGGCGCGAAGGCGGAAATTTACAACCTGATCAAATCCTTAGCCGCCTCAGGCGCGGGCATCCTGGTGCTGTCGTCGGAATTTGAAGAAATCTGTCGGTTGTGTGATCGAATACTGGTGCTGCGCAAAGGCGCGGTGGTGGGCGAGATGCAGGCAGCCGACGCTTCGGCTGACCGGCTCATGTCGCTGGCATTGGGAGGTTGACGTGGCGGTTACGAAATCGGTACGCGATACCGGATCAAGCTACTTAGGGGATAAGGTGCGATTGGTGCGGCGCATGATCGCGGGCGAGGGCGGCTTGGTGATCATGCTCGCGCTCATCGTGATCTTCTTCGCAACGCAGTCGGATTCCTTCCTCGTCGAGCGGAATCTGCTCAACATTACCCGCCAAATCTCCGTCAATCTGATCGTGGCGATTGGCATGACCTTCGTGATCCTCACGGGCGAGATCGATCTGTCGGTCGGCTCGGTCGCCGCGCTGGCGGGCGTCATGACGGCTCAGGTGATCACCCAGACGAATTCGATCCCGCTGGGCATTATCGCCGGGCTGCTGACCGGGCTTGGAATCGGCGCCGTGAACGGGGTTCTGACCATCTACGGCAAAATCCAGTCCTTCATCGTGACGCTGGCAATGCTGGGCATCGCGCGCGGTATCGCCCTCTACTGGACGGATGGTCGTCCGATTTCCAACCTGCCTCGGGAATTCGAGATATTCGGCGCGGGTTACATCGGGCGTATCCCGGTATCCAGCATCATCGCCGTCGTGGTGCTGCTGCTGGGCTACCTGATCCTGCACCGCACGAAATACGGGACGTATATCATGGCGACCGGGGCGAACCGCGAGGCGACGCGCCTCTCCGCCATCCCGGTCAACCGCTATCGCCTGATCGCATTTCTTCTATCCGGCGTATGCGCCGCGCTTGGCGGAATCCTGATCGCGTCCCGTTTGCTCTCCGCACAGCCCGTCGCAGCGGACGGCTTGGAACTGAATGTAATCGCGGCAGTCATCCTCGGCGGCGCGTCACTTTCCGGCGGCGTGGGGACGGCGGTCGGTACATTGCTGGGTGCCATGATCATTGGCGTGATCGACAATGGCATGAATTTAACGGGGGTCTCTGCGTTTCTACAACAGATCGTCAAGGGAACCATCATTCTCGTCGCCGTGCTGGCGAAGCGTGACCAGAACTAGCAGCTACAAAGAAGGAGGTGAGAGGCGTCACGTTTGCCGTGCGACAATGAATAGCAATCCCAAATTGCTACGGAAACTGGAATTCGCTTAATTCTTGTGGAGAAATCGAACCATGTACAAGAAACTTTTGCTAGTCGTACTCGTGCTCGCGCTGGCAATTCCCGGCGGACTTACGGCAGTCAGCGCGCAGGACAGCGGAACGATAGGATTTGCCGTATCAACGCTGGCGAATCCCTTCTTCGTGACCATGAAGGACGCCGGTGAAGCCAAAGCCGCTGAACTGGGTCTGCAAATGGTGACGCTCGACGCTCAGGACAACAACGAGCGCCAGGCGGCGCAGATCGAAGACCTCATCAGCCAGGGCGTCGACGTGCTCATCGTCAATCCCGTCGACTCCGACGCCGTCGGCACCTCCATCCGTCAGGCGAACGAGGCGGGCATCCCCGTCATCACCGTCACCCGTCCCTCGCACGGCGGTGATGTCGTCCAGCACCTCGACATCGACAACGCTTACGCCGGGCAACTGGTCGCCGAGCAGCTCGTCGAAGACCTCGGCGGTCACGGGCAGGTGGCGATCCTCGAAGGCATCCCCGGCGCTCCCTCCGCTCAGGCGCGCCAGGATGGCTTCCTCGCCGTGCTCGAACAATACCCTGACATCAAGGTCGTCTCCAGCCTCACCGCCAACTACGCCCGTGAAGAAGCCGCCCGCGTCATGGAAGACGTGCTCCAGGCGAACCCCGACCTCAACGCCGTCTACGCTCACAACGACGAGATGGCGCTCGGCGCCGTGCGCGCCATCGAAGCTGCCGGGCTGTCCGGGCAGATCAAGGTCTACGGCATCGACGCCATCGACGACGCCCTGCAAGCCATCCGCGACGGGCAGATGGTCGCCACCGTCAAGCAGCAGCCCGACCTGGAGATGCAGACCGCCGTCGAGTCCGCCGCCGCCATCCTGCGCGGCGAGTCCGTCGAGCCGACCGTCATCATCCCGCTCGTCCTCGTCACCGCCGCGAACCTGGAGCCAGCGCCTGTATCTGGCACGACCGGATTTGCCGTATCAACGCTGGCGAATCCCTTCTTCGTGACCATGAAGGACGCCGGTGAAGCCAAAGCCGCTGAACTGGGTCTGCAAATGGTGACGCTCGACGCTCAGGACAACAACGAGCGTCAGGCGGCGCAGATCGAAGACCTCATCAGCCAGGGCGTCGACGTGCTCATCGTCAATCCCGTCGACTCCGACGCCGTCGGCACCTCCATCCGTCAGGCGAACGAGGCGGGCATCCCCGTCATCACCGTCACCCGTCCCTCGCACGGCGGTGATGTCGTCCAGCACCTCGACATCGACAACGCTTACGCCGGGCAACTGGTCGCCGAGCAGCTCGTCGAAGACCTCGGCGGTCACGGGCAGGTGGCGATCCTCGAAGGCATCCCCGGCGCTCCCTCCGCTCAGGCGCGCCAGGATGGCTTCCTCGCCGTGCTCGAACAATACCCTGACATCAAGGTCGTCTCCAGCCTCACCGCCAACTACGCCCGTGAAGAAGCCGCCCGCGTCATGGAAGACGTGCTCCAGGCGAACCCCGACCTCAACGCCGTCTACGCTCACAACGACGAGATGGCGCTCGGCGCCGTGCGCGCCATCGAAGCTGCCGGGCTGTCCGGTCAGATCAAGGTCTACGGCATCGACGCCATCGACGACGCCCTGCAAGCCATCCGCGACGGGCAGATGGTCGCCACCGTCAAGCAGCAGCCCGACCTGGAGATGCAGACCGCCGTCGAGTCTGCCGCCGCCATCCTGCGCGGCGAGTCCGTCGAACCGACCGTCATCATCCCGCTCGTCCTCGTCACCGCCGCGAACCTTCAGTAACTCACCTGACCGAGCGACGAGATTTCTGGACGCCAGGCACGCAAATCTGTGTGCCTGGCGTCCACGTGTATTCTGCCTGCCGGACGTTAACGAGAGGCGCAGGCATTCAGGACAAGGTGCTTCGAACGTCTCCTGACGAAATTCGGTTTTGAGCAAACTCAATCTGCTACCGGCATTCCTACTCGACACAATTCAGATTCAGCGCCACGAAGGGTTATTGCTGCCTTTCGTCATCCGCAACTGCGCCTAACGCGAGCAGGGTCGCTTTCTGCGCCTCGTTCAGACCGCGAATGCCCCGGATGTCCATGCGTTCGTAGGGGCGGTCGCGGCGCAGGGTTCGCAAATATGCTCCGCTGCCCAAATCCCACAGCTTGATCGCGCCATCATCACCGCAGCTTGCGAGCATCTTCCCGTCCGGGCTGCGTTTCAGCGCGTGTATCGCTCCCTGGTGCGCGCTCCATGCGCGCACAGAGCTGCCGCTGTGGACATCCCACCAGCGCAAAAATCCATCGCTGCCACCGCTGATCAGACACTGACCATCGGGACTCCATGCCACCGTGTTGATCATCCCGTGATCCCCGTCGAATGATGCGAACAGTTCAGCCCGCGACGTGTCCCAAACGAATAGCTCGCCGTTCTCGCCGCTGCTTGATGAAGCGATTAATTTTCCATCGGGACTCCATGCCACACATCGGATCAAGTTCTGATGTGCGCTGAATTGCTGCAAATAACTGCCATCACGGGTGTCGCAAATGTAGATGTTGCCATCATCGCTGCCACCCGCGATTTGCTTTCCATCTGGACTCCAGCTTACCGGGCGAATCCACGATGGGAAGGGACAGCCTACCCACGACTGATTCTGCCCTGACAGGTCAAAGACCTGTATCCCTCGTCGATAAGTTCCGCTTGCCAGCCGCAATTCACTCGGATTCCAACCCAACCCATAGAAATAATTGCCGGGATCTTCGTGATGGTGTAGCACACGGACAAAATCGCCCGAAGCTGCATCCCAAAGTCGGATCACATTGTCCCACTCGCTGCTGGCAATCCAACGCCCATCCGAACTCCAATCGATGCTAAAGACGACCTGGTAATCCCCTTCCAAAACCCGGGGCAGTTTGTCACCGTTGACACTGTAGATTGTGATCTGTCTATCCGTGCCCCCGCTGACCACCTGGTTTCCATCGGGACTCCACGCGACATCGTAGAGTGAGGTTGAGTATCCCTGAATCACACGCACAGACTGCTCACGGGAAATGTCCCAGAGGCGCAGCGTTCCATCTTCGCTCCCACTGAGGAGAAACTGACTATCCGGTGTGAACGCCACTCCGGTCAGTTCAGCGCTGTGTCCTTTGAGCATTCCACAATAGCTGATCTGTTCGACATCCCACAGCGCGATGACTTTGTCAAAACTGCAACTTGCCAGCAGCCGCCCATCAGGACTCCACACGACACGCCGAACCCGGTTAGTATGTCCCGTTAGAGTCTGCTTCAGCCGTCCAGAGGGAACATCCCAGAGCTTAACCGCATTATCCCAACCAGCGCTTGCCAGTACCCGGTTATCAGGGGAAAACGAGAGACCGTCTACCATGCTCTGATGCGCGTCAATGATCCGAAGCGAAATTGCGTGCGGTGGCTCAACGATCTCCCACAGGTGAATGCCGCCCTCCTGGTCACCAGACGCGATCAGGCGTCCATCAGGACTCCACGCGAGCGCGATCAGTGGTCGTGGATGGTACAAGACCTCAAGCTGTCTGCCTTCCTCGACATCCCAAAGCTGAACCGTACCATCGGGACCGCTGCTGGCGATCATCTGACCGTCAGGAGAAAACGCCACCGCGTGCATGTGAGTCGCGTGTCGGTTTGCCCAAAGCAGCGATCCGCTAGCGACATCCCACAGTTTGATCATGCCGTCATAGCTGCCGCTGGCAAGAATTTGTCCGTTTGGGCTGAACGCCAGCGTCCACGACATATCGGTGTGGGCACGCCATGCGTGACGCAGAACATATCCTTCCGCTTCCCACAGCCGAATCTCGCCCCGACGACTGGATGCCGCCCAGTATTCACCGTTTCGGCTGACGGCAACGGCGGTCATCGGATCAAACATCTCGGTGAAGCGGCTGTCCTGTAGCGCTGCATTGATCAACCGTGTGTCCTGCATCTCGACGCCCTGCAGGTAGATGCTGCGCAGTGCAAGTCCGGACAGATCGAGGCTGCGTAGATGCCCCCGCAAGAGCTTCAAGAGCGCCAGCAGCGTTGCCGGAGCATAGCCTTGGGCTGCGTCCGCCAATCCTCGCATCTGATCGAGATAGGCGACCAGCACGGACTCGACACGCGCCGAATCAAGATAAATGCTCTGCATGTCGTCGAGAAGTGGGCGCAGCAGCAGGCGTTCCTGCGTCTCCCGGACATACGCGCTGGCATAAGCCAGTTCAAAGCCGTATTCGATCAGGCGCGAGAATTCGCCTCGCTGAAGCTCGGCACTCGCTTCCTCGACCAGCCGCGCCGTCAGGTATTCCAGCACCACCGATTGCAGGGTGAAACTGCCCGGTGTCTGACCCCGTTCGATCAAGGAGCGACGGTAAAGCGCCTGGAGCGCCTCCAGCACGCGCCCGCGCGAGACCGGCGTCACCAGCGCTGCCGAGAGTTCGTTGAGCGTGGCGGGTTCGCGGAGAATGGCTAACCACAGCAGGAGGCTCTGTTCCAACGGAGACAGGCGAGCAAACTGCCCGGCGAGCAGATTCCGAATGCCGCCGAAGATGACCTCGCCCTGATCGAGAAAGGGAGCGATCCCGCCATCGAACAGGTCAACGATGGTTTGCGCGACGATCTTCAAGGCGAGGGGATTGCCCGCATACAGATCGATCAGCTTCGCCCGCTCCGAGTCGCTGCCGATCACCCCCTTTTCCGCCAGCAGTTGCTCGCAGGGCTTGGACTCCAGTCGGTTGAGCCGCAGCAGACGGATCAGCGAGGGACTGCTCTCCAATGCGACCAGGCTGATCGGATTCTCGCGGCTGGTGAAGAGCAGGCTGCTCCGGTGTTCAGTTTCGCTTAAGCGGCGCAGCAGTGTCCCGTAGTCTTCGTAGCCAGCCCGCATCCTGCCCGCCGCATCGCCCTCCTCCAGCAGCGTTTCCAGATTGTCCAGTACGATCAGGGCGCGGTGTTCCCGCAGAAATTGCAGAACGAGATTTAAGCACTGTTCGAAATCCGCAGACGGGAGTTCAGGCGACTGCGGCACAAGCACGCGCAGGCAGTCGGCAAGCAGCGCCTCGCAGGTGGGCGTGTCGCGCAGCGACCGCCAGATGACCACCTCGAACTGATCCGCGATCTGGTGCATCAGGCTGACGGAAAGCGACGACTTGCCGATGCCTCCCAAGCCCAACACGCCAACCACGCGGCAGCGCTCCTGAAGAATCCACTCCGATAGCTGCGCCAGTTCCCACTCGCGTCCGTAAAAGTTGTGGACGGCGAGCGCGCCGCCCCAATCGATCCGCTGTCCGTGTGGCTGCTGCGTGACAGCGGGCGGGGCGTCGTCTGCTTCCGAGGAGAAGGTCAGCAGGCTCGCCAGCCAGCGTTCGTCGAGCAGCACTTTTTGATGCGCCGCCCGCCAGAGCGTGCGAACGGCATCCGCTTCCTCTCCAGCCGGAAAAGCGTGCTGCTGAATGGCAAGCGCGATCAACTGTTTGAGGTGGTGAGGATTGGGGTATTTGTTTCCGGCTTCCCAGGCTCCCACCGCGCGGCGCGAGACTCCCAGAAACTCGGCTAAGCTCCCCTGCGTCAGACCAATATCCGTCCGCAGGGTCAGCATCATCTGACCAAAAGCGTAGTCCTGTTCACGGTATGAGAAACGTCCCATGAACATACTCCTCACCAAAAATCGGTCGGAAGAGTGGAAATGGGAACCGATGTGATCCGAGATGGAATCTGATGTCGGCTGACTGAGCAGGTCGGCAGCATTATACTGCGAATTATCATTGAACGCTCGACAAATACGCGTAAACGAGCTTCCGCTCAGCCCCCAGGTGGGACAAGTGGAGCCGACTTGACGACTGCGGAATCAATCTGGTTCGATCTTCAGTTCAAACGTTTTTGGAGGAGGCAAGCGATGGCGACTTATGACGAACTGACCAATCAGGAGCGGCGGGTTCTGGTTTTGGTGGCGCAAGGCTTCCACAACTCCAGAATCGCCACCGAGCTGGTCATCAGCACGCGGACTGTCGAAAACCACCTTTACCACATCTTTGACAAGTTAGGCGTTTCATGCAGGACGGAGGCTGCCCTTTACGCCCTGCGCAGCGGGATACTCCTGAACACCCAAATGCGTGGCGTTTCGCACGACAGCGACGCCCACAGCTTCTTTCCCAATTGCATCGCTTAGCGGGTTCGATTTGAGAGACGAGCACAGCGAACCAGACCGGGACTATTGATCCCCGGCTGGATGAGAAGGGATATTCACAGAATGAAAGCTATTCGTATCCACAAACAGGACGACGCTTACACATTCGTCTACGAGGACGTACCGCAGCCGCAGCCCGATGACGGAGAAGTCCTCGTGCGAGTCTACGCAACCGGCGTCACGCCTGCTGAACTCGGCTGGGGCGCGACCTGGAAGACGAAATCTGGCGTCGAACGCCAGTTTCCTATTCCGGGGCACGAGCTGTCCGGGATCGTCGCCCAGCTTGGCGAAGGCGTCACGGATATTCGGGTCGGGGATGCGGTGTACGGGTTCAATGACTTCGATCAGGATGGCAGCGAAGCGGAATATACCCTCACCCGACCGGCTGAACTCGCCCCGAAGCCCTCGTCGCTAACCCACGTTCAGGCGGCGGCGGTGCCGCTTTCTGCGCTGACCGCGTGGCAAGCCTTGTTCGACCACGCCGGACTCGCGGCTGGACAGAAGGTGCTCATTCACGGCGCGGCGGGCGGCGTGGGGAGTTTCGCCGTGCAGCTCGCTCACTGGGCAAAGGCGCAGGTCATCGGCGTGGATGCGCCCTGGAACCGTGACTTACTGACGACGCTGGGCTGCGATACGGTGATCGATTTCACGACCACGCGCTTCGAGGATGTCGTTCACGATGCCGATGTCGTGCTGGACGCGGTCGGCGTTGGCGACAGCGTTGATCGCTCATGGGGCATTATGAAGAAAGGCGGCACGATCATTTCGCTGGCGAAACCGCTGCCGCAGGATCAAGCCGCCGCTTACGGCGTGCGAGCGGTCTTTTTCGTCGTGGAAGCCAATCGGGCGGAGCTTACGCAAATCGGACAGATCATCGACGCGGGTCAGTTACGCCCGCTCGTATCCCAAGTGCTTCCGCTCTCGCAAGCCAGCGAAGCCTACGAACGCAAGAAGGGTGGGCGAACTCCGGGCAAGATTATCCTTCAGGTCATGGACTCCATGTAGCGCGGTCGAACGATTGCGGTGGCACACAAAAGCCCTTCCAGCGAATCGAAAGGGCTTTCGAACGGAACCGCTAGCTGAATTTGCCTCATAAACGAAGGCAGGGAGCTAGACGTGCTCCCCGCCAGTTGCAAGGTTGTTTAGTTGGACTGCGTTGGCTGGACTGGCACGATATGCCCGCCGCCCTCCGCCGGTGTCGCCGTCTGGAATGGAACGATTTGCCCCCCGCCTTGCGTCGGCGCTGCTGTCGCCAGCGGGACGATCTGTCCGCCCTGAGTCGGCGCTGCTGTCGCCAGCGGCAAGCCCAGCCCGCCGCCCTTAGTCGGCGCCGGTGTCGCAGGGGGACCAAACGGATTGCCGAGACCACCACTGCCCTGCGCGCCTGCTGCGGGAATCTGCACGGATTGCAGAATGGCGAAGAGGGTGTTCTGGTCGGTTGTGATCGACTGCGCGTCGCCGGTCGCCGTGATGTAGGCGATGACTCCCGGCGCGAACTCCAGTGCGATGTATCCATTCTCAGGTCCTAGTACGACGGCGTACAGAAGCGCACCCTGACCACCATTGAGCGGCACGACCTGAACACTTCCCTGCACCCTGTATCCCTGGTTTTGCACGTTCGTGAGCACCTGATTCATGAGTGCATTGCCGTCGAAGGAATCGTTCAGACCGAGATCGGCGGGCGTGAACATCCTGACCAGCCCACCGCTTCCCGTGATCGGGCGCTGGCGGCATTGGGAGTCACCGAAGCCAGACGCGACTGCGCGGCGGCGCTCGAATTCCCATAGGCGAAGACCTTCAGGTCTGCCAGATGATCTTCAACCACCCAGTTGCTGGGCAGCTCAAGCGAGAACGAGCCGTCGCTGGCGCGCACCAGCGTGGTCGCGCCGGGAGCACCCACCTGCGGCGGCACGGTCGTGCCGACTGGTGCGATACCCAGGTCGGCTGTCGGGGAGGCTTGTGGTGCTAGCGGTGTCAGCACGCCCTGCGAAGGCGTCGTGATAGCGTTCGCTTCGGCAGGGCTGCGAATGGATTGCAGCATGTCCCCGAACTGCCCCTGCACATTCGGGAAATTGGCGCCCGGCGCAATGCCCAGGATCGCTACCATCACGCTGTTTCCATCGGTGAAGACAGCGGTATAGCCGGTGATGTTGCCGGAGGTTGCATTGAACAGCGCCAGGTAACCGGTGTAAAGTCCGCCGCCAAAAGATTGATTTTGCTCCGCGACCACCGTGATGCCTGCTTGCGAACTTGTGATCGTCTGAAACCAATTCTGAGCGACCTGAGCGACGGGTAGGCTTCCATACAGCGACGGATTCATAATCCCAACCACCCCATAGCTCCCCTGCAATCCGGTGGGGTTTCCATTCGAATTGATCGCCGCCGTGATCGCCTGCATGGTGGCGCCGGAATCGCCAAAGACGAGCAAAGACGAATAGATTTGGTTGGTCATCGTCTGAAACTGCCAGCCCGCCGGTACGTGGATTGAAATCGCCCTGTCTGTCGGCGCAATGACCTGCGACAGCCCACCCTGCTGCGCGCTCACCTGCCCGATGCCGACGACCAGACCGAACAGCGCGACAAACAGCCACGCTCGCTTAAATCTTGCGAAATGTAACATCGCTTACCTTTCGATACGGCTTTTCAACGTATGTCGAGTTTGCCGGAGGCGAGGCGCTGCCCTGCCTCCGGCTTGATTGAGGCGGTATTCCTAATTCGAAATGGTGATCAGCACCGGATCGCCCTCCCACAGCACAGCCGCATTTGCTTGATCGGTCACGTCGTAAATGCCGGTAATGAGCGCCATCTGCGTACCGGGCGTCACCCAGCTCAGCGTATGATCCGGCAGGAACAGGGTCACGCCGGAGAACGAGCCGTTAGCGTCGGTCACGTCGAAGACCTGGGCAGTCCCGACGGTGTTGCCAATGGCGTAGTTGCTGTCGGGGCTGCTGATTGGTCCGCCATTGGCATCGTGCGCCGTCACCGCTACGACGATCTTGTGTCCAGCCGCGTTTTCCACGCCGAACGAGACCGAGACGAGCACGCCGCTTTCGCCGTTCTCCGTGACGCCGAACTGAGAACCGTAGTTGTAAACTTTGGCAGATATGGTACCGCCGACCGGGGCAGGCGTGGGAGCGGACACAGCCGCATTAGGCGCCGGGAGCGCCAGCCGACCCGCGCCGAAGACGTTATCCGCCCCCGGATCGCCAAGATCAACCACGTTTGACATCAGATAGGCTTTGAGCTGCGCAGCGGTGAAATCGGGATGCACCTGAAGCACCAGCGCGGCAATACCTGCTGTGAGCGGAGCCGACGCGGACGTGCCAGTGAACCCAGATGGATCGTTGTACTGGGGCACTGGCTCGCGGTCCGGTGCCGTCACATCGGGTTTAATCTGGTTTCCCAGAGTAGGACCCTGCGAGCTGAAAAACTCAAGATCGTCACTTATCAGCTTGGTTGCGCCGACGGTTAGCACGGAAGCCGCGTCTGCCGGCACATCGATACTATGATCTGGCATGAGCGCCCAATCCACAAGTTGGCTGTCCATGACAAACACATTGAAGGTATGACGGGCGGTCGTTCCCGGAGCCTGCTGGAACAGGACAAAGTAAAGATTACCGGGCGTCAGGTTCGCCTCGAGGATCTGGTAAGGAAGATCATTCGGTCCGCCGGTACGCGGCTCTTCGGCGGTCGCAACGACATTGCCCGACTCGTCGGCAACGAGAACATAATAGTTGTCGGTCTCACCGCCCTTCCAATTTCCGTCCCAGTTGACGAATATATCCGTCGTGTCGGTGAGTGGGGTAAAAGGCAAGCCAACATTATCCGGGGTAGGCGTGCCAAACACATGAAACCCTTTATCACCCGGATTGAACTGAAACATCGTATGAATGTCCGCCTCATTACCCGCGGAGACTGTCCACAACGCCCCGAACTGTCGCGTGTAATTGTCTACCTCTACCGATCTACCCCAGGTGCCGTCCATCGGACCAATATCAAGCCCTGCGGAGTAATTGATGATTTGTACCTGGTTATCTGCCATGTACTGGAGGGCATCCAGCCATTTAGAATAGCCGCCGCTCGCATCGGCAAGGTATAGTTCTGCGTCGGGGGCAGCACGATGAGCAACAATCGCCACCGCTGCGCCGTGATCTTCAGGATTGGTCGCCAGCGTAGCAATCGGTTCGTTAGAGTGGACATCCGCCGGGAGTTCGTTGCCGATGTATTGGTCAATCCCGCCGAAGCCCAAGTCGATGATGCCGATCCGAACACCCTTGCCGGTGATCCCTTGATCGTGCCAGGGACCCGCGCCCACACGATCCGCGCCTGCCGCGACAATCGCCTGCTGAAGCGTCAACCCGTCGGTCAGGTCGGGCACCGGCGGACGCACGCCGACCGCGTGAGGCACGTTGACGACGGCGACCAAATAGCCAAGCAGCCCGCCGGGCGACTGGTACTGCGCCAGGATGTCGAGCGGAATGCCGACTTCGACTTCCCGCGTATTTTCCATGTAGTCGTACACGCTGACGCCCAACCCCTGGAGCGAGTCGGTCATGGCAGCGAGGTTTGCCTTGTCGTCAATGGCGATCCAGGCGAGCAGTTCGTCCTTATGGTTGACGACATGCCGCTGGTGCGCCAGGTCTGAGACTGCCTGCATTCCGCCGTCATCGTAGACGCGCAGGAAGTCGAGGTAGCTCGCTGGCACGCCAAGCTTGTCGAGCAAGCCGGAGTCGGAGAGGAAGACCGCTAAGCCGCCCGCGCCCTGCTCGTCGTAAATCGTGACCATGCGCTGGTAGAGTGCAGCAAAGTCGATGTCGGTCGGTGCGACGTTCTCAAGCTGCTGAAACGCCGATTGCCAGCGTCAGCAAAGCGAGCAGACAGCTTACGAGCGCGAACGCGCCGTACACCAGCACTTTGGAGAGCACGTAAGGTCCGACGCGCAAATTCGACATGCGCTCGCGCAGAAAGAGACTCTTCTCTTCGACAATCGTGTAGGCAGTGGCGAACATGCCCAGCAGCGCCACCGACAGCGACAGCATAAACAGCAGCCGCTGCGCGTCGTTGGCGGGCGCGAACGTGCCAACGCTCTTGACATTGGAATTCGAGTTGGCGCTGGCGGGATCGTCAGAAACCGTGACATCGGTCAGCGGAATGTGATCGACGAAGGCGAACCAACGCGGTCGCTTTCAAAGCGGTCGATCAACATCTTGCCGCGCCCGTTGTCAATCGGATCGAGGCTGATCAAGCCGAGAAACAGCCCGACGAGCGGCAGCACCACCAGCAAAGCGATCAGCGTTCGGAAGTCGCGCAAAGCAACGGTCAGGGTACGCTCGGCAAGGGTGCGCGTCTGCTGCAAGCCTTCGCTGTGGTGGATGCGCTTCAGCGGCAGCGTCGTCTGTGGAGCGGGCTGCGCTTCCGGCTGCTGGACGTAGCGGGGTATCGGTGCTCACGTCCCACAGGCGCAGGGTCGTATCCTGTGACGCCGACAGCGCGTGCTTGCCGTCAGGCAGATATACAGCGCGATCAATCAGCGCCGTATGCCCGCGCAGCGTTCGGATCGAAGTTCCGGTTCCCAGGTCCCACAGGCGCAGGGTCGTATCCTGCGACGCCGACAGCGCGTCGTTGCCATCCGGGCTGTAAGCCACGTCGGTCACCTGACCGCTGTGCCCCGTCATCCGGCGGATAATCTGTCCGCTGGACACGTCCCACAACGTCACGTCGCCGTCGTCCGTCCCGCTCAGCGCCGTTTGACCATCGGGGCTGATGGCGACGCCCCAGACCGGGCTGCTGCCGTGCGCGAACTGACGTAGCGGGCTGCCCGTCTTCAAATCCCACAGGATCAACGCCCCGTTGTAGGCTCCTGACAGCACCATTTGACCGTCCGGGCTGAAGGCAACGTCGAGAACCTGCGCCGGGTTTCCGCTCAGGGTTTCAATGAGATCGCCGGTCGCTAAATTCCACAGCTTCACGGTCGTATCAAACGACGCGGTCAGCGCCTGCGTGCCCTGCGCATTGACCGCCACGGCAGTGATGATGTCGTCGTGCCCGGCAAACTGGCGTTCGATGCTGCCGTCGTCGATATTCCAGAGCGCCAGCTTCCCGTTTTGATAGCCCGCCAGCGCGTGGATGCCGTCCGGCAGGAACGCCACATCCATCACGCGCGAATCGCCGACCGGGAACTGCCGGATGACCTGTCCGCTCGCCACGTCCCAGAGGATCATCGTGTGGTCTGGCGAAGCGGAGAGCGCGCGCGTGCCGCTGGAGTCCACCGTGACGGCGCTGACCCAATCGGTATGCCCGTGCCAGCGGTTGATACTCCAGGAGAACGCCGCCGCGTCCACCAGAGCAAGCGATGCCTGCTCCGGCGGGTTATCGACCGTATTGGCTTGTAACGCCAACGCCATGGCGAGGTCGAAGTTCCCCGCGCTCAACGCCTGTTCGGAGCCGCTCGCCAGCGCCATGCTCTGCGATTCGTCGGCACTGCGGACGGCGGTCGCCTGCGCCACGCGAGCAATCTCTGCCTGATCGAACGCCTGTCCCTGAGCAAACGTCGCGGTCGCCGCATTGTTCGCCGCCAGCGCCGCCTGCGTCTGCGCGTCGCCGGCAAATGCCACGCTGGTCGCTCTGGCGTTTTCCACTTCGCCCAGCACGGATGTCGCCGTCGCGGCATTGTCGATGGCAAGCTGCCGCTGGTTCAGCGCGAAGGCGGACAGGGCAAACGCGCCGACCGTCGCCAGCAGCAGCACCACGACGAGTGTGCGCAGGCGGTTGCGCCCGCGCCGTTCCAGCAGGCGCTCTTTTTCAAGCGCCGCCTGTTTCGCGGCTTCGACGTGTTTGCGCTCGGCAACGCTCGCTTCCAGATAATTGCGTTCCTGCTGCGATAAGCTCAGGTCGCCCCTGGCTGCCCATTCTTCAAACTGCGTCAGGCGCGTGCCGGACGCGAGATAGCTGGTGTCGAACCCGGCGCGCTGCCATTCATCCGATGCCGTGATCAGCAGACGTTGTATGCGCAGATCATCCCGGCTGGCATCGATCCAGCCGCGCAGCGTCGCCCAGTTGCGGATAAGCGCCTCGTGAGCAACTTCGACAGTGGGACCGCGTGTAATCGGATCGCGGTCGAACGTGAGCAGGCGATATTTGACAAACTGGTCGATCACGGTTTGGATCGTCTGCTCGTTGCCGACCAGCGACATTAATTCGTCCTGGCGGACGCGGCGGCGGGTATCCTCCGTGCCCTCGCCGAGCGTCACCAGACGCAAAAAAAGCTGCCGCGCCACGCGCTGCCCGGCGGGATCAAGATCGTTGTAGAGCTGTTCGGCGCGCCGGGAGAGCGCGCCCATCACGCCGCCACTGTCCCGGTAGGCTTTCAGCGTGAGCAGATTGCCCTCGCGTTGGTTGTACAGCTCGGTCAGCGCATATTGGAGCAGCGGCAGCGTGCCCGGCTGCGAGCCGATGTCGTTGACAACGGCATCTACCAGCCCCGGTTCCAGGCGCAAGCCTACGCGCTTGGCGGGATTGAGAATCGCCTGCTGCAGTTCTTCCGGCGTGAGGGGCAGCACGACCTCTGTGCTGACTCGAAAGAGACGTCCAAAATCGGAGTAGAGCAGCGGACGATCATAAAAATCACCCCGGAGGGTGACGATCACGCGGAGCTGGCTGGTTGGATCGGTGACTGCTGTGAGCAGGCTGTCCAGAAAGTGCTTACGGATGGCTTCATCCGTTAGCTGGGTGAACAGTTCCTCGAACTGGTCGATGACGAGCAGCAGTTCGCTGTTCGGCTCAGGCAGCACGCGCTTGACGGACGTGAGCAGCCCGCGTTCGTCCTTGCTCAGTTGATCGGATAGGCTGGCGATGGTCTGCGTCGCAACGCGCAGCAAAGCGATTTCAAGTTCCTCAAAGGGATGCGCGCCCGGCGTCATTTCGACGATGAACCAGTTCTCCGAGCCGGGGAGCGCGCCCTTGCGCAGCGCCGGGATCAAGCCCGCTTTGACCACGCTCGATTTCCCGCTGCCGCTGGGACCGACGACGGCAAGAAAGCTGCCGCCGCTATCTTCTCTCGAAAGCTGCTTGAGCATCGCCGTGATCAGCGCGTCGCGCCCGAAAAAGTCCTCGGCGTCGGCGGTCTGAAAGGCGCGCAGCCCTTTGTAGGGGTTCTCCAGCCCGCTGGCAACGCTAGAGAGGTCGTCCTCCTGACTCAGGATGCGCGTTGCGGCGTCCGCCGTTTCATTTAATGCCTGACGGAAAGCGGCTGCCATTTCCAGCGTGCTCTCGTAGCGCTCTGCCGGGATTTTGCGGGTCGCCCGCTGGATCACCGTATCGAGGCTGGCGGGCAAATTCGGGTTCCGCTCGTGCAGCGATGGCAGCGGATCGTTGAGCTGCCTCGTTCTCAGCGCGCCAACAGTCGCTTCCTTGAAGGGCTTCGCGCCCGACAGCATCTCGAAGAGGACGATACCCAGGCTGTATATATCCGACTGCGGCGTTAAGGGATCGCCCAGAAATTGCTCCGGGGACATGTAATCCGGAGAGCCGAGGATGATGTCTGCCCGCGTCTTGTCGGTCAGCGCATCCTTGGCGATGCCGAAGTCCGCCAGATAAGCGTTGTTATCCTCATCGAGCAGGAGGTTATCGGTTTTAATGTCGCGGTGAACAAGACCGGCGCGATGCGCGACCGCCAGCGCAGACGCGATCTGGTTGAGCAGGCGCGCGGTCCGTTCCGGCGTCCACGCGCCCTTTTCGAGTGAGCGGCGCACGCTGCCGCCGCGCAGCCAGCGCATGACGAGATATGCCCCGCCAGGCTCGCGCCAGTAATCGTAGAGAGGAACGATATAGGGATGCTCCAGACGGGCGACGATCTGCGCTTCCGCTTCGAACCGGCGGATGAACTCTGGCTCATTGGCATAAGCGGGCAGAATAATCTTGATGGCGACATCACGTTCGACAGCCGTCTGATATGCCCGGTAAACTGCTCCGAATCCACCCTGGTCAATAAGATCACGAAGCTCATAGCCACGAATAACCTGACCGCTCAAATTCGACATGGACGCGTCCCATGATGGCGGGCTGTCGTTTTCCAGATTCAATTGGCGACATTCCGGTTATAACCACGTTATACGATAAGACTTATTAGACTCAGGATGCAAGTGCTATTTATGGAAATTTTACGAAATTAGCCCTTTGCTTGGCGTTCATCAAAACTTACGCAATGAAGCGCCGCCTGTAATGAACCTGGCGAAGATATACCGAATCCCGAAACACCCGCACTACGGACTAACCCATAGAGCGGGCGAATCTATCCCCTGATCGTCAATCGACCGCGATGTGGCGATAAAACTGCCGTTTTACGATTTCCGCGACGCCGAAATAAACCAGGGCAATACCGATCATCGTCAGCAGATAGGGCAGATCGAGCGCTTGAAATCCGAGCAAAGCTGCCAGGGGCGTATACGGCAATATCACCGCAATGCCCGCCACCAGCAGAGAAGCCAGCGCCAGGCTGCGCGCGGGACGACTTTGCCGGACGGCGAGTTGCGTCCGCAAGACGAAGACAACCAGAACGGCGGACAGGATCGACTCGATAAACCAACCGGTGCGAAACAGGTCGGCATCGGCGCTCAGCAGGAGAAGCAGAACGCCGAACGTGACGAAGTCGAACAGAGAACTCAAGATGCCGAACACCAGCATGAAGCGGCGAATAAAGCCGATATTCCAGCGGTGCGGGGTGCGGATAAACGACTCGTCCACGTTGTCGTTGGCAATGCTAAGTTCGGGCAGATCGGTCAGAAAGTTCAGCAGCAAAATCTGCTTGGGCAGCAGAGGCAGGTAAAGCAGGAACAGCGACGCCCCTGCTACGCTGAACATGTTGCCGAAATTGGCGCTGGTTGCCATGAAGACGTATTTCAACGTATTGGCGAAAGTGCGTCTGCCCTCAAGGATGCCCTGTTTCAAGACCGCGAGGTTCTGTTCCAGCAAAACAAAGTCGGCTGCTTCTTTGGCAACGTCAACGGCGGTATCGACCGAGATCCCCACGTCCGCCGCGTGCAGGGCGGGCGCGTCGTTGACGCCGTCGCCCATGTAGCCGACGACATGTTTGGTCTTTTGCAGCGCGAGGATGATCCGCTCTTTCTGGTTGGGATCGACCTCGACGAACAACGTCGTCTGATCGGCGGCGTACCACAGCGCTTCATCCCGCATGTCGGCAATCTGGCTGCCGGTGAGCACCTGCTCAACCGGCATCCCGATGGTCTCGGCGGTATGCAGCGCGACCAGCTTGTTGTCTCCGGTGATGATCTTCAGCGTCACCCCCAGATTTTCCAGATCGAGGATGGTTTGCCTGACATCCGGCTTCGGCGGGTCCAAAAAGAGCAGGAAGCCGAGAAAGGTCATATCTTTTTCGTCATCACGGTCAAAAGTCGTCTGGGCATTGGTGACCGCCTTGGTGGCGATTCCCAACACGCGATAGCCCTGCGCGCTCCACCCGGCGAAACGGGTCTGGATCGCATCGAGCTGCGCGCCGTCCAGGGCTTGAACGCTGCCCTCCCCCAGCGCCACCGTGCTGCACACCTCCAGAATGTTCGCCAACGCCCCTTTGGTGATGATCCGAACGCCCGTCGGTTCGGTAACGACGATGCTCAGGCGTTTGCGGACGAAATCGTAAGGCGTTTCATCCAGCTTCGTGACGGCGTGGGTATCAAGCGTGCGGCTGGCGAGTACGGCTTTGTCCAGCGGATTCTGAAGTCCCGACTGAAACTGGGCGTTCAGGTACGCCGCGAGAAACACGGCATCGGATGGATTGCCTTCGACATCCAGCGCGCCGTCGAGCTGGACAATCCCCTTCGTCAGCGTTCCGGTTTTGTCGGTACACAGCACATCCATGCTGCCGAAGTTCTCGATGGCGTTCAGGCGGCGCACGATCACGCCCTCTTTCGCCATCCGCTGCGATCCCTTTGGACAGATTGATGTTGATGATCGCGGGCAGAAGCTGGGGAGTCAGCCCGACCGCCAGCGCGACGGAGAACAACAGCGAATCCAGCACCGGCTTGTTGAAGTAGACGTTCAGCGCCAGGATGACGACCACCAGCACGAACATCACTTCGGTCAGCAGGAAGCCCAGGTGCCGGACGCCGCGCTCAAACTCGGTTTCCGGCGGGCGCAGTTCCAGCCGCGCCGCAATTTGCCCGAAGGCGGTCGACTTGCCCGTCTGGACCACCAGCGCTTTCGCGGTGCCGCTGCCGACGCTGGTGCCTCTGAACACCGTGTTGGTTCGCTCCGACAGTCCATCGGCGGTCACGACACCCGGTGTCTTTTCTGCGGGGAACGTTTCGCCGGTGAGGATTGCCTGATTGACAAACAAGTCCTTTGCTTCCAGCAGGACGGCGTCGGCGGGGATCAGGCTGCCTGCGGAAAGCAGAACAACATCTCCGGGCACGATGTCGGTGGTCGCAATCTCGGCTGGCTGACCATCCCGCAGGACGGTCGCGGTAATCTGCACCTGCTGCAGGAGCTTGGCGGTAGCGTTGCCCGCGTTGTACTCCTGAACGAAACTCAACAGCGCGCTGCCCAGCACGATCACGCTGATGATCACGGCGTCGATCCAGTCGCCCAGAAATGCGGACGCAATCGTGGCGAAGATCAGAATCAGCACGATTGGGCTGCGGAACTGGTTCAAAAACAATGACAGGCGCGTGTCGGCGTGCTGCGCCTTCAGGGTGTTCGCACCGTAGCGTTGCAGCCGGGCTTCAATCTCGCTCGTGGCGAGACCATTCGCTCCGCTCTCATATTGCTTCAGCAGCGCGTCAGGCGTTTGTTCCCAGTAGCGCGGGACGTTTGATTCGGTGCTCATGCTTCACCGCCTCCCTGAATATCCAGATTCGCGCGCTGCCTCGATGGGTCTGAGGTGAAGTCTAGCGCTTCAGCGTAAGTTTGGGCAGATCACCGACCGCTTTGATGTCCAGGCTGAGCCGCACGCCACTATCGTCGATGGACTTGACGCTGCTCAGCGGGATAGCAATATCTTCTTTGCCCCACAAATGCCCCCGGCTGAGGACAATGTGCGTGAGATGCCCGGTATCGGGATTGGCGACAAACTCGTGTACGTGCCCGATCAGCCCATCGGTTGCAAGGACAGGCGCTCCCCGATGAATCACGATTTCGCCCGGCGGCACCTGTTCGGACGACGCCGCTGCCAGCGCCGCGCCGTACATATCGGCATTGACCGGCTCAATCGTGGGCCAGTAGGCAGTCTCGGCGGAGATGTAGGGCGTTTCCGCTTCCAGAAAATCGTAGTCGACCCCAATGAACGCCTGACATTGGGCGAGTTCCTGCAAACGGCAGTTGAGCGAGACTGCCTCGCGGCTCGACTGTGTGACCAACTTGATCGGAACCAGGCGCTCCATGCCCAGTAGTTGACGGTCGTAGACGACGATATGGGTGATGTCGTCGGTTACCGGGTTGATGACCACGCAGGTTACGCGCCCCGCCTCTCCATCCAGACAGTGGACTCTGGCATTGACGAAGATGTCCATCAGCTTTCCACTTTCCGGTCGTAATGGCGGCGCAGGGGAATTGTTGGTAAGGCTCCGACCTGTTCGGAGGTCAGTTTCAGGTGAACGCCGTCCCAGTCAATGTCTTTGACGTGTTCGACGCCGATCACGACATCTTTCTGACCCCACAAATGTCCCTCGCGCAGAACCACGTGGGTGACGTGGTAGTCGGTCGGATCAACCACCAGCTCGTCAATCTTGCCGATGCGCTTGTCCCTGGCAAAGACGTGAGTTCCCCGCGTGAAGGTGAGTTCGTTTTCCGGGACATTTTCGTGCTTGACGGTGAACGTATCCGTCGTGACATAAGGGCGAGCGTAGAAATTGGGGGTGAAGGTGTCGCCGTCAATCTCCCAGTGCTCCGTCGGCGTGCGGATATACTGGACTTCGATGAATTTCGGCTGTTGGCGCACAAACTGGCTGGAGCACTTGAGGATCACCTCGTGCTCGTCCGCGCTGGCGATCTCCGCCGCTTCGACCTCATGTTCTTCGCCGAGGTTTTGGACGACGATGTGGGTGATTTGGTCGGCAACCGGGTTAAGAATGATGCGGGACACATGACCCGCAGAACCATCCGCACACTGTACATGGGCATTCAGCGCGATATCCATTGAGAACCTCTTTCGGATGACCGTTTCAGTTATCTTCAGAATATGTCAGGCTCGTTACAGGAGAAGCGGTTTTGTGTTACAGGACGGTCACAACGGGGATTTATTCGGAAACAGCGGCGGGCGGCAGCGTCATCTGCACGGTTGTTCCGGCGTTGGGCTGGCTCTCAATCGAGACTGCGCCGCCGTGCCGCTCGATGATCCGCTTGACCAGGGCGAGACCGATCCCGTGTCCGTCGGTACCCTTGACGTTTTCCGAGCGATACAGCTCATCCCAGACAAAGGGCAGGTCTTTCGGCGCGATCCCGATGCCGGTATCGCTGACGCTGACAAGGATTACGCCGTCGGCGACCAGCGCGCGCAGACGGACTTCGTCGTTCTCGTGGCTGTACTTGATCGCGTTGTTCAGGACGTTGTAGATGGCAAGCAGCAGGAGATCGTAATCCCCATAGATGACCGGCAGCGTTTCTGGAATGTCGATGTGCAGACGGCGCGACGGCGCGAGTTCGTGTTCCGACGCGACATTGAACGCATCATAAAGCAGGGCGACGGTGTCTATCGGCAGCCGCTCAATTTTGCGATTGTCGAACTCACTGACTTTGCGCAGGTCGGAAATGAGCCGGTTGAGCCGGTCGATCTGCTCGTAAATCGCGGTGCGAATCTCGTGCCGCTCGTCCGGATCGGTTGTTTCGGCAAGATTGTCGAGCGCGGTTCGAATCCCCATAAGGGGATTCTTGATTTCGTGATCCAGGCGGCGCAAAAAGCGTGCTCTGTCCTCCATATAAGCCTCGAGTGCTTTCCGGTCGCTGCTGCGCTGCCGGAGTCGGATGATCTCTCGCAGGATCAACCCGGACGAGACGCCGAAAGCCAGCAAGACGGCGATGAGCACGAGGAATGTGTGAATGTCCCGTACCGAGAAGGTGAACTCAATGACCTTGAGTTCGGCGAGGAGTGTGACAGCGATCACTGCTGAAAGCGCCGGAAGGAGCGCCCAGAGCAGTTCAAGTCTGAATTTGTTGAGAACCTTACCCTTCACGCTGCACTTTGCCCAGGAAGCGGTAACCTTGTCCGGGAACGGTTTCGACAAACATCGGTTCGCTGGCGTTGTCACCCAGCAGGCGGCGCAGTTCGGCGATGCGCGTATCCACTGCGCGCGTGCCGACTGCATAATCCCAGCCCCAGACCACGTCCAGGAGCCGGTCGCGGCTGATCAACTCGTCCGGGTGGGTCATGAGATATTCGAGTAGAGTTGTGGCTTTGGGGGTGAGGGTGATTTCCTTGCTGGCGAGAAAAACCCGGTGCGAGACTCGATCCATGATCAGGTCGCCGCTGCGTAACCGGGATGCCGATGTCAGCGGCGGCTGATTGGACTGCGCGCGGCGCAGCACGTTGTGAATTCGCGCAATCAGCTCGTGGATGTTAAACGGTTTGTTCAGGTAATCGTCGGCGCCTTCTTCCAGTGCCAGCGCCCGCTCATCCGCACCGCCGACCTGCGTCAGCAGGATCACGGGCAGCCAGTTCTGGTTGCTGCGCATCTGGCGCAGGGCTTCCCGCCCGTTCATCTTCGGCATCATGACATCCATGACGACGATGTCATACGAGGCAGACTGGAGTTTGTTCAACGCATCTTCGCCATCGACCGCGACACTCACCTCGAAACCGTTGCGTTCCAGGAGCGAGCCGAGATTGTCACGGATAATCGCTTCATCATCGACGAGCAGAATTCGAATGGGCTTCGTCATCAGTTCCGAATCGATATTTTCCATTAGCTACTCGTTTCGATTCTACACGTTTCTCAGCGAAGTGGAAACGGAGTCCGGAGGTCGCGCCGCCGGAGCGCACTGCCCGCTGACCGCTTTATCGCGCGGTCAGCGGGCAAATTTCAGCGCGAACGCTTCGATGATTTCATCGTAGTCGCTGCCTGTTGCGCGCGTCGTGTCGACGTGTATTGAAGTGGTTACACCGCGTGGCAGTTCGGTTACGTGAGCGGAGCGAATCGACAACCACCGGCTTCACCCGCCCGCTGACGCTTTCGTAGAATTGTCGTCATCGACCTGAACGACGTAGTTCACGCCTTCCCACTGCTCCGCTTGCAGCCAGAAGAAAGTGAACTCGATCTGCCTGGCTGCACCCAGCGTATCCGTCGTGAAATCGAAGTAATGGACTCCCAGATGCGAATCGACTGTTGGGGATACATTGATCGTCTTCCAATCGTCCGTTGTCCAGACGATGTGCGCGGCAGCGCGCACTTCGATTCGCAGCGCCTTGCCGCGCGGCACCGCGCGCCGCTTCAGGTTGAAGCGCCACGTCACAAAAGCAGCAGGATGTTTTTCGGTGATGTAACGGCTGAGAGTCTGGGGCGGCATGTCAAAAACCGATCCGTCGTGCAGGGAACGCAGCAGCTTGATGTACTCGGCGTGCGCCCACACCAGAGGCATTGCCGAACCCGCCGGGTGACCATTGAACAGCTCCAGATCGGGCAAGTCGTCAGCATCCCAGATTTGTTCCGGAATCAACCCGCCCGTAGAGCATTGCTCGCTCATCACCCCTAGAAGCTGTTCAGCCACGTCACGATGACCCAGCGCCAGTTCATAGTGGGCGCGCTCGCCAGCCAACAGGGGCCAGCCGCGCCCAATACCGGTTCCATCAAACGGGCTGCCGTCTTCGTGCTCGCCGTAGCCATCCATATCATAGCGATGCCAGACGGGTCCGGTCGCCGTCTCTGTCTTCAGGAGATGATCGATTGCCACAACCGTATTGACGATGCGCGGGTCGTCGGCGGCGCGAAGACCCAAACGCACCAGCGCCAACGCATCCGGACTGATGATGTTACTCAACGGTTCGGTACTTTCGGAAAGCGGGCGATTCTTGATCGGGACGTATCCATCCTTCGGCGACGCCGCTTCGGCGGGATCGAGAGGCGCAATCCGGACATAATAGCCGTCGATGCCAAGCCGCCGTGACAGGCTGGTATCGCTGACGTAAGTCCAGTGCTCGATCTCGTCGTTCCAGCAGTCCGCCGTCTGCCGGAGATAGGCGGCGATGTCCGCTTCCTGCCGCAGGTCGGCGAAATCGGCTGCCGCCAGCAGCGCGGCAATCTCGACCGCCAGCGTGAACGGCGAGAAGCCGCCGTCTTCCTCCCAGCGGTCCTGCGGTGTCATCGGTCCGTTCTGGACGAGATAGCACGCCGCGTCATGGATCATTTGCCAGACATCCACTCCGTCGAGCGCACCGGCTCGGCGCAGGGCATCCGCAAGCAGGATCGGAAACGCCGTCTCATCCATCTGAATGCCTGACCAGTAGGGGGTGCCATCCAGCCACATGTTCTGCGCCCAGTGTCCGTCCGCTTCCTGAACGCTCATGATGTAGAGCAGCGTCCGGCGCGCGCTCTCGACTTCACCCGCCGCCAGCAGCCCGCCTGCGCTCTCGACCAGGTCGCGGGGCCAGACCAGATGATACCCACCCAGATCATCGTCGCCCTTGGAGGCTCCCCAGGGAATGGAAAGACTGGCGATCATGCCGCCGGAAAAGCGTTTCTCCTCGTGCGTCTTCAAGACCGCCGTACTGACGCGGTAGATGTCGATGCCATGCGAATTGACGTGAGTGAGGTCGAGACACTGCTCCTGAAAATGTTTCCAGCCGCGCACGTAGCCGCGCTTTGCCGTATCAAACCCCTGCATCAACGCCGCGCGGGCGCGCTGCCCCGCTTCCGCCATCGTCCCACCAAATCCCAACGCGAGCACGAAGTCGCCGTTGGACGACGCGAGATCAATTTCACCCGTCAGCGCGATGTTGCCGTTTTCGGCATCGGGATAGAACCAGGTCATTACGCCGTGCGCCTTGACATCCTGCCAGCCATCGCTCGTGCCGGCGTAACCGCAGCTCATCCCCAGGTAGGGCGTCGAACACGCCAGCGCCAGAAACGCATCGTCGCGGCGCGCAAACAGCATGGGGACGCCCTTATAGTCGCTCGCCCAGCCACTGTTGCCGTAGCCAGCGTTGCCGATGTGCGGGGCGAGCAGAACGTACAGATGATATTGATCCGGCGTTCCCTGGAGCGCCTCGAACCGGACGTGCTGCAGCAGCACGTCGCGCGTCGGGTCGGTAATGACGGTTTTCCGAATCCGGTAGCGCCCCTGCTGGCAGGTGTTGGTCAGGTTGAAACCGGGGACGCCCGGCGCGAGCATTTCGACCTCATGATCGGCGTGACGTTTCTCTTCGGAGAAAAACCCCGCGCCGTCACTTACGAGGAACCCCAGGTCGCGCGTGTTGGCGAAGTCGATACGCGGATAATAGACTTCGTTGATGATCCCGTGCGACACCGTGAACCAAATCCGGCTCTGCCCCGACGCAGCAGTGCCCACGCCGCTTTTGGCGCTGGAAGTCCAGCGCGGCTCAATGCCCGGCTGACCAGGAGGATTGTTGTTATCCGACATATCTACTTCTCCGTAACTGAACGTGTTTTCAAGCTTGAGCGCGCAGCCAACATCACGATGATGGCGATGAACCCGATGACCGCCGCGCCAATTGGGAGAATTCCATACCCGAACTGCGCCGCCAGCAGCCCGGAAAGCAGCGCTCCGATGGTCGCCATGATCGCGCTGAACCCGTTATAGATTCCCATCGCCTCGCCTTCGGGGATGCTGGTGAGCGAGGCGACCAGTACGGTCGCGGAGACCGATAGAAAGGGCCACGTATTCACAATTCCGATAAAACTCAGCGACGCCAGCGGGTTTTTCAAAGCCTGGCTGACCGGCATCAGCAAGACCAGCGCCAGAAAACACAGGGTGCGCGCAATCAGAGCGCCGTTGAAAACCGCATGGTCGCCCAGGCGATGTCCGAGGTTTCCGGCGAGCGGATACCAGAGAATAGCGATGGCAGCGCCCAAGCCGAAGACAACCGCCGCCGCTGAGGGTTCGACGCCATAAAGATTCTGGAACAGGAGTGGATAGGGCGTGAAGACCAGCCCGGATGCGACAGTCAGCAGCCCGAAGCCGAGCAGAAAAATGCCGAAAGGCGTGCGGATGACCCTGAGGATCGTCTTCAGGTTGGTCTGCCCCAGATGATGAAACGCGGAAGCCGGTGACGCCGGGATGTGCGGCACGTGCATCGCCAGCGCTTTGAAGTGATCGGGCTTATCGTGGCGATGCTTCGGCGAGGCAGGCAGTAAAAAGAATCCCAGCAGCCCGGCGAGCAGCGCGATGCCGCCGCCCACGAGCAGCCCCGCTGCGCTGGCGGTGCCGCTGAAGAAACTCGTTATCAGCAAGCCGACAACCTGCCCGCCACCAAAGGCGGTCAGCAGCCAGCCCATGCGCTGGTCCCATTCCGCGCGCGGGTGGCGTTCCACAATTAATAAGCCCGCTACGGTGCTCACCGCCGTGATCCCCGCCCCAAGCAGAAACGCGAGCACCAACCACGCCGGCACGGATGTACTGGTCGCTATCAGCAGCGAGCCGGCGCAGGTTACGGCGAGCGCGCCCAGAACCAGCGGCTTATGCAGTTGCCGGTCTGCCAGGTATCCCCACAACGGCGCGCTCAAGCCGCCCACGTTGAAGACCGCCATGACGATGCCAACGTGCGCAGTATCACCCGTTTCATTGATGTATTGGGGCAGCAGCATCGGCAAGATACCGGCAGCGAAGATTCCCAGAAGCCCGTAGACGGCGTACCAGGGTTCAACCCATTTCGCCCAGCTCATGGGACGTGTTTCCACTCCAGTACGGTCTTGATCTCGTCGTCGGTATGCTGGGTGAGCGCCTTGTCGAATTCGGCATAAGGCAGGCGGTCGGTGATCACCCGATCAATCAACCCACCCCACGTCTGGCGCGCCTGCTGCAAGTCGTTCACCGCATTCTGAAAGTGATGGCGGCTGGCATTCACGCTGCCGACGATGACCTGATTTCGCAGCACGAGCTGGCGCATCAATTTCGCCCCATCGATCTGAATCGGACGGTCGCCGCCGGGTATGCCCGTCAGGACGTAGACACCGTTGATCCCCAGCGCTTCGATCAAATCGAATTCCAGCCTGGCAACGCCAGTGGCTTCCAGAATAACGTCGATATGATCCACCTGAAGCTGTTCCGGCGACGTTTCATGTCCATTCACGTAGACACCCCCTATCGCCTTGAGCAGCGTCGGGCGGGGGCTGTCTTTGTCGACAACGTCCAATCCGAGTACGTTGGCGCCACGCAGGCGCAGAGCGAACGCCGCCAGCAGCCCGATAGGACCCAGCCCGGCGACCAGCACGCGCTTGTCCTTGAACCATGCCTCCGGCTTCCCGGCATCCGGCAGGCGAGCAGCCTGTATGAGCGCGGCTTCCTCAATGGCTTTCTGGGCGACGGACATCGGTTCGGCTAGAACGCCGAGCGTGCCGAGTTCGGCGGGCACTTTGACCAGATACTGCTCCTGATCCACGACAAATTCCGCATCATAGCCATCACGCCCCTTGATGCCGCGTTCGGTATAGTCGCCGCTGTAGCACATGTCACTGCGATTCATCGCGCAAGCCGGGCAGTGACCGCAGCCGCGCCGCACCGTGAATACGGCGTAGTCGCCGGGGCGAACCGTCGTGACACTCGCGCCGACCTCGACCACCTGCCCCAGCATTTCGTGACCGATCACGAGACGCGGCTTTCCTGCTGGCGCGTCAGCACGCCCACCGGCGGCTTCTTCGCGGTCAGTTCCACAAATGCCGACCTCAAGGACTTGCACCTTTACCTCGTCAGGGTTCTGGATCACCGGAACGGGCTGTTCATCCAGACTGAGCGATTTCGTGCCCGGTATGAGCGAGATCACTTTCATCATCGGCTTCCTCTGTTTGTTCTACTCTGGCAAGTATAGACCATTGGGCAAGGCGGACAGGCACCCGCATTTTCCAGTGGGCGCCCAAATATCCAGTTCGTTCGTGCTGTCGTTGCTAGAACGTGTCTTTGAACTTCGATGCCATAGTTTTCCCCTCACCCTGCTTGCTGCGCACGCTGTCCCTCTCCCACGTAAACGGGGCGAGGGACAAAATCACGGGTATGCGTCCCTTCTCCCCGCTCGTGTGAGAGAAGGGTGGGCGACCAGCGGTCGCACGGGATGAGAGGCAAAAAGTTCATAACAAGTTCTAGGTATGCCAATCGTTGTGGATGCCTGTTACGGTGCTTCAACGGTGATGTGACAGACTGGTTCCGCCATGTCACAAATCGGTAACGAGGATGCGGCTGCTCTCTCGCTGTTGGAAATCCGGGGCGCGTGCAGCATAGCATTGTCCCCGTCTGCGCCCCGGAACCATGTTTCCAAATCAATCCTTGCTGTGACAGGCTCGTAACAGGGCGTGGATTGCCCTGTAACACACCGATTCAATCCTTAGGGTAGGACTGACTACCACCCAAAACCCCATCGTTGCAGCGTCAGTTGTGAACGCTCGCGTGTGAGCGTCATATACGGAGGGAGATAATGCTTAACCATAAGGAGAAACGGGGTTCCGCCGCAGACAGCGCAGATGATCTGAAGAATATTCCGTTAGAAACGCTTGAGTCGCAGTTGGGGTACTCGGACGATGGTCTCAGCCAGGCAGAAGTACAAAAACGCCTGGAAACGAATGGCTACAACGAGCTGACGGAACAGGAAGTCAGCTTTCTGAGGAAGTTTCTCTCTTATTTCTGGGGACCGATTGCCTGGATGATCGAGGCGGCAATCGTTCTCTCCGCGCTCGTCCAGCATTGGGCAGATTTCGCCATCATCCTCGTCCTGCTGGTGGTTAACGCCATCGTGGGGTTCTGGGAAGAATATCAGGCAGGCAGCGCGATTGCAGCGCTGAAGGCAAAACTTGCCTTGCAAGCGCGGGTCAAGCGCGCGGGTCAATGGGCGGTCATCCCGACGCGCGAACTGGTTCCGGGTGATCTGATCCGGATGAGAATGGGGGACATCGTTCCGGCGGATACACGCTTGCTCGCGGGCGATCCCGTCGAGGTTGACCAGTCCACGCTAACCGGGGAATCGCTCCCTGTAACGCGGAAGACCGGTGACGCGGTGTTCTCCGGGTCGATCATCAAGGAAGGTGAGAGCGATGGGCTGGTCTACGCCACCGGGTCGCAGACCTATTTCGGAAAGACCGCGCAACTGGTCGAGACCACGCATACCGTGAGCCATTTCCAGCGCATGATCCTGCGGATCGGGAATTATCTGATCCTGATCGCCATCGCGCTGGTGATGCTGATTCTGGGGGTGGCGCTTTTCCGGGGTGATAACATGCTCACCACGCTGGAATTCGCCCTGGTGCTGATGATCGCCGCCGTTCCGGTCGCCATGCCGACGGTGTTGTCCATCACGATGGCTGTCGGCGCACGCATGCTCGCGGCGCAACAGGCGATTGTCGCCCGCCTGACCTCGATTGAAGACCTGGCAGGCATGGACATCTTGTGTTCCGACAAAACGGGGACTCTGACTCAGAATAAGCTCACCCTGGGCACTCCTTTTACGCCGGGCACCGTCTCTGCGGATGAGATTATCCTCGACGCCGCGTTGGCGTCGCGCGTCGAAGACCAGGACACCATCGACCTGGCTATCCTCGGTGGCTTGAAAGATTCGCATCAGTTGGATGGCTATCGTGTCACCCACTTCCAGCCGTTCGATCCGGTTCACAAACGCACCGAAGCCACCGTCATCGGCGCGGATGCGCACAGTTTCAAGGTTACGAAGGGCGCGCCGCAGGTTATCCTGGCGCTGGCAGCAAATGTGGACTCGGTTCGCGCTTCGGTTGAGCAGGCAGTCGGCGAGTTCGCTGCGCGCGGGTTCCGCGCGTTGGGCGTAGGACGCACGAATGACCAGAACCAATGGCAGTTCGTGGGGGTATTGCCGCTGTTCGATCCGGTTCGACCCGACTCCGCTGCAACGATTCAGACCGCCGAACAACTGGGTGTCCAGGTCAAGATGGTCACCGGGGATCAGACCGCCATCGCTAAAGAGATCGCGCGCCAGTTGAACCTGGGAACCAATATCCTGGACGCGAGCACGTTCGAGGAGACCAGCCATTATCAGGGCGGGCAGCTCGCCGACACGATTGAGAAAGCCGACGGCTTCGCCCAGGTCTTCCCGGAACACAAGTATCACATCGTCGATGTGCTCCAGCAGCGCAATCATATGGTCGGCATGACGGGCGATGGCGTCAACGACGCGCCCGCCCTGAAGAAAGCAGACGCTGGCATCGCCGTCTCCGGTGCGACGGACGCCGCGCGCAGCGCCGCCGACATCGTGCTGTTGGCGCCGGGGCTTTCGGTCATCATCGATGCCATCAAAGAGAGCCGTCGCATCTTTCAGCGCATGAACAGCTACGCTATTTATCGCATCGCCGAGACGCTGCGCGTGCTGCTTTTCATGACGCTGTCGATCCTCGTCTTCAACTTCTACCCGGTGACGGCTGTCATGATCGTGCTGTTGGCGCTGCTCAACGACGGGGCGATCCTGTCCATCGCTTACGATAACGTCCACGAGTTCGATCACCCGGAAAGCTGGGACATGCGCACGCTGCTCAGCATCGCCACGACGTTGGGCATTTTCGGGGTCGCCGCGTCCTTTGGCTTGTTTTATCTGGGCGAGCGCGTGTTCAATCTTCCGACCGATGTCCTTCAGTCCTTGATGTACCTGAAACTATCGGTTGCGGGGCATTTGACGATTTTCGTGACCCGCACACGGGGTCCCTTCTGGTCCATTCGCCCGTCTCGCTTGCTCCTGGGCGCGGTGCTGGTGACTCAACTGGTTGCCACCCTGATCACCGTCTATGGCGTGTTCATGGCGCCGATTGGCTGGCAGTGGGCGTTGTTTGTCTGGGTTTATGCGCTTGCCTGGTTCCTGGTGAACGACCGAATCAAGCTGGCAGCCTACCGTTTCTTTGGACGATTTGAGCAGTAAATGCCGCTGTATCCAAGCGGCAAGGAGTGTAAGACCATGTCCGATTTCACGTTCAATCCCTTCATCGTGGAGCATATCTCACCCACTGTCATCAAAGAGCGCGCAGCCAATGGGGCGCTGATCATCTTCAACGTCGAGAACGGTGCAGATGAAACCATTTCCGTCTGGGCAAACGCCGCCCAAGACGAGCTTGCGCGCTGGCCTCAGAATCACATCTGTCTATTCCTTCACGATCTGCACAAGACCGGCATACTGGCGTTTGGCAAACGGATGCAGGAAGCGTTCCAGGAAATCTACGAGGTGCGCCCGGACCTGAAGCGCTATGTTGCTGTGGTGATGTCGGCTGGCTCCGCCGCCGAGATCGCCGAACTCGACGTGATGGTACGCGAACTCAAAGCCAAGATCGATTACCCGGTACATTGGGAAGTCTTCAATAGTCGGGAGAAGGCGTTGGAGTGGCTGTTGAGAAACGCTTCCTAAGCACGCTCGGATATTGAATGGCGCTGCTGAAAGTAAGGATAGAACGCCCTACTTGTGATGCGAGCGATGGTGAACGGGCGTGTGCCGCGCTCGACCTGGCGCTGACCGTGAAAGACTGCTGCGCCAACGATGGGTTGCGCGACGATCTTCAAGGCGAGGGGATTGCCCGCATACCGGTCGATTAACCTCGCCCGCTCCGAGTCGCTGCCGATCACCCCCTTTTACGCACTAACAAACTCAATTCGTCCCATTGACTCTATGGTCGTTTAGACACAGCGGGATGCCCCTGGTCTTAAACTATTGAGCGAGCAGAGTGTTGCTATTTTAAGAAATTTAACGTATTCTTAAAGTGTTCTTAAAGATTGACCATGCTTGGGGCGACATTGTGTTGTTAGTGATCTTTTTGCTGGTTTTTGGATACGGTTATCTCGATGGCGTGTTAGTCTCCGCAAGCATCGTCTCTACCGCGATCTCGTCAGGCGCGCTGGACAGCCGCAAAGCGTTCTGGCTGGCGGCGGTGAGCATGTTCATCGGTCCGTTCCTTCTGGGCACGGCGGTTGCCAATACGATTGGCGCGCAGTTGATCGCCCCGGAGGCGACGACCCTGCCCGTGATCAGCGCCGGGTTAATCGGCGCGATTCTCTGGGGCGTGGTTGCTCTGTGGCTCAGGCTGCCCGTCAGCATCTCGCAGGCGTTGATCGGCGGTCTGATTGGCGCGGCGTGGGCGGGATTTGGTCAGCAAGCGATTTTGGGACAGGGTTTGACCAAAACTCTGCTGGGCTTGTTCGTCTCGCCCGTGCTCGGCTTGATTGTGGGCTATCTGGTCGTCAAATTCAGCTATCTCGCCAGCACCAATGCCACGCCGCACCTGAACATCTGGCTCAAGCGGGCGCAGGTGCCGCTTTCGGTGCTGAAGGCGATCAGCTTCAGCGCCAACGACAGCCAGAAGATCATGGGCGTCCTCGTGCTCGCCCTGATCGCGTCGGGCGAGATGAAAATCTTCGCGGTGCCGATGTGGGTCGTGACCTTCAGCGCCGTCGCCATCGGCTTCGGCACCCTGATCGGCAGTTGGCGCTTGATTCACACGATGGGCGGCAGGTTCTACAAAATCCGCCCGATACATGGCTTCGGCGCCGACGTAGCGTCGGATATTATCCTGTTTGGCGCGGCGGTGCTGGGCGGTCCGGTCAGCGGATCGCAGATCGTGACGACCGCTATCGTCGGAGCGGGCAGCGCCGACCGGATTCAAAAAGTGCGCTGGGGTGTGCTCAAGGATATTTTCGTCGCCTGGCTGTTGACGATCCCGTTGTCGGCGCTGGTTAGCGCATTCAGCTACGTGATGATCAAAGGAGCGATGACATGAATGTGGTTGCCACGCTTCGAGGCGGCTTGCGCACCTGGTTTCAGCGCAAGCCGAATCACTTCATCGAGCGGCTGCACGAGCAGGCGTATATCGTCGCGCTGGGAGCGGAAGCGCTCGTCGACTATATGGAGCATCCCAACAAGAAGAACTCTGTCCGCGTCCGCGAATTGGAGAAACAGGCGGATGAGGAGCGCCGCATCCTGATCGACGAACTCAATCGCACCTTTGTCACGCCGATTGATCGTGAAGACCTGTTTGCCCTGTCGCGTGCCATTGACGATGTGCTCGACTACGCCTACTCCACGACCAATGAGATGGACATCCTCAGCGTCGCGCCGACGCCGCAGCTTTGCACAATGGCACAGCTTCTATGCGACAGCGCCGAAGAGATTCACCGTGCCGTCGAGCGGCTGGAGCAGCACCCAAGCATCGCCGGAGACCATGCGATGCGGATCAAGGCGATTGAGAATCAAATGGACACGCTCTACGCCGAAGCGCTGGCGAGTCTCTTCGATCAGCCGAGCAACCTTCAGGAAGTCGTGAACATGCTCAAGCTGCGGGAAATCTACCGGCACATGTTCCACGCCGTCGGCAGCGCCGAACAGGCGGCGAACATCATCGGCGACATCGTCATCAAGTTTTACTGAACGCGGTGTCCTCCACAATATGGACAGATACCACCGCGTATTGTGGAAAAAACGCATCACCTGACCAATCATTCAATACATTTGCGAACGGCGCGGGCATCGTTCTCCTACGCGACCTCGCTGCTCGTATTGACACAGCGAACCCTTCTCCATCAGATCGCGGTCGAACGTGAGCAGGCGATATTTGCCAAAGAGGTCGATTACGGTCTGGATCGTCTGCTCGTTGCCGACCGGCGACATCAACTCGTCCTGGCGGTTACTCCGGGATCATTCCGAATATGAGACCGCCGCCTCTGGTCAAAATGTAAGCTGCCACGCGCGCTTCGTCATAGGGCAGCAGCGCCACATCGTTAAACGATCCATCCGGCGACTGGTTGAGCGTTGTCCAGGTCACGAGATCAGTCGAATACAGGATGCTGTCGGCGCTCAGGGCGATGAGTCCCCTCGCAGGATGACACAGAAGGCGAAGGATCGGCTTGTCCGTCTTCAAAATGCAGCGCCACGCCCCCGAAACCCAGTGCCAGCATCGATCCCCCATACTCACGAAGGATTCGCTCGACACGGAGGCGACGATATGGGCGATGGGAGCGGCTGAGGGCGATTCCAGCCAGATTTGCCATCCGGCTTCAATCGAACGCCACAGCGTCAGGGTTTGGCTTCTGGCATTGAACGTGATCGAAATCAACTGCTCGGAGTCCGGATGGTCGTGAAAAACGCCAAGCGAAACCACTGGCGCGCGGGCAGGCGGCGGCTGAATCGGCTGCCACGCGCGCCCGCCATCTTCGGATACGAAAATGGCTCCGCTCCACGTGCCAACCCAGACGCGGTGATCCTGAGCAAAAGCCTTCGAGAAATAGATCGTGGTGACATCCGCCAGCGGCGAGACGAGCTGCCATTCGGAATCGGAATTGTCGGCGCGAAAGAGACCCTGCGCAGTTCCCGCAAGTCGACAGCGTGTTTCGTCGTCGGCGTTTGCGGTCGTCAGCAATAAGGATTTAAAGTCGCCGACGTTTCCCCACGAGCGACCCTGATCGCTTGAGCGCCAGATGCCTTCGTCGGCTCCGAAGGCAAAGAGATCGCTGCTTGCCTCGCTGAACAGGTTCGAAAATAGTCGTATTGCCAAGTCGGGGTCTGTTTCCCAGGTGTGCCCGCCATCCGCTGAGTCCGCGAGACCCGCGTTTGCCGTTCCCGCATAGAGCCGATCTTCCTGGCGAAACAAGCAAAGGACGGATGCTTCGAGGTTCGCGTCCGTTTTCCAGGTATCGCCGCGATCACACGAGCGCAGAATTCGCCCATCATCCAACCCTGCCAGAACCGTATCCTCAGCAGGGTAGAACCCCAGCGCATTAATCGCGGGAATTCTGCCGCCCGGCTCCACAGCGCCTGGGCAGGGCTGCCAGGTGAAGCCGCCATCGCTTGAGCGGAAAATCCCATCCGCTTCGGTGCCCCCAAATACGATGCCGTCGTCCATGAAGTTCGGGCTGGGCGCAATCGAAAGCACAACACAGCCTTCCAACCCCCGGCTGGCATATTTCCAGGCGCGCCCACCATTGGGCGAGCGGTAGAGACCCGTCGAAGTCGCGGCGAAGACGACTTCCCGGTTGTTCCAGTCGGAGACAGGCGCGAGGGCGGTGATCGAGAAATCTTGCAGCCCAAAACTGGAATAATGCCAATGTCTGCCGCCGTCCGTCGAGCGCAAAATACCCGCGCCATCCGTCCCCGCCAGCACGACGCGATCCTCAGAAAAACGAGGCGATACGGCAAGGCAGGTGACGGGCTTTTCGAGCGCGGCGATCTGCGCCCGATTCCACGTCCGCCCGTTATCGGCGGAGAAGAGTATGAGATTGGCGCCGCCCAAAAAGATGAAACCGTCCGAACAGGCGAACGATTGGAGGAAAGGAATCGCGGGTTGGTTGGACAGTGGCAACCAGGACTCGTCCACGCGCCGGAAAATGCCTGCTGGCGTTGCGATCAATAACTGCCCATCCTGACCGACTGCGCCGGCGATGACCGTACCGCCTGCCGAGATAACGCCCTGTCTTGTCCAGAGTTCATTAATCATGTTCAGACCCTACGGATGGGCGCTCGTCTGCGGATGCCGACCAAGCACCACCGAATCAATCGTCAGAGCCATCATCGCGCCGCTGGCGGCGGTTCGGAAGGCGGTCACCAGTACGTCAGCGGTATCCCAGATACCCGCTTCAGTCATATCCACAATTTGTTCTGCGACGGCGTCGAACCCGAAGTTCTCGCCTCGTGCCTGTGCGTTTTGAAGCATCGCGGCAGGCGTATCGTTTCCAGAGTTGCGGACAATTCGCCTGAATGGGGCTTCCAGCGCGCGGGCAATGATCGAGATACCCCACCCCTCCTCGTGTTCCGCCTCAAGCGCTTTCAGGCGCGGGATGCAGTTCAGGTAAGCGACGCCTCCACCCGGCAAGATGCCGTGCCGTAGGGCAGATGGCAGCACCCGAATGCAGGTTTCAGCTTTCTGCCGCAGGATGTTCCGTTCCGGTTCCATCAGCGCGCCAATTTTGAGCGTTCCCGCGCTGCCGGAAAGCCGCGCAATGCGCAGTCCCAGCGAATCGAGCGCGGGGATCGATTGTTTGTCCGGCTGTTTATTTCTGCGAGCTTGCAGCGCAGCAATTCGGTCTTGCACGGTCTGCGCGTATTCGAACCGACCCACGAACACCAGCGATTTCTGATCGGCTTCCACACGAAGCGCTCTGCCAAGATCAGGCAGTTTGATCGAAGTGAGCGGTTTTCCGGCTTCACGACAAAA
Source organism: uncultured Chloroflexia bacterium (assembly GCA_963760975.1). Taxonomy (GTDB): domain Bacteria; phylum Chloroflexota; class Anaerolineae; order Aggregatilineales; family Phototrophicaceae; genus Flexifilum. Next base: position 3,206 of record CAVXEZ010000008.1, on the reverse strand, counting down.
CAGCTTTGCGCCCGTGAGCGCAGCCAAGTCTTCGAAGTCGTTAGCGCCAGCCTGCCCGACTTCTTGCAGTTCGGCGGCGATAATCTCAATCTTGTGGCTTTGATGCGCCGCGATCAGCATATTGAGCGCCGCGCCTCGGATGGTGCGCGCAATGACCGACGCGCGCAGCGGCTTCGCCTGAGCGACGATTTCAAGGATCGAGCGGGCATCCTCCAATTCGGAGAGGATACCGTCGAACAGGATGACCGCGCAGTCGGATAATACGGCGCGGCTGGTGCCGGTCTCGCTGACAAAATGCGGAGACGCCAGCCGCCCACTCCAGTGTCCTCCCTGGTGATACTCCCGGTCGATGGTGGGAGTGAGATAATTCTCGACCGTAATGTGCGCATCTTTGCCGAGGATGTCGAACATTTCCCCCAGAATTCGGCTCAGCTTGGGTTCCCCGGTAATCGTCAGGGCGAGCCGCGCCAGTTCGTCCTCACTGCAGATCGGTCGCGCCGATTCCCTCAAAGTGGCAACGACCGTTTCCGTCGCTCGCTCGATGCCGCTGCGCAAATCCATGACGTTCGCTCCGGCGGCGCGCAGCTTATAGGCTTCGTTATAGATGGCTTGCGCGAGCACGGCAGCGATGGCGGTTCCATCTCCGGCTTGGAGATGCGTTTCCCATATCAGGTTGCGCATCATCATCACCCCGACGTTCTGCGCGCGCCCCGGCACTTCGATAATTCGTCGCGCAATCGTCGCGCCATCGCTGAACATTTCGGGTTTGAAGGTCGCCGGATTCTGGATGAGGACGTGACGCCCTGCCGGTCCCAGCGTCACCGCCAGCGTATCCCCCAAAGCGTTGAAGCCATCTTTCAAACGCCTGTGCAGGCTTGGACTTTTCAAAACACCCATAGTTGACATGTATTGTTTCCCGCTAGACCTTAAGACCCGACTCGACCAGCCCCTCGACGTAGAACTTGCCTAAGCCGAGAAACAGAAGGGCGAGCGGAATGGACGCGATCACGTACCCGGCGAACAAAGGTCCCCAGACTGAGTTGTCCGCAGACTGAGCATAGGCGTTGGAGAGCTGGAACAGCCCGACCGAGATCACCTGTTTGGTCTGATCGCTGATGGTGACGAGGGGCCACAGGAACGAATTCCATGTGCCGATAAAGTTGATGACGGTAAGTGTGGCGATGACCGGCAGCGACAGGGGTAGGGTTATTCGAGTAATTAGAATCCAGTGTCCTGCCCCATCGACGCGCGCCGCCTCGTAAATCTCTTTGGAAATGCCGGAAAAGAATGCCCTCAGCAAGAATATCCCGAAGACCGGACCCGCCGCGATATTGGGTATGATCAGTACCCAGTACGTATTCAGCAGTCTGACCGGGGTATCGAACAGCTTGAACTGTGCGTAAAGCATGTATGCGGGGATGAACGAAATGACCCAGGGAACCATCAACAACATGATGATGGCGTAATACAGCGCCTCTTTGAAAGGAAACTGCATTTGAGCAAACACGTAAGCGCCAATCGTCGATAAGATGGCGACCCCGATGAAACCGATGACCGCCACGATGATAGTGTTGACGAGGTACGGCGCGACGATTTCCCAGGCGGCGGCGTAATTGCTCAGCCGAAGTGGAAAGCTGATGATCCACCGTTCGTATTGATATTGAATTGGGTTCTTGAAAGAAATCGAAACCATCAAGTAGACCGGGATCAGCGAAATGAGGAGCAGCGTAATGATCGATGCGTGAAGGAGAATTTGAGGACGCCTCCAGGTCTTCGCCTGTGTTGAACGCAGAGGTAAGCGGATGCCGCTCGCTGTTCTTGTTAAACCCATGACTGCCCCACACTCCCAATCCTATACTTTCGAACGTGTCAATCGATTGACAACGAACGTGAGCACCAAAGCAAAGACGAACAAAATCAGACCAATCGATGACGCCAGACCAAACTGCCCGGTGGTAAACGCGCGTTCGAACATGCGCAGACCGGGCACGCTGGTCGCATAACCGGGACCGCCTTTTGTCATGACCAGCACGCCTTCGAAGGTCGTGAGCGAAGCGATGGATGCCAGCACCGTCAGGAGGCGTATCTGCGGAAGGACGAGCGGAATATCGATCAGTCTGACGCGCTTGAACCCCTGGCAGCCGTCGAGCAGGCAGGCGTCGATGACGGAATCGGAGATGTTCGCCAGCCCGCCCAGAAAGATCAGCGTACCAACGCCCGCAACCCAGGGAAAACCAACGCCGATGATCGCCAGAAGGGCGGTGTTGGCGTCGCCCAGCCAGTTGTGGCTGAGGGCGTGCAAACCGAGGAGATCGAGCGCGTCGTTGAGCGGTCCGAGATTCGGGTCGTAAATGTGTCGCCACAGTAAGACGTAGATCACGCCAGGGACGAGCGTCGGGATAACCACGACGAATTTGTAAAACTCTTTTAGGCTCTTCGAGCGGACGGCAAAGATAAGCTCTGCCATCACAAACGGCATCAATACCTGCGTCAGCAAGCTGGACACGAGCAGGATGCCGATGTTCTTGATCTCGCGTCCGGTTTCGGGAAACGAAAAATAGGTCTGAAAGTTTTGCAGCCCGATAAATACCGGCTCCTGACCGAGACGCCAGTCTGAAGAATGACCGATAGAGACCGAGAACAGGCGGGTAATACACAAAGACGATCAGCAGCACGAAAATCGGTGACAGTAAGGCATAGGCTTGCCACGAGCGGCGCATCGCCGCCAATACCTGCCGCAGCGGCTGTCGAGGTCGCGGAGGTTTCTGCCCTTCACCTGACGCAAACTCGTCGTCTGCGATTCTTGCCAACGGTTGTCGAAGCATCGAACAGGTCTCTCTATTTCTTGTCAACAGCCCAAAACGTTCATCTCGTTCGCACTAAGGCAGCAGGAACACAAACAGCCGTTCGGCTAGCTGTCTGGTTTCAGGAGTCCAATACGAACCGAGCTTTGCTTGCCAACCTCGATCAGACGCCCGATGCCGGTATCCAAAATGGCAATCTCTGCGCCATCCTGAGGATCATATCGGCTGTACGGATTTGGCGTGTAAGTGACCGTGATCAGCCCATCATCGTTGGTGTAGACCCAATTGGGGGTGAGCAGACCGCCGCCTTTGGTCAGCCAGAGCTGGACGAGGTCGTTTGCTCTCGGCTGCCCGTTCTCGGTGAAGCGGATTGTCAGGGTGCTTTTATCTTTGCCGTTGGCG
>CAVXEZ010000007.1:0-283224 GCA_963760975.1 uncultured Chloroflexia bacterium | reverse complement strand
CTGGCGCGCTGCGTCAAGTGCGGATTCAATCTGCTCTTGTTCGGATATGCGAATAGCAATCGCGTCCAATTCATCTTGCGTTAGTGCGACTTCGGTTACTTCGCCTGTTGCTGCATTCACGATAACTTTTGATTCGCTCATGGTACAAGCACCCCAATGAGTTGAACATGCGTCTCTGCTGCCAAATGCGTTCCTGTCTGGGGCTTAATTTCAAGCTGCGTAATTGCTGCCGTATTCTTCCAGGCTCCTGCACTTACGTGCCTCCAGGTTTGGACACCTAATGCCCAATCAGACATACTGATCTTCCATTGGTCGGTGAGTGCGTAGAACATGTAGATAATTTCAAAGATACCAAACTCATCTGCGTCAGCGGTTCCACCTGTAGCCCTTCCCACAACGGCATTCGCTGACGCGATAGCCGCTACGGTGGAAACCGACCCATAGAACACCTGCCCAGAATAATGACTGGCAGTCGTATCTCCGTTGTCCTCGATAATAATCCCATCAGCAGTAGCGGCACGATCAGTCCTGATGCGACCTCGTATGATGAGATGATCGTAAGTGCCTGGAATTGAAGAGAAAACAATCGAAGTTGCCGCAGAAGCGAGTGTTGTCTCAGCAATCAAGGTCTCAGAGCCGCCGCCGCCGCCCGCCGAGCGCGCCGCCAGCGTGTCGAGCGCATCGCCCACGTCGCTGGGTTCGCCCTCTGTCCAGTCTCCCCCGGTCGTGGGGGTGTACGGCACGTCGAAGGCGTCGCCGGAAAAAGTCCCGCCTGCGGGCGCGCTTACCCATTCACCCGCGCCGTCGTCCCACGTCAGCACGTCGCCGTCCGACGGGCTGGGCGTGTTCACGTCCGCCAGGTCGTCCAGCGCACCAGGCAGCGCCACCAGCGGATAGCGCAAGTCCTCGAACTCGCTCTCGTCCAGCTCGGTCTGCCCGTTGCGCAGCCGCACCGCCGCCAGCGGCAGCCCGTCGAACGAAATCGCCGGGATCGTGGACGGCTCCAGCGGCGCGGACACGACCACCGCCGTCCCGCTGACCGCCGCCAGCGTCCCCGCCGCCGGATCAAGACCGATCACCACCCACGCCCAGCGGTTCGCGCTGGCGGGCGGCGTCAGCGTGATCGTCCCGCCGCCCCACCAGCGCAGCGATCCGCCATACCAGTACGCCCCCTGCGCCACGTCCACCGTTAGCCCTGTCAGCGGCGCAGCTTTCACGGGCGTCAGCAGGCGCGGGTCGATGGGAAACTCCATCCCGCTGCCGCGCGCGTGGCTGTGCGGACCGACCTCGTGCCCGCCGTCGAAAAGCTCGCCGCGCGCAGGATCGCCGCCCAGGATCACCAGATTACCCGCGCTGTCGAAGCCGACCTCGACCGGCAGGTCAGGCACGGGCGACACCCGCCCCCGGTGATAGACCTGCGCGAAGCCCCCGCCGCCAATGCCATCCGCGAAGCGCACGTAGTACTTCGCCGGGTTCTCCGCGACGGTCACGCTGTACACGCCGTCAATCGTGTAACCCAGTGTCCCCTTGATCGGTTGCTCGCCGTCGATCAATCGGCTCAGCGCCGTTTCCAGTCGTTGGTACATCTATCACCCTTCTTCGCGTCTTTGCGTTAAATCTTTTCTCTGCGCTCTCTGCGGTTCAATTGCCTTTACTCATCACTCGTTGCTCATCGCTCATTGCTTCTCTTGACCGACCACTTGTTCTACTTGGCAATTTCTTATATACTACGCCTATCGATCAGCCAGATGGAGTCCCCACCATGACGACCGATACGCAGGTCCTACAGGAACTCGAAGCGCTCGGCAAAGAGCAGACCCGCAAGACCTACCGCAGGCACGGCGTCGGCGCGAACCAGTACGGCGTCAGCTATGGCGACCTCGGCAAGCTCAAGAAGCGCCTCAAGACCGACCACACCCTCGCCGTCCAGCTTTGGGCGAGCGGCAACCACGATGCCCGCATCCTCGCCCTGATGATTGCCGATCCCGCTCAGGCGGATGCGGCGACCCTCGACATCTGGGTTCACGATCTCGACAACTACGTCATCAGCGATGCCCTATCGAGCTACGTCAGCGCGTCGCCACTCGCCCGCGAGCTGGCGGAGCAGTGGATTCAATCCGGCGACGAATGGATCGCCGCGACGGGCTGGAACGTCTTCGCCCACCTCGCCATGCAGGATCAGTCGCTCCCCGACGGCTACTTCGAGCCATACATCGCCCGCATCGAGCGCGACCTGCACGCCAGCAAGAACCGCGTGCGCCATTCGATGAACAACGCGGTCATCGCCATCGGCGTGCGCAGCGACGCGCTCGAAGGGCAGGCGGTCGCCGCCGCCGCGCGCATCGGCAAAGTCGTCGTCGATCACGGGCAGACGAACTGCAAAACCCCCGACGCCATCGCCTACATCGCCAAAACCAAAGCCCACCGCGCCCAAAAAGAGCAGGCGTAGCGAAATATTGGCTCTGTAGGGGCAGACTTGTGTGTCTGCCCCAGGTATTTCTTTTGCGCCTTTGCGTTGAACCTTTCTTCCCTCTCCTCCCGGAAAGGGGAAACGCGAACCTCGTTCGCGCGGGGTGAGGTTTACCCCCGCAGATATTCACGAACCGCCCGATCCCGGCGAAATCACCCAGGTTGCCGCGCTTGTCCTTGATCGGCGTCGCCGCGAAATCGCCGCTGTAGGCGATGCGCCCGCCCGGACCGAACAGATAGAACACGTCTTCGTCGTCGCCCGCGCAGCGCACCGACAGATAATCCGCCGAGGTCGTCGTGATCGGACCGTAAATCACCGTCCACGTATCCCCGCGATCCTTCGAGGCAAACACGGCGTTGTGGTTGTTCGACCCGGTCGGGTCGTTGTGCCCGCACAGCACCACCCGGTTGCCGTTGATCGCGCAGCTATCGACGCCGCGCGGGAAGCGGCAGGTGTAGCTGTTACCGCCTGCCGTCGGCGTGATCTCCGTCCGCGCCGCCCCGTTCGCCCGGTAAACTTTGTCCGCGCTCGGCTCGGCGGTCGATGCGCCATAGAACACGACCGAGTCGTCGTTGTCGTGCCAGGGCACGTGTATCCAACCCGGCAAGCCCGTCCCGCTCAGGTTCGGGCTGCTGATCGCCGCCCACGATCCGCCGCTGTACTTGTAGCCCTGAAACGTCGATCCGTTCGACGCAGCGCTCAACGCGACGTTCGACTGCTTCCCCGATACCGCCAGCCCCGGCGACAGATAGGTATACGGATGCCCGCTCGCCAGCGTCGCCTCCGTGCCCCAGGTCGCGCCGTCGCTCGTGACGATCCCCTTCGTCCCCAGGCTCGGATAGTACGAGACGACCACCACGAAGTTCTGCACGCTGCGCTCGGTCTCGATCACGCGCTGCCCGGTGTAGGGCGTGATGCTGGTGGCGAAGCTGTACTGTGCCGTGTAGCTCGGCGACGCGCCGAAGATGTCGGTCAGCCGCCCGATCTGCGTGCTCGTCACCAGCCAGCCGTTGACCGCCGTCCCCGTCCCCAGGTACAGCGGACTGAACGGATCGGGCACGAAATCGTGCAGAATCCCGCCCATGCCGGGGATGGCGTAGCGCGTCCACGTCGGCGTCACGGCGTTGAAGTTGCGCGTGATGTAGACGTAGCCGTCCTCGTTCAGCGCGGCGATGCTGCTCACTCCCGGCGAGAGCAGCACCGGCTTGATCTTCTTGCCGGGCGTCGGGCGCGGCGGCTTGGGCGTATGGTTGACCTTCCCCGGCACGTCCAGCGTGATCCCGGCGTCCCCCGACGTGACGCCTTCCAGCGTCCATGTCACCGTCTTGGGGGCTGCGCCGCGTGCGTTGCTGTGCGCGACGCTCACCTGCGTCAGCAGAAAGCGCGTCCCGCTCAGCGTCAGCCCGCGCACGTTGTCGCCCGCCCCGCTGATCGCAATCGGCTCGCTCCAGCACGGCTCGACCGCGTCCAGGTTGCCCATCAGCCGCAGCGTGACCGACTTGCGCGGGTTGTTCAGCCACGCCAGATGATGCCCTGTCCGGCTGTTCAACGTGCTCTGCGCCGAGACGATCTGGAACGGCGCCGTCGCGCGCCCCGCGCCCTGCAAGCCGCTCGCCTTGCTCGCCAGTTGGATCGTCGTCGTCCCGTCGAAGCGCGACCCGCTCGCCTCGACCAGCCCGACCACCTCGCTTTTCTCCTGCGGCAGCGTCCAGCCGCTCGCGTCCGTCCAGTCGGCGTTGCTCAGCGTGATCACGGGCGAGATCGCCGCCTGCTCCGACGCCTCCAGATAGCTGAAGTGCCGCCGCAGCCAGATGCCGCCCAGCGTGTCGCAGCCCGCCGTCCCGAAATAGCCGCGCACCAGCTCGCTAATTTGCGCCCAAACGGAACGTTTGGCGAGGTCAATCGACTGCGCCGCGTCGCTCACGCCCGACGTGTAGAAGTTGACCAGCGTCAGGATGTTGGTGTACGAGCGCAGCGCGTAATGCGCCGCCCGATCCAGCGTCAGATGCTGCATCTCGTGCCACTGCGTCGGCGTCCTGCCCGGATCGATCAGCGTCTGCGCGAACCCGCCCAGCCGATCCAGCCACCCGGCAGCGCCTGCCGCGTCCAGCGAATAGCGGCTGCGGTACAGCTTAAACAGCGTCGCGTCGCGCGTCGCCCAGCCCAAAAACTGCCCGCGATACCCGCCCGGCGCAGCGTCGTCTCCAAACGCAGCATCTTCCCAGTAGCAGATCGCGCTGCCTTCCGGGATCACGCTCACGTCCGCCGCCCCGAACACCTCGAAGCGCATCTCGCGCCCGCCGTCGCCGCGCGTCTCGTCGCGCGTGACCACGAACTCCGTGATCGGCAGATGATGCGGCGTCGTGTACCCAGATCGGCAGCCGCATCAGCGACGACGCGCCGTTCGAGTTTGTGACAGTGAGTGTCACATAGCGAAATCCCACCGGGAAGCGCGCCGTGATCGCCGCCGAACTCAGCGTTCCCGTCGCCAGCGTCCCGTCGCCGATCTCCCACGCCCACGCCGTCAGCGACGCCCCCGGCGCCAGTGTAATGCTGTTCGCGCCGCTCAGCGCCACGGTGCGATACGTCTGCCCGGCGTCGACGAACCCGGCGGGCTTGACCAGCGTGTAGCCGCTCGCGGTAATGTTGGCTTTCGGCGGGATCGCCGTGTTCTGGTTGGTGTACGCCAGGTCGTAGTCGTGGTATTCCGTAAAGCTCGTCGGGTAGGCGGCGTCGACGTAATCTTCAAAGCGGCGCGGCTTGACCTGCCAGGGGCGGAATTCGCGCCGCACGGTCAGATAATTCCCGCTGCTCAGGGTCAACGCCGTCTCGCCGATCAGAATCTGCGCGGCGTTCGCCGAGCGCACGCGCACCTTGCCGATCTCCGCGCCGCCCGCCGTCGTGCCGATGTCGAGCGTCATCCCGGCGATCACGTCGCTGTACGCGCCGGTCGTCACGCTGGTGTAGGGGATGGCGATCACGCCGCTGCTGACCGCGTCCCGCTGGATCGTGCCGCTGCTCACCTGCGCGGCGAAGACCACGTCGCGCGCCGCAGCGCTCAGATAGCGCCGCACCGTCTGCGGGAACTGCCGCATCAGCGCCGCATCGCCTGTCGAAATCGCTGGCATCGCCTCTCCTTGAGAATCAAAAAGGCGGCTCTCGCCGCCCCATATCGCACTCCATTTAGCTCATCTAATAAGCATCTTTCCGATGCACAACCTCTACGATAACAACGCTTCCTCGGTAGATGAACTTATCGACAACCATTTGTTCGGCGTCAATTGCAAAGAAAATGCGGTAATCACCCTGTCGCTTCCGCCACAATCCATCGAACCGCTTTTCAACCAGCTTGCGAGTATTGCTGGCGAGTCGTGGGTTTTCTGCGACCAGAAGCTCTCGAACAGCTTGAAAAACTGCTAACCGATCCCTCGCTGACAGCTCCCGTATTTGATCGCGTGCCTTCTCGTTAACCTCAAGATACCACTGATGCGATCTACGAGTCGCCACGCTCCGCCTCTAGCATACACTCGTAGCGATCATAGGCTTCGTCAAAACCCATATCGCCGAATACTGCTCGATACGCCGCCGAAACGCTGAGTTCCCGCAGGAACTCCATATCTTCTGCCGTATAAGCCGCCTCGATTTGGTTGTGGTGTTGCAGCATGAAGATCATCTGATCGGTATTCAGCGTCCAGTCGTCCTGCTGGATGGATGTCTCTGTCGATTGAGCTTGCATCCCGCGCTCCGTTTCGCTCTACGCTGTGACTATCCTACCATAAATCCGCATCCGTAGAGGCACGGCATGCTGTGCCCTCTTTGCGTCTTTCTCTTTTTCTTTGCGCCTTTGCGTTAAGTCTTTCCTTGGTGTTCTTGGCGTCTTGGCGGTTCAAATCCCCGCCAAATCCCGGAACTCCACGCGCACGTCGCGCCACTCGTCCGCCTCCCAGCCGACCGCCGGATCGGGCAGCACCAGCGTCGCGTTGAAGGTAGCGAAGGCGTTCGCCCCCTTGTCGAGCGTCCGCACCGTCACCGCCGCGCCGAAATTGTCGCGCAGATACTGCATCTCGTCGCGCGTCAGCCGGAAGAAGCGCCACGCCGCCCACGCTCGCCCAATCGGCACGATCTGCCGGTCGCCCGTCCACTGCCGCGCCTCGAAGTCGTGCCACTCCGTCAGCACGCCATCGGCGTAGGCGGCGAACAGCGGCGGATCGAGCAGCGCCAGTTCCGTCAGCCCGGCAGCGTTGTCGTGCCCGTCGGCGATCTGGTACTCGCTCATGCGCTGCTCCCGCTCCGTTCCTGCACGATTCGCTCAATCGCCCGCGTCAGGCTCTCGATCACGCGCTCCTCAACCAGCGCGATCAACGCTTCCACTTCGCTCGGCGTCATCGCCACCTGGGGCTGCGCCGCCTGCTGATTCTCATCCATCTTTCTTTGCGCCTTTGCTCATGCGAAACTCTGTTTCGCCCGTGTCTTTGCGTTGAATCTTCTTTTAGCCGATCACCGCGAAATCCACCTGAACCAGCGCCGCGTTATTCAGCTTCGGGTCGCGCAGGTCGTCCGCGCCGCCGACGCGCAGCACATAGCCCGCGCCGTCGATCCACTGCCGATCCAGCAGCGCGACCACCAGATCGCGCGCGTCGTTGACCGTCGCGTAGCCGCTCTCGCCGTCGTCGTACAGGTGAACCTCGACCGTCTGCCGCGCGCCGCTCTGCGAGTCGCGGATCGCCGCTTCTGCCCGCACGTCTCCGGCGCGCACGATAGCGCACGGCTTCAGGAATCCGCCCGGCTCGAAGGCGTCCGGCATCGTGACGCGGCTGATCCCATTGCGCCCGCTCTGCGCGTAGCTGTAGAAGCCGCCCGTCAGCAGCGCCGCCAGCCCCGTATCCCCTGCCAGCACATCCCGTATCGTCTCACTCATCGCCATCGCTGAACCTTGCAGCCCAGTTCATTTTTTCGCCTCTCAATGGAGAGGCGGAGGGTGACCGAAGGTCACACGGGTGAGGTTGTCATCTACACCCTCGCCTCGCAGATCGCCTGCACTTCGCCCGGCGCGCCGATCACGCCGATCACCTCGAACTCGGTCGCGCCGACCACGAAGCGGTCGCCCCGCTGAATGTCCGTATCCGCCACCGTCGGATGATTGCGCACGCCGAACACGACCACGCGCTGCACGCCCGGCACGACGTTCAAGCCGCGCCGCAGGTCCAAATCCTCGCGCGCGCTGTCCCCGAACTCGATCCGCACCGTCTGCGCGTCGAGCGTCTCCGTCCCGCGCTGGATCGTGATCGTCGCCGCCCGGTCGCTGATGCGCGCCCAGGCGTCCAGCGCCCGCGCCGCCTCACTCCCGCGCCAGCTTTCGAAATCAGGCATCAGGATACTCCTCGATCCGCGTCGGCTTGCGTCGCAGCCCGCCCCACTGTGCCGCCGTGTCGAGCGCGGCTTGCAGGTCAGCCTCGTAGACCGCCCGCAGCTTGATCAGTTGATCGAAGACCTGCGACCGCCGTTCGCTGCTCTCGTTCTGAGCGTAATCGGCGCGTTTCGCCGCGCCCGCCAGAAGCTGCTGGATCGCCACGACGCGCGCCGCCGCTTCGACGGCGGACGTGTTGTCTTCGTACTGCTCGTCCGCCCGTGTGTAGATGTCGTCGATCTCCTCGTCCGTCAGCGCGTCTTCGTCCGCGTCGAGATCAGCCCGCAGCCGCGCCCGCTGAATGTCCGTCGCCATCGCTTCTCCCTCTCGTTACGTCGTGTAGGGGCAGACCCGTGTGTCTGCCCTTGTTTGTGACGCGCGTCCACCGCGTTTTGTAGGGGCGGACGGCTGTCCGCCCCCTTCACTTCTTTGCGTCTTTCCTTCTTCGCGCCTTTGCGTTGAGCTTTTGTTCTTCCTCAGCACTCGGCACTCATCGCTCCGCACTTCTTTTCGTCTAGCTCGTCGGCAGCGTCACTTCTTCCGTGCTCGCCAGCGGGTTCGCGTACACGCCGAAGTACGAGTCCAGCACCGCGTTCTCCAGAATGAAGCGCGACAGGTCGCCGTCCGCCGATGTGCTCTGGAGCGGCTGCTTCTCGTAGCTCTGGTGATCCTGCTCCTTGAAGCCCAGGTTGATCAGGTACGCCGTGCCCGCCGACACGCCGGAGTACGACACGCTTTTCTTCCCGCGCGACCCGCTCCAGCCGTCGTAGGCGATGATGCTCTGGATGCGCCCGACCGCGCTCGACTGGATCGCCAGCCCTTCCTGCGGCACGCGCGTCAGCGCCCGCTCCATCGTGAAGAAGTTGGCGCTGCTCACCAGCACGGCATACGGACCCCGGCGCGGATTGGTCGTGTCGGCGCTGGCGTGCGCCACCGCGTCCTCGATGGTGCGCAGGTAGCGCTCCGCCAGCGTATCGCCCACCGCCGATGCCGCCGTCTGGTTCGCCGCCGTGTAGCTCGCCGTCAGGAACGGCGTCAGGTGGATGTGGTTCTTGAGCGCGTTGAACGCCGCGCCCGCCTGCCGCTCCAGAATCGGCAGATTCCACAGCTCGTTGTAGACCACCAGGTCTTTGCTGTACTCGATGCCGACCGCGTAGTGCTTGATCGGCACGGTGAAGTTGCTCTGCCCGACGGTGATGAACTTGACCTCGCCGCCGTCGGTCACTTCGTCGAAGATCACGCCCGCCGGACCCAGCTTGTAAATCGACACGTTGCGCGGCAGCGACGGATCGCTGATCTCGTTGTAGATCGGCGTATACAGCAGCGGCTCGGCATCGCGCCCGGCATCGACCTCGTAGCGCTGCCGGTCAAACCACTGCGCCGAGAAATCGCCTGTACCGATGAACTCCACCACCGTCCGTCCCGGACTCTGCTCCACGAACCGCAGATGTTCCATCAACCGGAAGCCGGGCTTATTCTTCGCCGTCGGCTTGTCCGCCGCCAGCGCTTCTTTCGTCAGAATATGGATCATGCGTATTCCTTTCAAAGGTGGGCTTTTCGCCCTCACCCTTACGCACACGAAGTGCAGATTTGTCGTAGGGGCAGACCTGTGTGTCTGCCCCTTTGCGCCTTTCCCTCTTTACGCCTTTGCGTTGAATCTTTTAGCGTTACCCGCCGATCAAAATCCCCGTCACGACGTTGTTGCCGTCTTTTGCCGCCGTCGCCTTGAACAGCGCCACGCGGTTCGTGTCCGTCGCCGTGTAGTACGCCGTGTCGTCGGGGATGTGCCCGGTCAGGTCGGTCACGTCCACGTAGACCGTCGCGCCCTTGCTCACCGACAGTCCCGACGGCACCGTGAACTGGTACTCCCGCCTGTCCACCGACAGGGTGATCACGTCGCCGCTCACGCCGTCCTGGTTGGCGATGCCCAGCCACCCCTCGACGTATGCCACCTGATTCTTGTCCACCGACGCGCTCAGCGTCACCGCGACCGACCTGCCGTCGCTCTCCAGATACGTATTCTGTCCCGCCACGTTTTCGCCTTTCCTCTAGGATCGCGTAGGGGCGCACGGCTGTGCGCTCCCTTTGCGTCTTTGCTTCTTCGCGCCAAATCTTTTTCACTTTCCCCTCTCCCCGCTTGCGTGGGAGAGGGGTGGCTGACCCAAGGTCAGCGGGGTGAGGGGTCAATAGCTGAAGAACCCGCCGCTTTCGCCCTCGCGCGCCACCGGACGCCGCTGCGCCGGACCCATCGCCTGCGCCAGACCGTCGCGCAGCAGCGCGCGCACCGCTTCGCTCTCGACTACTTCCGCCACCGCCGCCGTGATCGCATCCGGCGTCTGCGGCTGGCGCAGCCGCACCAGTTCCTCGACCAGCGCTGCCGCCGTCGGCACGCGCACCGCCCGCTCGACCATCGCCGTGATCGCCGCGTCGAGCAGCGCGTCGCGCTCCACCATCAGCCCGCCGCGCTCGTCCAGCAGATCGCGCACCTGAGCGACCACGTCGCCCTCGCCCAGCATCTCCGCCAGCGCCGTCATCTCCGCTTCGCGTAGGGGCGACGGCTTGTTTGCGACGCATGTCCGTGCCCTCCTTTGCGTCTTCTTTCCCTTTGCGCCTTTGCGTTGAGTCGTTTTCTGCGCCTTCTGTGGTGACCATCTCCTTCGAGATCACCGGCTTCGCCGCCGTCACCGGCACGCCGACCCGCGCCGGGTCTGCCAGATCGACCGCCACCAGCTCCAGCGCCGTGACTTCGCTGCCGTCCATCTGCGCCCACGCCACCAGCGACGTACCCACCCGCGCGTTGGTCGCCTTCGCCAGGCGATAGTACTCGCGCGTCTCGGCGGTCAGCGGCAGCCCCTTGCCCCAGGCGATCCCGTCGGCGTCGATGCTCGCCGCCAGCCAGCGGATCGCGGGCGGGTCGTAGCGCGTCTGCGCCTCGTCCGCCGCCACGTGTCCCCACATCCCCTCCGGTCGATCCCGGTTGATCTGCGCCACCATCTGCTCGACCGCCGCGCGGCTGTAGCGCCGTTGATTGCGCGATTTCGCCCCCGCCTGACCAATCGGCAGCGTCACGAAGAAGGCGTCGTCGCCCAACGCCGCCTTGTCGATGTCGCCCGGCAGCGCGATGTCGGGATACGTCCCGCGCATCTCGCTGATGCACGTCAGAGTCACCCGCAGCCGATCCTCGACCGTCTGCGCCGCCTCGTGTAACTGGATTTTCGTCATGCCGTCTCCTCAAGACGTAGGGGCAGACCTGCGTGTCTGCCCAGTTCGTAGGGGCGCACGGCTGTGCGCCCTCTTTGCGTCTTTCCCTTCACCTTTGCGCCTTTGCGTTAGGCGTTTAACGCCAGCTCCCGCCGCGCCTCGTCGTCCCCGATCACCCCCGCGCCGTGCGCCCACGTCACCGTGTCCAGCCGCAGCCGTCCGTCCTGCTCGGTCAGCGGCTGCCAGCCGATGCGCAGCGGCGTCTCCGGGTTGATGCGCCAGTCGATCACGCTCAGATACGCCAGCGCCACCCGCGCCACCTCCATCAGCCAGCTTTCCGCCAGCCCGCGCTTCTTCTCGATCCACTTGACGAACGGCTGCATCTGCGTCTCGGCGCTGGCGCGGCTGCTGGGGATCGACGCGCCCCACACCGCTTCGGGAATCTCGCTGTGTTGCAGCACCAGGTAGAACAGCACGCTCAGCAGCGTCTGCGTGTCGCCGCTGAACGAGCCTGGCGCGGCGTATTTGAACTGCGCCTCGCCGCCCAGCGTCAGCAGTTGATCCGGGTCGAAGTCGATCACGTCGACCGTCTCGGTCGTGCCGTCGGGCAGGGTTTGCGTCTCGCGCCGCCCGAACTTCTCCCAGAACTTGCGCACCTGCTCCGCCGTGCCCATCTTCTCGATCACCGGCGTCGGGCGTCCCTGGCGGATGTTGCCCCTGATCGCCGCGTCGATCACGTCGCCGTAACGCTGCAGCGCCGGGATCAGCGCGTCGCCTTCCGGTCTGCCGTAGAACTCGTCCGCGCCGGTGCGGTTGGCGATGTGGATCACCGGGATGCGCCCGATCAGGTTGTCGAAGCGCTCCGTCCGCACCGTGACGCCGCCGCGCATCACCCGCCGCACGCGCCCCGCCAGCGTGTACTCGTCCACGACGGTCAGCGTTTGTAGGGGCGGACGGCTGTCCGCCCGCTGCGCCCCACTAGACGCCTCAATCGTCTCGCTGATGCGCCACCCCGCCACGTCGCCCGCCGCGTCCAGCATCGGCTCGACCACGTGCGGCGGCACGACCGTCACGCTCAGGTCGCCGTTGATCACCAGGTAGCAGTCGCCCAGGTTGAGCGCTTCCTCGTAGCCGCGCAGGATGTCGGCGTGATGCGCCGCCCACCACGCATTGAGCGCTTGACCTGCAACCTCGCTCTGTAGGGGCACGGCGCGCCGTGCCCCTACGGACACTGACCACTCCGGCACGTCGCCCAGCACCCACGCCGCCACCTTCGAGCCGAGCGGCTTGAGCAGCAGCCCGCTGATCTCCAGCCCGCGCGCTTTCGCCCGCCGCGCCCGATCCCAGTAGCGGTAGTCCGCCGTCGAGAAATCGCGCGTCGGCGCGTACCCGTTGATCTGCCGCAGGCGGATGCGCCCGCTCCCGCCAATCAACTCGCCAATTCGCTGCTTCAACGTCATGGTTGCGCCTTTCTGTAGGGGCGCACGGCTGTGCGCCCGTGTTTTGCCGCCATCCCACCTCCCGGAAATAAAAGAGGCGTTCATGCGAACGCCCCTCGATGATTTGCGATGGTCGAACTCTACTCGTTCTTGCCGAACTCTTGCCTTACATGGTGATCGCTGATAATCAGGATGATCGATGGATCAGTGAAACGACATAAGTCGGTTTCGTCGTCGTACAAGTTGTCCCATCAGGCAGTATCGTTGTTTCATCAAACTTCATGCACTGCTCAGAACTAGCCATCTCGTCAAATCGTCCCATTCCATGCGCATCGTACAAGTTCTGCGCCTTGCAGATTCGCAAGCTATAAGATTGCGCCCTCGCAGGTCTGCATCCATTCAAATTTGCGTCTTCGCAGATTCGCGCAAGTCAAGATCAGCTCCCTGAAGATTCGCCAACCATAGCTTCGCTCCTTGCAGATTTGCCTCAGTTAACTTCGCTCCTTGCAAATTTGCATCCATCAAATTCGCTTCTTGCAGATTCGCCGTCGTCAAGTCACGTCCTTGCAAGATTTGCATCAATCAAGACTGCTCTTTGCAAATTTGCGCCGCTCAAATCCGCGCCTTTCAGCAACCCATCTTTCCCTCACAGCCATTCCTTTGCGCCTAAGTTGATGCACCGCATTCTTGGCAATCTCATTGCTCATACTTGCTGCATCTTCACCAACTGCCGCTTCAGTGCTTCTTCGGCTTTGCGATCTGCTCGACGTTCCGCTAATCGATCCAAAATCAGAACCGTTGCTACTGTGCTGACCACGCTGGTGAACACGTTCACCCCGTATCCCCATGCGTCTGTGTCCGGTCGATAGATCGCCTTACCAATCACGCAGCAGCAATCCCGACCAGTACGACCGCGCCCAGAATGTCAGTAGAAGAAGCGATAATCTCGCCACAGCTTGCGAATTTCTTGCTCGCGGCTTTCCTCTGCCATGATGTCACCGTCCCCTCGTCCAGCCCTCTACTCGGAAACGATAACACATCGCTTAGCCGCCGCGCCCCTCAATTTTGCAGGGTGTTTGCGCATTGTCCGCGGACGGTTTAAACCGTCCGCTATCCAAAAAGCGACCCACTGAAGGGGTCGCCAAATGCCGTCCCTTCAGTGGACGGCTAGGTTTTGAGATAGCCGGGGGATTAATCCCCCGGCGGCGCTACCCGCGCACCCGCCCGCGTCGCATCACCACGTCGTCATCCTCGCGCAGCAGCAGCTCCGTCAGCGCCCACACCAGCGCGTCGACGCGATCCGGCGAGGCGCGCCTCGCCCCTACAAATGCGTTGTCGCACATCTGCGTCTCCAAATCCTCCATGATGCCGACGTGATGCACCTTGCCCTGCTCGTAGAGCGCCGCCACCGGCTCCGCCCGCGCCCTCTTCCCGCGCGATGCCCGCACCTGCGTCAGCGGCACGTTGGCGTCCACCGTCCGCACCGTGTGCTCGACCAGATCGCCGCCGTTGTTGACCTCCGCCACGATCCGGTCGGCATCCCAGCGCCGGTACGCCTCGACCGCCGCCCGCGCCCAGCCGTCCGGCGACGCCTTCAGGCTGGCGTCCTCCAGCACGTAGCCATGTCCGTCCATCCCCACGCCCGCGACCACGATGCCCGTCTCGTCGCTGTCGGCGTTCGCTGTCACCGCCGGATCAATCGCCACGACGATCCGGCGCAGCGGAGGCGCTTCGCTCACCCGCGCCGCCTCGATCAGCCCGCGCTTGAACAGCGCGCCCGCCGAGTCGTCCAGCACCTCGCCCAGAATTTCCTGCCGACCGAGCCGCGTCCCTTCGTAGCGGTTGACGATCCCCCGGAAGAACGCCGGGGCGAGGTTGGCGCGGTTCTCGTAGGTGCTGCCGCGCACCACCACCGCCGTCGGGTCATGTTCGAAGTGTTCTGCTTCGACCAGCAGCCGCTTGATGATCGGCACGGGACGCGGCGTCGTCGCAATCGCGGCGCGCGGGTTCTCGCCCAGCCGCAAGCCGAGCAGCAGCATGTCGAACGCCTCCGGGTACTGCCACGCCGCGATCTCGTCGCAGATCGCCCAGTGATGCTGCGGACCGCGCAGGCGGTTCGGCTCGTCGGCGCTGAAGAGCGTCGCCCGGCTGCCGTTGGGGAAGCTCAGGCGGCGCTTGCTCGGCTCGAAGATCGGCATGAAGTCCGGCGGCGCGATGTTGAGGATGCCGCTCTCGCCCTCGACCAGCACGTCGCGGGCATCGGCTGCCGTCGGCGCGACCAGCGCCCCGCGCGACCCCGGCATCGCTTTCGCCTGCGCCAGCGCCCACTGCGTGATCGCCAGCGTCTTGCCGAAGCCGCGCCCCGCCAGCAGCAGCCAGATGCGCCAGTCGCCCGGCGGCGGAAGCTGCTTCTCGCGCGCCCACAGCGACCAGTCGGTTAAAACGTTGGACGCCTCAGTCTCCGTCATCCCCTTCAGTATCGCGCCGTGTCTCTCCCGCTTCGGCATAGCGATCCAGGATTTCGAATAAGTTTTTCGCGGGCATCGGTGCTCCTGTCGCCTCCTGCCTGTCCGGCCTTATCGAGCACCAACTTGAGCGCTTCGATAATTTGATGCAAGTTCGCCTCGTCCAGTTTCTCCGGCAGCGCTGCGACCAGTTGATCCGCCAGGCGCTCAAACCGATCATCCAAATCCGCATCATCGACCGGCGGTGGAAGCGCGCTCGTGACTAACGGCAGATCACCGCGCTCCTGTTCCAGCTCCCACCGCCGGAGTGTCGCTCGCGGAATGCCGGTTTTCTTCTCGGTCTGATAGTAACTGTGACCGCTGCGTTCAAGTTCCGCCAACGCCGCCAACTTTGTCCAGCGGCTGTACTGCCCTTTTCGTTTGGTCATTTACGCCCCATGACTGCCTGTCGCCGGTGCAGTTCGCGCAGCGGCATTTGCGAGCAGCGCAGCCGCACCGCCTGCGCGATCTTCGCCGCCGTCACCGCGTAGGATTCCATGAACACGTTCCAGAGCGCCTCCTGTTCCGTCTCGCTGCGGTAGGGCGGGCAGTGCAGCCAGATTTCGTGCCGCTGCCACCAGCAGTCGCGCGCGCGCGTCGTCCGCTGCCGCTCCGCCGCCACGTGAACCACCTGATACCCGTTCGCGCCTCGCGCCGGGTCTATCCCGCGCCGGGCGCACGCCGTCCGGTAGCGGCGTAGAAAGTCGTCATAGTCAAAGCGATGCCTCGATGCCATTCATGTTTATCCTGAGATAAGAACTTGCGGGCACACGAAATCACGTCCCGCACCATCACTATAGCATCGCCGCCCATCCTGACAAGGAACATTTGTTCTATAAATGTACCCATTTTTAAGCGAAGATGATCCGCTGCGAATAAACTTCTCACTCGCGTGGGGCTTTTGCAGTAGTAGATGAGCAGCCGAAATTCGTGGGTTCTTGTAGGGGCACAGCGATGCTGTGCCCGCTCTGCCTTCGAGGTGCGGTTCGCAGGCAGCCGCCTTCAGGCGGCTTGTGTTTGTAGCCGGATGCTTCAAGCATCCGGCGGACACATTTGGGGAATCACAAAACAGCGCGCGCTAATCTCTGATCGTCAAACCAAAGACGAGCGCGCGCTCGTACAGAGCCGTCGCTAATTTACGTAGGCGAGGGATTTCGACAGCGGCAGCCGCTGCCCACAGTCCGGGAAGTTCCGGCAGCTATAATACTCGTGTCCCTTGTAGGTGCCGCTGATCACCGCGCGCTTCACCATCGGCACGCCGCAGTAGGGGCAGCGCGGCGCGATACCCACATCCTGCTTTGCCGCCCCGCGCGAGTACGCGACCACCGTCAGATACGGGGCGACGCGCAGCGCCAGCGCCTTCAGGTTGTAGTCCTGCTGGGCGACCAGGTGCAGGATCGGCAGCTTTGCCGCCTTGAATACCTTGTCGATGAACGGGTCGCGCTTCTTGCGCTGGGCGCGCGGCTGGCTGTGATCGTACAGCTCGATAGCCAGCAAAGGTTTAAGCGTATAGCGCTCGCACAGCAGAAAATCGACGCTGCGGTAGGCAATACGTTTGTAAAAGGTTTTATAGTGCTCGTCCGACGCCTGCACGCGGAACACGTCCGCCAGCCGCATCTTCGGGCAGATCACCACCCGCTTCCCCACGACGGCGAGCAAAACCTGGTAGAAATGCGTCTCGACGGCGGGCAGCAGCGGATCGCGCAGCTTGTACGGGTAGAGATCGGGAATCTCCGTGTCGCTGCCGCTGCTGGTGGGAGTCCACAAATGGCTCAGGCGACCGAACAATCTCTGTTGGGGAAGTGTTTTCGTCGTCATGGTCGAAGCGCTCAGCATCCTAAGGGTTGCCAATGGTTAGATTATAGCATCAAATTGGTTTGAGAATACAAATATTTACGAATTTCGTATTTCTCATCCCATTTCTTCGTATATTTACGGTTTGATTCTACACCCAATTAGTTTGAAAAAGCAAATTTTTCGTCTGGGGGATTATTCCGAGGCAACGTGCGGGCTGAAACTTTCGAGGAATTCGGCGGGCAGCCGCACGATCCTGCCCGTCTCCAAACTCACGAACAGCCACAGCGACCGCGCCTGCGCGATTAGCTCGCCGTCGTCGGCGCGAGTGATCTGAAAATGCCGCGTGGCGCTCACCCGGCGCAGATCGGACAGGTAGGTCGTGATCGCCAGTCCCTCGCCCAGCGTCGCCTGCTGCCGGTACTCGATCCGGTGCTGCCGCGCAAAAATGCCGAAGCCCTCGCTCTGCATCCGTTTGATCGACCAGCCGAACGCCAGGGACGCCTGAATCCCGCATTCCTCCATGTAGGTCAGGTAGTTGGCATTGTTGACGTGCTGCGCCGGGTCGATGTCGCGCCACTCGACCATCCGGCGCATCGTGAACGCGCCCGGCGGGGACGGCGGCGGGGGCGGAAACGGATCGCGTTTCGGGGCGGTCTCCGGCATCCCTTCCGGCGCAAACGCGGCGATCATCTCCGGCGGCACGCGGACAGGGCGTCCCGTTTCCCGCTCGATGTACACCCAGTCGGTCGATGCCTGCGCCGTCAGCTCGCCGGTCGCGGCGTTGTGCAGTTCGTAGAAGCGCCGCGAGCGCACGCGCCGGAAATCGCCCACCCAGGTCGTCACCTCGACCGAGTCGCCGAAGCGCAGCGGGCGCAGGTACTCGATGTTCGTCTCGCGGATCAGCCAGAGCGTGCCCAGCGCGTTATAGCGCGCCTCGTCGTATCCCACCGCCGCCGACGCATCGAGCGCCGTCTCCTGCATATAGCGCAGGTAGTTGGCGTGGTTGACGTGCCCGTTCAAGTCACATTCGTAGTTGCGCACGCGAAACGTCCGTTTGTGAATCAGCGCCATCGCTCACCTTTCGGTCCCACAACCACAACAGTTTAGCAGCGAAATCGTTGCTACAATAGGGATATGGTTGGACTCACGTATAAATTGGGTTTAAAATCCTATACCATAGCGTGAGTCGCGTTTTGAATGAGAGGAAAACGATGCCTGACGTACCCTTCTTTCTGCTCCTCCCGATGGCTTGGCAGTATGTCATCTCGCTTCGTTTCAACACGCCGCGCAGCTATCCCTTCGCCCCGCAGCGCTTGCAGCTTCACGAAGGCATCGACTTCGCGCCCGCCAAAGGGGTCAAGGATACGCTCTACGTGCGCGCGGCGCAGCGAGGGGTCGTCAACAAGGTCGGCTTC
Organism: uncultured Chloroflexia bacterium; assembly: GCA_963760975.1. GTDB lineage: Bacteria > Chloroflexota > Anaerolineae > Aggregatilineales > Phototrophicaceae > Flexifilum. The sequence continues at coordinate 264,991 of CAVXEZ010000007.1, read as the reverse complement.
GACAAACGCGGCTACGGCAACTACGTCCGCATCGCCCACAACTGGGGCAGCGAGCATTTCGTCACCTGGTACGGGCATCTCGCCGAAGCGCACGTCAAGGAGAACCAGTACGTCAACGTCGGCGATCCCATCGGCATCGCCGGGTCAACCGGCAATTCGACCGGCGTCCACGTCCACCTGACATTGCAGCATCTCGGCAAGGGCTTCAAGAATTACGTCGTCGCCGACGTGATCGACCCGGAGCCGTTCCTCACCAAGAAGATCACGTTGTTTGACGAAGCCTGGTGGGTCGATGACGTGACCATCCCCGACAGCACGCCTGTCTACGCCGGGCATCCCTTCCGCAAGACCTGGCGCGTGCGCAATGCCGGGACGACCACCTGGAAGCCGGGCTATCAACTGGCGTATTTCAACGACAACCGCATGAGCGGACCCGCCAGCGTCCCGCTGCCGCCCGCCGCCCCCGGCGAGGAAGTCGAAGTCTCGGTCGATCTGGTCGCGCCGACCACGACCGGCAAGCAGCGCAGCACCTGGAAGCCCTGCAACGCCGACAAGGATTTCTTCTCCTACGCCGTCTATACCGAAATCGACGTGAAAGTCGAGGGGACGGCGGGCAGCAACGAAGCCATCTACATCGAAGATGTCACCGTGCCCTTCGACACCGACATGAAGCCCGGTCAGCCCTTCCGCAAGACCTGGCGCATCCGCAACACCGGGACGGCGGAATGGGGCGACGGCTACCAGTTCGCCTTCATCGCCGACGACCCGATGGGCGGTCCCGCCGCCGTGCCGCTGCCGCCGACCAAGCCCGGTCAGGATGCGCTGGTCTCGGTCGATCTGGTCGCGCCGATGGAGCCGGGCAAAGCCATCAGCACCTGGCAGCCGCGCGACCCCGACGGCAAGCTGTTCGACTACCCCATGCGCGTCGAAATCGCCGTCCTGCCGTCCGGTCTGCTCGACAACGCCGCCTTCCAGTCGGATGTCGCCGTGCTCGCGCCGGGCGAGACCCACGTCAAGACCTGGCGCATCACCAACACCGGGCAGAGCCGCTGGGGCGACGGCTATACCTTCGTCTTCCTCGGCGGCGACCAGCTTGGCGCGCCTGCCGCCGTGCCCGTCCCGCCGACCAAGCCCGGCGTGCAGGCGGACATCAGCGTGACCTTCACCGCGCCCGCGCAGCCCGGCATCTACAGCAGTCAATGGGAGCTGCGCAATCCGTCCGGCGCGGGCTTCGGTCCCATCTTCGCCGCCGAAATCGAGGTGGCGAGCAGCTAAGGGACGGCAGCCGCGAATTTGAAATTCTGAAACGATAATGCGGAATCAGTAGGGGCAGGTTTGAAAACGAGTGGTGCTAGTTTATTGAACCCCTCACCCCGTGTGAACTCCGTTCACCCACCCCTCTCCCACGCAAGCGGAGAGAGGGGGAAGAACCAGGGCTTTTGTCCCTCGCCCCGTTTACGTGGGAGAGGGACGGCTCAACTTCGTTGAGCAGGGTGAGGGGAAATTGGCAGTAGCAAACGAGCACCATTGGTTTGAAACCTGCCCCTGCGTTTTCTGTACCCCACAATCAGCCTGCTTCAGCAGGCTTGAATTTCCAGCCCGACACTTCGAGGGTCGGACAGCGCTACGCCGCCGCTGCGGGCGTTTGTGATCCACCACCGCCGCGCATCCCGCGCAGCCGGAAGGCGAGGATGCCCTCCATCACGCCGAACGCAATCGCCGCGACTCCGAACAGCCACAGCAGCGTCAGGATCGCCGCGCCGGGATACAGCAGCATGATCACGCCCCAGATAATCGAGATCGCGCCGCCCAGGATCATCCACCACTCGTTTTGAATCTGCTTGCGCAGTTCGATGGCGCTGATGATCTCCAGCACGCCGGTCGCAATCGCCCAGAAGATGACGATGTAGAAGAACGTCAGCACCGCCGCACCGGGGAAGACGAACGCGGCGATCCCGGCAAGGATGCCCAGGATGCCTTCCAGCAGCAGCACCCACCAGCGCCCGTAGCTCCGGTGCGTGATGGCGCTGGCGATGGCGAAGAAGCCGTCGACGAACAGGTACGCCGCGAAGACCGCCACCAGCACGTCGAGCGTCAGACCCGGCAAGATCAGCGCCGCTAATCCCAGCAGGACGGCTGCAAAGCCTCGAACCAACAGCATCCACCAGTTGCGAGCCATGCCCTCGAGCATAATTTCCCCCTCTTTTAAGTAATCCTTGCCGTTATAGGTAGTCTACATGAATAACGCGAATCCGGCTGACGGGTTAAGGAGCAGTTTTCCGGGCAAATTCAGCAACGTCCAGACGCGCTTTTGCCATTACCATGTGGATAGACAGGCGTGCTTTTCGCCGCGAGCCAACGGCGAATCGCAGGCAGCGAACTCGTCCGCCGCATCGGAGAGATCGTCATGGACGCACAGGACGCACAAACGCTCTTCCGCGAAGGGATCATCGCGCTGCGCGACCGGCGCGACGCAGCGCAGGCGCGGCAGTTGCTCACCCGGTCGCTTAAGCTGAACCCCGACAACGAACTGGCGTGGCTCTGGCTCTCGCGCGCCGTCAGCGACCCCAGCCAGCAGAAGCACTGCGTCGAGCGGGCACTGCGCCTCAACCCCTACAACGAGCAGGCGCTCACCCTGCGCGATCAGCTTAACGCCTTTGAAGTCGCACCCGATTCGCATGATTGGGACAGCCGCCTCGAAGCCATGCTGCCGCAGAACGACGTGTCGCGGGACGCCACCTCGCCACGCACGGGCGCATCGCACAAGCCGTCGCCCCTGTCGGAGCGGCGCGAAATCCACGCTATCCTCGCGGCAGCCGACGAGCGGTTAGAGGCAGGCGACGCCGAAGCCGCAATCGAGCAGTGGGTGCGCGTCCTCGCCATTCAGGTCGATCACCCCGCCGCCATTCAGAACGCGGTGCGCCATCTGTTCAAGCTCGGCTACAAGGAAGACGCCGCCGAGCTGCTCGACCGCGCCATCGCCGCCGGGACGACTTCCATCCCCATCCACCTGACCGCCATCGACGTGGCGCGCGCGCGGCACGAGCAGGACAAATCCGATGCGCTGCGCGAGAAAGTCGTCCTGCTGCCCGACGCCGACGAAGACCTGATCAACAAAATGCTCGATCAACTGGTCGAGACCGCTCAGACCAAACGCGCCGCCGGTCTGCTGGCGAAAGCGCTGGAGCGGCATCCCGACAGCCAGGCGCTGCTGCTGCGCATGGCGGATATGCAGGAGAACGCGCTCGGTCACAAAGCCGACGCGCTGATCTATTACGAGCGCGCCGCCCGCGTCAAGAGCGGCAGCGAGGCGGGCAGGATCGCCGAAAAAGCGCTGAGCGGCTCGATCCCCGTCGTCACCGACCGCGAACGCGGCAGCGTCGTCCTGGCGCTGCGCGAGGCGCTTGGCTTCGGCGTGGTCTATCTGCTCATGGGCTGGCAGGATGCCGGCTTGAACCTGCTCAACCTCGGCGCGTCGCGCTGGCTCGGCGTCGGCTTGTCGGTCGTCGGCGGCTACCTGCTCGTGACCGCGCTCTCTGCCCCGCAGCAGAAGCCGCTGGCGGCGTGGCTCGGCGGGCGCGTCCCCGCAACGCCGCCCCAGCCGTCCCCGCAGCCGGAACCGATCATGCTCGACTACGAGCCGGTCGCTCAGGGCGCAATTGAGGAGCCGACCCATCTGCCGATCATCCCGGTCGGGCTGCGCGCCGCCTTCGTCCTCGTCGGCATCATCGTCCTGATCGGCGCGTTCCTGCTGGTCTTCAGCGTCTCGATCCAGCTTCTGCGCAATCCCGTCGCGCCCTACGTGCCGCCCATCGAAACCCTGCTCACGGAGTGAGGCATGGAATTCCTGATCGTCTTCCTGGTCACCGTCGCCCTCGTCCTGCTGGAGATGTCGTTCCTCTACCCGCTGCCCTTCAGCGACACCGGGACGGTGCGCTACCGCTCCATCCCCTACATGACTTTCGCGCTGATCATCGTCAACAGCCTCGTCTTCATGATCTGGCAGGCGCCCGAACTCTATCAGGCGCAGACGGTGGCGGAGCTTCAGCCCTACGTCGACAAAATCTGGCTCTACGGCTACCGCGCCGTCTTCATGCGCGACGCGCAGAGTATCGGCGCCTTCGTCACCTTCACCAGCATGTTCATGCACGCCGACTTCTTCCACCTGTTCGGCAACATGATCTACCTGTGGACGTTCGGGCGGCGCGTCGAGGACGCCTGCGGGCACTGGCGCTACCTGCTCTACTATCTGGCGGCGGGCATGATCGCCAACCTCGGCGCGGAGCTGCTCACTCCGGCGCACCTCGACCTGCCCAGCATCGGCGCGAGCGGGGCAATCGCCGGGTTGATGGGCGCCTACCTCGTCCTTTTCCCCGGCGCGCGCGTCGACTGCCTGTGGATCGTCGGTTCGATCCTGCGCATCCCTTACGCCGCCCTCACCGGCAGGCGCGTCTGGACGTGGACGATCAAGCTGCCCTCGTTCATCCTGCTGATCTATTTCGCCGTGCGCGAATTCCTGCCGTCGCTCCAGACGATCCAGGGCGGGCAGTCGGTCGATACGGTCAGCCATCTGGCGCACATCACCGGCTTTCTCGGTGCGTTCCTCATCCTGCTCTACGTCCGCAAAGACCTGCTCATGCGCTTCTTCGCCGGGCGCTCGCTGTGAGGTTCGGGCGAGCGGCTTGTTCGGCTCTCTGAACACTTTGTGCGCGCACGAGCGAGTTTGCCTTAGGATAGGTAAAATGAACGTCATGGCGTGCAAGGTCTAAGGACACGGTATGCGGTGGATTTTCGCGTTGGTGCTGCTGATCGCAGCCTGCCAGCCCACTCCGAGCAAGGACGACATCGTCACCTGGGATCGCAGCCCGACGACGATCCTCTTCCGCGCCGACATCGTCGGCGGCGAGAGCGATTTCCGCGCCCGCAACGCCGTCCCCAACTGCACCATCTACGGCGATAACCACCTCGTCTGGGTCAACGAGCTGGGTCCGTTTCAAATTCAGGTGCTCGAAGACCGCCTGCCCGACGGCGCGATCAGCGCTTTCGTGCAGTTTCTGGTCGTCAACCGGCGCGTCTATACCTACGACGCGCACCTGTCTGACGTGGAAACGCAGACCGCCGACACGCCCGTCGTCGAGACGATCACGCTCAACGTCAACGGCATGGAGCATCACGGCGACTCGCTCAGCGGCTGGACTGCGGACTGGTTCCCGAACGTGCTCAACGCCTGCAAAAGCCTGGGCACCACGCCGATCCTGGTCGAGCCGTCGAGCGGGTGGGTCACGGCGCAGAGCGTGCCCTTCAGTATGCAGCCGCCTGTGTCCACCTGGGACGCGCAGACGATGGGCTTGAGCCTCGCCACCGTCGCCGATGGCGCGCCCCACTGGATCACCGGAACAGCCGCCAGCACGCTCTGGAACATGCTCCACTCGCTGCCCTCCAACCTGATCTTTGAAGATGGCGACAACTACTACGAAGTCGCGCTTCAGGTGCCGGGCATCACCCGCGATTCGCCGCCCGCGCCAGCGAGCAGTTAGCGATTCGCGTTTGTCTCTCGTCAAAAGCACGTATAATACGCGGCGCTGCGGTATTCGATCCAGTTCTTTCTGTGAGTTTGGATCGCAACCTCACCCCGTTTCGCTGCACTCAACTTGCCCCTCTCCACGTTGTGGAGAGGGCGAAAGCAACCAGTAGGTTGCCGGGGTGCGGTTAAAAATCCGCAGCGTTAGCCAATCGCTGAGCACGCTCTTCGTCTTCCGAAAGGTCGTTTCATGTCGTCAACGCCGCTCTATGGGTACGCTCGCGGATATTCTCAACTTCAGCGCCGATGACCTCGCCGCCAACCGCGCCGGGCAGCTTAGCGACGCGCAGAAGCAGCGCCTCACGCGCGGCTGGCGGCGCACGCTCTGGATCGTGATCGCGCTGGTCGTCGTCTGCGGCTTGACGGCGACGGTGCTGCTCTTTCTGGGGCAGCGCAGCGGCTCGTCCATCCTCAGCGTAATCGGCGTGGTCGTCACCGTGATCAACGCCCTGATCGTCGGCGTCGGCGCGCAGAGCTACCTGCGCACCAGCAGCGATGTCCGGGGTGGGCGCGTGGCAGCGATCACGGGCGTCGTCAGCCACACCATTCGCGTCTCCGGCAGGGTGGCGACCTACGTCCTCAAGGTGGACGACCACGAGATCGTCGTGCCGAAGCCTGTCTTTTTCGCCGTCGACGATGCCAGGTCGTACCGCTTCTACCGCGCGCCTTCCTCCAAGACGCTGCTCGCCGCCGAACCCGCCTGACGGACAGCCAGACGGACAGCCTGACGGACAGCCTGACGGAGACGACATGCCCGTAGGGGCGCATGGCGGTGCGCCCCTCATGGTTCGCTTTGGGTTTCGCGGGGAGATGTGTCATAATACCGATAGAAATCAGTGGCGCAGAACCAAAGGGGAACACCATGTCTGTTGACCGTTCCACGCGCAACGCGCTCGCTGCCATCCTCTTGATCGCAGCGCTGTTCGTCGCCATGAACCGGGTTGTCGAGAGCGCGTCCTTCGTGGATTGGTGGCTGCCGCTCGTCTTGTTGGTTCTGGGGCTGCTGCTGGTGTTTCCGCCCAACCTCAGCCGCCCGCACCTCGAAGAAGACGAAGAAGAAGCCCGCCCGGCGCTGCCCGCCAGCGGCGTCCAGACTTACCTCGCGTCCGGCGCCCAGCCGACCCCGCGCCTGCATACCATGACCATCCGCCCCGACCCCGATCTGGCGCAGTACGACACGACCGTCAGCGCCGCCGAGAGCGACGTGCTGCCCTTCACGGAGCCGTCGGACGTGCCCACCGAGGTCGTCGCGGAAGGACCCAGCCAGAAAATCCCGCTGGAGCGCGGAAGCGTGGACGAGCAGCCCGCCCCGGAGGTCAAATTCACGGCGCGCAGCGAAGCCGCCGAGCCGGATACGGACGTAGCCGAAGACGGAAGCCCCCGCTGCGCCACCCTCCGACCAGAGTGTCACCGAAACTGAGCGCACCGCCCCGGAGAAACAGACCGTCGCCGAAAAAACCGCCGCGCCGGAGCAGCCTTACGAAGCCGAGAAGGTCGGCGAAATCACGCCCGAACAGGTGGAGCGCGTGACGGACGAGGGCGCGGATACCGCCCACGACCAGAACGTGCCCGCCGTCACCGAAGCCGCCAGCCCGCGCGTCGCGGCGCAGGAGCGCGGCGAAGGCACGGTCGGCAGCGCCGACGACCTGACCAAGATCAGCGGCATCGGACAGAAATCCGCTGCGGCGCTGCAAGCCGCCGGAATCGAACTCGTACCAGAAACTGGCGAACAGCAGCGAAGACGCCATCCGTGCGGCGCTCACGACCGCCGGGGTGCGGCTGGTCGGCAGCATCAACACCTGGGCGCAGCAGTCCGCTTACGCCGCACGCGGCGACTGGGAAGGGCTGGATCGCTTCATCGCGGAACGCAAAGCGGGCGGAGACTGACGAGGCGCTCAACGCCGTCCTCCACGACGCCAATCACATCGAGCAGGTGATCAAGGCGCTGCGCTAGTCAGCTAAGCGGCTTTTGTGCGCCTCCCAACAACGCCGTTTGTCGCCCCGTTTGCGTACCAGACTGCGCTGAAATTGGGGTATTGACTTAGAGTGCGCTCTAACTTGTAGACTAAAACCATGAATACACAAACCGACGTTTACACCATCCAGCAGGTTGCGGAAGCAACCGGACTGAGCGTTCATACCCTCCGTTACTATGAGCGCATCGGGTTGATCCATTCGATTGGACGTGCCGAAAACAGCCACCGCCGCTATTCGGACGACGACATCGGCTGGATCAACTTCCTGAACAAGCTGCGCGCCACCGGCATGTCGATTCAGGAGATGCAGCGCTACGCCGAACTGCAACGCCTGGGCGACGAGACGCTGCCGGAGCGCCTGGAGATACTCAAGGCGCTGCGCCAGCGCGTGGAGACGCACATCGACGAGCTGTACGAGCATTTGAAGATCATCCGCTATAAAATCGATAACTACGAGAAGCTCACGGCGGAGATCAACTCGACGAAGCCGATTACCGAGCCGTCGCAAGCGGTCAGCTAGCCCGCAGAACCACGAGCTGCATAACCCATTTCGCATCCACCTCTTTCGATTGCCTCGGCAATCGGAGTTCTGTTCAATGCTGCAAAGCAGCAAAGTTTCAAGTTTCTACACGAGGAAGCGAGGTCAGATCATGAATCTTTTCCCCTTCAACCGCCAGGGAGTTGTCCGCCAGCAGGAGATCATCGAGACCTTCGAACAGGCGCGGGATCATGAACCGCAGTATCCGCCGGTGTCCAGGCGGCTTGCCCGCGAAGTCATGGGCAGGATCGCACGGCAGTTGGGCAGCCTGATGATCATCGCGGGCGTGAAGCTGCGCGACCTGTACGTCGAGATGCCCGCTCACGTCGAAAGCGCGGCGATCAGCGCCGAGGACGCGATCTGCGAAAGCCCCTGCTAGCTATGATAGAGACGGGATGTCCCTGGAGTTCCGGGGCATCCCGCGTTGTTTGACGAGACACCACTGAGGAGAAAGACATTATGGACACGACGACTACGATGACACGCACCTTAGGGCGCTCCGGCATTGCCGTCAGCGCGATGGGCATGGGCTGCTGGGCGGTCGGCGGCAGCGGTTGGGGCGGCGGCGCGAACGACGAGCAGTCGCTTCTCGGCATCCGCAAAGCGCTGGAAATGGGCATCAATTTCTTCGACACCGCCGACGCCTACGGACAGGGACACAGCGAGAGCATCCTCGCGCAAGCCCTGGAGGGAAAGCGCGACCAAGCCGTGATCGCCACCAAGTTCAGCTATCTGCCCACCGAAGCGTCGCGCCAGCGTCCGCTCGGCAGCGCCGACCCGCAGTCGATCCGCGAGTTCTGTGAAGCCTCGCTCCGGCGGCTGAAGACCGACCACATCGACCTCTACCAGTTCCACATCAACGACTACCCGGCGGATCAAGCCGAGCCGGTGCGCGAGACGCTGGAAGAGCTGGTCAAAGCAGGTAAAATCCGCGCCTACGGGTGGAGTACCGACTTCCCGGATCGGGCGCGCGTGTTCGCGCAGGGTCCGAACTGCACCGCGATTCAGGTCGAGTTGAACGTGATTGACGACGCCCCGGATATTCTGGCGGTCTGCGACGAGTTCGATCTGGCGGCGATCAACCGCGGACCGCTGGCGATGGGGCTGCTGACCGGCAAATACACCCCTCGCCAGCGCACCGCTGCCGGAAGACGACGTGCGCGGACCGAATGCGGCGGAGTGGATGAAGTATTTCAAGGACGGCAAGCCGAACCCGGAGTGGCTCGACAAGATGGAAGCTATCCGCGACATCCTTACCAGCGGCGGGCGCACGCTGGCGCAGGGCGCGCTGGCGTGGCTGTGGGCGCGCAATCCGCATAACATCCCGATCCCCGGCTTCCGCACGCTCGCGCAAGCTGAGGAGAACTGCGGCGCGCTGCGGTTCGGCGCGCTCGACGCCGACCAGATGCGCCAGATTGACGATGTGCTGGAACGCGCATAAACGAAGGGAAAATGTGTGATGAACTACCGCAATATGGGCAAGACAGGTCTGCAAGTCAGTGAGCTTTGCCTGGGCGCGATGACCTTTGGACGCGAAGCCGACGAGCCGACCAGTATTCGGATGCTGGATCGTTTCGTCGAACTCGGCGGCAATTTCATCGATACGGCGAACGTCTACAGCACGGGCGGCTCGGAGGAGCTGCTCGGTCGCTGGCTCAAAGGCAAAAAACGCGACGATTTCGTCCTCGCCACCAAAGTGCGCTTCAACATGGGGGAGCGCCCCAACGATCAAGGGCTGAGCCGCAAGCACATCCTCGCCGCTGTGGAGGCGAGTCTGCGCCGGCTGCAAACGGATTACATCGACCTCTACCAGGTTCACATGTGGGACGCGGCGACCCCGATTGAAGAGACGCTGCAAACGCTCGACGGGCTGGTCAAAGCGGGCAAGGTGCGCTACATCGGCGCGAGCAATTTCGCGGCGTGGCATCTCCAGAAGGCGGTTGACCTCAGCCGACAGAACGGGTGGGAGCAGTTCTCCTGCTTGCAGCCGCTCTACAACCTGCTCGACCGCGAGACCGAGTGGGAACTGATCCCGATCTGCCAGAACGAAGGCTTGGGGGTCATCCCCTGGAGTCCGCTGCGCGGCGGCTGGCTGGCGGGGAAGTATCACCGGGGCATGAGCGCGCCGCTCGAAGGGACGCGGGTCAAGCAGGCAACCGAGCAAAACTGGAGCGAGTCCTGGGAGAAGTACGACAACGAGCACACCTGGGGCACGCTTGACGCCTTGTTCGCCATCGCCGAGGAGACGGGCAAGTCGCCCGCGCAGGTGGCGCTGAACTGGGTCGTCAACCGCCCCGGCATCACCGCGCCGATCATCGGCGCGCGGTCGATGGCGCAGTTTGAGGACAACATGGGCGCGATTGGCTGGTCGCTGAGCGCGGAGCAGTTGCAAAGGCTCAACGCGGCGAGCGAGAAGCCGCTGCCCTACCCGTACAGCTTCCTGAACAGCTAGAGGGAACGAGCATGAGCGCGCAACGCCCCGGCTTTCGCTTGATCAATCCACCTGCGCTCGTTCAGCCTGTGGGCTATTCGCAGGTCGCTGAAGTGATCGGCGGCAGAACGATCTATATCTCCGGGCAGATTGCCCTCGATCAGGCGGGGAATCTGGTGGGAGCGGGCGACCTGCGCGCGCAGACTCATCAGGTCTTCGCCAACCTGAGCGCCGCGCTCGAAGCCGTCGGCGCGGACTTCAGCGCGGTGGTCAAGCTGAACTTCTATATGGTGGACATCTCGCAGATACCGGTTGTCCGCGAGATACGTGACCAATTTGTCAACGTCCAGCGCCCGCCCACCAGTTCGGCGGTCGAAGTGCGGCGTCTCGTCCGCGACGACCTGCTGATCGAAATCGACGCGGTCGCCGTCATCTCCGACTTGAATCAAAAGGGGCGAGTCAGTGACTCGCCCCTTCGCATTTCTACGAATTACACCCAGACGCCGAAGCGTGTTTACACGCCGGGTGCTTCCAATTCTTCGTCCGTCTCCGTCTCCTCGACGTTTTCCAGCGCCAGCTCGTCCTCGTGCGTCGTCACCTTGACGATCCCGGCGAGGCTGAACTTGCCGGACAGGATGCCGTCCGAGAGCGCGTCCTCGATCTCGTTCTGGATCAGGCGGCGCAGCGGGCGCGCGCCGTATTCGGGGTCGTAGCCCTTCTCCGCCAGCCAGGTACGCGCCTCGTCCGTCAGTTCGAGCGTGATCGCGTGCTCGATCAGGCGGTCGCGCACCTTGTTCAGTTCGAGGTCGACGATCTTCTTGATTTCATCCCTCGACAGCGACCGGAAGACAATCGTCGCGTCGACGCGGTTGAGGAATTCGGGGCGGAACATACGCCGCAGTTGGTCGGTGACGTTCTTGCGCATGTCGTCGAAGCTGGCTTTCTCACCGGCTTCGTCGTTCTTCGGCACGTTGAAGCTCAGCGTCTGCCGCTTGATCTGATCCGCACCGACGTTGCTCGTCATGACGATGATCGAGTTGCGGAAATCCACCCGGCGACCACGTGCGTCGGTCAGCGTGCCTTCCTCCATGATTTGCAGCAGCATGTTGAAGGCTTCGGGGTGCGCTTTCTCGATTTCGTCGAAGACCACGATGCTGTAGGGGCGGCGGCGGATCGCTTCGGTCAGTTGACCGGCGTCCTCGTAGCCGACGTAGCCGGGGGGCGCGCCGACCAGCCGCGCGACTGAATGCCGCTCCATGAACTCGCTCATGTCAAGCTGGATCAGCGCTTCTTCGCTGCCGAACAGGAATTCCGCCAGCGCTTTCGTCAGTTCCGTCTTGCCGACGCCCGTCGGTCCCAGGAACATGAACGAGCCAATCGGGCGGCGCGGGTCTTTCAACCCGGCGCGGGCGCGGCGCACCGCCTTGCTGATCGAGTCGATGGCTTCGTTCTGCCCGACGATCCGCTGGTGCAGCGCGTCTTCCATGTGGATCAGGCGCTCGCTTTCCTCCCCGGCGATGCGCATCGTCGGGATGCCCGTCCACATCGCCACGACTTCGGCGATGTCTTCGCCTCCCAGCCGCGGCTGGTTGGTCTCCTCGTTCCAGTTGGATTTGAGCGAGGCGAGCGTTTCTTGCAGGCTGTCGCGCTGGCTGCGCAGGCGGTCGAGTTCTTCGCCGAACGCGCCTTCTTCTTCCAGCAGCTTCAGGTCGTCTTCCACCTGCACCAGTTCCTGCTCGGCGCGGCGTACCTGTGCCGCTTCAGGACTCTGTACATGCGCAGGCGGGCGGACGCCTCGTCGATCAGGTCAATCGCCTTGTCCGGCAGGAAGCGATCCGGCACGTAGCGAGCCGACAGGTTCGCCGCCGATTTAATCGCTTCGTCGGTGATCTCGACGTTGTGATGATCCTGATAAGGACCTTTGATGCCTTGCAGAATTTCAATCGTCTCTTCAATCGTCGGCTCGGAGACGAGGATCGGCTGGAAACGACGTTCCAGCGCGGCATCGCTTTCGATGTGCTTGCGGTACTCGTCCAGCGTGGTCGCGCCGATGCACTGAAGCTCACCGCGCGACAGAGCAGGCTTGAGGATGTTCGCCGCATCGACGCTGCTGCCCGCCGAACCCGCACCGACCAGCATGTGAACCTCGTCGATGAACAGAATGCTGTCCGACGCTTTCAATTCTTCAATCACGCGCTTGAGGCGTTCCTCAAACTGACCGCGATACATGGTGCCAGCCACCAGCGAACCCACGTCAAGCTGAAGCACACGCTTGTTGAGCAGGGGTTTCGGCGTCTCACCGTTGACGATCCGCTGCGCCAGCCCTTCGACAATCGCCGTTTTCCCCACGCCCGGCTCACCGATCAGCGCGGGATTGTTTTTGCGACGTCGGCTTAAAACCTGAATCACGCGCTCGATTTCGGTTTCCCGTCCGACAACGGGGTCAAGTTTCCCCTCTTGTGCAAGCGCGGTCAGATCAGTGGCAAGCTGGTCGACCAGCGGGGTCTTGCCTTCACGGGAACGCTGACGGCGTTGAGGTTCTTCCTGATTGGGCTGAGGATTTTGCACCGGACTCTCCTGTAGGACCCGGCGCGTCTGCCGACGCACCTCTTCCGGGCTAACGCCCAGACGCTTCAGAATATCAATTGCGACACCTTCTGTCAGACGTACCAAACCGAGGAGAAGATGTTCAGTACCAATGTAATGATGTCCCATGCGCCGGGCTTCGTCAACGGCAAGCTCCAGCACGCGCTTGGTGCCAGGGGACAGTTCAGGCTGGGTCGTGGTCGGTCGCGTCGAAGCGCGGGTCATGCGCTCGACCAGTTCTTCGACACGCCGCTGTTCTAACCCCAGCTCACGCAAGACACGCCCGGCGACACCGCCTTCCTCACGAATCAACCCGAGGAGCAGGTGTTCAGTTCCGATATAGTTGTGTTGAAGGCGCTCAGCTTCTTCTTGCGCTAGACTCAAAACGCGCCGCGCTCGCTGCGTGAAGCGCTCCATTTTACTCGGCACGGTTAGTTTCCCTCCGTCGTCAGTGGTGCAGAATTCCGCTGACTATCGAATTGCTTAAGGACGGTATCCACAGAACAATAAACTGGTCTCATTATAGCATATACACGACGCCTGGTCGTATCCCGCTGCTTACGGCATATAAATAATTCGTTAGAAGATGGGGGGTAGATGTGAGCAATAAGAGCCGGACGCAGCCCGGCTCTATTATTCTTGATCGGTGCTATCTTCTTCAGTTTCGGTCGTATCGGGAGCGTTGATGCTCTCAAACGTGTCGTCGCTGCTCTCGTCTTCGGCTTCAGGAGCCTCATCGCTCTCCATCGCGTCGCCGTCTATGCTATCTTCAGTCGGCGAATTCGACCAGTCCAGGTCGAGATACTCCGCAGAATTCACTTTTTTCAGACTCAGACCCAGGCGGCGGTTTTTGATGTCGATCTTGACGACGCGCAGCGTCAGCTTGTCGCCCTCGTTGACCACCTCGCGCGGGTGCGTCACGCGCTTGTCGGACAGCTCGGAGATGTGGATCAAGCCCTCGATCTCCGGCACGTCGACCAACTGAGCGAACGCGCCGAACTTGGTCAGCTTCGTCACCATCCCCTGAACCAACTGCCCGACGGTGTAATTGATGGCAATCGTGTCCCAGGGATCGGGTGCCTGGCGCTTCATGCTCAGCCCGATGCGCTTGTTGTCTTCGTCGATGCTGATCACTTCGACGCGCACCGGCTGCCCCACCTGGAGCATCTCGCGCGGGTGGGTGACGTGCTGCCACGATAGCTCGGTCAGATGCACCAGCCCTTCCGCGCCGCCGATGTCGACGAATGCGCCGAAGTCTTCCAGGCTGACGACGCGCCCCTCGCGCACTTCGCCCACCGTCAGTTCCTTGATCAGGTTTTCCTTGCGCTTCTCGCGCGACTGGCGGGCGGCGAACCGCTCCGACAGGATCAGGCGGTTGCGCGAGCGGTCAACTTCCATCACCTTGACCACAATCGGCTCGTTGACCATGCCGCCCCAGCGCTCCTCCGGCGTCTGCGTCTCGCTCAGGGAGCGGCGGCGTTCCATGCTCATCTGGCTCTGCGGCACGAAGCCACGCAGCCGCCCGAAGCGCACGATCAGCCCGCCTTTGTTGTACCCGGCGATGCGGCTCTCGTACACTTCCTGCGACTGCCGGTATTCTTCCGCGTGCTGCCAGTCGATTTCTTCCAGCGCGCGGTTGACCGACAGGACAATGTCGCCGTTGTGGTTGCGCGGGTTGACGACGTAAGTCTTGATCTTTTCGCCCGGCTTGAGCGACTCCAGCATGTGCCGGTTCATCCGCTCCAGCTCGTGACCGGGGATGATGCCTTCTTTTTGCGCGCCAATATCCACCGTGACCAGCGTCGGCGAGGTCGAAACGATCACGCCCTCGACCAGATCGCCCGGCTTGAGCGACGGTCCCGCGCTTTCAGCGGACGCGCTTTCAGCGGACGCGCTCTCGGAGCTGGTTCCGCCGGGGCTTCGCTCACGGGCGCAGCTTCGCTGACACTCTCCGCCGGAGCCTCCTCAACTGGAGCTTGCTCCACCGGGACTGGCTCGGCGGGTGCTGGTTCCGCTAGAGCCTGGGCTTCGGCGGCGACAGGCTCGGCGGGTGCTTCGCCGGTAGGCGCGGCTTCGCTCATACTCTCCACTGGCTCAGCGGGAGCAGACTCAGCGGGAGCAGACTCGGCAGGAGCAGCCGTTTCGACCACGTCGGAAACTTCCGTCACCGCTTCCTGCTCGTCAATCGCGGCGGACTCACTAATGGCGTCTTCAATCTCTGGCACTTCGGACTCTTCTGTGATTGGTTCTGCTGGAGACGGGACAGCCGTTGATTCGGGATTGGCGCTGGCGGCTGATTTGTCAATGGTTTCTGAAGCCTCTGCCCCCTGCGGCTGTTCGGACTCATCAACCGAAGGATTGGTTCCTAGCTCCTCGGTCTCCTCCAGCCCTGGCTTTTTCGGATACATAACCTTTAGTTCTCCCGCAGATAGGTGGGTATCGGCAGCTATTATACAACGCCCGCCATAAGAATCAAACAAGTAAATTACACTTGTCGTCACATTATGTAGGAATTTATTTACACTCGGTTTTCACCACCCCCTTGTGCCGTTCCGCGTTAATATACGCGCGGAGGAAGAAACATGCGCAAGCTACTCGTATTATTCATGCTTTTACTGGCGGCAGGCTGTCGCCAGGCAGCGACACCTACACCGACTCCTGAAGCCGCCACGCAGGCGGCGCAGATCGACCTGAGCATCGACCCGCAGCCGCCCGCCGTCGGCGACGCTACCCTGACCGTGACCGTCACGCATGACCAGCAGCCCATCGAGGGGGCACAGGTGGACGCGCGCGGCGACATGAACATGGCAGGTATGGCTCCCGTGCTCGGCAGCGCCAAGACCGACGCCGACGGCAAGGCGAGCGTCCCGTTCAAGTGGTCAATGGGCGGCGACTGGATTGTGACAGTAACTGTCACACTCGCCGACGGCTCGGAAGTCTCGCAGGATTTCAACGTCAGCGTCAGTACGTGAGGATGGAATATTGGTAGAGGACGTGTGATGGAGCGGAATGTGCAAAATCAGCAGGCGCAGGGCTGGCACACGGCGCAGTGGGGCACGTGGGGCTGGATCGAGACGATCCTCAAGCTGATCGCGCTGGTCGCGGGCATCGTCGCCTTTTTCGGCTCCACCTCCGCCGAGGCGTTCGTGCTGGCAGATCACCCGCACCTCGCCGCCGTCATCCTGCTCGCCCTGCTGACGCTGGGGTCGCTGGCGCAGCTTGGCATCCGCTACACGCAGCGCGAGACGATTTCGCTGGTTTTCGCGCTGGTCAACCTGCTGGGGCATCTGGGGCTGCTGATCGCCCTGCTGCGCCTGCCCAACGACCTCACCCTGCCGCTGATCTTCGGCGTATTCTACGCGCTCGGTCAGGCGAGCAAGCTGCAATTTCTGCGCGCGACCGGCTACACCGAAGGCGGCGCGGATACGCGCGGGATGCTGCTCGTCGCGGCGGGCATGACTGCTTTCTATCTCCTTTTCGTAATCCTGGTTCTGCTGTAATTCCTGATGACAACGAATTCTGATAATCTGTATCGACCGCGCACAGCCTTCGACCTGCTGCGCGTGCCGCTGCTCGGCAAGCTGCTGCGGCGGCGCTACGGACGGCTCGTTCTGCAAATTCCGTTCCTGCTGATCGCGCTGCTGCTGATTTACGACGGCTTCACCGGACCGCAGAAAGCGGCGGAGAACCTGGCGACGATTACGCCCTACATCCACTATCGCGGGTTCGTGGTCGTCGCGCTGCTGCTGGTGGGCAACCTGTTCTGCATGGGCTGCCCGTTCACGCTGCCGCGCACGCTGGCGAAGCGCATGAGCAAGCGCGGACGCCGCTTTCCCAGAGCGCTGCGCAACAAATGGCTGGCGATCAGCGCGCTGCTGTTCTTCTTTTTCCTGTACGAATGGCTCGACCTGTGGTCGAGTCCGCTGCTGACAGCGTGGGTGATCGTCGTCTACTTCGTATCGTCGTTCGCGCTGGAATTCTTCTTCGCGGAGTCGCCGTTCTGCAAGTACGTCTGCCCGCTGGGGACGTTCAACTACATCTACTCGACCGTCTCGCCGCTGCAAATCGGCACGCGCAATTACGACGTGTGCCTCCACTGCAAGGGCAAGGAGTGCGTCAACGGCAGCTACCAGGAAGCGCCCATGATCGTGGTCGACCAGATTGGCGTCAACGGCGAGCCGACCGCCACGCACATTAACGGCCCGCAGGGCACGCTCGGCTGCGGGACGGAGCTGTTCGTCCCGTCGATCAAGAGCAACATGGACTGCATGATGTGCCTCGACTGCGTTCGCGCCTGCCCGCACGACAACGTCGGCTTGCTGGCGCGCAAGCCGGGCGCGGAACTGACCCGCCCCGACGCCTTCCCGCACCGCTGGGATTTAGCTTTCCTGCTGATCACCTTCGCCTTCATGGGGCTGATGAACGCCTTCGGCATGGTGCCGCCGGTCTACGACGTGATGCGCTCGCTGGCGACGGCGCTCAACCTGCCCGCGCTCGGCTTGAGCGACCTGGCGATTGAAGGCGTCGACCTGTTCATCATCTTCGGCATCGGGATGCTGCTGCTGCCCATCGTCCTGGCGCTGGCGGCGGCGTGGCTGGCGCGCTGGCTGACTCATACCGTCAAGCGCGACTCGCTGCGCGTGGCGCTGACCTCGTTCGCCCCGGCGTTCGTGCCGATTGGCTTGGGCTTCTGGACGGCGCATTACGGCTTCCACTTCCTGACCGGCGTCCTGACCATCATCCCGGCGTTCCAGAGCTTCCTGATCGATCACGGCATCACCCTGCTCGGCGACCCCAACTGGACGCTCTCCGGCGTCGAGGATATGCAGGTGATCGGCTTGATCCAGACGATTGCGCTGCTGGGCGGCTTCGTCGCCAGCATGATGGTGGCGCAGCGCATCGCCATGCGCCTTTACCGGCGCGACAGCGTACTGGGTTTGCTGCCCTGGGCGCTCTTGTTCCTGCTGATGATCGCGGCGGGGATGTGGCTGTTCAACCTGCCGATGGAAATGCGCGGTACGCTGCAATTCAGCTAAAAAACACGAGCGTCACGGGGTAGCCGTGACGCTCGTCTCTCTTGTGAAGTTGAATGCCGCGCTTACGCTTGCTCGTCTTGCTCCTGCTTGGTCTCTTCCCGGTACATCGGCACGGCGAAATCGACGAAATACGCCCAGCCTTCTCCCGCAAGCAGCTTGCGCTGTTCTTCGTTCAGCACGAGCGTCACGTCGTGGTCATCCGAGTGAATTTCGAGGGTCAGGTCTTCCTTGCCGTCGTCTCTGATTTCCTCGAAACAGCGGCGTTCGTAACCCAGCGGATACTCCAGGAAGCGCCCCAGGCAGCGCTCACACAGAGATAACGGTGCGTCACAGACATTTCGATTCAGCTTGACATACATTGCAACACCTCCACGCTCTCATTGACTCTATGGTGAGCACAATCGAAGGTGCGCGGGTAGTTGCAAATGTCACGTTTGAGCGCGCAATGTGGCTAGACCGTGTTATGAACTTCGACGCCGCAGTTTCCCCTCACCCTGCTTGCTGCGCAAGCCGTCCCTCTCCCACGTAAACGGAGCGAGGGACAAAATCACGTGTTTGCTCCCCTTCTCCCCGCTTGCGTGGGAGAAGGGTGGGCGACCAGCGGTCGCACGGGATGAGGGGTAAAAGTTCATAACAGGCTCTAGGGTTTGCGCGTTTCCCCTGTCTGGCGGATTTCTCCCGTGCGGCGCAGCTCGCCCGTCTCGTCCACGCGCACGGGGCGCATACTGCCGGTCGTCGTGCGCCGGACGGCAGACGGCGCGCGCGGGCGCAGCACCAGCATGTAGACCAGCACGCCGATCAGTATCATCATGCCGACGACCACCGCCGCGCCGAACCCGGACAGCGCGATGCGCGCCAGCTCGCTGTTCAGCAGCGACGAAACCCCGCTCGACGGCGCTTCCGCTTCGGCTGCCCCTGCCTGCTGCGCGCCGAACATCACCTTGATCGGCGCCTCGCCCTGCGTCACCGTCACGTCGACGCGATCCGGCGTCGTCGCCGTCAGGTCGCTGCTGATCACGGCGGTATAGCTGCCCGGCGCGAGGTGCAGGAAGCCGAGATAGCCCTGGCTGGCGTAGGGCGCGTCGTCGAGCGTGCCGCTCGCCATCACCACGCCGTCGGCGTTGAGCAGATCGACCGAGACGCCGCTCGTGAGGAACGGCTCGCCGGGGTCGTGCTGACCGTTGCCGTTGCGGTCTTCAAACGCCTGCACCCAGAACTGCCCACCGCTGTCCTGCGCCAGCGCGGGCAAAACGAACGCGGCGAGCAGCGCGATCATCAGGAGGATTGTTCGCTTGATCATGGTGTGCATCCATCCTGCTTCAAAGACGTACCGATTTGGATGTAGGGGCACGGCGCGCCATGCCCCTACGTATCATCTATCTGCAATGTTCACCGCCGCCGCATCAGCAGCAGCGAAATGCCCATCCCCGCGACCAGCACCACGCCCGCCACGCCGAAAACGATCAGCCCGGCGTTGTCGCCCAGCGGACTGCTGTTCGCCCGCGTGTCGCTCTCCGCGCCGGTCGTCGGGCTGGCGATCCCGCCGCTGTCCGCCGGAGGCGGCGCGACCGTCTGGATACCCTGCGCCGCGCCGAAAGCGACGTTGATCTGCGCGCCCGCATACGCCTGCACCCGCAGTTGATCCGGCGTCGTCAAGCCGTAGCCGTCCGGCGCGGCAGCCTCGACCACGTAGCTGCCCGCCGCCAGCCCGTCGAAACAGTAAGGATCGGGGCTGCTGTCGGTGGTGTGTTCCCCGGCGGGCGTGCCGTCGCTGGTGAGCAGGATACCGCCGCCCGCCAGCGCGCCTTCGCCGACATCCTGAATACGGTTGCTGTTGGCGTCCTCGAACAGCGTCACGCAGACCGACGCGGCGTCGTTCGCCGGGTCAATCGGATAGACCACGTCCCCGGACGCCACCGAGATCACCGGAGCGGGCGCGGCGTCGCGCACGGCGGGCGGCGGCTCGGTCGTCGGGGCTGCCGCTGGAGTATCGGCGCTGGTCTCGTCCGTCGCCTCGGCGGTCGCGCCTTCGACAGTGGGCGAAGGCGTGGGCGTCGGCGGCGCTTTGACGACGATCTCCTGCCCGATTTGGATGATGCGCGGGTCGGGGATGTCGTTGAGCGCCAGCAGGTCGGCGCGCGTCACGCCGTAGGCGAAGGCGATGCTGTCGAGCGTGTCGCCCGCCTCGACGACGTGGACGACTGAGCCGTCGGCGCGCGCGCCCTGCTCGCTGGCGTAGGGCACGCCCGATGCGCTCGTCGGCTGCGGAGTTGGTGCGCCGGGCTGCGCCGCCGCCACCCCGCCCGAACCGCCGACGCTCAGCGCGGCGTCGTCCCAGTAGGTGTCGTTGATCTGGGCTGGGCCACTGCTGCGTCGCGTAGAGGAACAGCGTCACCGTGCTGCCCGTCGCCGTCGCGCTGACGTTCATTTGCAGCCAGGTCTCGAAGGGCTGGGCGTTTGCCGACCAGACCACATCCGAATCGAAGGGATTGGTGCCGCCGTTCGGGTCGATGCCGATGCGCGTCACGGCGTTGGAATCCGGCGTCGAGGTACAGCTATCGCTGCCATCGGGAATCTTGCAGGTGCGCACGAACGCCCAGGCGCTCGCCGTCACGTTCGAGCCGTCGGGGACGCTCACCTGCTGGTAAACCGCTGCCGTGAAGGTCGCGTAGCCTTTGTTCAGGTTGAGGGAATGCGCGCCGCCGTGTGGTGCCGGGTCGGGACCGTTGTGGGGAAAGACGACCGGCGGCAGATTCATCCAGTCTTCGCTGTGAGGCGAGTCGCCGATCCAGATACTCCAGTCCGCCGGGATGTTCAGGTCAGCGCGCCCGCGACTGGTGTACGAGCCTTCAAAACCGCCGTCGCGCAGCAGGTTGGCATCCTGCGCCGCAGCGCGTTGCAGCGGTGCCAGCGCGCCGACCATGCCGAACACGACGGCGACCATAACCAGCCGCAGCAGCGGACGAAGCCATCGCTGCATTGTTTCTACTCTCAACTTCACTGACAAAAAAGCGGCGTGGAACCCCACGCCAACGCGCCGGATTATAGCACGACGCCTTAGCGAGTCAACCGCGCTGCCCTACGGTTGGGCGACGGGCTGCTGCCGATACTGCCGGTACTGCTCGCTCCATTCGCGGTCGTATTCGCGGATGAAACTCTCGGCTTTTTCCACCAGCGGGCGGCTGCCGATGAACAGCGGCGTGCGCTGGTGCAGGTGATGCGGCTGAAGGTCGAGGATGTCGCCGATGCCGTCGGAAGCGTAGCCTCCGGCGTTGCGGGCGATGAACGCCAGCGCCTGCGCCTCCAGCAGCAGCCGAATTTTGCCGTTGGGCTTATGCACGTCGGCGGGATAGTAGTAGACGCCGCCTTGCAGCAGGTTGCGGTGAAAATCCGAGATCATCGAGCCGATGTAGCGCTGCGAGAGCGGCTCGCCGTCGTCTTCGTCCAGCCCTTGCAGCCAGCGCGTGTAGCGGCGGACGCCTTCCGTCCAGTGTTTTTCGTAGCCCTGGTTGGCGCTGTAGAACACCGGCTTCTCCGGGCTGCGGATGTCGGGGTGGCTGAGCAGGAATTCGCCGATGCTGGGGTCGAGCGTGAAGCCGTCGACGCCCTGCCCGGTGCTGTAGACCATCATCGTGCTGCTGCCGTAGATCACGTAGCCCGCCGCCACCAGTCGGCTGCCCGGCTGGAGCAGGTCGGTCATCGTCCCGTGCTCCCCGTGCGTGATCTTGCGGTGGATGGCGAAGATCGTGCCGATGGAGACGTTCACGTCGATGTTGGACGAGCCGTCGAGCGGGTCGAACAGCAGGACGTATTTGCCCGTGCCAAAATTCGGCGGGATTTGCAGGATGTCCTCGTGTTCCTCGGACGCCATCGCGCACAGGCGCTGCGTGTGATCGTTCATGCGGAAGATCACCGAGTCCGCGAACATGTCGAGCTTCTGCTGCCGTTCGCCGTAGACGTTGGTGCCGTCGGTCGCGCCCAGGATGCTGCCCAGCCCGGCGCGCGTCGTCTCGCGGGCGATGATCTTCGCCGCCAGCGCCATGTCGTAAAGCAGCCCGGTCAGAGCGCCCGTCGCCTGCGGGAAGCCCTTCTGCTTGTCGAAGATGTGCCGCTCAATCGTGGTGATCTGGGAGGTCATGCGCTTCCTCCTAAAAATGGTCTATTTCACGATAAATGTAGCTCTTTTCGGACCTCACCCCTCAGTCCCCTCTCCACGTTGTGGAGAGGGGAAGGGCGAAACAGGGGTGAGGTTCTTTAACCGCCTCCCCCGCTTCCGGCTTCTCCGCCACGACGGCGCACAGATACTCGTCGGCGGTTTCGCCGTCCAGCGACGGGTAGAAACGAACGTCGCAGAATCCGCCGAGCAGGTCGCGGTATTCCGCCTCCGTGTACGCCTGAAGTGTCGAGCCGTAAGTCGTCTACCCGCCCGCTCTGCGCGTCGATGACGAAGTGCCGCGAGACAGCACGGCGCGCCTCGAAAAAGGAGTCGTTCAGGCACAGATACGGCTGATCGGAAAACAGCCCCGCCTGCGCGCTGTACCAGGTCGGCGGCTCGTGCCCGATGCGCTCAACCGCCTCGAACGTGTGCGGCTCCAGCAGCAGGCGACCGCCCGGCTTGAGCGCCGCCAGCGCCCGCGCGACGATCTGCCCGGCGTCTTCGGGCGTGAAGGTGTTCAGTTCGCCGTAGATCATCATGACTAAATCATACCCGCTTCCGAAGGCGACCTCGCGCAGATCGCCCTGAAAGTAGGTGCAGGCGCTGTGCTGACGCGCATATTCGATTGACGCCGGAGAGAAGTCGATGCCGGTGCAGGTGTGACCGAGCGCTGCCAGCCGCGCCGTATACAACCCCGGACCGCAGCCGAGATCGAGGATGCGCGCCGCCTGCCCGCCCAAAACGTGCTGGTGTATCCACGCCACCTGCCGCTCGATGATCGCCGTCCGGCGCGAGGCGGCGTCGTGCGACTGCGTGAGATGCTCCTTGAGCATCCGTCGGCTGAAATTAGGTTCGTCCCAGGGGATTTTCTGCCAGGTTTCCGTGCTGCGCGTGCGCTTGATGATCGCGTCGAACATGTCTGTCCCCCCATGTAGATTGTCCTGTTCGCATTGTGCCGCATCACGCCCGCCGCCGCGACTGATCGACATTATGCAGACCCGGTGATTTTCATCCTCAAGGCTCCGATGATGAATCTTGAGCCGTGTATTGGCGAAACTATGCTAGTCTATTATCGAGAGCGATAGTCAGGAAACAGAACATGCCCATCGACGTGAGCTGGGGAAACGAGAAAAAGACCTATACCGTATTCCACTTTGAAGGCAAGTGGACGTGGGACGAATATCACCGCTCCATCAGCGACGCATACGCGCTGGTGAAAGATATTCCCTACAACGTCAACATTCTAATCGATGTCGTGGACTCGAGTCTGCTCCCCCAAAATCTGCTCTCGCACATCGGCAGCACCATGCGCCAGCCGCAGAAGCCTTTCGACCTCGCCGTGATCGTCACCTCGTCGAGATTTATCGAAGTGCTGGCGCGCACGATTGAGCGGCTCTACGGCAGGCAGAAAACGCGCTTTCAGGTGACCAACAACCTCGACGAAGCGCATAAAATCCTACAACAGCACGACAGCGAAACCACCAACGACACTGAGTCTGCCAGCGAAAGCGAGTCCACGAGCGACGGCAAGACGGCTAATGCCAGCATACCCGCGAGCGACAGCGCGACCGTTAACGACAGCGCATCTGCCAGCGAGAGCGAGTCCACGAGCGACAGCAAGCCTGCCAGCGACAGCGAGTCCGCTAACGACAGCGCATCTGCCAGCGACAGCGAGTCCACGAGCGACAGCAAGCCTGCCAGCGACAGCGAGTCCGCTAACCCACCGGCTCCAGACGCTCCTTGAGGATGCGCGCGCGCGCCTGCTGCACCGATTTCGCCTCGTTCACGACGAAATCGCGGAGCAGCCCCGGCATACGCGCGCTGACCGTTTCGTGAACCCAGGTTCCGCCGCCTTCGCCTTCCAGATCGAAGACGAAGCGCACCCTGACCCACATCGGGCTGTCGACATCCGAGACGAGCTGCTGCGCCTGCTGCGTCAGCGTGGTCGTCACGTGGATATGATTGTCGTAGTGCAGGATGCCCAGGAAGCGGAACTTCTCGACCGACACGTAGCGCACGACGGCGTGTCCGTCGGCGTCGGTGCTGTGCTCGATGTCATGCACGGCGGTCACCAGCGGCGACAAGCCCACGTAGCTGGCAGGCTCCGCCAGATGCGCATACACCTGATCTGCGGGCGCATTCACAAAGTAACGATACTCAAAAGTTTCGCTTGCCATGTGCCTCGTCAACCTGGGTACGGCATGGGGCGCTGCCCATGATGGCTTAAAAGCGCTACCCCACCAGCGTCGCGGTTGGACCGATTTCCATCCCTACCGGCGTCGGACCGGGCGTCGAGTTGAGCGAAGCCAGGTCTTCCGCCGAGAACAGGTCGCCCTGCGGCGCTTCTGAAGTCGCCTCCTCGGTGGCGCTCCCCGCTGGCTTGATCAACAGTTCCTGCCCGACGTAGATGTAGCGCGCGCTGCGCAGCCCGTTCAACTGGACGATGGTGTCAATCGGCACGCCGTAAGCGGACGAGATACCCGTCATGGTATCGCCGGTCTGGACGATGTGAACAATCGACCCGTCCGGGCGCGGCGGCTGCACGTGAGCGACGAACGCCGTCGCCACAATCACTGGCACGGGCGCGGCGGGCTGCCCCGGTGCGCTGCCGCCCGCGCCGCCGACGGTCAGCGAAGCGTCGTCGAACCAGGCGCGGTTAAGCGCGCTCGGCGACTGCTGCGTCGTGTAGATGAAGAAGGTCACGGTGCTGCCCGCCGAAGTCGCCGTGACGGTCGCCTGCTGATAATTGTCGTGCGGCGCGATGTTGCCGCCCCAGACGACCGACGGGCTGTTCGGGTCGGTGCCGCCGGTGGGGTCGATGCCGACACGCACGAACGCGCCCGATTCGGGAGACGAGCCACAGTTATCGGCGTTGGGCGCAAGGTTACAGGTCTTGATGCGCGCCCAGGCGCTGCCGGTCAGGTTAGTACCGGGCTGCACGCTCACCTGCTGGTAGACCGCCGCCGTGAAGGTCACGTAGGAGCCGTCCACATTGAGCGAGTTGCCGCCGGAGTGGACTTCCGGTCCGTTGTTGTGCGGGAAGGCGATCACCTGGTCGGCGCGGTTCTGCCAGTCGTAATTGTGCGGTCCATCCTGAATCCAGATCGGCCAGGCGTTGGGGGTATTCAGGTTCGAGCGCCCCCGATTGACATATGGACCTTCAAAGCTGGGGTCTTGCAGGAGATTTCCATCCTGCGCGTGTACCTGCATCAGCAGAGGTACGACCAATACCAGCAGGATCAACCCAGCCCACCACCGCTTTAAGGCGACCATAACCATGCTCCGAAAAACGCTTGCGCAACCCCTATAGTTATAACGCGATTGCCCTCGTTTGAAAGCGGCGAGTTCGCGTTGGGGGGTTTACAAACTCGTGAGTCGTCAACTCACCGGATTGATCATTCCCGCGCCGCCCGTTTTCCGCCCTTCATTTGCAATTTCATGCCTAAAATAAACCAACATCTTACCGCTGCGGCGAATCCATATCCTATGAAAATGGGTCAAATTAATAAATGGAAGTTGAGGAGCAACCGTCATGAAGCGAACCATCGTCCTGGTAGTCACTGTCCTCTCGCTGCTGGCAACCGCCGCCGTGCCGACGCAAGCCTGGGGGAACTGCGTCCAGTACCATCAGGTGCAGCGCGGCGAATGGCTCTCGACCATCGCCCGCAGCTACGGCACGACCTGGCAGTATCTGGCGAGCATCAACGGGCTGTCCAACCCGAACCGCATCTACGCCGGGCAGTACCTGTGCGTCTCGGTCTACAACCCGCCGCCGCAGCAAACGACCTACGTCGTCCAGCGCGGCGACTGGCTGGCGCGCATCGCCCGGAGCTTCGGGGTCAACCTGTATTCGCTGATCCAGGCAAACAACCTCTACAACCCGAACATCATTTATCCGGGGCAGGTGCTGGTCATTCCGTACTATTGATCCGCTGCGTCGGAGCAAAAGGGGGACAAGGGGGCGATCTCGAGATCGCCCCCTGAATGCGGTTACTCTGCGGATAGTTCCACCTGAACCACCGGCTGCCGCCGCGACGCGCGCGCGATCAGCCACACAATCGGCGACAGCAGCAGCGCCGAGACGGTCAGCGCCGCGCGCAGCCCCAGCGTGTCGCCGATCACCCCCACGACCGGACCGCCGCCGATCTGCCCGACCGCGTTGATCTGGCTCAGGCTCGACAGCACCGTCGCCCGGACTTTCGAGTCGATGTGCTGGTTCGTCCACGTCGAGAGGATCGGCTCCGCCGTCTCTCGCAGCATCCGGGCGACCCACAGCGCCGCCAGCGCGACCCAGACATTCCCCGCCCGCGCGAACACCAGCAGCGCCACGACCATCACGCCGAAAGCGACCATCAGGACGCGGGCGATGGCGCTCTGATTTTCGGTGTTCAGCCGCCGCCGCGCGATTTCGGTCGCCAGCGCCGAGAGCAGCATACTGACGATGCTGATGATGCCGAACCACACCACCGGGTTGAGCGTGCCGAGCGACGGCAGCGTGAAATCGCGCAGCAGGTGCGCCTGCCACAGACGGTCGAAGCCCTCGCTGTACATGCCGATCACCAGCACGATGGCGAAGAACGTCACCAGCATCGGACGAGCGCGCACCAGCTTCAGGCTTTCGCGCAGCGTGCCCGTCATCGACTGCCAGGTCGTGCGCTCCTCCCGATTGGGCGCGAAGCCCGTCTCCGGCATGACGGCGATCAGAAACGCCGCCAGCCCCACGAACAGCAGACCGCCGACCACGACCGGCAGCGCCAGCGCGATGCTTCCCAGCGTCACGCTCAGGACAATGCCGACGATCCCGCCGACCTGCCCCGCCTGCGAGCCGCGCAGCAGCACCGCGCCCATGCGCAGATCGCCCACTTCGTCGACGATCCAGGCTTCGAGCGCGCCGCTGGTGAAGGTCGAGCCGACGCCCCAGAAGAGCTGGCTGAGCAGCACCGCCCAGAAAAATGGCAGCGCGCCCTCAACCATGAAGCCGATACCGATCAGGAAAAAGCCGATGATCACCGACAGGCGGCGGCTGTAGAGGTCGGCGACCACCCCGGTCGGAATTTCGAAGACGAAGGCGACCGTCTCCAGCGTCGTGCCCACCAGCACAAGCTGAAGCGGTGTCAAGCCGACCACCTGCGCCTGATAAACCAGATTGACCGTAAAGATCATGGCGAAGAACAGCGACGAAGCGCCGCTCAAAACCAGATAGACGCGATAAGCGTCCCATTTGCGCAAAAGCATATACCCTCACTCGCATAGAGAGATTCAGATTGGTCGATAGGAACGCGAAAACCGGAGATGTCGCGCTGCGAGTGAGCGATCTTCAGGGAGCCTGAAACGAGGGGCGAGGGCGAGTCATGCGCCTTCGCGGGTTACGGATGAATCGAGAGGATCAGGCGCACTCCACAGGACATCTGTTGGACGATGTAGGGAGAGTGAAGACTGTCATAAATGTCCTTGCGCCTCCTGAGGCGAACGATGTCGTGCAGTCTAGCATAACTGCGAGTCATGATCAAGAGATCAATTATGAACGGAGAGTATTTATAAATAGAATGGGGCGAACCGTTTGGTTCGCCCCATCAACGTGTGCTTGAATGGGAGTTCGAAGTGAAGCAGCGCGTCTAGCCGTTATAAACCTGGTGTATCCAGTCGTTGATCATGCTGGCGCTGGTGGCGAAGGCGGTACACGGGTGAAATCCGTAGTGATTGCCTTGCGCGTCGCCGAACTCTGTGGTGGTCTGGAAGACGTAGACGTAATCCGTGTCCGGCGTCTGGTGGCTGTCGAAGATGTAAATCCACTGCTCCGCGCCGTTGGGCTGGGTCAGCGTGACGCTCCAGTGCTTGAAGATGTCATCAGGCTGGGCAAATTCTTTCGCGGCGTCGTAGCCGCGCCAGAGGCTGTTGCTGGCGTCCCAGCGGAACGGCTCAAAATAGAGATTCTGATCCTGGATATAAGAGGTGTTCCAGTTCGACCAATCGAACACGCGAACCTTGTCCGGAATTGCCATGCTGCAAACAGACTGCACTTCTAACGGTTGTGCGCTGACTCCTACCGCGGAAAGAGCCAGCCCCAGAACGGTCAGCAGCAGCACAAGTTTCTTCACGGTTTATCCTCCAATATCAACGCTTACTTTATGATCTATATCATAAGGCGCAAATTACGTGATAAAGAATTAAGATTCTGCCGATTTTACGAATCAAGCCATGTAATCTTAATTCTTGTAAGACGATTGGCTGCCGGACTACAATACTTTGATGCTCGGCAGACCGAGCGTCGTTGTATGCGAGGATTGGATGATGACGCCCCAGATTGTCACCGAACGGCTCACGCTGACCGCGTGTCCGTTACAGGTCGCGCGCGCGGCAAGCAGCGGCAAGCGCCAGCTCGAAACCTTGATCGGCGCGCATGTCGATGATCACTGGCTGGACGAGGATGGGCGGGGGCTGCTCAGCTATTACGATTACCAGCTCCGTGAGGACCCGACGATGATCGGGTGGGGCTTGTGGTTGATTATGCACACGACCGAGCGCATGGTATTTGGCTCGGCGGGCTTTAAGGGTAAGCCAGATGAGAATGGCGAGATCGAAATCGGCTACGGCATTTCGCCGTCGTATCGTCGTCAAGGCTACACCTTTAAATCGGCGCAGGCGCTGGTCCAGTGGGCGTTTTCTCATCCCGAGGTCAAGCGCGTCAACGCCGAATGCCTGCCCGATAACGTCGGTTCGGCGCGTATCCTCGAAAAACTCGGAATGACCAGGCTCGGCATTCTGGGAGGGTATATTCGGTGGACAATGACGCGGTAATTCGGCGGATCAACCATGTGCAGATTACGATCCCCAGGGGTGCTGAAGACCGAGCGCGCGCATTTTACTGCAAAACGTTGGGAATTTGCGAAATTCGTAAACCCAACTCACTGGCGGGGCGCGGCGGCTTCTGGCTCGAACTGGGCGGACAGCAGCTACACGTCGGCGTCGAAGACGGCTTCGACCGCCTGACGACCAAAGCGCACGTCGCCTACGAAGTGGACGACATCGATACCTGGCGCAAGCGTCTGGAAGATGCGGGCGCGGTCATCGGCGACTCCGTCCCCATCCCCGGCTACGCGCGCTTCGAGACGCGCGACCCGTTCGGCAACCGCATCGAATTCATCCAACCCATTAAGGACACCCCATGAGCGAGTGGATTCCCTTCGAGGACGGCAAGACCATCGGCATCAAGGGTACGGAGGGCGGCACGGTCATCGCCGACGAGCAGCACGACGGCGGCGCGCGCATCACGCTGGAGCGCGACTGTCTGCGCGCTCCGTATGCCATCACCTGCGTGATTTACGGCTGGGCGTATCACACCCGCTTTCTGGCGGACGAAGCGACCGCGAAGCAGTCGTACAGCGACATGAAAGCCGGGCTGGAGGAAATCGTCAAGCTGCTGCCGCCGGGCGACGGCGAGGAAACACCCGACGCCGACCAGATGGAGCAGGCGGTCGAGGATTTTCAGCTTCGCTTC
This sequence comes from uncultured Chloroflexia bacterium, assembly GCA_963760975.1. Lineage (GTDB taxonomy): Bacteria > Chloroflexota > Anaerolineae > Aggregatilineales > Phototrophicaceae > Flexifilum. The sequence continues at coordinate 235,189 of CAVXEZ010000007.1, read as the reverse complement.
GCGTGAAGGGACGCCGGAAACGATTGATGTACATCAAAGCGAAATCAACCCGAATATAGGGCGCACCTATACGTGCGTCCTTTACGTTCTGTCTAGTACTGACCGAAACGATAGTACTGCCGCCAGGGGAATTCGTCGCTGTCCGGTATATAATGCCGAGGTTCATAAGAATAATTATAACTCCGCTGTAATTTTCTGCTCAGGTCGACCATAATATCAAACGACAAATCTGGATCATCAAACAATGCTTGAGCATTAATATCGTATGCAAACTGCAAATTGGGTTCTATAGCTTCGCCTTGTTGGCTCTCGGAGAAAATGGCTTCATCGATAGGATCCGATATTGGGCTTCGCCATCTGGTGGTACCTCTATCATCGTCGGCAAAACTAGCGAGAATAGTATTCTTTGTACCAATCAAATTGATGAGTAATTGGAATTCGGTTTTGTAGCCGATTGCAGTGTAGGTATAAGTGGCTAGATTAATGAACATTATTAGTCTTCCCAAAATATAAACGAAATTAAATACATCTCTCGTCTTACTTGGATAGTTTGCCATGTATCCATCAGCAAATTCTATTCCGCCGTCTTCAGAAAATCTCAAATATTGACTTGCCTGAAAGGTCTTTTCAGGGTTTCTCTGGCGAGGAGATCGAAACCATATTTGGTCTCGTCTTGTCGCCCGTTTCTCCACCATGTAGCCTAAACCAAATCTTAGCCAATGCCGCTGTTCATCCTGTCTTCCAATTTGATTCTGTTGCCCATTTATGAATATTTTCTGTTGTAATCCATCGAGATCAACATCAATTGCTTCAGGCGTGGTCACCGCTACCAACGAAAAGAATTTGTCGGCTGTTTCGTCTGATCTACCAACCAGCAATTTAGAAAAGTCATTCTTTGCGAAGGTCTCATTTTCTGGTTCGAGGAAATTATTTTTGATCAGAAAACTGCTCCTCTGGGATGGCAAGCGATTGTATTCCCAAGGTTCAGCTTCAGACGCCGCATTTTTATCTAGCCCAATTTCGTTTTTACTCTTATAAATCGCAAGCTTGTTGAGTCCAATTTGTGCTATTTCCGTAGCACTCTGCTCTCTTATATCCAAATACATTGTTGTTTCGGGTAAACCGGGTAGTGTTGTGTCATCAACTCGTACAGGCAGAATATAAGCCTTACTTATTTCCTTCAGCGCGCGCTCTTGGGCGTTGCGCCATTCATGACGAGTCCATTGTTTCTGAACGTAACTCTTACTTACAACGAGAATACAAAAGATGCCTTTTTTGCTGTATATTTCAGCCAAGTACTCGTAAAGGTTTTCACCCCAAAGTTCCGGTTTGAACTGAGGTGCATAAAATACCTTAGCACCACCTTCTGTTAGGACTTTATTTAGGGCTTCTGCAGTCTCTTGATCTTCACCTGCGTAAGAGATAACAAAGTCGTATTCGAAGCCATTTTGCGTCATTGTTATACCATTTCTGTTTTCCACACTATTCTATTATATCGTCCAATTGGCAATGTTATGCAATCTAAATTACCCCCTAACCCGCAAAAGAGAGTTGCGCGCAGCGGGGCGAGGTGATCAGGTATAATTCCCCGCATTATCGTCGCGCACCGAGGGACTCATGCTCGCACAGGCACGCCAGACGCCCTGGAAAGCGATCAACGAGCTGCGCCGCTACGCCGACCTGCCGCTCGTGCGGCTCTACTTCGCCCTGCACGGCGTCGCCTGGGGGCGCGGCTGGATGATCTACGGGCGTCCGCTGATCCAGCGGCACGCGGGCAGCGTCATCACCATCGGGCGCGGGCTGAACATGCGCAACTGGTTCGGCTCCAACCCGCTCGGCGTCAACCACCGCTCGATTCTGGCGACCTGGACGGCGGAAGCGCGCATCGAGATCGGCGACGACGTGGGCATGACCGGGGCGACCGTCGTCGCGCAGACCGCCGTGCGCATCGGCAGCCGCGCCTTTCTGGGCGCGAACTGCACCGTCTGCGACACCGATTTCCACCCGCTGCGCCCCGACGCCCGCTATCAAGACCCCACCGAAGGCGTCTCGCGCCCCATCGTCATCGAGGACGACGTGTTCGTCGGCATGAGCGCGCTGATCCTCAAGGGCAGCCACATCGGTCGCGGCAGCGTGATCGGCGCGGGCAGCGTGGTCAGCGGCGACATCCCGCCCGGCGTGATCGCGGCGGGCAACCCGGCGCAAGTCATCCGCCCCGTGAGCGAGGACTGACGTGCGGCGCTTCCGCTTCGGCATCGGCTGGATCATCGCGGCGGCGGTCGTGCTGCGGCTGGCGTATCTGCTGGTCGCCGGGGGCACGCTCAGCCTGCAAACCTCCGGCTACGACCCCTACGCCGTCAATCTGCTGGCGGGGCACGGCTACACCCGCTTCGACGACCTCCACCCCGACAGCGACCTGCCGCCGCTCTACCCGTTCTTTCTGGCGGGCGTCTACACGCTCTTCGGGCGCGGCGCGCTTCAGGTCGCGCTGGTGCAGATCGTCTGCGACGCCGTGACCATCGCCGCGATTTACGCCATCGGGCGGCGCGTCGGGAGATACGAAGCCTCTGGCTTCGCCGAGCGAGTCGGGCTGCTGGCGGCGGCGTTCACCGGCTTCTATCCCTACCTGCTCTTTCAGGATTTGACCGTCAACGACACCGCCCTCTTCATCCTGCTGCTGACGCTGGGCATGTGGGGCGTCTACCGCGTCCGCGAGACGCGCGCGCTGCGTTGGGCGCTGTTCGTCGGGCTGATGTTCGGGCTGGCGGCGCTGACCAAATCGCTGGTCGTGTTGATGCTCCCGCTGATCGCGCTGTGGTGGTGGCGGACGCTCGGCTTCCGGCGCGCCGTCACGCTCGGCGCGCTGCTGGGGCTGATCTTCGCCGCCGTCCTGCTCCCCTGGATCGTCCGCAACACCCGCCTTCAGGGGACGCTCACGCTGGTCAGCACCAACGACGGCAGCAATCTCTATCAGGGCAATAACCCCTGCGTCGCCGATTACCTGCTGGCGGGCTGGGATGCGCAGTGGGTCGACTGTCTCAATCCGCTGCCGCCCGGCTTGAGCGAGACCGAGCAGTCCGCCTGGTTCCGCGATCAGGCGTTCGCCTACTGGCGCGACCACCCCGCCGACCTGCCGCGCCTGTTCGCCGTCAAATTCGTCACGCTCTGGAGTCCGGAGCTGCTGCCGCGCAGCGTCCCGCCGGACGCCAACCTCGACAACGCCAGCGTGCTGCAGTACGAGCAGCCGCTGTTTCAAGCCGCCCGCGTCCTCCACCTGATCTACTTCACGCCGCTGCTGATCCTGGGGCTGATCGGCATCGGGCGCGCCGCCTATCTACGCCAGCTCACGGGGGCATACGCGCCGCTGCTGATCGTGCTGGTCGGCATCACCGTCGCCTACCTGATCTACCACCCCTCGACGCGCTACCGCTCCCCCGCCGACCCGTTTTTGTTCGTCTTCTCGGCTGCCGCCGTCGCCTGGCTGTGGGAGCGAATCGCGCGCAAGCCTTCCCGTTAAAATGTCATGAGTTTTTACCCCAGCAGCGCCGGTTTGCGGTATCATTGCAATTTGTGTTATGACAAAGCAAATTAAGGTAAGTGGAGGCTATCATGGCTACGACAAAACTGAGCAAAACGGCGGTCAAGGGCGCGATTACCCCGAATATTGGTCTGGACGACAACCAGCGGCAGCAGGTGATCACTATCCTCAACAAGCGGCTTTCGGATGCGTTCCTGCTCTACACCAAGACGCGCAATTATCACTGGAACGTCACGGGCATCCAGTTCATCGAGCTGCACAAGTTCTTCGAGGAGCAGTACGACACGCTCGCCGAAGCTATCGACGAGATCGCCGAGCGCGTGCGCAAGGTGGGCGGCTTCGCCTTCGGCACGCTCGACGAGTTCAAGCAGAATTCGGTGATCGAGGAGCAGCCCGGTCGCATCCCCAGCGCCGAGGAGATGATCCGCAATCTGCTGCAGGATCACGAGACCATCATTCGCCAGCTGCGCGAGGACGCCGACACGACCGAGGAACTGGGCGACATGCTCACCAACGACTTCCTGATCGGGCTTTCGCACGACCACGAGAAGATGGCGTGGATGCTGCGCGCGCACCTCGAAAACGCGACGAAGTAAACGCGCAGTCTGAATGAAACATCAGGGCGTGCATTCTAGTGGGATGCACGCCCTTTTGATTCCGCCCGGAATGTCCATCGTGTGGTGTTGATGTGTAGGGGCACGATATATCGTGCCCCTACCGTTCTATCGAGGGGCGAACGCCGCAGAGAATTGCCTACGTGAACAGCGGCGTTGTGCCCTCTCGCTCGGCTTCCGCCTCCATTTCGGCGTCGGTCGGGCGGCGCTCGAAGCGGCTGGCGGCGCTCAGGACTTTGGGCAGCAGGTGAATGTCGGCGGCGGTGTTCAGGAAGACGCCCTCGCGTCCCAGCACCCAGTGAACCGCCTTGTCGATGGCGTCCTGCTCGGTCAGCGGCTCGTACCAGGTCGAGTGGGTATGCGGCTTATCGCCCCAACTCCCCCGCGCAATCGACTTGATCGTCTGCACGGCGATGTTGCGCGCCTGGCACAGCGCCACCACCGCTTCAAAATCGGCGGCGTACTGCGGGTTCTGCATCATCCTGAAGTTGTAGGGCAGCAGCACCGAGTCGAACTCGAAGCGTTCCAGGCTGCGGATGTGCATCGCCGCGACCGTCACGTCGTGCCCGGTCACGCCGATGTAGCGCGTTAACCCCTGCTCGCGCGCCTCGATGGCGGCTTCCAACGCGCCGCCGGGTCCTGTCGCAATCTCCCATTCCTTCGGATCGACCAGATAATGCAGCTGGATCAGGTCAACCGACGAGACGCGCAGGCGCTCCAGCGATTTGTGAATCTGATCGCGCGCTTTCGGATAGGTGCGCTCGCCCGTCTTGGTCGCCAGGAAGAACTGGCTGCGATAGTTGTCCATCCAGGGACCGATGCGCAGCTCGGAGTCGCCATAGCTGGCTGCCGTGTCGATGTGATTGACGCCGTATTCGAGCAGCACGTCGAGCGTGCGGTCGGCTTCCGCCTGCGTCACCTCGCCCAGCGCCGCGCCGCCGAACAGCGTGCGCGTGCTCAGGTGTCCGGTGCGTCCAAAGGGGGCTTTCTCGATCATTTTCGTTCCTTTCGCGGCTCATTGAACATCCGTCGCCTGCTGCCAATTATGCCGCATCCCGCCTGCCGCGCCCACTTGCCATCGCCGTCGATACGATCACGTTTCAGGCGGAAAACGCAAGATAGTCAACCACAGAGGACACACAGGTAGGGACAGACCTGCGGTCTGCCCCGCTTTAGCTGAGCGAACACATTGGTTCGCCCCTACACCGTCCTCTGTGGTTCGATTGTTTTCCTGCTCAGCAGTTTCTCGCTAGAATTGCCGCTGTGCGCATCCAACGAAGGAACGTGCCGTGCCGACCCTCTCGAACCGCCTCCTGCTGACCGCCGCCAATCTCACCGCCAAGACCTGGGGCATCGCCGCTGTGGTCTTCCCCGAAAAGCTCGAAATCGACGACAACCAGTCGTTCTGGGTCAGCCAGACGCCGGATTATCACCCCAATCCGCCGCTGCGCGAGGACATCACGGCTGACCTTGCCATCATCGGCGGGGGTTTCACGGGCGTCTCGACCGCCTACCACTTCAGCCAGCGCTACCCCGACAAGCGCGTCGTGCTGCTCGAAGCGAAATCGCTGGCGAACGGCGCGAGCGGGCGCAACGGCGGGCTGATGCTCAACTGGACGGCGCTGATGGGCGATTACGACGCGGAGCTGATCGCGCGCATCTACCAGACGACGCAGGCGGGCATCCAGATGATCCGCGCGATCATCGAGCGCCACCAGCTCGCCGTGACCTACCGCGTCGACGGCACGCTGACGCTCTACACCGACGCCCAGCGCGCCGAAGCCGCCCACGCCGAGGTCGAATACTACCAGTCGCTCGGCATCCCGGAGCAGTACCTCGACTCGGCGGCGCTGGCGCACAAGCTGCCCGCACGCGGGGCATACGGCGCAGTCCTCGACCCCAACTCCGGGCAGATCAACGGCGCGCAACTGGTGCGCGGCTTGCGCCCGGTGCTGCTGGAGCGCGGCGTCGAGATTTACGAGGGCACGCCCGTCCTGAAAATCCGCGAGGGCAGCGAGATCACGCTGACGACGCCGAACGCCGAGGTGCGCGCCAAGGCGATGGTGATCGCCACCAACGGCTACACCAGCAAGCTCGGCTACTTCCGCGACGCGCTCTTTCCGCTGCACTCGCACGTCTACGCCACCGCGCCGCTCACGCCGGAACAGCGCGCGGGCATCGGCTGGGGCGAGCTTGCCGGGTTCAGCGACGACCTGGATCGCATCAGCTACGGCGCGCTGACGAGCGACGGACACATCGTCTTCGGCGGCGGCAGCAACCAGTCGTATGCCTACCTGTTCAACAACCGCACGGCGTATCCCGGCACGCCGGGAAGCGCGCCGCGCGCCTTCGAGGCGATGCAGCAGACGCTGGAGGATTATCTGCCGGGGAGCCGCGCGCTGCCGGTCGCGCAGCGCTGGACGGGCACGCTGGGCATCACGCTCAACCGCCAGGTGTTGATGGGCGTGCGCGGCGACGACCGCAATATCTACTACGCGGTCGGCTTCTGCGGGCACGGCGTCACGCTCGGCAACCTCGCCGGGCAGGTGCTGACCGACGCCTATTCCGGCGACGACGAACGCTGGCGCGGGCTGCCGTTCTACCAGCAGCCGTATCCGCGCATCCCGCCGGAACCCTTCCGCTGGATCGGCTACCAGACCTTCACGCGCCTGACCGGGCGCTCGCCGCGCGTCTAGGCGAAACGCCCAGCACTTTCCTCGAACTCTTCGCGCGTGATGCCGTAGACCAGCACGTCGTAGTATTCGCCGCCGCTGTAGATCAGCCGCCGCAGCCGCCCTTCCAGCGTGAAGCCAAGCGCGCTCGTGCAGCTTTTGCGACGGCTCGTTGAAGCTGTAGACCTCGGCGTTGCACTTCTGGTAGCGCCGCTCCTGAAAGTAGTAGCGCAGCACCAGCCGGATCGCCTCGGAAGCGTAGCCCTTGCGGCGGTGCTCCTCCTTGATGGCAAGCCCGTAGCGGAACGTGCCGCAGCGCGGGTCGCAGGTGTGCGTGTTGATCGTGCCGACGGACTCGCCGTTGAGCGTTTCGATCAGGAAGCGGAAGGAATCGCCCTCACGCGGCTTGGATTCGCGCTCGGCGAAGTCTTTCGCGCTGGTGGTCGAGTTCGGGAACCAGATTTCGTCGGTCATCCGTCCGGCGTCCGTCGATTCGCTGTCCCAGCGGTGGAAGAACTCCCAGTCGGTCGGCTCGACGGCGCGCAGGCGGATCAGGCTGCCTTCGAAGATATTCGGCACTTCATCTGACCTCTACAAGTCGTATAATACCCGTTATGGTAGCCAAAGCGACGGAAAAAGCAAAGGAAGGTCGATGGTCGACTACAACTCCTTCGAGGAATTTCGAGATCCGCTGACCTACGATCTGATGTGCGACAGCTTCAACGCAGATTACCCGCTCGTGGAGCAGTGGGCACGGACGCTCGGAAGCCCGCTGCTTGATCTCGCCTGCGGCACCGGGCGCATGGCGATACACCTGGCGCTGCTGGGCTACGCGGTCACAGGGGTGGACATCGTGCCGGAGATGATCGCTCATGCGCGCCGGAAAGCGGCGGAACGCGCGGTCTCGATTGAATGGGTCGTCGCGGACGCGCGCACGTTCGACGTTCAGAAGCAGTTTCCGTTCATCTTTATGTTGATGAACGCCTTCCAGTTCCTGCTGACGCGGGAAGATTACGAAGCGATGCTGGCGCGCGTGGGGGCGCATTTGCAGCCGGGAGGCTGTTTTCTCTTCGAGACGCGCAACCCCTTTCGACCTCTCCATAACGACCATGAGCAGTACACGCTCTCGGATGGCGGGCAGCTCGTGGTCACGGAGCAGCAGCGCTACGACCCCCTGACCCAAATCCAGCACTGCACCTCTCAGTTGAAGTTTCTCCACGCCGACGGGCAGGTCGTGGAGAAGACACTGCGCACGGCTCTGCGCTATCTCTATCCGCAGGAGACGGAAGCCCTGCTCCATTACAACGGCTTTCGCATCCGTGAGTGTTACGGCAATTGGCAGGGCGAGCCGCTGGCTGCCGACTCCCCGGCGATGATTTACGTCTGCGAGAAGCATTTGCAGCGTCCAACCCAAATTCCTTAGCGTGGCTAAACATCTCGGCATCGGCTATACTAGCCCGCAGTGCATCCCTACTGAACAAACAGGTCATTGATGATCTTATTCGTCATCTTCATTTTCGGCGCGGTGGTGATCGGCGCGGGGGCGATGCTCGCGCCCGCCTGGCCCACCCATCAGCCGCGCGTCGGGCTGGCGGCGGCGCTGGCGCTGGGCGTGGTCATCGGCGGCGCGGTCTTCTGGGCGATGCTGTTCGGCTGGAACACGCTGGTGGTCGATTACCTGCTGTTCGCGCTGGTGTCGAGCATCTTCCTGTTCGGGACGCTCTCCTACGGGCAGAAGCGCGCCGAAAAGCGCGGCGAAACCCTGCTCGACGCCGATCAGGGCTGGACGAGCGGGCGCGACCTGCTGCTGTTCGCTTTCGCCGCGCTGATCTTCATCATCCCCACGCTGATCGCGCCCGTGCCGCTCGACACCGACGCGCAGGGCTTCGGCTATCTGGCGCTGACGGCGCGGCTGGGCGGCGGCTTCGACACGCTCGCGCCCTTCCACCCGGAGATTCACTACCTCTACTCGCCCGGCTTCCCGGCGCTGATCGCCTACCTCAGCCACCAGCTCAGCCTGGACATTTCGATGATCGAGATGGGCGTGGCGGCGGTGCTGGCGCTGCTGCTCGTCTGGCTGGCGTATGACTTCGGCTCGGAGCTGGAAGACAAGCGGCTCGGTCGCGCGATGGCGCTCGCCATGCTCATCGGGGTGGGCTTGTTCACCGCCTACATGGACTCGCACTATACGGCGCTGCTGGCGCTGGTCTTCGCGCTGGCGTTCCTGATCTTCGCCACCCGCTACCTGCGCCATCGCTATCTCTCCGACGCCATCGCCGCCGGGCTGATGCTCGGTTCAGTCGTGCTCAGCCACCCCGACATGACCATCATCCTCGCGCTGGGCTACGTCCCCTGGCTGCTGACGATGTGGCTGGGCAAGCCGCGCCCGACGCCTGCGCACGTGGCTCGTCCTGCTGATCGGCGTGCCGCTGGTCGGCGTGCTGGCGATCTCGCCCTGGCTGCTGCACATCCGCGACCTGCTCGGCGCGAACATCGTCGCGCCTTTCGAGCGCGACCCGAATTACTGGCAGGTGATGATCCTCAACCAGGGCATCGTGATCGTCCCGTTCGCGCTGATCGGCGCGGTCGTTGGGCTGCGGCGGCGCAATCAGGCGGCGATTCTGGCGGTCGGCTGGTTAATCCTGATCCTCGACTTCTCGACGACCGGCATCCTGCCGAGTCTGTTCCCCTGGCTGCCGATTCTGCGCTACGACTACCCTTTCAGCATCGCCTGGCACGGACCGATCATCCCCTACAGCATCCTCGGCGGCATCGGCTTGCTCTGGCTGTGGGATCGGCTGTTCGAGCGCCGCCTGGGCGAGCGCCTGCACCGCGCCGCGCCCGCGCTGCTGGTCGGCGTGATCGCGCTGGCGCTGGTCGGGCTGGTCGTCAGCCCGCAGTTGATCGCCTTCAGCAAGGGGCGCATCGGCTTCTACGGCGCGTTCTCGTCGGCGGCGGACGTAGCGGCGATGGACTGGATCAAAGCCAACACGCCGGAGGACGCGCGCATCCTCAACTACCCCGCGCCGCACGAGGGCGACTGGGTGCCGGTGATCAGCGAGCGGGACAGCGTGTATTTCCGCCCGCAGCCGTTCTTCGAAGGCACGGCGCAGGCGGAAGCCGAGCAGCAGGCGATGCGGGCGTTCTGGGAGAACCCGGCAGACCCCGCCAACGCGGCGCTGCTGCGCGACGCCCACATCAGCTATGTGATCGTGCCGCAGATTGTGGGCAATCCCGCCAGCTTCGAGACGATGCTGCGCTGGCATCCGCCGCTGGACGACGTGACGATGCAGTCGCAGGTCAGCGCCGCGCCCTATCTGGAGCAGGTTTTCGCGGACGACGGCGCAGCGGTGTACGCGGTGAAGAGTGAGGGATAACAGCGGTCGTTTAGTCTATTGGTTGAGGAGACAGCGCGTCTGGGCATACTTTGAGAGAGTATGCCTTTACGTGATGGTTTGGAGTGACACGATCTTGATTCTCTCAGCAAAGCGTTTCATATCAGCCACGTTTTGCGTCACCAACGTATCAATACCGTAGACCAACATCGTCGCAACAATATTCGCGTCGTGTATCTGTTTGCCACCCGTCGGAAATTCTTTGATGAGTTCGATCAGCTTATCGGTGACCGCTTCGGTGTCATCGGCGATGCGAAAAACTGCTCTTAGCCCCGCAACTTGCGCTTCGATTTCAGTGAATGTCAACGGCTGCGCCAGCAAACCGGGGCGAGTCAGTTGAACAAGATATTCACGGACAACCTGACGATTGATCCATAACTCGTATTCATCTCGACGATAGCGAGTGAGAGCTATATTCGCTTCCTGATGCAGCCCCAGCCCTGGATGATTGGCGCGCAGCAACACGTTCGTATCGACAAATACTCTATCGCCCGTCGTCATCGTACCAATCGACTCTGCGATCCGAGAAATCACCGACGAGGGGCGTATCGATCTTCAGCGAGTTCGAATACTGTCTTCCACTCCTCAAAACTGAGTTCGCGCTGCCGAGCGATTCGCTGAAGATGCTCGATCAGCGCCTGCTGCGCTTCCGGGGATAGCTGTTCTGCCAATTTCACGACGGCATCGTAGGTAACGGGTGCCATTTCGGTTACTCCTGTCTCTCATCTTCATTATACTGTCTTTGCATGGCAGGCATGAAGTTAGTCCCGCATGAGCGCGCCCTGAGAGCCTTTGCCTCGCCTCGTAAGAACGCCCCCCTCGCCCGCTCTATGACCCATACGCAAACAGTCGGAGACAATCGAATAGGGTGAAAGCCACCTGAAACGGCGTCGTCCTCTTTTTTGTCGTCTGCAACCAGCGGCGGCGGCGCTGCGTACAGATTCAAAAGTGCTTATGGAGGACATCATGCGCGACCGTGCCGCCGCAACCATTTTCATGTGGATCGCCGTTGCAACGTCTATCGGTCTGATCCTCGGCAGTCTCAAATACACGGAGTTCGTCGCCAGCCCGATCAATACGAGCGAGATGGTCGCTCAGACGATGCTCGTGCCGGAAGCGTGGCAGCTTGGCGCGGCGGTGTTGATCTTCATGCTGATCACGGGCGCGACGGCGGGCACGGTTGCCATCTGGAACGCGGCGACCAGGAAAGACGAGCGGCGGGCACAGCAGGCGGAGAAAGCCAAGCGCGAAGACCGCGACGCGCGCATCAAGCGGCTGCTGGCGACGATGGACGACGACGATCTCGACGCGCTCGAACACGAGCGGCTGCTCGACGACGGCGAGCGCCTCTCGCTGGAGTTGCTGCTGCGCAAGCGCGGCTAGCCGTTCGCCGCGACGAAGCGCACCGCTTCCTCCAGCAGCGTCCGGTGCTGCTCGAAATCGCCCGTCAGCTTGATCCAGTCCTTCCAGACGCGCCCACGCATCTCGCAGGTCTGCACGCCCGGCTGACCGATCACAGCTTGCGCGCGCGCCTCGCCCACTTTGACGAGGATGCCGTCCCCAAACGCGCCGACCGCCAGCTTGCCGTTCACCTTGTACCCCGGCATCCCGAACATCTTGCCCGGCTTCGCACCGGGAATAGCCTGCATGATCGGCTCCAGTTGGCGCACCATCGCCTCGTTGTATCCCGGCATGACTCGTCTCCATTTCAGAATATATGTTCTAATATAGACAGAATAACCCACCGCTGGAGAAATGTCAACCCGCCCACAACAGATCGTCGGGGCGGCGTGGGAGATTTTATCACGGTGGTTCGCGCCGAGTTGCGTTATCATAGCGCAGGCGGGTCGTGAGAGATCGTGTAAAATCGTAAGGTCACCAATTGATGCGCTTGAAGAATATTTTCAAAGAATAGCTGATGTATGAGCAAACATAAGCAGCAGTTACGCCAGCAGATCAACCGCAGCCTCACCGAGCCGATCCTGGGGATTGAACAGCGGATCGCCGATTTGCTCGACGCCGACGGCGAATTTCATTCCGACATCGACAGCGCTGAACTCAGCCTGGTCTTACGCAAGATCATCTACCGCCTCGTGGACGAGCAGAAGGTCGCCAACGTCAGCGTGCCCATCGTCCACAACATCACGCAGATGGACGCCCGCATCGTCGGCGGCGAAGCGCAGGTCGCCTGCGAAATCCACGTCCACGAGCCAATCGTCGCCTTCATTCGTCTGAAATACACGCTGGAAAACGACCCGCGCTCGTGCGGCACGCGGCTGCGCCTGAAGGGCAACCGCATCGAAATCCGCGAGATCACGCGCCCGCTGGATGTCGGCGCGAAGCTGGCGCTGAAAATGCTGCGACTGGAGCAGATTGTCCGGCACGAGCTGAGCGACCCCAACAAACTGCTCAAGCGGATGCTGCCGCAGCCGCTCGAACAGCTCGGCTTTGACGGCGCTGTCCGCGACGTGGAGCTGGAATTCAATGGCGGCGATACCCTGCGCGTGTACATCACCGGGCAGAAAGCGAGTTGAAAATAGAGCGATGCGCATCCGTACCGAGTAATGAGTTCAAACGATCACGTGAGATCGATAGCTTTTCGTCACTCGGTACTCGATACTCACTAAAGGAGACAAATCTTATGGCAAGACCTGTAACTTTATTCACCGGGCAATGGGCTGACCTGCCGCTGGAGACGCTGGCGGAAAAAGCGGCGGATTTCGGCTACGACGGGCTGGAACTCGCCTGCTGGGGCGACCATTTCGAGGTAGACAAAGCACTCTCCGACGATGCCTACGTTCAGAGCCGCTGGGACATCCTCAACAAGCACGGCTTGAAGTGCTTCGCCATCAGCAATCATCTCGTCGGGCAGTGTGTTTCCGACGCGATCATCGACGAGCGCCACGAGAGCATCCTGCCCGCCCGCCTGTGGGGCGATGGCGACCCCGAAGGCGTGCGCCGCCGCGCCGCTCAGGAAATGGCGGATACCGCCCGCGCCGCCGCGAAATTCGGCGTCAAAGTGGTCAACGGCTTCACCGGCAGTCCGGTCTGGCACCTGATCTACCGCTTCCCGCCGACGACCGACGCAATGGTCGACGCGGGCTACCGCGAATTCGCCGACCGCTGGAACCCGATCCTCGACGTATACGACGAAGTCGGCGTGCGCTTCGCCCTCGAAGCGCATCCCAGCGAGATCGCCTACGACATCTACACGGCGGAAAAGACGCTCGACGCGCTGAACAACCGCCCGGCGTTCGGCTTCAACTTCGACCCCAGCCATTTCATCCACCAGATGTTCAACCCGGTCGAGTTCATCGAGCGCTTCCCGGACAAAATTTATCACGTTCACGTCAAAGATTCGAAGGTCAAGCTGAACGGACGCAGCAGCATCCTCGGCTCGCACCTGAATTTCGGCGATCCGCGCCGGGGCTGGGATTTCGTCTCGGTCGGGCGCGGCGATCTCGATCTGGAGGCGATCATCCGCGTCCTCAACCGCATCGGCTACGACGGTCCGCTCTCGGTCGAGTGGGAAGATGTCGGCATGGATCGGGAGCATGGCGCGCGCGAAGCCGCCGCCTTCATCCGCCGCACCGACTTCCCGCCGTCCGATGTGGCTTTCGACGCCGCGTTTGCCAGCAAAGAGTAGGGTATTGGTTTTTCGCCTCGTAAGAACGCCGCCCCTCGCCCACTCTATGACCCATACGCAAACAGTCGGAGACAATCGAATAGGGTGAAAGCCACCTGAAACGGCGTCGTCCTCTTTTTTGTCGTCTGCAACCAGCGGCGGCGGCGCTGCGTACAGATTCTAAAGTGCTTATGGAGGACATCATGCGCGAACGTGCCGCCGCAACCATTTTCATGTGGATCGCCGTTGCAACGTCTATTGGTCTGATCCTCGGCAGTCTCAAATACACGGAGTTCGTCGCCAGCCCGATCAATACGAGCGAGATGGTCGCTCAGACGATGCTCGTGCCGGAAGCGTGGCAGCTTGGCGCGGCGGTGTTGATCTTCATGCTGATCACGGGCGCTACGGCGGGCACGGTTGCCATCTGGAACGCGGCGACCAGGAAAGACGAGCGGCGGGCACAGCAGGCGGAGAAAGCCAAGCGCGAAGACCGCGACGCGCGCATCAAGCGGCTGCTGGCGACGATGGACGACGACGATCTCGACGCGCTCGAACACGAGCGGCTGCTCGACGACGGCGAGCGCCTCTCGCTGGAGTCGCTGCTGCGCAAGCGCGGCTAGCCGTTCGCCGCGACGAAGCGCACCGCTTCCTCCAGCAGCGTCCGGTGCTGCTCGAAATCGCCCGTCAGCTTGATCCAGTCCTTCCAGACGCGCCCACGCATCTCGCAGGTCTGCACGCCCGGCTGACCGATCACGGCTTGCGCGCGCGCCTCGCCCACTTTGACGAGGATGCCGTCCCCAAACGCGCCGACCGCCAGCTTGCCGTTCACCTTGTACCCCGGCATCCCGAACATCTTGCCCGGCTTCGCACCGGGAATAGCCTGCATGATCGGCTCCAGTTGGCGCACCATCGCCTCGTTGTATCCCGGCATGACTCGTCTCCATTTCAGAATATATGTTCTAATATAGACAGAATAACCCACCGCTGGAGAAATGTCAACCCGCCCACAACAGATCGTCGGGGCGGCGTGGGAGATTTTATCACGGTGGTTCGCGCCGAGTTGCGTTATCATAGCGCAGGCGGGTCGTGAGAGATCGTGTAAAATCGTAAGACCACCAATTGATGCGCTTGAAGAATTTTTTCAAAGAATAGCTGATGTATGAGCAAACATAAGCAGCAGTTACGCCAGCAGATCAACCGCAGCCTCACCGAGCCGATCCTGGGGATTGAACAGCGGATCGCCGATTCGCTCGACGCCGACGGCGAATTTCATTCCGACATCGACAGCGCTGAACTCAGCCTGGTCTTACGCAAGATCATCTACCGCCTCGTGGACGAGCAGAAGGTCGCCAACGTCAGCGTGCCCATCGTCCACAACATCACGCAGATGGACGCCCGCATCGTCGGCGGCGAAGCGCAGGTCGCCTGCGAAATCCACGTCCACGAGCCAATCGTCGCCTTCATTCGTCTGAAATACACGCTGGAAAACGACCCGCGCTCGTGCGGCACGCGGCTGCGCCTGAAGGGCAACCGCATCGAAATCCGCGAGATCACGCGCCCGCTGGATGTCGGCGCGAAGCTGGCGCTGAAAATGCTGCGACTGGAGCAGATTGTCCGGCACGAGCTGAGCGACCCCAACAAACTGCTCAAGCGGATGCTGCCGCAGCCGCTCGAACAGCTCGGCTTTGACGGCGCTGTCCGCGACGTGGAGCTGGAATTCAATGGCGGCGATACCCTGCGCGTGTACATCACCGGGCAGAAAGCGGGTTGAAAATAGAGCGATGCGCATCCGTACCGAGTAATGAGTCCAAACGATCACGTGAGATCGATAGCTTTTCGTCACCGGGTACTCGGTACTCACTAAAGGAGACAAATCTTATGGCAAGACCTGTAACTTTATTCACCGGGCAATGGGCTGACCTGCCGCTGGAGACGCTGGCGGAAAAAGCGGCGGATTTCGGCTACGACGGGCTGGAACTCGCCTGCTGGGGCGACCATTTCGAGGTAGACAAAGCACTCTCCGACGATGCCTACGTTCAGAGCCGCTGGGACATCCTCAACAAGCACGGCTTGAAGTGCTTCGCCATCAGCAATCATCTCGTCGGGCAGTGTGTTTCCGACGCGATCATCGACGAGCGCCACGAGAGCATCCTGCCCGCCCGCCTGTGGGGCGATGGCGACCCCGAAGGCGTGCGCCGCCGCGCCGCTCAGGAAATGGCGGATACCGCCCGCGCCGCCCAGAAATTCGGCGTCAAAGTGGTCAACGGCTTCACCGGCAGCCCGGTCTGGCACCTGATCTACCGCTTCCCGCCGACGACCGACGCAATGGTCGACGCGGGCTACCGCGAATTCGCCGACCGCTGGAACCCGATCCTCGACGTATACGACGAAGTCGGCGTGCGCTTCGCCCTCGAAGCGCACCCCAGCGAGATCGCCTACGACATCTACACGGCGGAAAAGACGCTCGACGCGCTGAATAACCGCCCGGCGTTCGGCTTCAACTTCGACCCCAGCCATTTCATCCACCAGATGTTCAACCCGGTCGAGTTCATCGAGCGCTTCCCGGACAAAATCTATCACGTCCACGTCAAGGACTCGAAGGTCAAGCTGAACGGACGCAGCAGCATCCTCGGCTCGCACCTGAATTTCGGCGATCCGCGCCGGGGCTGGGATTTCGTCTCGGTCGGGCGCGGCGATCTCGATCTGGAGGCGATCATCCGCGTCCTCAACCGCATCGGCTACGACGGACCGCTCTCGGTCGAGTGGGAAGATGTCGGCATGGATCGGGAGCATGGCGCGCGCGAAGCCGCCGCCTTCATCCGCCGCACCGACTTCCCGCCGTCCGATGTGGCTTTCGACGCCGCGTTTGCCAGCAAAGAGTAGGGTATTGGTTTTTCGTTGTTCGCTCGACTTTGCACCTTTCCAACCGAATAGGCTGTGGCGAGAGCCGAACAACAGACGGCGCAGGCGATGTTTGCCAGGTCCGCCTGCTGGAGTAATCAGGGCGATTATCCCATCGCAACAAGGATGGTAGGGGCACGATATATTGTGCTCCTGTCATTAAGGGATAATCAACGCGAGGGGCTGGAGGCGCTTTTCGGCTCCCATAACATGGGCAAGGAGAGGAACTCATGAAATTTCTGCTCACTTCTGCTGGCATCAAAAACGACAGCATTCGTAACGTGCTGCTCGATCTGCTGGGCAAACCGATTGCCGAGTCCAGCGCCCTCTGCATTCCCACCGCGAGCTACGCCATCCCTACTGGCGCGGAGCGAGCATGGGTATTCATCAGCGGACAAGAACCCAGAACCCCCATGTGCGAACTGGGTTGGAAGTCCCTGGGCACGCTGGAACTCACCGCGCTGCCCAGTATCGATAAAGCAGATATTGGGTTCCTATGGTTCAGGAGACGGACGTTCTGCTGGTGAATGGCGGCGGCGATACCCTCTATCTGTACTACTGGATGCGCCAGTCCGGGCTGGCAGACCTCTTGCCGTCGCTGCGCGCGGTCTGGGTGGGACTGAGCGCCGGGAGCCTGGTCATGACCCCCAACATCGGGGAGGACTTCGTCGGCTGGAAGCCGCCTACCGGTGGCGACGACGATAGCACGCTGGGCATGGTTGATTTTTCGATCTTTCCGCACCTGGATCACCCGGCGCTGCCGTACAATACGATGGCGAACGCGGAAAAATGGGCATCCGGGATGGATGTGCCAGCGTATGCGATTGATGATGAGACCGCCATCAAAGTGGTCGACGGAGCAGTCGAAGTGGTCTCCGAAGGTCATTGGAAATTGTTTACGCCTTAAGCATGACTTTGTAGATGAACAATGCTGGTTTTTAGTCGAAGCCAAGAACCACTCGACAGCACGCGAGTCGGTTCGCTGCCGGGCGGACGAAAACCAACAACGAAAAACTAATCACTGAAAGGGTTTTTCCATGACTGAACAAACCGGCTTTACCTCAATGGCAGGACCCAAAGCCGAGAAAGAAGCGCCGACGATTGGCGTCGGGATGCTCGGCTACGCCTTCATGGGCAAGGCGCACGCCAATGCGCTCAAGACGCTGCCCTACATGATGTATCCGCCCGTCGCCATCCCCCGGCTGGTAGCAGTCGCCGGGCGCAACCCCGAAGCGACCGCCGAAGCCGCCCGGCGCTACGGCTTCGAGCGCTACACGACCGACTGGCACGACCTGATCAGCAACCCGGACGTGCAGGTCTTCGACAACGGCGGACCGAACGACGTTCACGCCGAGCCGTGCATCCTGGCGGCGCAGGCGGGCAAGCACGTCTTCTGCGAGAAGCCGCTCGGTCGCAGCGCCGAAGAGTCCAGGCGCATGTGGGACGCCGTCAAAGCGGCGGGCGTCAAGCACATGGTCGCGCACAACTACCGCTTCGTCCCGGCGGTCATGCAGATGCGCAAGCTGATCGAAGAAGGCAAGCTGGGGCGCATCTACCACTTCCGCGCCATCTATCTGCAAGACTGGATCATGGATCCCAACTTCCCGCGCGTCTGGCGGCTCGACAAGAACATCGCCGGGAGCGGCTCGCTGGGCGACCTCGGCTCGCACATCGTCGATCTGGCGCGCTTCCTGGTCGGCGAGCCGAAGCGCACGACGGCGATGATGAAAACCTTCATCGACGAGCGCCCGCTGCCGGAAGGCGGACGCGGCAAGGTCGAGGTGGACGACGCCTTCGTCTCGCTGATGGAGTTCGAGAACGGCGCGCTCGGCACGCTGGAGGCGACGCGCTTCGCCACCGGGCGCAAGAATTACGAGGTCATCGAGATCAACGCCGAGAACGCCACGCTGCGCTTCAACATGGAGCGCATGAACGAGCTGGAAGTCTACTGGAAGGACGAGCAGCCGCAGGTGACGCGCGGCTTCCATACCGTTCTGGTCACGGAGACCAGCCATCCCTACATCAAGAACTGGTGGCCCGAAGGACACATCATCGGCTACGAGCATTCGTTCGTCCACGAGTTCAACCACTTCTTCGACGCCATCGTCAACGACAAGCCGGTCGAGCCTTACGGCGCGACCTTCGAGGACGGCTACCGCACGTCCGTGATCTGCGACGCGATTGCCGAGTCGTCGAAGAGCGGGCGCGCGGTGGACATCCAGTACTAGACGAACCGCTATAACCGCTATGCAGGAGCGGGTTTGAAAACGAGCGGCGCTAGTTCTGACCTCACCCCGACTGCGCGGCGAAACGAGTTTCGCTCGCTTAGCTTCCCCTCTCCACAACGTGGAGAGGGGAGTGGAGGGGTGAGGTTTCGAGGAGAGATTTCAGCGCGCTAGTACCACTCACTTGTAAGCTGCCTTCTATCATCTCAATAGGACACACGATGCCGCAAACCCACACACTCGAACCGGAGCTGCGCACGCTGCACGGCTATTTTTCGCCGGAGCTTGCGCCGATTTTGACCATCGACCCCGGCGATTCGGTCGTCTACAAGACGCTGGAAGCGGGCTGGCGCGTCGAGCCGTTCGCGGGTGGGGATGGCGCGGCGTACAGAGCCATGCCCCGCTTCCCCGGCTACGACCCGGCGGAGAAAGGCGACGGTCACGCGCTGGTCGGACCGATTGCCGTGCGCGGCGCGCAGCCCGGCATGACGCTCGCCGTCCGCATCAACGCGGTCGTGCCGGGCGCGTGGGGACACTGCCTCGCCGGGGCAGGGATGTCGTCGTTCAACCAGCGCTACGGCGTGGGCGAGAAGGGGATCGTCCATCGCTGGGCGCTGGACACGCAGAGCATGACCGCGCGCAATCATCTGGGGTACAGCGTCGCGCTGCGCCCGTTCATGGGCGTGATGGGGATGCCGCCCGCCGAACCCGGCAGACACCCGACCGCGCCGCCGCGCGTGTGGGGCGGCAACCTCGACTGCAAAGAGCTGGTCGCCGGGAGCACGCTCTACCTGCCGATCCCGGTGGAAGGCGCGCTCTTTTCGGTCGGCGACGGGCACGGCGTGCAGGGCGACGGCGAGATCAGCGGCACGGCGATTGAATGCCCGATGGATCGCGTCGATCTGACCTTCGACCTGCGCGACGACTTCCCGATCACGACGCCGGTCGCGCAGACCCCGGCGGGCTGGCTGACGCTGGGCGTCGGCGATGACCTGGACGACGCGACCTACGCCGCGCTCGATGCCATGTTCGCGCTGATGGACAGGCTGTTTCACGTCGACCGGCTCGACGCGATTGCGCTGGCGAGCCTGACGGTCGACCTGCACGTCACGCAGATCGTCAACGGCGTGGTCGGCGTTCACGCGCTGCTGCCCAACGGCGCGCTGCGGTAAATGAGGACAAATCAGTAGGGGCGGGTTTGAAACCCGCCCCTACAATTGCCATTCGGATGCTGTAAAACGCTACGCTTTCGGCGCCTGCCCGTTGCCGTTCGACGCGCTGGTGTCGCTGCTGCCGTTCCCGGCAGCCTGCATCGAACTCATGAAGCGGCTCATCATGCTCGTCAGTTCCATCGGCAGGACGAACTTGGTCGCCGGACTCTCGCCCACCGAACGGAGCGTATCGAGGTATTGCAGCATCATGGTCTTCTCGTCGATATTCTTCGCCTCACCGTAGAGCGCTTCCAGCGCCGCCGCGCGCCCTTGCGCCAGCAAAAGCTGCGCCTGCTGCTCGCCTTCGGCGCGGCGTACCAGCAACTCTTTTTCACCTTCGGCGCGCAGAATAGCGGACTGCTTCTCGCCCTCGGCGACCATGATCGCCGCCGAGCGCTCGCCTTCGGCTTTGGTGACGGTCGCGCGGCGCTCGCGCTCGGCGCTCATCTGGCGGTTCATGGCGTCCTGCACCAGCTTCGGCGGATCCACTTCGCGGATTTCCACGCGCGTGACCTTCAAGCCCCAGCGTTCGGTCACTTCGTCCAGCTTGACGCGCAGCACGTCGTTGATGCCCTCGCGCTTCGCCAGCACGTCGTCCAGCTCGATGTCGCCGATGACCGCGCGCAGCGTCGTCGCCGCGATGTTGAGCGATGCCGCGACCACGTTCTCGACCTCCAGCACCGACAGCTTGGGGTTGACGATGCGGTAGTAGACCAGAAAGTCGATGTCTATGGCGGTATTATCCTTCGAGATCGCCGTCTGGCGCGGAATTTCGAGGAAGCGCTCGCGCAGGTCGACCTTCTTCGCGTTCTCCAGAATTGGGATGATGAAGGTGATGCCGGGACCGCGCGTGCCGCCGTATTTACCCAGCGCCAGCACGACGAGGCGTTCGTATTCCGGCACGATGCGCACCGCGCTGAAGACCAGATAGAACAGGATGAGAATCAGCCCCGCGACCAGAATGACCTGAGTATCCATAGCTTCACGCCTCCTCTTGATGACGCTTCTGTTTGACAGGCTCGACGTACAGCGTCAGCCCCTCTTGATCGACGACGGCGATTTCCGTCCCGGCATCGAGCTTCTGCTCGCTGCGCGCCGTCCACGCTTCGCCGCGCACGTAGACCGTCCCCACCGGGTCGAGCGCGCGCTGCACGTAGCCGTGCAAGCCAACCAGCGGCTCGTCCTCCAGCATCGCCGGAGTCGTGCGGTGATAATCGAGCACGCGCATCAGGGCGAAACGGTGGTAAATCAGCGACGCGCCAATCGTCACGACGATCAGCGGCAGCGAGACCTGCACGCCGTTGAACAGCGTCAGGCTGCCCGCCGCTTGCAGCGCCAGCCCAGCGAGCGCCAGCAGCGCAAACCGGCTGTCGAGGAACGGGATCACCAGAAAGCCGAGCACGCCGACGACGATCAGGATCACCGACCACCAGTTGGTCGGCATATTCGCCAGCGTGAACAGCGCGGCAAGCACGCCGATGATCGCCAGCACTTCGACAACTCCCGTGCCGGGCACGTAGGCGGCAGTCACGCTCAGCCACAGCCCGACAATCAGAATCAGGTAAACAATATTCGGATCAACTGGCATGTTAGCCCCGCTGATACTTCATAACTGATTCTATTATAGTCCTGATGACCTTCGCTCAGCGCCCTACAAATTGGGAGGGCGGCGATTAAGAATTGTCGCATCGCTTAAAGCCGGATTATAATGGGTCGCCACTCGACAAACGTTCCAGGCACGGAAGGTCAGTTTGCAAACTGCTCAAACGGTGATCCCTAATTTGCGCGTCGATGGTGACCGGATGCACGCCGATTTCCTCCAGCTTGGCGAGATCGGCGCGACGCCGGAAGGCGGCGTGAGCCGGGTGGCGCTCTCGCCGGAAGATTTGACGGCGCGCGCCTGGTTCGCCGACCGCATCGAGGAAGCCGGGCTGACGGTGAGCGACGACGACGCGGGCAACCTGAGCGGCATCCTCGCCAGCCGCCACCCCGGCGCGAAAACCCTGCTGATCGGCTCGCATCTGGATACCGTCCCCAACGGCGGACGCTACGATGGCTCCGTCGGGCTGGTGGCGGCGCTGGAATGTCTGCGCACGCTGCACGAAGCGAACGTCGACCTCCCCGTGCATCTGGAAGCGATCAATTTCACCGACGACGAAGGCAACTGGCGCTCGATGTTCGGCTGCCGCGCCCTGGCGGGCGTGCTCACCGCCGACGACCTGACCGACCAGCACGTCGATAACGCCCCCTTCCGCGCCGCGATGGCGCGAGCAGGCATCGACCCGCGCGCCATCTACCGCGCGCGGCGCTCGCCGGGGACGATGGCGGGCTATCTGGAGCTGCACATCGAGCAGAGCGGGCGGCTGGATCGCGCCGGGACGAACATCGGCGCGGTCACCGGGATCGTCGGGCGCACGACCTATCTGCTCACGTTCATCGGGCAGGCGGGGCATTCCGGCACGACCGACATGTACCGGCGGCGCGATGCCCTGCGCGGCGCGGCGCTGTTCGTGGTACGCGGTCACGACATGGTACGCGAGCGCTACGGCGACGGCATTTTCAACGTGGGGGATATTGAGGTCGAGCCGGGCGCGTTCAACATCATTCCCAGCCGCGCGCGCCTGCTGATGGAATGCCGTCACATCAGCGAGAAGCACCTCAGCGAGATGGAAACTGCGCTCCTCGGCATCGCCCGCGAATGCGCCGCCTCCAACGGGCTTGAGGTCGAACCGCAGCATATTATTCACATCCCAGCCGCCACTATGGCGGCTGGTGTGATCCAGGCGATTGAATCGTCCGCCGATGCGCTCGGCTTGTCGCACATGCAGTTGTTCAGCTACGCCGGGCATTCCGCGCAGATTCTCGGTCACATCATGCCGAGCGGCATGATCTTCATCCCCTCCGCCAACGGGATCAGCCACCACCCCGACGAGTTCACCGAGTGGTCGGACGTGGTCAACGGCGCGAACGTGCTGCTGCAAACGATTCTGAGCGTGGCGACCACCTGACGGATTGCGATCTCTCATTTCTCGATAACTGACGCTTTCTCAGCATATCCCCGGAAAATATTCTGAAAAATCCGTGTATCGCATATTTCAACGCTTGTTATGAACAATTCGTGCTACGCTAATGGTCCCAGGCTTGAACTTTACAGGAGTAAGGTGATGAATCATCGGGTTCTACCCATCACCAGGTTTCTTTCCTTGATTTTGGTGTTTTCGGTGCTGTTTGCGTCTGCCTATGCCGCCGGTGATTCGATTACCACTACGTTTGCAGGAGGTAACGGTTGTGCGGGCAACATGTTCGATGTCGCCGCGACGAATACCCTGACGATCACGGCATTCGACGTAAATTTCGACGCGGGAACTCACATGGTTAGCGTCTACTATAAAGCTGGATCGTATGTCGGTTCTGAAACGACTGCGGGGGCTTGGACTCTGCTGGGTAGCGACACGATAACCAGCTCAGCAGAGAATACGCCTACCCGGCTGAACGTGGGCGGGTTAACGATCCCGGCTGGCGAGACGTATGCCTTATATATTACGGGCACAGACACTACAATTAATTACACGAACGGCACAAATACCTATAGCAACGCGGACGTGACCCTGACGCTCGGCATAGGGCTGTGCGGTCTTTTTTCAGGGACCAACAATCCCCGTACGTGGAACGGTACGATGTACTACACGCCGGGTCTAGTCGGCGAGCCGCCAGCACCGATTACCGGCTGCCAGCTTTCCGCGCCTGAAGGCAGCGTGGTCGGCGACACGCCGTATAACGCTCAGGTCTACTACGAACCCGGCAACGTCTCGCCCGGCATCTTCCTCAACCCCGGCACGTATGACGTGATCGGGCAGGATACCACCGAAACCTACTACGAGATCATGCTCGCCTGCCAGTTCGTGTGGGTGCTCAAGAGCGACATGCAGCCGAGCTACCTGCCACCGCAGAACGGTACCCCCCTGCCGACCCGGATCGTCGGCGGGACATCGACTGACAGCACTTCGTCGGATGCGGACGCGGGTTAATCCGGCATTCCGTCCGAACGCCGTCCATAACGGAGCGAGTTTCACGGAATCGCTCCGTTATTCTTTTATGACGCGAACGATCTTCAACGTAGCGACCAGCTAGCGCCGAGCATAACCGATGCCCTTCGCCCATTTTCTCAGAGCGCCTTCCTCCTGAATGCGTCATTTTTCTCCCTCAAAATTCACGCGCCATGCTGAACTGCATGGAGCAACTGTTATGATTGGTGCGTAAGCAGGAGGAAGACGCATGGGCGTCGAATACATCAATCCGGATGGACTGAATAAGAATCCAGCGTTCAGCAATGTGATCGTCGTGAGCGGAAATGCGAAAACCGTCTATGTCGGCGGGCAGGACGCGGTCGATGCGTCCGGGCAGATCGTCGGCAAGGGCGACCTGAAGGCGCAGGTCGAACAGGTGCTGAAGAACCTCGAAATCGCGCTGGCAGCAGGCGGTGCGAAACTGGAACACGTCATCAAGTGGAATCTGTACGTCGTGCAGGGGCAGCCGCTGCAAGAGGGCTACAGCGCGTTTCGGGGGCTGATGATCAAGCAGCCCAAGCCGCCCGCCATTTCGATGGCGTTTGTGTCAGGCTTAGCCAATCCGGATTTTCTGGTGGAGATGGACGCAATTGCGGTCGTGCCGGAGAGCTAGAACCGCCCCGTCATCGAATCGGCGTAGCCCGTGAGTTCGGTGTAGCCGTAGCCCGTCGCGCTGCCGGAGATTTTGACCGTGCCCTCCCAGTAGGCGATGCCGCTCCCGTACAGCTCCTGATCGGCGATCTGCGGCGTGACCGTCAGCTTGAGCGGCGCGCCGCCCCCCGTATCCACCGTGACGTTCCAGCCCGCCGGATAGGTCGCGCCGGTGTGCGGACTCGTCCACGTCCCGGTCGACTGGATCGTGATCGCCTCGGCGGGCAAATACTGCGTCGAGCCGTCGGGGTTGACCAGCAGCCCGCCGAAGTACGGGTCTTTGTCGCCACCCGCCCGTCGTATCTGCCCGACCATCAGCTCGCGGTCGTCGTCCAACTGCAAGCCGAACCAGTCCCAGCCGAGCGCATCCGCGCCCAGCGCGCTCGTCCCGAACTCGTGATCCATCCAGGTCGCGCCGCTGACGGTGAACGTTTCGCCGCCCACCGTGATCGTGCCGCTGGTGAGCAGGCGCGTCAGCGAGTAATAGTAGCTGGCGTTGCCCGGCTCGGCGCTCTTGGCGCTCAAGCCGTGATCGCCTTGCAGCGCGGGCGGCTTGCTCTGGTCGAGCGCCAGATCGACGGCGACCTGATCGGTCGCCGCCTGAATGCGCGTCTGCGTGTCGTCGGCGTTGGTGCCGCTCACCTGCCAGTCGTCCAGCCAGACGCGGTAATTCGGGTCGACCTCGGCGCCCGCCAGCCCCGCCCCGGCGCGGCTGAAGCGCTCGTCGTGATAGAACTGGTCGCCCGCCACGTCGCTGACGGCGAAATGCGCCATGTAAAGCTGGTTGGTGCGCCACTCCGAAGTAGTGTCCGGCTCGCTCGGCGCAATCGCGCGGCGGAAGATCGTGAACTGGAAGCCGAAGCGCCGCCCGCTCTCGGTCTGGACGTTGCCCGTGTAATACCACCACTCGGTCTGAAAATCGGGGTGCGCGCCGAAATCCTGCGGGAAGTGCCAGTCGCGCGGACCGATGGCGCGGGCATAGCCGCTGGTATCGCTGCTCAGGTTCGCCAGCACGGCGCTGGCGTTCACGTCACCCGTGCCGCCGCTCACGCTGATCAGGCTGAAGCCGAAGATCACCACCGCCAGCACCACGCCGCCGAGGATCAGTAATCGCCACATTTAATCGTTCTCTGCTTGCTCTGATTTTCACAAGGATAGCACAGATTGCTGAGGATTCCCTGAGCGCGCGGCGGAGCTTTCGGCGAGGGCGGCGCTTCGGTATGATCAGGCGGACTCAGCGCAAGATTCTATAAGACTTTTCAGCGTCACGCGGGCATACTACTGCCAGAGAGCGGACGTGAAAGGATGATGCTATGTCGATGACTTTCGACACCAAGATTGCGATTGTCGTGCGCGAAGACCTGCCCACCTGGCAAAAGCTCAACGTGACCGCCTACGTCGCCAGCGCGCTGGTCGGCAGCGATCAGGCGCAGGTGGGCGAGAACTACGAGGATGCGTCGGGCAATTTGTACCTGCCGATGGTGATCCAGCCGATGATGATCTACGCGGCGGACGAAGCGGGTATCCGCAAAGCCTACCAGCGCGCGATGGAGCGCGGCATCCAGATGGCGATCTTCACGCGCGAGTTATTCTCGACGGGCAACGACATCGACAACCGGGCGGCGGTACGCGCCAAGACCGCCGACGAACTCGATCTGGTCGGGCTGGCGATGCGCGACCAGAAAAAAGAGGTCGATAAGGCGATCAAGGGGCTGAAGTTTCACGCCTAGAGGAACTTTTCCATGTCTGAAGCACTATCCGGCGTGCGCGTGCTCGACTTCACGCGCGTGCTGGCGGGTCCCTTCTGCACGATGATCCTCGCCGACATGGGCGCGGACGTGATCAAGGTGGAAAGCCGCGACGGCGACGACACACGCCAGTGGGGTCCGCCCTTCGACGCGCAGGGGCGCAGCGCCTACTACCTGAGCGTCAACCGCAACAAGCGCAGCCTGTCGCTCAACCTGAAATCGGACGCCGGGCAGCAGATCGCGCGCAAGCTGGCGGCGCAAAGCCAGATCGTGGTCGAGAATTTCAAGCCGGGCGGCATGGCGGCGTTCGGTCTCGGCTACGACGACCTGCGCGCGCTCAACCCGGCGCTGGTCTACGCCAGTATCACCGGCTTCGGGCAAACGGGTCCTTACAGCGCGCGCCCCGGCTACGATTTCGTCATTCAGGCGATGAGCGGGCTGATGTCGATCACGGGCGAGCAGGAGGGCGCGCCGTCGAAAGTCGGCGTCGCCATCGCCGACGTGATCGCCGGGCTGTTCGCCGTCTCGTCGATTCTGGCGGCGCTGCGCCACGCCGAGCACACGGGCGAGGGGCAGCAGCTCGACGTTGCCCTGCTCGACACGCAGATCGCGGCGCTGGTCAACGTCGCCAGCAGCGCGCTGGTCTCCGGCGAGACGCCCGCCCGCTACGGCAACGCGCACGCCAGCATCGTCCCCTACCAGACCTTCCGCGCATCCGACGGCGAGTTCGCGCTGGCGGTGGGCAACGACCGCCAGTTCGCCCAGTTGTGCCAGCTCATCGAGCGCCCGGCGTGGGCGGACGACCCGCGTTTCGCCACCAACCCGGCGCGCGTCCACAACCGCGACGCGCTGATCGCGCTGCTGAGCGACGTGTTCGTCACACGCCCGGCTGCCGAGTGGGTCGCTGGGGCGCTGGCGCTGGGCATCCCGGCGGGGACGCTCAACACCGTCTCGCAAATTCTGGACGATCCGCAGGTGCAGGCGCGCGGGCTGATCCACGAGATCGACGCGCTGCGGCTGGTCGGTCCGCCGGTCGGCTTCTCGGCGACGCCGCCGACGGTGCGCACGCCGCCGCCCGCGCTCGGCGAGCACACCGACGAAATTCTGCGCGAGCGCCTCGGCATGAGCGAGGCGGAAATCGCGGCGTATCACGAGGACAAGATCGTTTAAGCGCGGCTCACGCCAGCACGCGCGCAAATTCCGTCAAATCGTTCAGAAGAAAATCGGCGGCATTCAACTCGCCCGGCTGCGCGAAGCCCGTCTGCACGGCAACCGCCAGCGCGCCAAGCGCCCGCGCGCAGGACACGTCGGCGAGCGTATCCCCCACGACGATCACCTCGTGCGGCGCGAAGGGATAGCGGTAATGCGCCGCCGCCCGCGCGACCGCCAGCGCCGGGAGATGATCGCGCTCCAGCGCCTCGCTGCCATAGGCGCCGACCGGAAAGTGGTCAGGATTGATCCCGGCGGCGCGCAGCTTGATCGGCGCGGTGCTCGACACGTTGCCCGTCACCAGTCCAATGCCCACGTCGTCACGGCGGTTGAGCGCCTCGACCAGCTCGACCGCGCCGGGGCAGGGCTGCACGTCGTACTGATCGATGATGCGCGCAAGCTGCCGTCCCATCGCGGCGTCGTAGGCGGGCATGGCGCGCTCGATGTCGTCGTAGGACACGCCCGCCTCGTGAAGAAGCTCGCTCAGCGTCTGCCAGTCGGTCTTGCCGCCGAACCTGTGCGCCGCCAGCGCGCCGCACGTCCCGAAGACCTCGATCATGGCGTACTTAGTAGCTTCACGCCCCGCGCCGTGCGTCAGCACCAGCGTGCCGTCAATGTCGAACAGAATCAGGTGCATCGTCTAGTTCACTTCGCGCGCATCCGATTATTGCGCGCATTATGCTCCAGTTCCACCAGTCCAAGCGCTTCCAGCAGCGGCGGCATGTACATGCCAAAGCGACCACGCAGCCCCTTCTTCATGCCGTACCAGCCGCCGACAGGGTTGTCGGGTGAGCGCCCCCACGCCTCGACGGTGCCGGGCTTGGCGTCCTTCTGCTCGTCGGCGGCGCCCAAATCCATCCAGTCGCCGTGCTGCTTGAGCATCTGGTAGAGGTCGTCGATGGCGCGCAGATCGTAATAAAGCGTGGTCGTCCCCACCTGGCAGACCAGCCGGGGCGGGTCGTTGGCTTCGTCCTTGTACATGGTGTATTCCGACGTGCCGGGCGGGGTTTTCAGTACCCAGGGGTCGTCTTTCGTGCCTGTGCCTGCCATCATGCCCTCCGCTTCAGACTGCGTATGCGACAGACATATGGTAACGTGGATTCGGGCGAGCAATCAAGCCGTCAATTGGTCTTGCCCATGACGTGATAGGCGACGCGCCCGCCCAGAAAATCGTTGACCCAGTCTGCCTGCTCGGTCATGACGGACGGCGCTTCGTCGGCGCTCATCACGCGGAAGCCGAACTTCTCGTAGTAGGCGATCAGAGCGTCCTCCGCCAGCAGATAGAGCGGCAGCCCGGCGCGCTCGATCAGCGCGCGGACAAGCGCCTCGGCATAGCCGCGCCTGCGATATTCGGGCAGGGTCGCCACGCTGTCGATCTCCTGCACGTCGCCTTCGGGATGCGCCATGCCGATGCTGGCGATTTTGGGCTTGCCGCCCTCGACCACCTCCAGCACGAGGAAATAATGCCAGTCGACGGCGTTGGGATCGAGCGGATTGGCGCGCACGATGCGCTTGATCGTCTCGGCGTCCGCTTCCGTCGCCGG
This sequence comes from uncultured Chloroflexia bacterium, assembly GCA_963760975.1. Lineage (GTDB taxonomy): Bacteria > Chloroflexota > Anaerolineae > Aggregatilineales > Phototrophicaceae > Flexifilum. Next base: position 205,789 of record CAVXEZ010000007.1, on the reverse strand, counting down.
GCGAATGGTGTAGGGGGTCATCTGTGTTCTGTTTTCCCTTCATAAGCGAACGCAATTGTACGCAGACGCATTATCGCTGTAAACAGCACACCAGGAATCGTACTAATGGTATACTTTCGTCGTCTGATGAGCTGGAAGCAAAAGATGCACTTTGCCCAAGTTACAGATCAACTGCAAAATCGAGTTAAGTCTCAATCTATCGCTTTGAATCCCCGCATCATCGCTCTAATCGTCATCGCCCTGCTGGCGTTCGGTATTCGGCTGCTTACCTTCGACCGTTATTTGCCTTATCAGGACTATAGCGACGAGACGAATTCTTATTTGCTTGGGCGCGATTGGCGTGGCGTCGAAGATGTCCCGGTGGTCCCCGAATGGCTGGCGGGCTACCCCCCTCTCTACGTATGGATCAATATTCTGGTACAGCGAACTATCGAGGCACACTGGTCTTATCCCTGGATTTTCCCATCGACCTACTTCTACTATTTGCGCTTACTTGCCGCGATTCTGGGTGGACTGACGACTCTTGTAATCATGCGCTTGGGCTGGCAGCTTGGCGGTGGGATTGCGGCTGCCTTTGCGGGCAGTGTTTGGGCGCTTTCTCCTTTCGTGGTCAATTACAACAGCCTGGCTATCCCCGATCCATTGGTGTATCTATGCGCCGCCGCAGCGCTCGTGACAGCCTTCGAAGCCTGGAAGTCAAAGTCGCCCTTCTGGCTGCTGGGAAGCCTGCTCGCCGGTATTGCAGCCACTTACGCGAAATACCCCGCGATATTTCTTCTGATCCCCTGGGGAATAGTGACCCTGACCTTCGTCTACCGTCAACCGCGCCGCTGGTGGTACTGGCTCCTTATCTACCTGGGCATCGGGGCTGCGACGGCAGGGTATCTCCTGTTTGGCTACGGAGCCTTATCGCTCAGTAATCGAGAGGCGGACAGTGTTCGCTCCAACGGGTTCAATAATATCTTCAGCATCCATTACCAGATCAACAACTGGGCTTATGCGATCCTGCCCATCGGCGCGGTCTTTTTCCTTCTGGCAGTTGGCGCAGGCATCGCAGCCTATTTCGTCAGCCGCAGGCACGGCTGGCGAATAATTCAATGGCAGCCATTGGGGATCATTCTACTTTCCGGGCTGGTCGGCATCTCGATTACCACGACTTTCACCTATATCGCTCTACCTGCCGGAAAAATTCGCCATAGTTTGCCTATCACAGTGGGCTTGCTCGGCGTATGGGGCGCGGCGATCAGCCAGGTATACTGGACGCTGCGCGACTGGCGAAAAACGTCATCACATCGACTACGGTGGCTGCCTAAAGGAGTCATCGCCGGTTTTGCCATCCCGGTTGGCATTTCGCTGGCGCTCGGCGGCATCAACTCCATTCAGACTTTTGCTCTCACCCCAACCATGCTTTTAGCACAGCAGTACGCCGACGCGAGCCTGCCTGCCGATGGATTGGTCCTGATTCACCCCAATTCCCGAGCCGAAGCGCTTTTCAACCGTCCCTGGAGCGGGTACAGCGGCGCTACATCCTTCGAGTGGTGGCTGGAAGACCCGACCGGGAACACGCCGACTCAACTCGCCGAGCGTGGCATGACCTATTTCGTCATGACGGATGAGGACTGGAGCCGCGTTGAGGACGAAGCCGGGTTACGCCGCTTCGTTCAACAACTGACCCCACTCGGCACGATCCACGCGGGCGAGGGAGAGTTCGGACCGGACATCGCCTTCTACCGCATCCTGCCCCCGCAAAATACAGCACACGTGGTTTTCGGCGAACAAATCGTTCTGGAAGGCTATGATCTCTCGGAAGCTATCGTCGCTCCGGGGCAGACACTAACCTTTCGACCATACTGGCGCGCGCTCAAGACTCCAGGCGCCAATTATTCGATGTTCATCCACTTGTATCCGCGAGACACAACCACGCTGATCACGCAGTTCGACGGAAATCCAGCCCTGCCAGAGCGGCTGACACTGACCTGGAACGACCCCAACGAGCTATTGATCGGAACGGACGCTCGGCTGGCGATTCCGGCTGAAGTCACGCCCGGCGATTACACCCTCGCAATCGGTTTGTATGACTCCACGACAGGACAGCGTTTGACGACTTCGGACGGCGCGGACAAAGTCGAGATACCGATAAAGGTTGTGAGCGCATCATCAAGATAAGCCGCACACGCATACTCACTTTGTGCCGTCCGCTCGCAACTCCGGCGCGGCTTTTGCGTAGTAATTACTGTAATGGAGACGCAGGAAAGGTCTGGTGCGGTGAACGACAAGAAGCTGGGCATGGGCGGCTGGATCGCGCTGGGTATCCCCTTAGGGATGATCTTCGGCATGTTGATCTTCCCGGACAACATCGCCGTCGGGATCGCCATCGGCTTGGCGCTGGGCGTCGCCATCGGCGCGAGTCAGGAGAAGCAAGGCGAGGGCGACGATCAAAGCTGATCGGATCACCCGGACGCAGAATCGAAAAGGCGCGGCGATCATCATGATCCCTGCGCCTTTCTGTTGGCTTCGCGTTATTGCGTCCGGCTTACTGCTCCGGCGCTGCCTCGGTTTCCTGCTCGGTGGGCTGCGCCTGCGGCGCGGGCACTTCCAGCGCAATCGCCTGCTGGATCAGGTCGCGCAGCGCGGCTTCCGGCAGCGCACCCGGCTGGTTGAAGATCATCGTGCGGTTCTTGACGATCATCAGGTTGGGGATGCTCTGGATGCGGAACGCCTGCGATAAGCCGGGGTTGGCATCCACGTCCACCTTGGCGACCTTGATCTGCCCGGCGAATTCGCCAGCCAGCTTCTCCAGGATCGGCGCGACCATGCGGCAGGGACCGCACCACGCCGCCCAGAAGTCGACCATCACGGGGAGGTCGCTGTTGAGCACTTCCTGCTCGAAGGTGGCGTCGGTGACAGTTACGGGCTTGTTGTGAACAGTTGGTTGAGTCACGGGTTTTACTTCTTCCTCAGTCTTCGCTTCGTTTAAGGGATTGCCACTTGCACGAACAGCATTTTGCAGCAGTTCGACTGCCAGGGGTAAATCCGTCCCCCAGGGCTTCTGCCGCCGCGTGACCTCTTCGCCGCAGTACCAGGCGATCAGCACCGGCTTTTCGCCGACGCCGAACCGCTGTGCCAGCGCCGGGTTCTGATGCGGGTCGACCCGCGCATAGACGACACGCCCATCACCTTCCTTCGCCGCTTTGTCGAAGGCGGCTTTGAAGTCGCTGCGCAGCCCATCGCCGGTGGTGAACAGCATCATGACCGGCTTCTCGCCGTTCAGGACGGAATCCAGGTTCGCGTCATTGAGCGTAATCGGTGCGTCCGGCATTATTGACCCCTAAATGCTATTTGTCCATACACCTAGCCTAGACGGCATATCCCCCACTGATCTTACGGAGACTGATTTTTCAAAACGCCGCCGTCTGCCCATCCTTGCGCGGATCGCTGCCGCCGAACAGCACGCCGCTCTCGGCGTCGCGCCGGATGATCTGCCCGTCGCCGAACAAGCCGCGCCCCGCGCCGCTGACCGGGCGCACGCGGTGTCCCATCTCGGCGAGCCGCGCCATCGTGCCGACCGGGATGCCATCTTCCAGCGCCAGCGCGCTGTCGCCCGTGCCGCTTTCGAGACACCAGCGCGGGCGGTTGAGCGCCTCCTGCGGATTGAGATCGTCGTCGATCATGGCGACCAGCACCTGGAAATGCCCCTGCGGCTGCATGAAACCGCCCATCACGCCGAACGACGCCCACAGCTCGCCGCCCTGCGTGCCCATCGCCGGGATGATGGTGTGATACGGGCGCTTGTTGGGCGCGAGCACGTTGGGATGCCCATCTTCGAGCGTGAACAGCGCGCCCCGGCTTTGCAGGAAGAAGCCGCCGATACCACTTCCGGCGCCATCCGCTACGATGCCCGACCCGAAGCCGGTGTACAGGCTGTTGATGAACGAGCAGGCGTTGCCCTGCCCATCGACCACCGACAGATAAACGGTGTCCGATCCGGCGGGCGGCGTGCCGAAGCTGGGCGGCTGCATGGCGAGATCGGGGTTGATCAGCGCCCGCCGCTCGAAGGCATAGGCATCGCTGAGCAGCCAGTCCATCGGCGCGGGGTCGGTCGCCAGGTCGGCGACGTACTGGCGCGCGTCGGCGAAGGCGAGACGCATCGCCTCGACCATCAGGTGCATCCGCTCCGGCGAATCAAACGGCAGCGCTGCCAGATCGAAGCCCTGGGCGACGTTGAGCGCTTGCAGCGCGGCGATACCCTGCCCGTTGGGCGGGCATTCGTAGACGCGGACGCCGCGATACTCGGTCGAGATCGGCGTTTCCCAGGTCGAGCGGTGATTTTTGAGGTCGTCCAGCGTCATCACGCCGCCGCGCGCCTGAATTGAGCGCACAATCGCTTCGGCGACCGTACCGCCGTAGAAGGCTGCCGCGCCGCCGTCGGCGATGGCTTGCAGGGTCGCCGCCAGCCCCGGCAGCCGCACGATCTGCCCAATCTGCGGCGCGCGCCCGCCCGGCAGATAGTCGTCCGCATGATCGCAGTTTTGCAGGAACTTCTCGGAGCGCTGCCACGCCGCGCCGTAGAGCGGATGCACCGGGATAGCCGTCGCGGGCGTAATGGATGGCGTCTTCGAGCACGTCCGCCAGCGTCATCGAGCCGTGCCGCTTGAGCAAATCCTCCCAGCCCGCCGGCGCACCCGGCACCGTGACCGCGTGCGGACTGAGCGTCGGAATTTCGGTGTAGCCCTGCTCGCGCAGAGACTCGGCGGTGAGCGCGGCGGGGGCGCGTCCGCTGCCGTTGAGCGCCGTCACCTGTTTGGTTTTGGCGTCGAAGAACAGCGCGAACATGTCGCCGCCGATGCCGGTCGACGCCGACTCGGTGACGTTGAGGACTGCCGCCGCCGCGACCGCCGCATCGGCGGCGTTGCCGCCCCGCCGCAGGATCGCCAGCCCGGCTTGCGACGCCAGCGGATTGCTGGTGGCGACCATGCCGCGCCGCGCGACGACCATCGAGCGGCGGGTTTTGAAGTCAAACGACATCGGTTTCATGCAGAATTCCCCTGATGACATGGATAACGATGGAGTTGAAGGAGCAGCGCTCGCTCCGCAAGGCGCTCTGAACTATTGAGTTTCAACAGAAATACGGTCACGCGACCTTCAGGCGTCAAAGGCTCAATCCTGGTATCGCTTAAGCGAAAATGATCGCTCCAACTTTGTTGACGGGGGTTGAAAAGCAGCGTCAGCATCCCTGTTTTCGGATCAATCGAGCCGAGATCGCTCCCTTTAAACGCATTGCATTCGGGGCAGCTTAGCCCGAGATTATCAGCATGGGTTTCGCCGCCGTGCTTCTCAGAAATAATGTGCTCAATATGAAATGAAAATGGGCTGTCTTCCTGATCAAGCAAGCAGTATTCACAGCAGTTCCCGGCGCGTTCGGTGACGAAGCGGCGAAGAGCGATGTCAATGTATGTCATTCCGCATCCGACAGGTTCAGCCGCGCTTTCAGCTTGAGCATCTTCAAGAAGTGACTCATCAACAGGAATTCGTCCAGTTCGCGGTGTTCCTCTGTATTTAGCTGACCGAGGCTGTTGCGATCCAGTAAATCATGTAGGCGCTGATCGGCGGCTTCTGTAGGCTTAAAGGCGATAACTTCCTCAGTGGTCGGTCTCGCCGCGAGGAAATTGGTGATTTCTTCGAGCAAATCGCTGGTCGGCGCAACTGCCATATTGAGTCCCTTTCAACTCTCGCACATATGATACGCCGTTGCGCCGGACAAACAAAACGTCCAATTTTCCAGATTGGGCGCAAAATATCTTAAGTGTTCTGTAGGAGATATTCAGATATACAATGAAGAAGAGCGAGTTCATGAGAGAGGTACGAAGCGCACCACTCGCTTCACTTTGTCAGCCTGCTCTACAAAGTCTCCGGCATCCTCGGCGCGATTTTGACCTTCGCTCTATTCTTGCTGACGGCGACGGCAGGGGGAAATATCGCCAGATCACTTTGCATCAAGTTCGGGTGGGATGCTTCGACGGTCGGCTATTGGTTTTCGTTCTTGTTCTCATTTGTGATTCTCATCAGCGGCATGACCGCCAGCATCACCAGCTATGCGTTCGGCGCGTTCATCATGGTGATCATCGACATTGAGGCAGACGTGCGGAACATTGACTACCGCCTCAATCGCGTCGAATATCATCAGGACATTGATCCGCTGACGCCCAAACCACTGGCAAGCTTCCCGCCCAATCCCTACGCGCAGCCGAAGCACCCCATCTTGCGCGATGAGCGCCCGCGTCCACAAAGCAAATGGGATATGGGACAATAATCAGATAACATTCCTGCACTTTCGCCGTCCCCATTTCCCCATATCAACGATAGACTGGAAGCAGACAGGCACTCCTCAAAGGCTGGTGACCCTTGCTGACGATTTCCTCATTTCTCCCCGAACTCGCCGCCCTGCTGCCGGAAACGGACGAAATCCTGCGCGCCGCCCACCTGACCGTCCACGAGGCGGTGCGCCAGGTGACGCTGGAAGGCTCGCGCGGGCTGGCGGGCGGCTGCCGCCCTGATTCCGACATCGACCTGACGCTGATCGTCGACGCGGCGCAGCTCCCCACGACGGAGCCAGAGCGCGCCCACCTGCTGCGCGCGGTGCTGCGTACCACGCTCGATGCATGGCGCTCGCCGGTTGACGTGGACCTGGCGGCGGTTTTCGACAAAGGCGGCTGCTGCGGCTTGCGCTGCTTCGATCAGCGCGACTGGGACGATGCGATTATCCGGGGGCGCGGCGTGGACTGCTTCGGCATCTACAAAGTCCAGCGCGGCTTCGACGGCTACGTCAAGTCCGGCGTGGAGTTGAAGAAGGTCTATCCGATGCTGGTCATCTGGCGGCAAGAGTCCGTCTGAGCGCACAACAGCGCCTTCACGGTACAATCAAGCGCGCACGGCAGCATCAGGGGGTAGACCCATCATGGGCATCGTTTCTTTAGGTGAACTTCTGATTGATTTTGTCGCCCTGGAAGCGGGCGTCGAAGTGGGGGATGCGTCCGGTTTCGAGAAGAAGCCCGGCGGCGCGCCCGCCAACGTCGCCGTCGCGGTGGCGAAGCTCGGTCAGCCGAGCATCTTTCTGGGGCAGGTCGGCGATGACCCGTTCGGGCATCATCTCGAAAGCGTGCTGCGCGCCGAGGGCGTCAACACGCGCGGGCTGCGCTTCAGCAGCGAGGCGCGCACGGCGCTGGCGTTCGTCTCGCTGCGCGCCGACGGCGAGCGCTCGTTCGTCTTCTATCGTCATCCCAGCGCCGACATGATCATGCGCCCGGAAGACGTGGCGTTCGACCTGATCGACGGGCAGGACATCTTTCATTTCGGCTCGCTCACACTGATCGTCGAGCCGGGGCGCTCGGCGACGCTGGCGGCGGTCGATTACGCCCGCGCGCGCGGCTTGACCATCTCATACGATCCCAATCTGCGGATGTCGCTCTGGAAGGACGAGGCGACCGCCCGCGCCGGGCTGCTTTCCGGGCTGGACTACGCGCACATCGTCAAGGTGAGCGACGAAGAACTGGAATTCCTGACCGGCGGGCACGACCCGACGGCGCTCTGGCGCGACGGGATGCGCCTGATTGTCGTGACGCACGGCGCGGGCGGCGCCACGCTCTACGCGCGTGACGAGGTGATCGCCGCGCCCGGCTTCCGCGTCAGCACCGTCGATACGACCGGCGCGGGCGACGGCTTCGTCGCCGGGCTGCTGGTCGGCTTGATCGAGGAGATGGCGCTGCCGGACTGCCTGCGCTTCGCCAACGCCGTCGGCGCGATCACGACGACCGCGCGCGGCGCGATTCCCGCGCTGCCGAGGCGCGCGCAGGTCGAGGCGTTTCTGAAGGCGAATTGAGATTAGGAGCACACAGGGCGCACAGCCGTGCGCCCCTACACCGACATTTCTTGGCGAACTTGGCGGCTAGTAATCACCGGTAAATCGCTAAAAGAACAGCTTCGCCACGCCCAGCAGCCCCTGGCTCCAGGGGACGCGGTGCGAGACGCCGCTCTGCCCCTCGAACTGGCTCAGGTTGGCGAGATACCACTTGTAGTTGCGGATCAGCGCGTCCTTGTTGGAATACTTGGGCGCGTAGCCGAGGACTTGCTCCGCCTTCTCAATCGAGACGAACGAATCCTTGCTGGCGGTCTCGTAGACCCAGGCGTAGAGCGGCGAGAGGTGCATCGCTTCCAGCACCTTGAGCAGCGCAATCGCCGGTCCCGCCGGGAGGGGGCGAATCTTCTTGCCGAATCCGGCGGCATCCAGCACCGCCTGATAATCCTCGCGCATGGTCGTGAATTCCTTCGCGCCGATGTTGAAGGTGTCGTTGACCTTGTCCTTGTCGAGCGTGGCGCACAGGTAAATCGCGTCGTCCAGGTCGTCCACGTCGAGCAGTTGGTAGCGGTTGTCCCCGCTGCCGAGCATCGGGAAGCCGTGCCCGTCCTTCGCCCAATCGTAGAACAGCGCGAACACGCCCAGCCGCTCCGGTCCGATGAACGACTTGGGGCGGATGATCGGCACGCACATCCCTTTCGCTGCGATAGTCCGCGCAAAGCTGCTCCGCCTGAATCTTGGCTCTGCCGTAAGGTCCCACGCCGATCAGTTGGTCGGTTTCGTAGAGCGGGTGGTGATCCGGCACGCCGTAGACCGCCGTCGAGGAAATCTGGATGAAGCGCTCGACGCCGTGTTCCAGCGCCGAGTCGAGCACCGTGTGCGTGCCTTCGATGTCCGTCGACATGATGTCGGCTTCGCTGTAGAGCGGCAGCGCCGCCGCCGTATGCACGACGATGTTGATGCCTTCCATCGCCTTATCCACGTCGGCGCGCTTGCGGGTATCCCCTTTGTAGACCGTAACGCGGTCGCGTTCGGGGTAGTCGAAGTCGGCGATGTCGAGCGAGGCGACCTTGTGCCCGCGCTCCAGCAGATAGCGCGCCAGGTTAATGCCGAGAAAGCCAGCGCCTCCGGTGATCAGAAACGATTGTTGTTGCGCTTGTTCAGCCATTAAGAAAACCTCATGCGTAGTAACAAACAGCATAATTCATTGTAGTCAGGCGGCGGGCAAATGAACAGATAAGATGTCCGCGCCGCGAATGCAGCCCATCGCTCAAGCCATCTCTCGATTCCCCTCATCCGGGGAGGTGACGCCCTGTGACGCCTTCCATAAGCTGAGGATATGATCAGGGGGTATCGAAATGAGGGCGTTTCTCAGGCTGTTCGCGGCGCGTGACGGTCGTCAAATCGAATTTGATGAGTCGTGAGTCCGGTCTTGCGGCTTTCCGTGAAGCGCTGCGCGCCGCAGCGCCCCCGATCATCTGATATGGTAGAATATATAACGCCGAATTTATTACCAAATTGAGGATAGGGATGGGTGCGGTATTCAAGCTGTGCATCTGCTTGACGGTGAGTCTTTTCGTCGGCTCAGCGGGCGTTATCGCCGCCGCAAGGACGACTTCTCTCGATCCGCTGGCGACTTATCAGGCGATCATGCCGGGGCAGTCGATAGAGGCGGTCAAGGCTTTTCCCTGCCCCCTTCACACCGGGATCGATAAAGGCATCGAAGTCGGTTTCTGCCAGTTCGAGGCGGACGATGGCATCGTCGGCAAGGTCACGGTGGTCGATTCTGAATCACGTGATCGTGCGGACGGACTTCACCATCCAGCCGAACAGCCTGCGCTATGGCGATTTGATGCTCTGCTGGGGCAAGCCGACCGATATTGTCGAGGGGAGACGCGCGGGTATCCTCCTGTTGGCGGATATGCGCTGGGGCAGCCGCATCAACGCGGGTCTCACGGACGCGCACTATGCCGGGCAGATTGATCTTTTTCTGCCGATCAGCTATCTCTCGTTCAAAGCGGAAGACCTGGACTGCGCCTGACGGAACAGGAAGCCGCCAGGACACGCATTCATCACCCCGGACGTGTCGCAATCCGGGGTGATGAAACGCTATCTGGATTGATCGCAGCCCCCTGTTCTCACGAGGACGGCGTGGCTTCTGCCGCCCCCATCGCCTGCTGGAGCATCTGCCCTGCTTCCGGTGTCCAGGCGAAATTGAACACCGTGACCTTGCCATCCTCGACCGTCACGTCCCACAACCCGCCGAGCGATGGAATGCCCATCTGCCGGAACAGGTCGAGCGAAATGTCGCCCGTCCAGTGAACTGTATTGCCTTCTACGTAGCGCCCCACCGCCTCGATGTGGAACTTACCGTCCGCGAGTTCCTGCTGCCAGGCGCGGATCGCATCCGGCGTGTCGTAAACGTCGCCCGTAGCGATGGTCACCACTGCGTTCGGCGCGAACAATGCCATCGCGCCGTCCACGTCGTGCGTATCTTCGGCGGTGATCAAAGCATCGGCGACGCTCCCGGCGGTGAGCGCGGTCAGGGCGTCGGGCGTAAAGGTGAAGTCGAAGGTCTTGACTTTGCCATTCTCAATGTCGAGCGTCCAGTTGCCGCCCATCGAGGCGATGCCCAGAGCGCGGAACGCATCCAGCGAAATCTCGCCTGTCCAACTGACGGTATTGCCATCGACCTGCATGTTGACGGGTTCGAGCCGGAAATGTCCATCGGCGAGCGCCTGCTGCCATCCGCGAATGCCCTCCGGCGTGTTGTAGACGCTGCCATCCGCCAGCGTGACGACCGCGTCGTCGGCGAAGGCGGCGACTGCCGCATCCACGTTGTTCGAGTCTTCAGCAGCGATCAGGGCTTGGGCGACATCTTCCGGTGAAGTCTGGGCGAGCGTGGGGTAAAACATCACCCCTCCCAGGAGAAGCGCGACGAGCACAAAACAGAGCTTACGCCGCAGGAAACCCCTGAAGTGGATCATAATTTTATTCCTTTTTATTTTGCGAGTGATTTATTATAAGCTACTTTATGACGTAACGGATCCACCCAGTCCCCTCGTGCCCGAAGTGGAAGGCGTCGGGGTGGAGAATTTCGGCGAGGATTTCCAGCGATTCGACCAGACGCGGACCGGGACGATTGAAATACTGGTTGCCGTCAGTCAGGTAGACCTGCTCCTCGCGGATGGCGCGCAGCGTTTTCCAGCCGGGCTGCCCCGCCAGCGCGGGCATCTCCTGGCGCGAGCGCTCGATGTCGAAGCCGCAGGGCATGACCACGATCACGTCGGGGTCTGCCGCCCACAGGTCGTCCCAGAACAGCCAGGGCGAATGCTCGCCCGCCTTGCCGAACAGCGCGATCCCGCCCGCCAGCTCGACCAGCTCCGGCACCCAGTTCCCGCCCGCCATCAGCGGATCGATCCACTCGACGCAGGCGACCGTCGGCTTGGGAAGCTCGGCGGCGCGTCTGGCAATGTCGTCGATGCGCGTTTGCAGCTCCAGCGTCAGCGCCGCGCCGCGTTCCGGCGCGCCCAGCGCCTCGGCGACGCGCAGGATGTCCGCGAATACGTCCGCTAGCTGCATCGGCTCCAGCGAGACGATCTGCGCGGGCGTATCGAGGCATTCGCGCGCCACCCGCTCGACTTCGCTCAGGCTGACGGCGCAGACTTCACACTGCGCCTGCGTGACGATGATGTCCGGCGCAAGCTGGTTGAGGCGCGCTTCATCGACGCGGTAGACCGAGAGCGCCTCATGTGCTTGCTTCTGCAAGCCCAGCACGTCCTTCACGCGCGCGTCGATCTCGCGGCTGGTGCCGTGTACGTCGAACTTCGGCTCGGTCAGGGCGGGCAGATCAAGCACCGAGGACGGATAGTCGCACTCGTGCGAGCGCCCGACCAGATCGCCCCCAAAGCCGAGCGCGCAGACGATCTCGGTCGCGCTGGGGATCAGCGATACGATGTGCGTCACAGCTTCTCTCCCGAAGAAAACTGCGCCGCCTGCCGCTGGCGGATGGCTTTCTTCAGGCAGGCGGGGCACAGACAGGCGGTATCCATCTGAACCGGCATCAGCGGAGCCAGATCGAAGCACCAGCAGCGCACGTCGTCGTCGGACGAATCGCTCGCCGCGAGTCCGCAGGTGAACGGCGCGCCGCACTGCGGGCAGATGCGCGCACCTTTGAGATATTTCCCCTCGTTAGCCATGCCCAAGAGTGTAGATCAGCCGGATGAGCGCGGCAAGAGTACCAGATCGTGAACAAACTGTTTGAATGCGGTTAGTGTTGAGGAATTCTGATACGGGTTTGAGGATCAAGAATTATAATTGAATCAATAAAGCGTAAAGGTAAGTAGGAACGCATGGTCGTCGACGATCCAACACTCCCGCCTCGTTACGTCGTTGAAAATTATCGACGCGCGTATATGCAGGTCAATGGGCGCGAGCCGTTCGTTCGTTACATGGGCAACCACTGGTACAACGTCAACGGCGAGACCGTACATCGCTCCACGCTGATGGAGGAAATCGCCCGCCTCCGCAGCCAGTCGCAGCGGCGCATCAACGTCGCCAAAGCGGACAAAAGCGTCATCCAGCGCCTGATCGCGCGCCTGCGCAGCCTCTAGGGCAGCCGTTCTTCCAGCGTCTCCAGCAGCAGCGAAAAATCCGTCAGATGCCCGGCGCGGCACTCGACGATCTTCTCGTCGCGCCCATCCCAGATGGTCAGGACGTGGCGGTCTGCGCGCGCGTCGTAATGCCAGCGCGCCAGCGCCGCGAACGGGTAATAGCGCGGCACGTGGATGCGGCGGTAGATGCCGTCCGGCAGCACGTCGATCCCTTCCTGCCAGAAGTAGAACGCCGGGGCGATCATCAGCAGCGCCGGGAACAGGAAGCGCGGGTCGAGCAGCGCCAGATCGACCCCGCGCTCCAAAATCATCACGCCGATGAACAGCAGCAGCGGTACGACCCACAGGATCGCCAAACCCGCGCGGTAGGGGGATGGCAGCCGGTGTCGGGTGATCGCCTGCCCGTGCATGGCTCAGTCGTCGCCGAAAACGGCGTTCACGCGGAACTGGTTGTCGAGTGCGTCGGCGGCGTTGGCGACCACTTCCTCCGGGCTGAGCGGCTCGCCGGGAATGTCCGGGCGGAAGACGTTTTTGAGGGGCAGCACCGAGGCGGTCGGCGGGATGTGCGAGGTATCGACCTGCTGCAAGCGCTGGAAATGCTCCAGCACGTTCGAAAGCTGCCCCGCGTAAAGCGCGACTTCGTCGTCGGTCAGTTCCAGCTTGGCTAATTCGGCGATTTTGCGAACTTCGTCGTGTGAGAGTTCCACAGGCATTTCCTCATGTCGGTGACCCCCTGATTATAGCAGCGAAATGGCGCATCCAGGCAGAAAACGGAGCCTCGAATTTGTGCGATGCACCAAATCTTTTGCCGGAATCCCCGCCGCGTGACTACCATAGGGGTCTCCTCGCATTTCCGTTCGTGCCTTAGTGGAAAGGCTTTCCGATGATCGCTCGTGTATGGCATTGTACGGCGGCGGCGGACAAGACAGCCGATTATCTCGCCTATTTTCAGCGCGCGGTGCTCCCCGAACTCAACCAGATCGACGGCTACAAAGGCGTCTACATCCTGCGGCGCGCCCTGGGCGACGACGTTGAGCTGACGGTGCAGACGTTCTGGGAAACGGAGGTCGCGGTGCGCAGATTTGCCGGGCAAAAGATCGAGAACGCCGTCATCACGCCCGAAGCGCAGGCGCTGCTGCTCCGCTTTGACACGACGGTGACTCACTACGAGATCGCGCTGCATCTGGGCGGCTTCGAGTGAAGCAGGCGGCTGTAAAAACTTATAAAAATTGAGGTTCCTGCCATCTGCCGCCCGCAAATGCGGGTATAATTCCCCTATGATGAAGAAACGCGCCACCCAGGAAGTCCTCGTCGCCAAGCAGGATCGCCTCGCCCAGCGCAAGGAGAAGGTCCCTCTGGACGCCATGCGCGCGCTGGCGAGTATGCAGAAGCGCCCGCAGCCGCTGCTCAGCACCGTCACCGACGATGGGCGCGTCCTGTTGTTGGGTCAGATTCGCTACGACAAGCCCTCCTACGACCCGGTGACGACTTCGCTCAACTACGCGCAAGCCGGGCTGGACGGCGTCGCCCTGTTCACCGATAACACGCTCTACGACGGCGGCATCAACGATCTGGCGCTGATCACGCGCGCCGTGTCCGTGCCGGTGCTGCTGCAAAACTACATCCTCGACGAGTATCAGGTCGTCGAGGCGCGCGCGGCAGGCGCATCGTCGCTGACGCTGATCGCCAAGCTGGTCGACGCCGCCACCCTGCGCGAACTGATCTCGACCACGCAGCGCAACCGCATGTCCGCGATTGTGCGCGTCCGCAACACCGACGAACTGCACGCGGCGGTCGATCTGTGCCCCGCCGGGATCGAGATCGGCAAGCGCGACCCCAACAGCGACGAACTCGATCTGGCGCACATCGAGGCGCTGCGCGCCGCCGTCCCCGGCGGCTACCGCGTGCTGCTCTACAACCGCCTGCGCACGTTTGAAGAAGCCGCCGCCGTCGCGCCGCTCAAGCCGGATGGCGTGCTGGTCAGCCCGCTTCTGCTGGCGCAGGAAAACGCCGTCGCCCGACTGCGCGAGATTTTCGGGGCGTAAAGCCGCTCACCGAAAGTTGCATTCAGCCGAAATCCAGTTAACATTACACGATTATTTTGCACGAATTTGGGGAGCGTGCTTTGCTTAAATTACGAACGTTCCTTTTTATATTCATTCTGCTTATTCCGGCGGTGGTGGCGAGCCAGCAGAACCCTGCGCCGACCCTCGAAATCACCGGCGTCAACGCCTCGCAGATGCCGTCCGTCACGGTCACTGCCAACGTCTACGACAATCTCGGTCAGCCCGTGCGCGGGCTGATGGCACCGGATTTCGCGCTCACGGGCGATCTGGTCGGGCAGGCGACGATCACCAGCGTCGAAAACATCAGCGATGACAACCTCCCCTTCGCCACCGTTCTGGCGATTGACACCAGCACCAGCATGATCGGCTCGCCGATTGCGAAGGCGAAGGAAGCGGCGCACGCCTTCGTCGACGGCATCGGACCGAACGACCCGGTGGCGATCATGACTTTCGACACGCAGGTGATCCTCACGCAGGACTACACCACCGACAAAGCCACGCTCAACAGCGTGATCGACGGGCTTCAGGCGGGCGGCGAGACGGCGCTCTATCAAGCCGCCTACGACGCCATCCAGCAAGCCGCCAACTCGCCGACGCCGCGCCGCGCCGTCATTCTGCTCAGCGATGGCGCGGAATACGGCGGGCGCAGCACGGTCGGGCGCGGCGACGCTGCCGCCGAAGCGCTGGTGCGCGGCGTGCCCATCTACACCATCGGTCTGGGCTTCGGCGCGGACCGCACCTACCTCCAGCAGCTTTCGTCCAGCACCAACGCCCGCTATTACGAACTGCCCACGCCGGAGCAGCTTACCCAGATTTACACCGATCTGGCGGCGCTGCTGCGCAGCCAGTACGTCCTCACGCTCGACGCGCCGCTGCCGCTCGACGGCACGCAGTACGATCTGGGGCTTCAGGTGACGACGCCGCAGGGCACAGCCGACGCTTCGGCGGTGCTGCGCGCCCCGATCCCGGTGCCGATTGTGCGCCTGCCGGACTTCAGCGCGCCGCTGACCGAGCCGACCGACATCACCGCGACCATCCTCGCCGACGACCCGATCACCAGCGTCATTTTCCAGGTCGACGACCACGATCCGGTGACGCTGAGCGAAGCGCCCTACGTCCTGACGCTCGATCCGGTCGATTACCAGCCCGGCAATTACTTCGTGACCGTCACCGCCACCGACGCCAACGGCGATCAAGGCTCCGGCGTGATCCAGATCACGGTCGGCGCGCTGCCCTCGCAGATCAGCCTGTCGCCCGATCTGGCGACGCTCGGCGCGATCAGCCAAGCGCAGACCATCAGCGTCGAGACCAGCGGGCAGACGCCCACGACCGGCGTCTCGGTCGCCTTCAACGACGACCCGACCTTCACCGACCTGAGCGCGCCCTACAGCTTCAGCATCGACCCGATCCAGTTCCCGCCCGGCGACAATTCCGTCACCGTCAGCGTCACCAACGAAGGCGGCGTCACCGCCAAACAGACCTTCGCCTTCCGCGTCGCGCCGCTGCCGCCGCAGATCACCATCGTCGGCTTGCAGGACGGGCAGAGCGTCGACGCGCCGGTCAGCTTCAGCATCCATACCATCACGCAGCAGGACGATACGCAGGTCAGCGCCCGCGTGGGCAGCGTCACCTTGCAGCCCAACGACGACGGCAGCTACACGCTCGACCCGATGCAGTTCCCGCCCGGCAATCACACGCTGGTCGTGACCGCCACCAGCAGCGGACGCACCGGCACGGCGCAGGTCAATTTCCTCGTCGTCGCCCTGCCGCCGCAGATCGTCGTCAGCGGGCTGACGGCGGGCGAAACCCTGCACGCCGACCGCGACGTGACGCTTGATTTCGTCACGCAGGCGCCGATCACGCGCGTCGTCTTCTCGGTCGATGGCGATCAACTCGCCCAGCAGGTGCGCGCGCCGTTCGGCGTCACCCTGAGCGTCCTCGACTTCGCGCCCGGCGACCACACGCTAAGCATCGCCGCCACCGACGCCGACGGGCAGAGCAGCGCGCTCGACATCCCCTTCAGCATCGCGCCCGAACCCGCCATCACCGCCACCGCGACGACCGTCTTCGCCACGCAGTCCGCGCTGGCGACGGCGACGCAGCAGGCACAGGCGACCGCCATCGCCGTGCAGGCGACGCAGGTCGCGCAGGTGACGCTGGCAGCGCAGGCGACCGGGACGGTCATGCAGCGCACGCAGAGCGCTCAGGCGACTTCGGACGCGGTGCAGGCGACCAACGCCGCACAGGCAACGAGCACCCAGATCGCGCAGGCGAGCGCTACGCAGCAGGCGATCAGCCAGGCAACCGCGACGGCAGCAATTCAGGCGACGGGCACGCGGGTCGCGCAGGCGAGCGCAACCGCTGCCGAGCAGATGGCGATCAACGCGACGGCGACCGCCACCGCCATTCAGGCGACGGAAGTCGCGTTCGCCGCCACCGCCACCCAGAACACGGCGAACACGCTGGCGACGCAGAACGCGCAAGCCACGCAGAGCGCCCTCGACGCCACCGCCACGCAGGTCAAGGTCGAAGCGACGGCGACGCGGGCGGCGCAGGCAACCGCCACGCAGCAGATGAACATTCAGGCAACGGCGACGGGCGCAGCACAGGCAACCGCCACGCAGCAGATGAACATTCAGGCAACGGCGACACGGGCGGCGCAGGCAACCCAGAGCGCTCTCGATGCCACCGCC
Source organism: uncultured Chloroflexia bacterium (assembly GCA_963760975.1). Taxonomy (GTDB): domain Bacteria; phylum Chloroflexota; class Anaerolineae; order Aggregatilineales; family Phototrophicaceae; genus Flexifilum. The sequence goes on along the minus strand of CAVXEZ010000007.1, from coordinate 188,565 downwards.
ACGCAGTCCGTCCTCGACGCGACCGCGACGGAGGCGCAGCAGCAGGCGCTTAGCCTTCAGGCGACGGCGACCGAGGCAGCCAACGAACTCGCCACACAGAGCGCGCAAGCCACCGCGACCGAAATCGCACAGGCGACGCAAGCCGCGCAGGATACGGCGACGCGCAATGCCCTCAACGCCACCGCCACGCGCAGCGCGCAGGCGACCCAGCTTGTCAACGAACTTGCCACGCAGCAGGTGCTGATCACGGCGTCGGCGCAGGCGGTTCAGACGACCGCCACGCAGGTCGCGCTGCTCGCCGCTACCGGCGACGCGCGCGCATCCCAGCAGGCGATCAGCCAGTCCACCGGGACAGCGGTCGCGCAAGCCAGCGCCAACGGGCTTGCCACGCAGGCGCAGATCGAGCAGCAGAGCACGCAAACCGAGCAGGCGCTCGTTCAGGCGACGCAGGAGGCGCTCGACAGCACGGCGACCCGCAGCGCGGGCGCGACCGCGACGCAGGCGGCTCAGAGCGTCGAGTCCAGCACCACCCAGAGCGCGCAAGCCACCGCCACCGAAGCGTCGCAGGCAACCCAGGCTGCGCAGGCGACGGTGCGCTCGATCATGGCGGCGCAGGCGCAGGCGGCGACTCGCTCGGCGCTGGCGACCGCCAACGCACAGGCGCGGCTCGCCGCGCAGGCGACGCAGGACATGCGCGCGACCCGCAACGCCGACTCCACTGCCACGCAGCAGGCAAACGCGACGGCGACGCAGGACGCGCTCGACGCCACCGCGACCCGCACCGCCCTCGCAGCGACCGCCACGTCCGAGCAGGCGACGCAAAGCGTGCTCGACGCCACCGCGACGGTCGAGCAAGCCAACGCGCAGGCGACGCAGACCGAGACCGCCCGCATAGCAACGGCGACCGAGGCGGCGCAGCAGACGCTCTCCGCGCTGGAGGCGGCGGCGACGCGCTTTGTTATCGAGGCGACCGCGACGCGCCATTCGCTGGAAACGCAGTCCGCCGTCAACGTCACCCAGACGCGCATCGCCCAGAACGCGACGGCGACGCTGGAAGCGCAGCAGACCAACGTCGCGCAGGCGACGCTCGACGCCTCGGCGACGGCACGCGGCGCTGTCCGGCAGACGGCGACCGCGCGCGCGCAGGCGAATCAGGCGACCGCGACCGAGCTGGCGAACGCGACCCTCAGCGCCAACGTGCGGGCGACGGATACGCAAGCCGCCGCCGCGACAGCGACCACCAGCCAGCAGACGACGGAAGTGGCGCAGGCGACGCTGGAAACGCGCCAGACGGCGGTCGGACCAACCGCGACGCCCGTTACCGGCAGCGAGCAGGGGGCGCTCACGGTTACGCCGCAGCCCTCGCCGACGCTGACCGAGATTCAGGCGCAGGCGCCGCCCGCCAGCAGCAACATCGCGCCGATCATCATCGTGCTGATCGTGATCCTGGTGATCATCATCGTGCTGGTGCTGGTCATGCGCAGCGGGGGCACGCCGCGCCAGCGGTAAGAAAGCTCCGCTAAAAAGAGGTTTCGTAGGGGCACGATATATCGTGCCCCTACGATTTTAGCACGGCTACAACTCGTAAATCGCGCCGTACTTGTCTTGCAGATACTTCAGGTAGAAGCTGGGGTCGATGCTCTCGCCGGTGATGCGCCGGGTCAGTTCCTCGGCGGTGAACTTGCGCCCGTGCCGGTGAATGTTCTCGCGCAGCCAGCCGAGCAGCGTGTCGAATTTGCCGCTGGCGATGTCGTCGGGGATGCCGGGGCGGTCTTGCAGCGCCTTGTTGAAGTACTGCGCCGCCAGCAGATTGCCGAGCGCGTAGGTCGGGAAGTAGCCGATCTGCCCGCCTGACCAGTGGATGTCTTGCAGCACGCCGAGCGTGTCGGTGGGCGGGCGAATGCCGAGGAACGCCTCGAAGCGGTCGTTCCACTCGCGCGGCAGGTCGGCGACTTTGACGTTCCCGGCGACCATCTCCATTTCCAGCTCGAAGCGCAGCATGATGTGCAGGTTGTAGGTCGCTTCGTCGGCTTCCACGCGGATGTAGGACGGCTGCACCTTGTTGATCGACTTGTAGAAGGTGTCGAGATCGACGCCGCCAAGCTGCTGCGGGAAGACCGCCTGAAGCTGCGGGTACGCCCACGTCCAGAAGCTCTTGCTGCGCCCGACGAAATTCTCCCACATGCGCGACTGCGACTCGTGCGCGCCCAGCGACGCCCCGCGCGAGAGCGGCGTCTTCTCCAGCGCCGGGTCGACGCCCTGCTCGTACATGGCGTGCCCGGATTCGTGCATCGTGCCGAACAGCGCCGGATTGAGGAAATTCGCGTTGAAGCGCGTGGTGATGCGCACGTCGCCCTGCGAGAAATTGGTGCAGAAGGGATGCACCGCCTCGTCCTCGCGCCCCCGTTCGAAGTCGTAGCCGTAGGCTTTGATGACCATCAAGCCGAACGCGCGCTGCTTCTCGATGTCGAACGGCTGGTGGACGACGGCATCGCTGACCTTGTCGCCCTGCGCCTTGATGGCGGCGATCAGCGCGACCAGACCGGGCTTGTGCGCGTCGAAAATCTGCTTGACGCGGCTGGCGGTCATGCCGCGCTCGTACTGGTTGAGCAGCGCGTCGTAGGGATGCTCCGTGTAGCCCAGATGCTCCGCCGCCTCGCGCTTGAGTTCGAGCAGTGCGCTCCAGCGTCGGCGCGAACGAGGCGAAGTCGTTGTTGGCGCGCGCTTTCGCCCACACCAGATGTCCCAGCACCTGCATCTCCGCCAGCCTGGAGACCAGCTCGGTCGGCAGGCTGGTCTTCTCGCGTATGTCCTGCCGGACGACGCGCACCAGACTTGCCTCGTCCGAGTCGTAGTCCGCGCCCTCGATCTCGCTGGCGGCGTCTTCGAGCAGCCGCGCCGTTTCGTCGCTGATGGTCATCTCGTGCTCGATGCGCGAGAGCGTGCCGATCTGCGCGGCGCGCGCCTGCGCCCCGCCCGGCGGCATGTTCACCTGCTGATCCCAACTGAGCACGGCAAGCGCGCGGTTGACGTTGCGAATCTCCCACAGCCGGTTGACCAGTGCGTCGTATTTCTCGCCCATTGTTCTCCCCTCGTTTTCGCCATTCAACAAAGTTTAACAGGCGGACACACACAAGACGAGTACCGCTTTCTGAGCTCACCTCTGTTTGCTGCGCTCAACTTCCTGTGCGAGCTTCGTTCGCGTCACGCCGCTTCGTTGCAACTCCGTTGTGCGAGAGGGGGTTGGGGGAGAGGTTTTGAGAGAAGATTCGCGCGACAGCGCCAAACATTTCAGATGACCGCTGCCCGCGCGAAATGGACATGCTCGAAGGCGTGATACTGATCGGCGCGCCCCGCGAAGTAGCGCGTTTCGATCTCGGCAGGACTCAGGTTCTCCAGCAGCCGGAAGCCGTCGCGTTCCAGTTCGCTGCCAAGCATCTGCGGGTCGAACCCGGTTTTCATCGGCTCGCCCACCTGCCGCGCAATCCCGTGCATCAACTGCGTGCGCCGCGCCGCTTTTTCGGGGATGAAGGAGTTGGCATCCATGTAGTCGAACACGAGCGTGCTGCCCTGACGGCGCGATGCTGGCAATCGCCCGCAGCGTCGTCGAAATCACGTCGCGCGCCAGATAGTAAGTCACGCCCAGCCAGCTCAAGAAGCTCAGCTTCGCCGGGTCGTAGCTCGAATCCCGCAGCGCGTCGGTCAGGCGCTCTCTGGCAAAATCGACCGGGATCATGTGGAGCTGCGGGGGAAGCACCCACCCGGCAGTGCGCTGGCGCTTCATCGCCTGCGTCACGGGATGGTCGATCTCGAACACGTCGAGGCGCGCCAGCAAGTCGGGGCGGCGGAAGGCGAAGGTGTCGAAGCCCGCCCCCAGAATGACGTACTGGCGCGCGCCCTGCGCGACGGCGGCTTCGAGGCAGTCCTCGGTGTAGCGCGAGCGGCTGAGCGTGACCGGACCGTGCATCAACTGCATGACCAGCGCCAGCGCCGTCGCCTGATCGGGATTGGACGCGGCGAGGTCAGGCGCGATCATGGGCAGCATCGACGCCAGATTCCGGTCGAACTGCGCGTGTTCTTCCTCGGTATAGAAGCGGTCGGCGACGAAGTCGTCAAAGATTTTGGGCAAATCGTGGGTGGCGTGATAAGCGCGGGCGTAAGCCGTGACGAGGGCGGTGATCCCCGCCTGAGTCTCCTGCATGAGTTCCTCCGAAATCCATTCGACGGAGACTCTATATCATGAATTTTCCCGCGAAGATGTGACCGTAGTTACAGACAAAAAAGTCGTTTTGTGCTAGGCTGGTTCACAATCATCCAATTTTCGCAACCTGAGGAATTTTCATGCCCGACGCAGCGACTTTCGGACTGTTTCTCGCCGCCGCCGTGATGCTGGCGATCACGCCGGGACCCGGCATCTTCTACGTGCTGGCGCGCAGCATCAAGGGCGGCAGGCGCGAGGGCTACGCCTCGGCAGCCGGGACCGCCGTCGGCGGGCTGTTCCACGTGGTCGCCGCCGCGCTGGGGGTTTCGGCGCTGCTGGCGGCGTCCGCGACCGCGTTCGCCGTCGTCAAATACGCGGGCGCAGCCTATCTGGTCTATCTGGGAATACGGGCGCTGCTCAGCCGGGAGCAGCCGCTGGCGCTGGACGGCGCAGCACGGCGCGAGAGCCGCCGCGCCTTTTATCAGGGCGTCACCACCGAAGTCCTCAACCCCAAGACGGCGCTGTTCTTCCTCGCCTTCATCCCGCAGTTCGTCAATCCAAAGGGCGCGGTCGTGCTGGAGTTCGTCCTGCTTGGGGGCATCAGCGTGCTGCTCAACAGCAGCGTCGATCTGGTGGTGGCGACGCTGGCGGGACCGATTGGCGCGCAGTTGAAGCGGCGCGCGACGCTGCGGCGAGCGCAGCGCCTGTTCTCCGGCGTCAGCCTGATCGCGCTCGGCGTTTACGTCGCCATCGCCGGGAACCGCGAAACGGCGTAGATCACGCCACGCCGGTCAGTTCCGCGCAGATTTGCCACAAGCGTTGGGCAGCCGCCGCATCGTAATGCGCCCCGCGCTCGCGCTTGTCCGAGAACAATTTGCCGCTAACCTGTTCGACTTCCGGCGCGGACGCCAGATAAACCGCCGTCTCCGCGCCTTTTTCGGGGCTGCGCATGGTCGGGCGCGCCGCCGTCAGGAAGGCTTTGAACGAGCCGCGCGCGTCGCGCCCCAGGTTAGTCGCCACGAAGCCGGGGTCGGCGATGTTGACGGTCACGCCAGTGCCGTCCAGCCGCCGCGCCAGTTCCAGCGTGAACAGCAGGTTCTCGGCTTTGGTCATCGGGTAGGCGGTCATCATGTCGTAGTGGCGCTCGCCCTGAAGATTGTCGAAATCGACCTTGCCCGCGTTGCCGTAGGTGTTGACGATGCGGGCGGGCGCGCTCGCCTTGAGCGTATCCAGCAGCAGATGCACAAGCAGAAACGGCGCAAGCTGGTTGACGGCGAAGGTCATCTCGACGCCGTCGACCGTCAGCGTGCGGTCGTTCAGCATCACCCCGGCATTGTTGATCAGGACGTGCAGGCGGTCGTGGGATGCTTGGTAGTCGGCGGCAAGCTGGCGAATCGACGCCTGCGAAGACAGGTCGGCGAGCATCAGCTCCACCGTATCGCTGCCGCTCGTCCGCTTGATCTCGTCGAGCGCCGCCTGCCCGGATGCCTGCTGGCGGCAGACCATCACGACGGTCGCGCCCATCCCGGCAAGCGCCGTCGCCATCGCCTTGCCGATGCCCGAATTCGCCCCGGTCACCATGCAGATTTTGCCCTGCATCCTCACACTCCCTCACTCGGCTCGGAATAAATACTCCAATTGGGATTAAAAAGGCGCACAAACAATGGTGCGCCCGCCGCACTTTTGAGCTTACCTCACCCCCGCCCCCTCTCCACGTTGTGGAGAGGGGAGTCGAACGAAGCGAGACGGGGTGAGGTCGTTCTACTGCACGTTAAAGGTACACGATCCGGTCTGCTCCGTGTTGCTCGTGCCGGGACCGAAATTCTGGTAGCCGTCGGTGATCTGGCGCGACCAGGTGACGCGGTAGCTGATGGTGTGCGGACCGCGTTCCAGCGGATCGGAGCGCACGAACCAGTAGACGATCCACTGCCCGTTCTCCTGATGGACGTTGCCCTGCGCCGGACGATAATCCAGCTGATTCCCGTCAAGGCGCACGTCGTAAGTCGCCGCGTCGAGATGATCCTGCACCTGCTGCCGGGTGCTGGCGAACCAGTTCCAGAACACGTCGATGGTCGACCCGGCGGCGAGATTGGTCGGCGGCGGCGATCCGAAAGCGCGGTCGTCGCAGTAGGCGAGCACGTCGACGCCCTGCTGCGCCGAAACGCTGCCGGGGACAGGCGAGAGCGTCGGGCTGGGCGTGACCAGCGGACCGCCGGTCGGACCGCCCAGGAAGCCGCTGGTGGTCGCGGTCGCCACTTCGGGGATGAATCCGCCGCCCGCCAGCGCGGTCGCCGTCTCGTTGATCGCCTCCAGATTGGGAAGCTGCAGCCCCTCGATGGTCGCGGCGTTGGCGTTCTCCTCGACGGGCGTCGGCGTGGCAGCGTTCGAGATCGAGCGCGGCGGCGTCGGCGTGATCGTGCCGCCGCCGAACAGCGCGGTCGGCAGGGTCGTGCCCAGCGCCAGATCAGTCAGGTTGGGCGAGGGCGTCAGCGTCGGGAACAGCGTCGGCGTCGGCTGCAAGCGGATCAGATTGGCGAGCACCCAGCCTTCGCTGCCGTCTTCCATGCGGATGTTGAGCCACGTCCCGTCGTTGTTGCGTCCGAGGATTTCGACGCGGGTCGCCGGGCGCAGCACGGAAATCGCCGAGAAGTTGACGCCGGGTCCCTCGCGCACGTTGATCGATTGCAGCGAGTTGACGCTGCCGGTGATCGGCGGGGTCGAGGTCGGCGTCGGACTATCCGAGGGCGTCGGCGGGATGGTCGTCACCGACGGCGTGAAGGTCATCGTCGGCAGCGGCGTGCGCGACGGTATCGGCGTGGCGGTGAAACGCGGCGTCCGGCTGACGTTGGGCGCGAGCGTCAGCGTCGGCACCGTTTCGGCGTTCGTGTCGGTGGAGCAGCTACTCAGCAGCAGCAGCCCCAGAAGAATCGCGTGAAAGAAGTACCCTTTTTTCATAGGCATCGTGTGCATACCAACGAACCCAGTCCAGCCTGTCAGCATAGCAACAAACGGCGCTTCGCGCAAAATTGCGCCGCGCTCCGGCACACGGTAACGGGAATGGCGGCGTGACGAAATCGTAACGCCGAATCAGTAGACCATTTGTTCTAATTGCGCTATAATCTTCCCCAGATCAGAGCGGCGTTGAGGGGGAGAGCGAATGTTGCAGAAATACATCGATGCCCAGTATCGCCAGCCGTCGGGACTGGTCGGGCGCTGGATTGGCAGCAAAATGGCGCGGCAGCACCGCCCGGAAACCGCCTGGACGGTGCGCCTGCTCGACGTTCAGCCGACCGATCACGTCCTGGAGGTCGGCTTCGGACCCGGCATCGCGGTTCAGGCGGTCGCGCGGCGCGCCTCCAGCGGGCTGGTGGCAGGCATCGACGTGTCGCCGACGATGGTCGCGGCGGCGAGCAGGCGCAACGCCAACGCTGTCTTTGCGGGTCGGGTCGATCTGCGACAGGGTGACGCCGCTCACCTCCCCTTCGCCGGCGCGGGCTTCGACAAAGCCTACAGCATCCACAGCATCTATTTCTGGCGAGATCCGCTCGCCGCGCTCGGCGAAATCGCGCGCGTCCTCAAGCCGGGCGGGCTGCTGATTCTGACGGTGCTGCCCAGAGAAAAGTGGAATCCCGCCAATCCTGAGCAGGCGGGCACGCCGGAATGCATCCCCTATTCCGGCGACGAGCTGAAAGCGCTGCTCGGCAAAGTGGGCTTCGCGGGCACGCAGATCGAGGCAGACTCGCGCGCCGAATATCCGTCGAATTTCTCGGTGCTGGGGCGCAAGCCGATTGCGTGATGAAAGGGTTATGTACGGGCGCGCCATTGTTACGCCTGTAGGGGCACGATATATCGTGCCCTCTACGGAATTGTCACCATGAAGGCGATGAGGAGTGAGGTTTTCGTCACCCCGCCTGCGCGCTCAGCGTGAGCGGGATGTCCATCTGCTTGCCGCTGCGGTTGATCGTCAGCGTCACCGTATCGCCCGGCTTGCGGTTGTTCTCCAGATAGATTTGCAAATCCGTCCGCGAGGTCATCGGCTGCCCGTCGACCGCGACGATCACGTCGCCGCCCTGGACGACGTAGCCCATGCGCTGGCGCAGGACGGTCGCGGGCTGCAGCCCCGCCTTGTCGCCCGCGCCGCCGGACGCGACCTGCACGACCAGCAAGCCATGCTGGACGCTGTAGCCGGTCGCCGGAAGCTCCGTCCCCAGTTCGACCAGCGTCACGTCGAGCGACGGATGCGGGAAATGCCCGCCGCTGATCAGCACGGGGACGACGCGCGCGATCACGTTCGAGGGCACGGCGAAACCGATGCCGACCGATCCACCGCTGGGGCTGTTGATCGCCGTGTTGATGCCGACGACACGCCCACGCATGTCGAGCAGCGGACCGCCCGAATTGCCGGGGTTGATGGCGGCGTCGGTCTGGATCGCCTGCCCGATCACCCCGCCGTCCTGAGTCTGCACCTGCCGACCGAGCGCGCTGACGATCCCGGTCGTCAGCGTGTGTTCCAGCCCGAAGGGATTGCCGATCGCGGCGACCGACTGCCCGATCTGCACCTGCGACGAATCGCCCAGATCGAGCGGCGTCAGCGCGTCCGACGGCACGTCGACGTGCAGCACCGCCAGATCATAATAGCTGTCCGAGCCGACCACCGTCGCGGGCAGCGAGGTGCCGTCCGCCAGAATCACGTTGACCTGATCCGCGCCCTGAATGACGTGGTTGTTGGTGACGATATGCCCGTCGCGGTCGTAGACGAAGCCCGATCCCGTGCCTTCCTGCGGGACGGTGCCGTAAAAGAAGCTGAAGCTCTGCGACTGGGTCATCACGTGGACGACCGACGGACTGACGCGCTGGTACAGGTTGGCGACGACCTGATCCATCGCGTCGATGACCGCGTACACACTGTCCGAGGGCAGCGTCGGCGTGGGAGCGGCAGGGGCGACCTGCGCCTCCAGCCCCTGCGCCTGAACGCGCGGGTACACCGCCATCGCCGCGCCGCCGAGAAGGATTCCGACAAGAAGTAACAATGCCATTTTGCTACGCATGAGAGACGATCTCCTGCTCAATAGAAGCCTGAACGAAAAGCCGATTTGTCTCTCTTTATTGTATTGCGCACCTCTACCGGGTGGATGTGAGCCAGCTTAAAGTTTGATAGGTCCTTGGTTAATCCAGTCGAGCATCTTGCCGGCGTAGTCCGGCTGCCACTGAGTGCCCCACGTGCCGCCCATCGTCCAGGGGTCAATCGGCGCGAGCCACCAGGTCACGCCCGCTTCGGCATACTCGTGCAGACGCTCCTTCGCCGCCGCCGGATCGTCGGGCAGCAGCGACGCGCAGACCAGATCGAAGGGCGCATCGCTCGTCCGGTGCCGCTGGATAAACGCCAGCATCTCGCGGAAATCGGCGGGCAGCATCTCGCGCCCACTAACCGGGAAGTAGCCATCCCAGCGCGCGGCGCGGCGCATCGGCGCTTTGTGGGGATAGACTCCGCCGACCCAGATCGGAATGCGCGGCTGCTGGATCGGCGTCGGCTGGAAGGTCACCTGCTCAAGCTGGTAATGCTCGCCCGCGTAGCGGAACGGCTCGCCCGTCCACAGCCCGGTCAGGATGTCCAGCCCCTCGTCGAGCATTTTGGCGCGCGTTTTGGGGTCGTCTTCCTCGCCGAAAAAGCCGAAATCGTAGGGTTCGGTCGCGCCCAGCCCGACGCCGAGGGTCAGCCTGCCGTTGGAGAGCCGATCCAGCGTGACCGTTTCGCGTGCCAGCTTCCAGGGGCGGCGGCGCGCCACCGGCGTGATCATCGTGCCGATGCGCATTCGCGTCGTCGCGGTCGCCACCGCCGCCAGCGCGACCCAGGGATCGAGGTTCGGGTGAAACGACGGATCGAAAATCATGTGATCCCAGATGAAGAAGCCATCCCAGCCTGCCGCTTCGGCGCGGCGGGCGGCATCCATCAGAAAGCGCGGGTCGGCGAACTCGCCGAAGGGGGGTAACGTGATTCCGTAGTGCATGAGGCTCATCTCCCGGTTGCGCAGCATATCTGATTATACATGCCGCGCGGGAGCCGCCTCGTGATGGAGATAAGCGCGCGCCGAATCAAAAACCCGCCGCGAACGACGATGCTCACGGCGGGTCATCACTAATCGATCTTGCGGGTTACGCCTGCTCGCCCGCCGCCGCTGCAATTCCGGCAGCAGCAGCAGCGCGATCAACCCGTTCATGACGACGATCACGGTGCTGCCCTCGTGACCGAGCACGCCCAGCGGCAGCGGCAGGTTGATGGCGAAGGCGCTCAGGATCAGCACGACGATCACGCCGATGGCGAAGGTCAGGTTCTGCCAGACGACGCGGCGCGCCTTCTTGCTCAGTTGGATGGCGTAGGGGATCAGCTCCAGACGGTCGCCCATCAGCACCAGATCGGCGGTCTCCATCGCCACGTCCGTCCCGGCAGCGCCCATCGCAATCCCGACCGACGCCGTCGCCAGCGCGGGCGCGTCGTTGACTCCGTCGCCGACCATCGCCACCGGACCGACTTCCGCCTCGATCTGCTTGATCGCCTTGACCTTGTCTTCCGGCATCAGATTGGCGTGAACGCGGTCGATGCCCAACTGTTCGGCGATGTTGTGCGCCACACGCTCGTTATCGCCCGTCAGCATCGCCACTTCGATGCCCATGCTGTGCAGGCGGTCGATGATCGCCTTCGAGTCAGGACGGATGGCGTCCGCCAGCGCGATCACGCCCATCCAGTCGGTGTCGAGGTCGCGCGACTCGCACGCGCCGCAGTTGGCGCATTGCCCCTGACGCACCACACCGACGACCGTCTTGCCTTGCGACTCCAGCGCCATGTACCTGTCAGCCAGATGCTCCGGCATCGGGTTCTCTTGTTCCAGATAATGAATGCTGCCCAGATGAACTTCGCGCTCGTCAACCCTCGACTCGATGCCGCGTCCGGGCAGCGCGGCGAATTCCGTCACCGCCGGGATCGGCAGATTGCGCGCATTAGCGGCGTTGAGGATCGCCCGCGCCAGCGGATGCTCCGAACGGCTTTCGACGGCGGCGGCGACCGAGAGCAGCTCGTCGTCGCACAGCTCACAGCACGAGATCACGTCGGTCACTTCCGGCTTGCCCTGCGTCAGCGTGCCGGTCTTGTCGAAGGCGACCGCCTTGATCGACGCCAGCGCTTCCAGATACGCGCCGCCCTTGAACAGCACACCGCTGCGCGCCGCCGAGGCAATCGCCGAGATGAACGCCGCAGGCGTGCTGATGATCAGCGCGCAGGGCGAGGCGACCGTCATCAGCACCATCGCGCGGTAGAAATTGCTGGTGAACTCGGTCAAGCCGAGCGCGGGCGGGATGATGATGAACAGGATCACGCCGACGATGATCAGCGTGGCATAGTACTGCTCGAAGGTCTCCAGAAAGCGCTCGGTCGGCGCTTTGCTGTCCTGCGCTTCTTCAACCATCTTGATGATGCGCGCCAGCACGGTATCGCTGGCGGGCTGCAAGGCTTCCACGTCGAGCGCGCCCTGTCCGTTGAGCGTCCCAGCGAAGATTTTGTCGCCGGGATTTTTCTCGACCGGCATCGATTCGCCCGTGATCGGCGACTGATCGACCGTCGAGCGCCCCTCGCACACCACGCCATCGACCGGGAGGCGTTCGCCCGGCTCGATCAGGACTATATCGCCGACACGGATCGCCCCGATCTTGATCGTCTGGATGCCGCCGTCGCGCCGCACTTTGGCGTCGGACGGATACAACTTGAACAGTCCGCGAATCGCCTGGCGGCTGCGCCCGATGGCGTACTCTTGCAGCACGTTGCTGAGCGAGAACAGGAACAGCAGCAGCGCGCCCTCGCGCCACTGATGCACGAGCGCCGCACCCAGCGCCGCCAGGATCATGAGCATGTCCACGTCCAGCCGACCATGCCGCAGGTTGCCCAGCGCCTTCTTCAGTCCGAAGGTGCCGCCTGCGACATAAGCTGTCACACCGAGCAGCGCCAGCGCGATCTCCGACGCTTCGGCACGCTCTACCAGCAGGCTGATCAGGATCGCCGCCAGCGTCACGACGACGAGACGCGGCTCCAGCCACGCCTGCGTCAGCCACAGCGGACGTTCGCTTTGCGGGTGTGTCTTTTCGTTCGAGCGTATCGACGATTGTCGTCATCATTACAGTCCCGAAATTCTCATTTTCGCATCCAACCACTTCTATTTTAACTCAAGTTAAGTCGATTATCAACTGGCATTGGTCATATTTTTTCGTACCAGAATGAAACTTTGCTAACCCTTGTTGTATTTCGCCAGCCCTGGCAGGTGCAATGTGCCCGGTCATTGTGAAAGGGCAGCAGTCCCTAATTCTGCTAGATTACCCGACCTGCGGCACGGACATGAGAGACAAAAGTCGTTATAATCGTCGCAAAAGATCACAGACACAAGGATTCCGTTTCATGGCAAATTACATTCTCGCATTGGATCAGGGCACGACTTCCTCGCGCGCTATCCTGTTCGACCGCGCCGGGCAGATCGTCAAGACGGCGCAGCAGGAGTTCCGCCAGATTTACCCCCAGCCCGGCTGGGTCGAGCACAACCCGGAAGACATCTGGACTTCGCAGATCAACGTCGCCCACGAAGCGATCAAAGGCGTCGATCCGGCGGAAATCGCCGCGCTCGGCATCACCAACCAGCGCGAGACGACCCTGATCTGGGATCGCGCGACGGGCGAGCCGATTGCCAACGCCATCGTCTGGCAGTGCCGCCGCACCGCGCCGCTGTGCGAGACGCTCAAGCGCGAGGGCTTCGACCAGCGCATCAAGGCGATCACCGGGCTGGTCACCGACGCCTATTTCTCCGGCACGAAAGTCGCCTGGCTGCTCGACAACATCCCCGGCGCGCGCGACCGCGCCGAGCGCGGCGAGCTGGCATTCGGCACGGTCGATAGCTTCCTGATCTGGCGGCTGACCGAAGGACGCCTGCACGTCACCGACGTGAGCAACGCCAGCCGCACGCTGCTCTACGACATCCACACGGGCGACTGGAGCGACGAGATTCTGGCGCGGCTGAACATCCCGCGCGCGCTGCTGCCGCAGGTGCGACCGAGCAGCGAAGTCTACGGCGAAACGCACCTGTTCGGCGGCGCGATCCCGATTGCGGGCGTAGCGGGCGACCAGCAGGCGGCGACCTTCGGGCAGGCGTGCTACACGCCCGGTCTCGCCAAACAGACCTACGGCACGGGCTGCTTCATGCTGATGAATACGGGCGGCGAAGCGGTCGCCTCCAAGCACAACCTGCTGACGACCATCGGCTGGCAGCTTGAGGGCAAAGCCGTGCAGTACGCGCTGGAAGGCAGCGTCTTCATCGCCGGGGCGGCGGTGCAGTGGCTGCGCGACGAACTCGGCTTCATCAAGAACGCCGCCGAAAGCGAGCCTGTCGCCACCAGCGTGACGGATACGGGCGGAGTCTACGTCGTCCCGGCGTTCGTTGGGCTGGGCACGCCGTACTGGGATGGCTTCGCGCGCGGCACGATTGTCGGCTTGACGCGCGGCAGCGGGCGGGCGCAGATCGTCCGCGCCACGTTGGAAAGCACCGCCTACCAGACCCGCGACGTGGTCGACGCCATGCAGGCGGACTCCGGCTTGACGCTGCAAACGCTGCGCGTCGACGGCGGCATGGTGCGCAACGGCTTCCTGATGCAGTTTCAGGCGGACATCCTCGGCGTCCCGGTCGAGCGCCCCGCCGTCACCGAGACGACCGCGCTCGGCGCAGCTTATCTGGCGGGCTTGGCGACCAATTTCTGGCACTCGCAGGACGAGATCGCCCAGCAGTGGCGCGTCGAGCGCGCCTTCGCGCCGCAAATGTCCGCCGACCAGCGCGACTCGCTGTATCACGGGTGGCAGCGGGCGGTGGAGCGCTCGAAGGGGTGGGCGGAGTAAGAAGGCAAAAATCTAACGCAAAGACGCAAAGGGTGGAAGGCGCAAAGAGAAACGTATTTCTTTGCGTCTCGGCGGACTTTGCGCCTTTGCGTTATAGATTTTTCTCGACGATTTCGGCGATTTCCAGCGCCCACTGCGCCGCGCCTTCACTTTCGACCTCGCTGCTCAGCGACCACGCCGCGCTCAGACAGGCGTAAGCGTAGGTGTACGTCAGCAGGCGCGGTAGTTCGATGTCGAGTTCCTCCGCCAGAATCCCGGCGTTGGTCAGCAGGCGCGCCTCGTTGTGAACGAGGGGGTCGTGTCCCTGTATCCCTCGGAAGGGATTGCAGAGTGTGTTGGCGCAGTCGTAAGTCCGCTCGCCGACCAGCCCCTTGGGTCGAAGGCCAGCCAGCCGCGCGGCGACTGGCGGATGTTGCGGTGATGGATGTCGCCGTGCAGCACACGCACGTCACGCGGATCAGCCAGCAGCGCCCGCGCCACCCGCGCGCCGCGCACGTAGATCGATTCGATCGCCCGCCTGCTCGATCCGCCTCCGCTTTTTTGAACAATTCCCGAAACCACTGATCCAGCGGAAACACGCCGTCGCAGGGCACGGACTGCTCGACGCTGTGAATCTGCTTGAGCACGCCCGCGATGATCCGGGTCGCTCCGGCGTCGTCGCCGCGCTCGACCAGCGTTGCGAGTTCATCGCCGCCGGCGTATTCGAGCAACTGTGCTTCGGCGTCCGATTCGATAGACTCTCATCGCGCCGTGACCGCCGAAGCAGCGCAGCGCGGCGCCGCGCCGCGTTGTTCTTCCCAGCCGTAATCCGTCAGCAGCTTGAGGACGGCGGTCGTGTCCTCGAAGCGAACCGTATACAGACTGCTGGTCGGCGTCTGCGTTAGCGGCTGTGGATCAGACAGATTCCACGCCTGAAGGTAGTGGTCAAGTTTCGCTTGCATGGTCGCCATTATAGTGGATTGTGCGGGGAATTTGGAGGTGTAGGGGCATGTGCAACCTTTGGTTGCCTATACCACGCCCCTACGGACATCGGATGAGCGATGGGAAGATGTCTACGCCTTTGGCGCGGGATCGCGCGGATCGTCGTCTTCCGCCAGCGCCGCGTCGATCTGCCGCTGGAGGTCGTCGCCATGCGAGAGCGTTCCGTTCGTTCGCGGGCTGACGTTGCGCGCGCCGGTGAAGACCGGCTCGCCGACCTTACGCTTCCCGGCGGGCAGCGCCGTGCGCCCGCTCAGCAGCATGTAGCCGCCCGCGCCGATCAGCACGGCGGGCAGCAGCCAGCGGGTCAGCGCGCCATTGCTGCGGAAGATCAGCAGCTCGAAGAACGCCGCGCCGACCAGAAAGGCGATCACGCCGAAATTGACGAAGCTGCGCCCGACGTGATACTGATGGTCATTCCCGTGACGCCGCCCGTTGAACATCAGCGCGAAGCCCAGAAAGACCGGGTAGAGCGTCCAGATGTACGCCCAGGTTTGCCAGTTGTCGGTCGCGTTCTGGAACCACAGGATCGCGCCGGTGCCGGTGACAATCGCGCCGGGGAAGATGAAGCCGGACATGCGGCGGTCGCCCGTCAGCGCCAGCGCCAGGAAGATCACGCCGGGGATCAGGACGAAGACGGGCCACGAGAACCCGGCGATTGCCCATATATTGATGCTGAAGATTTGCCCGATCAGGAACAGCACGCCCAGCCCGATCAGCAGGATCGCGCCGAGCACATTCCGTTGATTTTGCACCATGAGGATTACCCCCTTCTCGTCTTTACACGATCCTATACGAGCCGGGGCAGTGGAAGTTGCGAAACTGGTTGACGCCGTGGCTAAACCATGCTCGCCTCCGGCGCGGGGATTTTCTTGTCGCGCAGCGGCAGCGTGAAGTAGAAGCGGCTGCCCGCGCCGATCTCGCTCTCGACGCCGATCTGCCCCTCGTGCAGACCGACGATGCGCTTGCAGATCGACAGCCCCAATCCGGTGCTGTGCTCGGCGGCGGTCGGCTGCGTGCTGACGCGCTGGAACTCGCCGAAGACCTTGTCGATCTCGTCGGACGGGATGCCCTGCCCTTCATCGACCACCGAGAACTCGACCGCGTTATCGACCTTGCGCACGCGCACGGTCACGGTGCTGTCGCCGTGCGAGAACTTGAAGGCATTGCCGATCAGGTTGTTCAAGACCTGCTCGATGCGGTCTGGATCGAAGGTCATCGGCGGCAGGTTCGGCTCGACCTCGGCGACCAGCGCGATCTGCTTCTGCGCGCCGATGTAGCGGTTGAGCTTGACGACCCGCCCGACGAACTGCTCCAGATCGACCTCGCGCGGGCGCAGCGTCAGCTTGCCCGATTCAATCGCCGTGATGTCGAGGATGTCGTCCAGCAGGCTGAGCATCTGGTCGAGCGTCTCGCGGATGATGCTGACGAACTCGCGCGTGTCTTCCGGTTGGCTGCGCGGGTGTACCAGTAAGTCCGTGAAACCCTGAATCACGGTAATCGGCGTGCGCAGGTCGTGCGCCGCCATGCCCAGAAAGGCGTTCTGCTGGGCGATCAGAGTTTGAAGGCGCGCGTTGGCGTCTTCCAGCGCAGCGGTATGCTCGCTGACGTGCTGCTCCAACTGCGCGTTGGCGTCCTGCAACTGCTGGAGGACGCGGCACTTCTGCGCCAGCAGGTCGTAGCCCTCGAACGCCGCCCGGACAGCCTCGTCCAGTTCGGCGGCATCCGCCGGCTTGCGGACGTAGCGAAACACGTTGCCGTCGTTGATCGCCGCGATCAGCGTCTCGGCATCGCCGTCGCCGATCAGCACCAGCCGCACCGCTTCGGGATACGCTGTCGCCCGTTTGCCGAGGGTTCCCGCACCAGTCAGCTCCGGCATCCGCCGATCCGACAAAACCACCTGAATCGGCGTCTTCAGCAGCAGCGCGCAGCCCGCCTGAATATCCGGCGCGGCGTACACGTCGTAAGCGCGCCTGAACTGTCGTTTGAGCGCGGTGCGTGCTGCTGCGTCGGCGTTCACGATCAGCAGTTGCCCGCGCGCTTGTCTCGTTTGCTCGTTCACAGTTTCCAATCCTTCAGCAGCCGATTGATGCCGCCGCGACCCACCCCTGAATTGGAGCTAGATTATCGTCCTCCATACCCCTTCATACGAGTCCGAGTATTTATGTCAAATTATATGACATTCCTGAGGGCGTCTTGCCACATTTGCTCGTATAGCCGCGTTGAAAAATTGGTCTGCTGCGGACGGCGCGGACGGGGCGCTTTTCGGTGGATGCTTAAGGTTTACCGCAGGAAGCGCCCTGGGTTATAATGATGCGTGTCACACGGGGGGACGCGCGTGCCCATTTTGCGGGAAGGAGAACTGGACATCATCAGCCACAGCGCCGAGCAGACGCGGCGGCTTGGCGTTCGGCTGGGTACGCTGCTGCAAGCGAGCGATGTGATCTGCCTTTCCGGCGACCTGGGGGCGGGAAAAACGGCATTCGCTACCGGGGTCGGGGTGGGCTGGGGCGTGAAGACGCCGATTACCAGTCCCACGTTCACGTTCGTCCACGAGCACGAGCGCGGCGAGGATAAGCAGATTCTCTTTCATCTCGACTGCTATCGTCTTCACGGCGCCGCCAATGCCGAGACCATCGGCATCGACAGCATCCTGAGCGGGCGCGGTCCTGTGATCATCGAATGGCCCGAACATATCGAGTCCGTGCTTCCCACCGAGCGGCTGTGGATCGAATTGCGCGTCATCGAGCCGACGCGGCGCAATTTTCTGTTCGAGGCAATTGGCAAGCGTTACGAAACCCTGCTCGACCAGTTCCGTGACGCTTCGTTTGGGGTGAATAGGGGATAGCGGTTCGCTATCAGCGAACGAGAAAGCTGATGGCTGACAGCGACCTGCTCTGACCATGACCTTACTTGCGATAGACACCGCGACGCAGTTGATCAGCCTCGCGCTGCACGACGGACAGCAACTGCTCGCCGAACAGACCTGGCATTCGGAAAATCATCATTCGGTCGAGCTTGCGCCTGCCGTCCGCGCCATGCTGGCGAGCGCCTGCCTCACGCCCGGCGACCTCACCGCGCTGGCGGTCTCGATTGGTCCCGGCTCGTACACCGGACTGCGCATCGGCGTGGCGCTGGCGAAGGGCATGGCAACCGCGCTGCGGCTGCCGCTGGTCGGCGTCTCGACGTTCGACACGCTGGCGGCGGGGCAGCCGCAAACGTCCGGCGCGCTGATTCTGGTGCTGCCCGCCGGGCGCGAGCGCATCCTGGCGGCGCGCTATCACTGGCGCAAGGGCGAGTGGAAGGAGCGCAGCGAAGCGCAGAATATGGATTGGAAGATGCTGATCGACGGCATCGACAGCCCGGCGACGATCTCCGGCGAGATCAGCCCGGAAGGTCAGCGCGTGATTGAAGCGGCGCAGCAAAAAGACACCCCCATCACGCTGACCCCGGCGGCGCTGCGGCTGCGGCGGGCGGGCTTTCTGGCGGAAATTGCCTGGATGCGCCTGCGTGAAAACGACGATCCGCTCGCGTTCGAGGCGGCTGCCGTCGCTCCGGTTTACGTGAAGACCAAAGATTTGCCTGAATGAGCCTGCAACTGCGCTATATGCGCCTCTCCGATATTCCCGAAGTCACCGTCATCGACCAGCTCTCCTTCAATCCGCCCTGGTCGGCGCGCTCGTATCAGTTCGAGATCAACGAGTTGACCTACAGCTACATGGTTGTGCTGGAGTATGCCGAGGACAAGCCGAAAGCCGGGTGGCGGCGGCTGGTGCCCGCGCTCAACGGCAGCTCGGAAGGGCAGCGGATCGTCGGCTACGGCGGCTTGTGGAACATCATGGACGAGGCGCACATCAGCACCATCGCCTCGCACCCCGACTATCGCGGGCGCGGCTACGGCGAAATCGTGCTGGCGGGGATGATCCAGCGCGCGATCAAGCTGAACGCCGAGTACGTGGTGCTGGAAGTGCGCGTCAGCAACATTCCGGCGCAGAATCTCTACCAGAAATACGGCTTCCAGACGACCGCCACCAAGCCCAAGTACTACCACAGCGACAATGAAGACGCCTACGAGATGCGCCTCAACCTGGAGAACCGCTACTACTGCGCCCACTTCGAGGAGCGCTACGCCCGGCTGGTTCAGCAGTACGAGCTGGATGACCACTACACCGACATCGAGCCGCCGCGAAAACTGGGGTTCCGTACCGAGCCGTGAGTAAATCCGATGCCGCGCAAGCTGGACAACGCCCTCTCACCGAAATTGATCTCGCGCTGGAGTTGGTCTATCTGCGCGACTTGGACGGCAACCTGATCGAAGTCTCGAACCGAGTCCATCGAGTCCATTGAAGAGTTGCATAAAACCCTCCATAATGTTTAGGCTTTACTTGTCACGATCATGAAAGGTCAATGATGACCATCCGAATTGGAAATGCGCCGGTCTCCTGGGGAATCTACGAATTCGAGGGTATCGCGCCCAAATTTCCCTACACGACGGTGCTCGACCAGATTGTCGAAACGGGCTATACGGGCTTGGAGCTGGGTCCCTGGGGCTATCTGCCCACCGACCCCGAACTCCTGCGTCAGGAACTGGACAGCCGCAATCTGCGCCTGCTCTCGTCGTTCGTGCCCGTCAACTTCGCAGACGAGCGCGCGCACGAAGCCGGAGAAGCGCACGCTCTGCAAGTGGGGAAACTGCTGGCGGCGCTGGGCGCAGTCTGCATCGTCCTCGCCGACGACAACGGCAAAGTCCCCGAACTGGTGCAGCAAGCCGGGCGGCGGCACGGCTGCGTGCTCTCGCGCGACCAGTGGGACGTGTACGCCAAAGGCGTCAACCGCGTGGCGCGCGCCGTCTACGATCAGTGCGGGCTGAAAGTCGTCTTTCACCATCACTGCGCCGGGTACGTCGAGACAGCGGAGGAAGTGCGCAGCCTGATGAACCGCGCCGATCCCGATCTGGTCGGGCTGTGCCTGGATACCGGACACTGGCAGTACGCCGGGGGCGATGCGGTCAAGGCGGTCAAGGAATACGGCGAGCGCGTGCGCTATCTGCACCTGAAGGACTGCGACCCCAGCATCCGCGAATTGGCGATCAACGAGCGCATGGACTACTTCGCGGCGGTAGCGGCGGGCGTGTTCTGCGAGCTGGGACAGGGCGGAGTCGATTTCCCGGCGCTGATCGGCGACGTGACCGAGCGCGGCTACGACGGCTGGGCGATTGTCGAGCAGGACATCCTGACCGACGAACTCGATGCGCCGCGCCTGAGTGCGCGCCGCAACCGCGAATATCTGCGCAGTCTGGGGCTGTAGCGGGCTAGCGCTAGGGCGTCACTTCCGCGACTTTCGCCCGCCGAAGCTGCGGCAGGCGTCTGGCTCGGTAGCCGTTGATCATCACCACCGACAGGATGATGATCGCGGCTGCGCCCAGCGTGCGCGGCGTCACCGGCTCTCCGGCGAGCAGCCAGCCGAGGAACATCGCCACGACCGGGTTGACGTAAGCATAAGTGGCGACCTTCGCGGGCGAGGCGACGCGCATCAGCCAGGAGAAGGCGCTGTAGGCGATGATCGAAGACGCGATTGCCAGATAGACCGTCGCCACCAGCGAGGACGCCGAGACCTGCGCCGGGTCGAAGCGGCTCAACTCGCCCGTCAGCAGGCTGACGAGAAGCTGAAGCACGCCGCCGCAGAAAAGCTGCATCCCGGTCGACAGCGCGGCGGATTTCGGCAGCGGCGCGCTCCGGGCGTAGAGCGACCCCGCCGCCCAGGCGAACGCGCCGACCAGCACGACGATCATGCCCAGCGGGTTGAACGCCGACTTGTCCGGGCTGACCAGCAGGATGATCCCGACGAAGCCCAGCACCAGCCCGGCGATCACCACGCCGCCGGGGAACGTGCCGCCCGGCTTGAGCCAGGTCAGCACGACCATCCACATCGGCACGGTGGCGATCAGAATCGCCACGATTCCGGTCGGCACGCCGTGCCCTTCCGCCCAGACAATCGCCCCATTATTGAACAGAAACAGGATCGCCCCGACGAGCGCCGCCGTCCGCCAGTGAACGCGGGTCGGCAGCGGCGCGCCGCGCAGCAGCGCCCAGCCGATCAGCAGCGCGCCCGCCGAGGTGAAGCGCGCGCCGGTCATCAAAAACGGCGGCAGCGTTTCGATGGCGAAATGAATGCCGACGTAGCTTGATCCCCAGATGAGATAAATTGCAGCGAAAGACAGCACCATCAACCAGCGAGACGGTCGATTTGAAGACACAAATCCACTCCGTTGGAGCAATTCGTGAAAATGCGCACGAAGACGAATGGCTTCATTCTACTCGCAGTTTCGCCCGCGTCATTGAGACCAAATCCGTCCAAGCTGCGGCGAAGGCGCGGCGCGCGGGTTTTTGAATCGTTGAGACGTTGTGCATATCGACCAAAATCACACGTCTTCCTTCCTTTTTCTCATCTCGCGCTAAGCAATCTTAACGGAAGATTTTAGTGGATACCCTTATGATGATATTGATCGTTCTCAACGATTCCTTACGGGTTTATGGATTGGTAGCCCAGGAGCAAAAATAATGAATTTTCCAACCCTTTCGGCTGTAAATCTTGATGGTAGAGGCTATACCGTGCCCACCGACCTGAGCGGCGAATACAACGCGGTCGTGATCGCGTTTCAGCAGCGGCATCAGGTCGAAATCGAAACGTGGCAGGCTCCTCTCAACAAGCTTGCGGCGCAGTTCCGGGGGTTGAATTATTACATCCTACCGACGACCCAGTACCTCCCCGGCTTCCAGAATGAATATTCCGACATCGGGATGCAGCTTCGCCTGAACGCGCACCACGCGCGCGAAAACACGCTGCAACTCTACGTCGACCTGAATGATTTCAACCGCGCGCTCGACATCCCCACCGTGTCGCAGATTTACACGCTGCTGCTCGACCGAGTCGGTCAGGTGCTGTGGCGCGCGAGCGGCGCATACGCGCCGGAAAAGGCAGCCGCGCTGTCCGCCAAGTTGGAGCGTCTGTACCCGAAGCGTCCGGTCTGGGTGACGGCGTTCTCGTCGTTCGCCAACGCCCGGCAGCCTATGTAATCACGTCATCGGCGCTCGGCGAGCAGTCAGACGCCCCGCCGAGCTTTTGAGCAATCCATTAACGCATACGCCCCGGAAAGTGTGGCTGTCCTTTCCGGGGCGCGCTTTTATTTTCATCTCCAAATGGATCATTGGAAAAATTACGAATACCCCCTACTCATCGCCATCAGTCGCGCTATAATGCGTTGGTACGGTCATCACATACAGGCAGATAATGAACTTAGGGAGCCTTCTGAAGCGTGACGCAATCTGGGTGCGTTTATTTATGCGCGCTCATCACTCAGAGAATACGGCTCTGCTGGCGCTGGCGGTCGCCGTCGGCGTGGCGAGCGGCATCGGCGTCTGGCTCTACCGCAAGGGTATCGATTTCTTCCAGCTTATTTTCATGGATCAACTGGCGGATATAACCCTCGCGCCAGTGCTCGGCGCAGCGGCGATCATCCTGACGCTGGCACTGGCGGGTTTGATCGTCGGCTGGATTATGAACCGCTATATCGGCGAGGAGCGCCATCACGGCGTCGCCGGGATCATGGAGTTGGTCGCGCTGGCGGGTGGTCGCCTGCGCTACGCGCGGATGCCGATCAAAGCCTTCGTCTCGGCGCTGTCGCTCGGCGCGGGCGCGTCGGTCGGTCCTGAAGACCCCAGCGTGCAGATCGGCGCGAACGTCGGCTCGTACTTCGGGCAGAAGCTGCATCTCTCCGACGAACACCTGCGCGTGCTGGTCGCCGCTGGCGGCGGCGCAGCCATCGCCGCCGTCTTCCGCGCGCCGATTGCGGGCGTCTTCTTTGCGATGGAAGTGCTGCTCAACGGCGAATTCGCCACCGGTTCTTTCGGCGTCGTCGTGCTGGCGTGCGTGGTGTCGTCGGTAGTGACGCAGGCGGTCGAGGTCGGCGGTCCCGAATTCGGCACGCTCAATTACACGCTCGGCTCGTTCTGGGAGATGCCGATCTACGTCCTGCTCGGCTTGCTGCTCGCGCCCGTCTGTGTGATCTTCATCCGCTCGATTTACTGGCAGCACGACCTGTGGCATCACTATGCCTCGCGCATCCCGCGCCCCTTGATGACAGCGCTCGCCGGGGCGATGGTCGCGGTCGGCGGGATTTTCCTGCCCCAGATCATGGGCACGGGGCGTCCCTCGATGATCCAGGTTTTGAGCACCAACGACGTGCAATATACGTTCGCGCTGCTGCTGATTCTGGGTATCGCCAAAATATTCTTCACCAGCCTGAGCCTGGCGGGCGGGTTCGTCGGCGGGATTTTCGCGCCTGCGCTGTTCGTCGGCACGATGCTGGGCGGCGCGTTCGGTAAAGTGGTCGATGCCATCCTCCCCATCAGCGGAGTCAGCGACCCGCGCACCTACGCTATCGCCGGGATGGCAGCAGTGATGGCGGGAACCGTCCGCGCGCCGATCACGGCGATCATGCTGGTGTTTGAAGTGACCAACGACTACCGCCTGATCCTGCCGATCATGCTGGCGTCGGTGGTGTGCGTGTTCGTGGCGGAACTGTTCGAGCCGGACGGCGTTTACGCCTACGGGCTGGCGCGCAAGGGCATCCATTTGCAGCAGGGGCACGACATCGACCTGATGCAGGGCTTGTCGGTGCGCGACGCCATGATCACACCCGCGCCGGTCATTCACAAGGAACAGTCACTGCTCGAACTGCGTGATGCGCTGCGCAAAGCCAAGGTACACGGAATGGCAGTCATCGACGACGACAACAAAGTGGTCGGGATTGTCACGCTCTCCGATCTGCAAAGGGCTTACGAGGCGGGCACGACCGGGGGCAAGGTCGAGGACATCTACATCCAGAATGCGGTCACGACCGAACCCGACGAGCCGCTGTGGACGGCGATCCGCAAGCTGGGGCAGCGCGACATCGGACGCCTGCCCGTGATCGACCCATCCACGCACGAGCCGGTGGGCATCCTGACCCGCAACAGCATCATGCACGCTTACAACGAAGCGATCACGCGCAAGATCGAGAACCAGCACATCGAGGAGCAGGTGCGCCTGCATACCCTGACGGGCGCGCACGTGGTCGATTACCTGCTGCGTCCGGGCGCGCCGATCATCGGCAAGAAGCTCAAGGATGTGGTCTGGCCCCCTGAAAGCTCCGTCGCGGCGATCCGGCGCGGCGAGCGGCTGATCGTCCCGCACGGCGGTACTGATCTGCGCCTGTGGGATCGCCTGACGATTGTCACCGACCCGCGTTTGGAAGGGGAACTGGCGAAGCTGACGGGGCAGCCGGTCGCGGAACATTCATGATCCTGATGCCCGCCTACAGCCTGAGCATCGAGGCGCTGGCGCTGCTGTTCAACGCCGCCTTCGCGGGCTACGTCGGCGGGGATGTCCACTTCACCACCGAGACAATGGCGCGTTTCCTCGCGCACGATAACGTCGACCTCGGCTTGAGCCAGGTCATGCTGCGCGACGACCAGCCCATCGGCTTCGGCATGGTCGCGCGGCAGGGCTGGATCAGCCGACTGGCGGCGTTCGGCGTCATCCCGGAAGCCTCCGGCGCGGGCGTCGGCAAAGCGGCTATGACCACGCTGATCGAGCAGGCGCGCGAGCGCGGCGACCGGATATACGATCTGGAAGTGATCGAGCAGAACCCGCGCGCCGTGCGGCTGTACGAAAGCGTCGGCTTCAAGAAGCTGCGGCGGTTGGTCGGCTACGAGGCGCAGTCGCCGGGGGGCGAAGCCGCGACGGATTTGCAGCCGATTGACATCTACGAAGCGGCGAAAGTCGTCGTCCAGCACGGCGCGGCGGACCTGCCCGCGCCCATCGCCGGGACGACGGTCGCGCGCTACACGCCGCCGAACGCCGCCTACCGCCTCGACCACGCCTACGCGGTCATCTCCGACCCGAATGCGCCAGCGGTCGGGCTGCGCGCGCTGATCGTCGAGCCGGACGTACCGCCGTCAGGGGCAGGCGGCGCGGCTGATGCGCGCGATCTTCGCGCAGCACCCCGGCAAAACGTGGACACTCCCGGCGGTCTTCCCCGAAGACATCGGCGGCGACCTTTTGGCGCATCTGGGCTTCGCGCGCACCGAACTGACGCAGTTTCAGATGCGGCTAGGACTGTGATTTCAACTGTTCCTGCAATTCTCGAATCATCTGCTCGATCTTCGCCTGATCACCGTGTCGCTGTCCACCACCCAGATCGAGGTATTTCTGGTAATCGGATATTGCGCCCTTGAGGTCTCCTTGCGCTTTGCGCGCAACTCCTCGGTTGTTGTAGGCAATCGCGTAGCGTGGATTGAGGCGGATCGCTGCGTTGTAATAGGCGATTTCGTGATCGCTGTTGTCGTCCAGTGTCATCGCCTTATTGAAATAATCTTCCGCGCTTAATTGTTTCCGCGTTGGCATAGGCTGGGCAGCGACTTCATCAATCTTGCGCTGTACGGCAACTTGATCGTGATCGGGTGTGGGCTTGATTACACCATACATGGGCTGCTTCAGGAAGCGCGTGCGCAGGCGCTCCATTGCCGCGTCGAAATAATCGTGCGGCACGGTCAAGCCGTTGAACCGGGGCAGTTCGGCGAGCTTGCCGATCAAGTACGGCTCCGTCCCCGTAAAGCTGAAGCTGTTGACCAGCAGCGGCACGATATTGCGCCGTTTTTCGATTGCATATTCGATCTCGCGTCGGAGCCAGTCGCCCGGCTTGGCGCAGTGTTCGACGGTTCCCGGCGTCAAAATGACCAGGAAATGCGCCCGCGCTTCGATCTGGCGCAGGATAATCGTGTCGAACTGTCCCGAGTCGATACTCTCCACGTCCATGAACACGTCATAGCCGTGTTCGCGCAAATCCATAAAAACCGAACGGGCGATAAATGAAGCAACGCTGCGACGGTAGCTGATAAAAACAGTTTTCTGTTCTTCGGGCATAGCGGATGATCCGCATAGTAGTCGAGATTAAATCTATGTTATCTCCGAACGCGCAGCGCGATCAAGCAGCGCCGCCAGCACGTCCGCCAGTTCCGGCACGTCAGGCGCGTCCTTGAACCCCGCCATGCGCTCATAGATTTCGTGCGCCGCGCGGTGAAAGCCGTCCGGCAGCCCAGCGCCGGCGAACGTCTCGGCGATCTCGTCCATCTCCCCGGCGAAGCGCCAGGCTTTCGCCGTCACACGCCGCACCTGCTGCTCGTTGCGCTCGACCGAGTCGGCGTCGTGGCGCGACCACTGCCGCTCCAGGTCGGCGCGCACGCCCAATCCTTCGGCGGCGGCGAGGCTGGCGCTCAGCAGAGCGGTCGCGCCTTTGGTGTAGGCGGCGAAGCACATCTTGAGCGCCGACGCTTTGCCCACGTCCGCGCCGATCACGTCCGTCTCCAGCGGTCCCGCCGCGAAATAGCGCGCCGCCGCTTCCGCCGCCTGCGCCGGAGAGGTAAAGCCAGGTCGCCCCCGGCTTCCACGCCGGTCCGCCGATGATGCCGCCGTCGACGAAGGTCACGCCCGCCGCGTCCATCTTCGCGCCGATGCGCCGCGCGCGCTGCGGGGCAATCGCGTTGGCGTCGATGTACGTGCCGCGAAAGCCCGCTGCCAGCACCGCGTCGGCGGTCGCTTCGGCGGCGTGCGGCGGACACACGCTGACGATCCCCTCGCAGCGGGCGCACAGGCTCGCCAGATCGCCTGCGTCGTTCAGATGGTGCTGTTCTGCGCGGGCGCGGCTCTCGTCGCTGCGCCCTTCGGACGCCCACCAGACAGCGTAACCACCGTTCTGAATCGTCGCGGCGACGGAAATCCCCATCGCCCCCGGGTGGAGAATGCCAACCGCTGGCTTGTCGTGGCTGTTCATGGGCTGCTCCTCGCAGGGATTATTCAAAGTCGTAGTCGAGCGTCCAGGGGGTATTGTTGGTATGCAGTTGAGCGGCAAAGCTGCCTTTCCCGCGCAAGCCCTTCAATTCCCCGGTAGCGGAGCCGGGCACAATCGTCCAGTCGCCTGTCGCCACGCTGCCGTCGAATTTCCCCGTCATCTGAACGACGAAGCTGCCGAATTTGCCGTCCAGACTGCCCGTGATGCGCTCCAGACCGGAATAGACGGCGTGATCGTCCTCGTCGTAGACCATCACGCTCTGGGCGGAGCTTTCGCCCTCAATATCGCCGTGATAAGCGTTTTGGACTTTCGTGTGCGTCAGTTTCGCGCCTTTCACGTCTCTCGCGGGCGCGCCATCCCACGTTTTCTCGTCCCAGGACTTGTACTCGAACGTACCCGTCGCGCGCGTGGACATGCGTTCTCCTTTCGATTGACATAACGACTGCGGGGAAGATTATAACGCAGGGATCAAAAAAGGGCGGGTGCTTGCTTTGCAAGCCAAGACCCGCCCCTACGAAATGCCCGGTTGGGCAAATCGGATTAATACTCAGGCATACCCGGCGCTGCCGGAGCCGCCTTGTCCTTCTCAGGCACGTCGGTGATCAGCACTTCGGTCGTGAGGATCATCGAGGCAATCGACGCCGCGTTCTCGACCGCGCCGCGCGTGACCTTCGCCGGGTCGGGGAAGCCAGCCGCAATCGTGTCGACGTACTCGTTGGTCAGCACGTTGTAGCCGATCTTGTAGTTGTTCTTTTCCTTCTGCTGACGGCGAACTTCCTGAAGGATGACCGCGCCATCCTGTCCAGCGTTGGCAGCGATCTTCTTCATCGGCACTTCCAGCGCGCGGCGAACAATCTGCACGCCGGTCTGCTCGTCGTCGTAAGCCATCTTGACGTTGTCCAGCGCGGGAATGGCGTTGATCAGCGCCACGCCGCCGCCGGGGACGATGCCTTCTTCAACTGCGGCGCGGGTCGCGCTGAGCGCGTCCTCGACGCGGTGCTTCTTTTCCTTCAGCTCGGTCTCGGTCGCCGCGCCGACGCGGATGACCGCGACGCCGCCGCTCAGCTTCGCCAGGCGTTCCTGGAGCTTCTCGCGGTCGTAGTCGCTGGTGCTCAGCTCGATTTCCTTGCGGATTTCCTCGATGCGCCCCTTGATCGCCTTCTCGTCGCCCGCGCCATCCACGATCACCGTGTCTTCCTTGGTCGACGTGACCTTCGCCGCGCGACCGAGATCGTTGAGGGTGACGGTTTCCAGCTTGCGTCCGGTCTCTTCGCTGATGACCGTGCCGCCCGTCAGGACGGCGATGTCTTGCAGCATCGCCTTGCGCCGGTCGCCGAAGCCGGGGGCTTTGACCGCCAGCACGTTCAGCATCCCGCGCAGCTTGTTCAGCACCAACGTCGCCAGCGCTTCGCCGTCCACGTCCTCGGAGACGATCACGATCTCGCGCTTGCCGATCTGCACCAGTTTTTCCAGCAGCGGCACGATGTCCTGCGCCGCGCTGATCTTCTTGTCGTAGATCAGGATGTACGGTTCCTCAATCGAGGCTTCCATCGCATCCGGGTTGGTCAGGAAGTAAGCGCTGATGTAGCCGCGGTCGAACTGCATTCCTTCGACGTACTCGGTCTCGAACTCCAGACCCTTGCTTTCCTCGACCGTGACGACGCCGTCCTTGCCGACCTTGTCCATCACTTCGGCAATCAAATTGCCGATGTCGCTGTCCTGCGCCGAGGTGCTGGCGACACTGGCGATTTCCTCTTTGGTGCTGATGGGAGTCGCCTGTTCCTTGATGTTCCGGGCAATCGCCTCGGTGGCAGCCATGATGCCGCGCTTGAGCAGCATCGGGTTGGCGCCTGCGGCGACGTTCTTCAACCCTTCGTTGACAATCGCCTGAGCGAGGACGGTCGCGGTAGTCGTGCCGTCTCCGGCGATGTCGTTGGTCTTGGTGGCGGCTTCCTTGAGGAGCTGCGCGCCCATGTTTTCATAGGGGTCGTCCAGCTCGATTTCCTTGGCGACGGTCACACCGTCGTGGGTGACGGTCGGCGCGCCGAACTTCTTGTCGAG
This sequence comes from uncultured Chloroflexia bacterium, assembly GCA_963760975.1. GTDB lineage: Bacteria > Chloroflexota > Anaerolineae > Aggregatilineales > Phototrophicaceae > Flexifilum. The sequence goes on along the minus strand of CAVXEZ010000007.1, from coordinate 159,513 downwards.
CGCGACGTTGCGCCCCTTGGGACCGAGCGTCGTCGAAACGGCGTCGGCGAGCTTATCCACGCCGCGCTGTAAGCCACGACGCGCTTCATCACGGAACGATAACTGCTTTGCAGGCATATTTTTCCTCTCCTGTTCCTGTTGTTTTCTAGTGACTTTTACTATCGAAGACTATTCGACGATCCCCAGAACGTCGCTTTCCTTCATGATCAGCAGTTTCTTGCCGCTGAGCTTGATTTCCGTGCCCGCGTACTTGGCGAACAGCACGGTGTTGCCCACTTCTACGTCCATATCGATGCGTTTGCCGTCGTCGTCACGACGCCCGGCGCCGACTGCCAGGACTTTCCCCTGCTGCGGCTTCTCTTTAGCGGTTTCGGGCAGCACCAGCATACCCCCGGCGATAGTTTCCTCTTGCTCGACGGGTTCGACGATGATACGATCTCCCAACGGGCGAATGTTGATTGACATCCTTCCTGCCTCCTAAGTGTCGTTTCAGACTTGGTTTTCGCAGATATGAGCGATTGTCCACAATTCATCATTTTAGCACTCCTGCTCTCGGAGTGCTAAATACCGTCGCAAAATATAGCAAAGACCGCCTGTTTCGTCAAGAGATTCTAGCAAACTTCTTATACATCTGCTAAAGAATTGAACTAGACGTAACGGTCGTAACCGGATCGGGTTCAAACCCGTAAATAAGACGTATCGTCCGTACAGTAAAGAGGGAGAGATGAGCGCGCAGCCACCGGAATACCAGCCACAGCTCAGCCTGTGGGTGCGCCAACTGCTAACCATTATTCTGCTGGTCGGCTGCATTTACCTGCTGACGCTGATCGCGCCGGTGCTGCCGATGCTGACCATCGCCTTTTTGATCGCGTTCGTGATGTTCATCCCCAGCCGCTCACTGGCGCGGCGCACGCCCGTCCCCTACGCGATTGCGGTCATCCTGCTGTACGCCTGCCTGATCGTCGTCTTCGTGCTGGGGATGCTGATCCTCACGCCGTCGCTGGTCAGCGGCGTCAACAACCTGATCAACAGCTTCCAGCAAGGCTACAACGAGCTGATTCTCACCCTGCAAACCCTGCGACCGCAGGATGCCGTCCTCGACGTGCTGGGCGTGCAGATCAACATGTCCGATCTGGTGCGAACGGCGAAGAGCTTCCTGCTGAACGGCTCCGTCTCCCAAACGACGGGCTTCCTCATGCCGTCGCAGTTGCAGGCGACCGTCCAGCCGCAGCCTATCGCCTGGGGCGACCTGTTCAACCAAATCCTGCCGCTGTTCGGTCCGGTTTCGCAGACGGTCACGTCGGCGATTGGAACCGTCACCGGCTTCGTCGGCAGCTTTTTGCTGGCGCTGTTCGTCTCCTTCCTGGTGCTGCTCGACGTGCCGCACACCCAGAACATGTTCGCGCAGCAGGTGCCGTCCCCCTACCAGCGCGAATTCGCCCTGATCGTCCGTAAGATAGTGCATGTCTGGAATGCCTTCTTCCGAGGGCAGGTGCTGATCGGCTTCGCCATCGGCGTGCTGACTTTCATCCAGCTTTCGTGGATGGGCATCTCGAACGCCTTCATCCTCGCCGTGATCACCGGGACGATCTCGCTGATCCCGACGATTGGCGGCATCATCGCATTAATCCCGCTCGGCTTGATCCCACTGATTCAGGGGTCGCAGGCGTTTCCGCAGGTGCCGCACCCGGTGATGGCGCTGCTGGTGGTCGGCATCAATCTGCTGATCACGCAGATCATCTGGAACGTGCTCGCGCCGAAGGTGCTGGGCGACGCGCTCAATCTGCCGCTGGCGGTGATCATCGTCGGCGTGTTCGTCGGCGCGGCGGCGGGCGGCGTGCTCGGCGCGTTTCTGGTCGCGCCCGTGATCGCGTCGCTGCGGGTCTTCCTCGCCTATCTCTGGCACAAGATCAATCTGGAAGACCCCTTCCCCAACGAACCCGCCCCGTTTGAATGGGGCAATGACCCGTTCTTATACCAGGGGCAATCCGTCCGGGTCAGCGCGCTCGCACCGATGGCGACGAAAACGTGGGGAAAAGTTCGTTCTTCGCTGCGGCAGCCCGGCGCAGCGACGCAGCGGCATTCGGAGAAAGAATAAGCGAGGCGAAGCACGCGTTTGTTTTGCTTCGCTTCGCCTCGCCTGTATCCCGTTTACCGGCTTACTTCTCGGTGATCGTGACCGAATTGATTTTGTCGCCCTGACGGATGGCGTTGACGACATCCATGCTGGCTTTGTCCGCCACCTTGCCGAAGACGGCGTGCTTGCCGTTGAGGTGCGGCGTCGGCGTGTGGGTGATGAAGAACTGCGAGCCGTTGGTGTTGGAACCCGCGTTCGCCATGCTCAGGATGCCGGGGCTGTCGTGGCGCAGCTTGAGCGCGCCCGCTTCGTCGTTCCACTTGTAGCCGGGACCGCCGCGCCCCGTCCCGGTCGGGTCGCCGCCCTGAATCATGAAATCCCCGATGACGCGGTGAAATACCACGCCGTCGTAAAAGCCGTCGCGGGCGAGAAAGACGAAGTTGTTGACCGTGACCGGCGCTTCTTTTGCGAACAGCGTCACGTCAATCGTGCCTTTAGCGGTGTCGAACTGCGCCGTGTACGATTTATTCGGGTCGATCTGCATCGCGGGAGGGCTGGCATACTGTTTCGCCATAAGAGTTATCCTGACTCCATTTGAGAACAAGCTCCCGTATTATAATCCATTCTTCCTCGACGATTTGGCGATCCCGGCAAACCTTTATCAAGTCCGTAAAGCGACGGCGATATAATCCGATCAAGTATTTCGACGGTGGTCGGGCTTTCCGTCATCTTCTGGTCGCAACTGCATCGCCAAGCGCATGAACGCCATAAGCATTAAGAGACAGATTCCGCCCTCCTGTTATACACTAAAGATAGGCTTGAGTTTGTTTACCGTAAGGTGCGGGGCGAAGGTAAAGTAACAATGCCACGTGTACTTTACATTGAGGATAATGGAGACAACCGGATGCTCGTGCGCCGCGTCTTAATGGCGTCCGATTATCAGTTCGAGGTGCAGGAAGCCGAGAGTGCGCATCAAGGGATCAAGATCGCAATGGCGCAGCCGCCCGACCTGATCCTGATGGATTTGAGTATGCCGGAGATGGATGGGCTGGCGGCAACCCGGCTGATCCGAACCATCCCCGAATTGAGCGACATCCCGGTGGTCGCGCTGACCGCCAACGCCATGGACAGCGACAAGGAACGCAGCCTCGACGCGGGCTGCGACGGCTACATCAAAAAACCGATTGATGTCGACAAATTTCCAGATGAAGTACTTACTTTCCTCAGGAGTCGTAATGAGCGACGTTCAAACCAACAACAATCAGCGGACGCCGATTGAAGCCAGCGAAGCGCATGTGCTGGTCGTCGAGGACAACGTTCCCAACTTTGTCCTGATCGCGCGGATGTTGGCGTTCATGGGCGTGCAGCGCTGCGAATGGAAAACGTCTGGCTGGCAGGTCGTCCAGTTCGCCGACACCCTGCCGCGTGTCGATCTGATCCTGATGGACATCCGCCTTCCCTACGAAGATGGCTACCAGGCGCTGCAAAAGCTGCGCGCGAACCCGCGCCTGCGCGACACGATTGTCTGCGCGGTGACCGCCGAAGCGAGCGAAGATCAGTTGCGGCGCGCCAAGAAAGCGGGCTTCAACGGTTTTCTCGGCAAACCTCTCGACCCGGATCGATTTCCCTCCCAAATCCGTCGCTTGCTTAAGGGTGAAGAAGTATGGGAATGGAAATAGATGATCAGCGGGAACGATTAACCCTTGCCGAAGCCCAGTATCAAGCCTCCAGCACCATCTACGGTTCCAGCGACCCGGTCGAGATTCTCAACGCGCTGATCAACTTCGGCGGCAAGGTGTTCGCCGACGCGCATCTGGCGCTGCTTGATCGAGACACCCAAATCCTGAACGTGATCGCCGTCCGCGATGCGCAGGGCGTCCACACGGCGCAGATAGGGCGGCGGCTGGACGAGTATCCCGCTTACGAAACCCTGAGCGCGGTCGAATCGCTCTACATCCCCGATGTCGCCGCCGACCCATTTCTGAACGATCAGGAGCGGGCGAGCCTCCAGTCGCGCGAGACCAGCGCCATGCTGGTGATCCCGCTGGTGGTGGCGCAGCGCCTGACCGGATTGATCGGCTTCACCAATCCAGAGCCGGTCGAACTCTCGGCGCACCGCCTGCGCGCCATGCGCAACCTGGGCGACCAGATCGCCGTCGTCTTCGAGAACGAGTTGCTGCTGCGCAGCACCGCCACCACGCTCGACGAGGTGCAGACTCTCTACGACATCAACCGCGCCATGCTCAGCACGCTCGACCCGCTCGACGTGCTGCGCGCGCTGCGCGATCACATGGCGCAGAATGCTTCCGCGATCCTGCGCGTCGTCATCGAGCCATCCGGCGACGCCGACGCGCTGATCGTCCGGCACATCGCCACGCCGAACGCCGAGCAGCCGGTCGAGATACGGCTGGAAGGCTTGAACGGCGTCGCCGACCTGTTCGGCGCGGACGAAAACGCCAGCGTCGTCTTCATCGAGGACAGCGAAACCTCCGGGGCGGCGCTGCACAAAGCGCTCGATCTCAAGGACGCGCGCAGCTACATCGTCGTCTTCGTGCGCGAGCACGGCACGATTGAGGAGTTCATCGTCGTCGCCTACGACTACACGCAGGTCTTCGACAGCCGCACCCGCCGCCTGTTCAACGCCGTCGCCGACCAGATCGGCATCGTGCTGCAAAACCAGCGTCTGCTGGGCGACGCCCAGACCAACGCGCTGCAACTGGAGCAGCAGGTACACGTCTTGCAGGCGCTCAACCAACTGTCGAGCGGCATCGGCAGCTTCCAGAACGAGAAGGAGCTGCTCGACTACGCCGCCGAAAGTCTGGTCACGGCGCTGGGCGTCGACCACGTCGGCATCGTGCTGTTCGAGTCGCAGAAGTACCTGGGCACGGTGGTCAGCGAGTACCCGGATCACGGCGCGGCAGGCTCGAAGATCGAGACGCGCAACAGCGCCATGATCGACTCGCTGCGCGCCGCGCCGGATCGCCCGGTCGTGATCCAGGACGTGAACACCGCCCCGCTGCTGGAACCGGAGACGCGCGAAGTCCTCAACCGGATCGGCGTGATGTCGATGATGATCATGGCGCTGCAAAACGGCGACCAGATCGTCGGGACGGTCGGCTTCGACCTCTACAGCCACGCCCGCCAGATCACGCCCACCATGATCGAGACGGGCGAAACGATGGTGGCGCAGATCGCGCTCGGTCTGCAAAACAAGCGTCTGCTCACCGACGCGCAGCGCCGCGCCGAGCAGCTTCAGCGCGTCGCCACCTTCGGTCAGTCGATGCAGGCGGCGCTCAAGCTGGAGACGATCCTCAACATCATGCTGAGCGAGAGCGCGCAGATGCTGCCGATAGACCGGATGACCGTCGCGTTCCACGATCCGAGCCGGAAACAGCTTCACGTCGTCGGGCTGTACGAGGACGGGGCGATCAGCACCGACCCGGACGGCGGCGCGCCGCTCTCGACGACGGAAACGCTCGTCGGGCAGGCGTGGGAGACGGGCGAGATGCTCGCCATCGTCGATACACAGCCCTCGGCGACGGACAGCGACGGCGTGCAGGACAAAACCCTGCGCTCGGTGATGGTCGCGCCGATTCGCTCGCGCGGTCGTCTGCTGGGCGTCGTCAGCGCGGGCAGCTTTATGCCCTACAGCTACAGCGAGACCGATCAGGCGATTTACCAGCAGATGATCTACCAGCTTGCCGTCGCGCTCGAAAACGCCGAAGCCTATCGCCAGAGCCAGCGCGTCGCGCAGAACGAAGCGCTCATCAACAACATCGCCACGCATTTCCAGCAGCACAGCGCCGTCGAGGACATGCTGCAAATTGCCATCAACGAGCTGGGGCAGGCGCTCGGCGCGCGACGCGGGCGCATCCGGCTGTCAATGCGAGGCGACGAAAAGTGAGGAACGGACGATGATCGGATTAATCGATACGCTGTTCCGCATCGACCGCTATCCCGGTCGCGCCGAGAAAGAACAAGCCCGGCTGATCGTCAGCTTCACGGTGATCATGATGGTGCTGTTCTACATCTTCGCCGTCTTCATCGGCGTCGGTGAGTCCGGGCAGCCGCTGTTCACGCAGTTGCGGACGGATCCCAGCGCGTGGATACCGATCACGGGCATCGTCGGCGTGGGCATCGCCACGCTGGTGCTGACGCGCGTCGGGCGCGCCGACCTCGCCAGCGCCGGACCGGTCGGGATGTGGTATCTGAGCAGCGTCCTGATCGCGCTGCGGAGCCATTTCATCTACAGCGACGCCGGGGCATCGCTGATCCTGCTCGTCTTCTTTTCGGGGCTGTTCCTGCGCGTGCGCGGTCTGGTCATCGGCTTGGCGCTCGGTTTGATCACGCTGATTCTGGGCGCGCTGATTTACCCCGGCGGCGAGATGAACGACGCCACCTACATCAGCAATACGGCAGGGCTGGCATTCCAGATGCTGCTGGTCAGCATTCTGTTTTACCTGTTCCTGCGCAGCACCCGCCTCGACCAGATCGACAGCACCGCCCGCGCCGAGGACGAGCGCTTCAAGCTGGCGAGCGTCACCCGGCAGATCGCGCAGCGCATCTCGCGGCGCGCGGCGCTCTCCGACCTGCTCAACAGCGCGGTCGAGGACATCCAGGCGAGCTACAGCGACATGTACCACGTCCAGATTTTCCTGGTGGACGAGAACACGCATCACGCCGTGCTGGCGGCGAGCACGGGCGAAGCCGGGCGCACGCTGATCGAGCGCGGGCACAGCCTGCTCGTCGGCAGCCAGAGCGTGGTCGGCAAAGTCGCGTCGGAAGGCGAGCCGGTCGTCGCCCGCGCCGGGTCGCCGGAGAGCATCCACCGCTACAACGAACTGCTGCCGGAGACGGCGGTCGAAGCCGCCTTCCCGCTCAAAATCGGCGAGCAGGTGATCGGCGCGCTCGACCTGCAAAGCCGCTATCACGGCGCTTTCGCGCCCGACGACGTGCCGATTTTCCAGTCGCTGGCGGATAACATCGCCGTCGCCATCGACAACGCGCGCCTGTTCGAGCAAACCGAGCAGCGCCTTCAGGAAAATCGCTACCTGATCGAGCAGATGCGCGGCGCAGTGCGCGAAGTCGAGCGGCTCAACCGCGAACTCACCCAGCAGGGCTGGACGCAGTATCTGGACGGCAAAAGCATTCCGCTGGGCGTGGAGGTCGATTTCGCCAGCCAGCAGGCGCAGCCCGTCCCCGAATGGACGCCTACGCTCGACGAGGCGATCCAAACGAACCAGCTTGTGCAGAAACCCACGTCCGGCGGCGTGATCGTCAGTATGCCGCTGCGCGTGCGCGGCATCGTCGTCGGCGCGATGGAGTTCGAGATTGAAGGCGAAACGCTCGCCCCTGAAGACGCCGATCTGGTCGAGGCGGTCGCCGAGCGCTTCGGTCTCGCCGTCGAAAGCACACGCCTGTACGAAGAAAGCCGCCGGGTCGCCCACCGCGAGACGATGCTCAACGAGATCGGCAGCCGCTTGCAGCGCACCAACAGCATCGACTCGGTGCTGGCGGAAGCGGCGCGCGGCTTGCAAACGTCGCTGGGCGCGAACCGGGTCGCCATCCGTTTAGGGCTGCCCCCGAAAGGCGGTGCTGCATGATGAACACGCCCGTCCGCGACGACCTGAACGGTCTGCGCCTGCGCTACATCCAGATCATGGCGACGGCGTCGATCCTCTTCGCCGTGATCGCCCTGATCCCCGTCTCGATTGGCAGCGCGCGTGCAGGCTCGCTCGACGCGGGCGCGATCCTGCTCCTGCTGGTCTTCATCGCCCTCAACAGCCTGTGGCTGAGCCTCGTCCACACGCGCCGCTGGCTGATCGCGGCGTATGGTCTGCTGGCGACCCTGAGCGCGGCGGCGCTGATCCTCCCGCCTGAGCTTTTCCCGGTGGGCGGGATTTTCGCGCTGATCACCGCAGCCATCCTCGCCAACACGACGATCTACCTGCTGGTCAACGTGCTGCTGCTCGGCAAGCTCGCCCTCGCCGCCCTCGTGCTCGTGATAGCGACGCCAGGCGTTATCCCCGACAACCTGCGCTCCTACGTCTTCCCGCTGGTCATGGAGGCGTTCGTCAGCGTCGTGGTGCGCTACTTCCTCAACGGCGGGCAGCGGGCGGTCGTCAGCTCGCGCAACACCGCCAACCTGCTGCAAGCGACCGCCGATGTCGGGCAGGTCGTCTCGCAAATCCTCGATTTGAACGAGCTGCTCGACCGCGCCGTGAGCCTGATCAGCACGCGCTTCCAGTATTATCACGTCCAGATATTCATGGTCAACGAGACCCGCGATCAGGCGCATCTGGTCGCCAGCACGGGCGAAATCGGCAGGCAGCTCCTCGAACGCGGGCATCAGCTTTCGGTCGGCTCGCAGAGCGTGGTCGGACAGGTGGTGCTGCGCGGCGCGTCGGTGCTGGTCAACAACACCGACTACGACCCGGTCTACTATCCGAACGAGCTGCTGCCGGATACGCGCGCCGAACTGGCGCTGCCGATCCGCGACGGCAGCCAGACTATCGGCGTGCTCGACATCCAGAGCACCCTCAGCAACGCCTTCAGCATCGGCGACCTTCAGGCGCTGCGCATTCTGGCTGACCTGCTGGCGACGGCGATTCGCAACGCGCGCCTGTTCAAGCAGCAAGCCCAGACCATGCAGGAAAACGAGCGGCTCTACCGCGATACCGAGAACAACCTGCGCGAAATCCAGCGCCTGAACCAGCAGCTTACCCGCAGCGCCTGGCGCGATTACCAGACGCAGATTCGCGCCGTGACCGGCGTCACCGTCGAGGAAGATCATCTGACTCCGGCGAGCGAATGGTCTGACTCGCTGATCCGCGCGGGCGAAGCCGGGCAGGTCGTCGAAGGCGACGGCGATCACAAGACCATCGCCGTGCCGGTGCTGCTGCGCGGCGAGGTGATCGGCGCTATCGAAGTCGAGCGCGGGACGGAAAACGATCAGGAGACGGTGGAAATGGTGCAGGCGGTGGCGAACCGCCTCGCGCTCAGCCTGGAGAACGCCCGTCTATATGAGGCGACCCTGCAAGCCGCCGCGCAGGAGCAGCGCATCAACGACATCGCCGCGCGCTTCCAGTCGGTGGCGACGGTGGACGAGCTGCTGCGCATCACGCTGACGGAACTGAGCGAGACGCTCGGCGCGGAACACGGGTCGATCCGTCTGGGGCGTTTCGCCGAGGAGCAAGCGCATGATTAACTGGCTGCGGCGGCATCTGCTCACGATTCAGTACAACTACGTCAACCCGACCATGCGCCAGCGCGCGCAGGGTCTCGTGCTGATGATCTGGGCGGCGATTGCCGTCATCGTTCTGCTGATCGGCGTGCGCGCCATCCTCTCGCTGCTGCACATGGGGGCGGGAGCCGTCGTCCCGCTGGAACTGGTGGTCGGCGCGGTCGTGCTGCTGGTCACTTACGCGCTGATCCAGCGCGGCAGGCTCGACGCGGCGATCTGGCTGTTCATCGGCTTGATGCTGGTGCCGTTCGTGCTGGCGACCGCCATCGCCGTCGACCCGGCAGCGCCGGTCGTGCTGATGCTGCCGCTGGTGGCGGCGGGCGTCCTGCTCAACCGCCGCAGCCTGATCCCGATCCTGCTGATCTTCGCCGTCACGCTGATCCTGCGCGCCATCAACCAGGGCGGCACGAGCGACGCCATCCGCTACATCCCGGCGGACAACGCCTTCCCGGAATTAATCAACTATGGGATCGTCTTCGGGCTTTCGGCGATCTTCCTGCTCGTCTTCAGCGGCAGCATCGACCAGATCGTGGCGGTGTCGTTCGCCGACGTCGAACAGTTAAAAGCGGCGGGCAAGTTCAGCGGGCGGCTCGAAGACAGCACCGACGAAACGCGCATCTTCGCCCACGTGCTGGAGATCGTCGAGCGCGACCTCGGTTTCGACCTGGCGCAGATTTATCTGCACGATTCCGAAGGCAAGTTCACCCGCCGCCTGCACCTCGGTCTGGCGCAGGTGGAGACGGGCACGCGCATCGCCCTGCGCGGCGGCGACGAAGCCGTGATCAACGAAGCCATTCTGAGCCGCGTGCCGGTCATCACGACCACGCAGGACGCCCTCAACCGCAGCGAGCATCTGGTGCCCCCGGCGCGCGAAAGCGTGACGCTGGCGCTGGTCTACGCCGAACAGGTCTTCGGCGTGCTCGACGTGCAAAGCGAACACCGCGAGATGTTCACCGAGAACGTGATCGAGGGGCTGCGGACGCTCGGCGTGCAGGCGGGGCGCGAACTGGCGCAGGCGCGGCGCATCGAGGAGCTTCAGCGCAGCGTGCGCGATCAGGAGGAAGTCATCAACCGCTTCCTCAGCCAGATGTCGGAACTCCAGCGCTACAGCGAAAGCGCCGCCGCGCTCGGCTGGTCGCGCTACTTGCAGGGGCGCAGTCAGGAAGGCTTCGGCTTCGACTACGAGGGCGGCAACGTCGTGTCCTCCAGCGACCTGCCGGAGCCGATTCGCCAGACGGTCAAGCGGGGCGAAATTTACATCGAGCAGCAGGGCGATCACCAGATCGTCAACGTGCCGATCACGCTGCGCGATCAAATCCTCGGCGCGCTGACTTTCTCCATCCCGGCGGAGCGCGCCATCGACGAGCGCCAGGTCGACATGCTGCGCACGGTGGCGAACCGCCTCGGCGTCGCGCTGGAAAGCAACCGCCTGCTCGAACAGACGCAGGCGCAGGCGCAGCGCGAGCGCAAAGCCAGCGAGATCGGCGGGCTGCTGCTGAGCGAAACCGACATGGAAGCCGTGCTGGAGCTTGCCGTCGATAACTTCAACGAAGCGCTCGGCGCTGTGCATACCCGTGTGTATCTGGAGCCGGGAATTCTATCCAGAGAGGCGCAGCCATGAGCACAGCCATAAGCGAAGCCATGAGCTTCGATGCAGCCCATCACGCCGCGTGGGAGCGGAAATCGTCATGAATACGCGCTTAAGCTCGCTTCACCCCCTGTCGTGGTCGCTGTGGCTCAAGTTCATCGTGGGCATCGCCATCGGTCTGCTGGCGCTCGGCGTGCCCGCGCTGTTGTTCGTGCGCGCGGGCATCTACGACATCGGCGAGCAGAGCGCCGAATCCTTCGTCACGCAGTTGGGCGTGAAGCACGCGACGTCGGTCAACAGCGCGCTGGCGCAGGCGCGTACCGCGCTCGATACCTTCACGGGCGACGCCGATAACACGCTGGTCGTGACCGGCTACCTGCTCCGCGATGTCCGCACTTCCAGCGAAACCTACATCCCGCACGTCTCCGACGACGCCATCGCCAGCCTGTTCCGTCGCAGCCTGCTCAACCCCGCCGCCTCGACGTTCGACAGCGTGCGCCTGATCGACCGGGACGGGCAAATTCTGGTCAACATCACGGTCTCGTCCGCCTCATTCGAGGCAAGCGACGCCAGCCAGACGGCGGCGTACCGGGCGATCCAGAGCGCGCAGCTTCAGGGGCAGTTGAGCGCGCTCGCCGTTTCGGGAACCGACACGCCGACCGTTGAGCTGATCAACACGATTTTGTGGCGCGACGGCGAGCCGCTCGGCTACATCGCCGTCACGCTGAACAACGGGCGCATCTTCTACAACAATATCCGCGCTGACGCGGCGTCCGCGACCTATGCCGCCTACACCTTCCTGACCACCGCGCAGGGCGCGCTGGTCGCGCCGCCCGCCAGTCACGACCGCGCCCTCACCGCCTCGCGCTCGCTGGGCGTCAGCCGGGGACTCGCCGGGCAGAACGACGTTGCCACCTACCGCGCCGCCGACGGCGCGAGCTATATCGGCTACTACACGCCGATCAGCGGGACGCCTTTCGTGCTGGTGACGCAGGCGCCCGCCGAGGCGGTCAACGCCAACTCGCTCGCCTTCTTCCAGGCGCGCGTCTTCGTGATCGGCGCAGGCATGGTCACGCTGCTGATCCTGCTGGCGCTGCTGTTCACGCAGCTCACCGTGCCGCCGCTCACTCACCTGCGCCGCGCCACGCTGGCGCTCTCCGACGGCGATTTCGACCTGGAAATCCCGGAAGCCCGGCGCGGCGATGAAATCGGGCTGCTGGCGGCTTCGTTCGTCAACATGCGCGATCAGGTGCGCGCGCTGATCGAAGACCTGGAGAACCGCGTCGCCGCGCGCACGCGCGACATCAGCGCCACCCAGGACATCAGCCGCTTCGCCGCCACCCAGCGCGACCTGCAAACGCTGATGGATCGCGTCGTCGACCTGATCATCGAGCGCTTCACCAACATTTACCACGCCCAGATTTTCCTGATCGACGAGGATCGTCAGGATGCCGTGCTGCGGGCGAGCACGGGCGAAGTCGGCGGGCAGTTGCTCAGTCACGGGCACCGGCTGGCAATCGGCAGCCTGAGCGTGATCGGGCAGGTCGCCCAGCAGGGGCGGCTGATCGTCGCCCGCGACGCCGCCATCAGCCAGATACACCGCCGCAACGAGTTTCTGCCGGAAACGCGCGCCGAACTCGCCATCCCGCTGCGCGTGGGCGAGTCGATCATCGGCGCGCTGGACGTGCAGAGCCGCATCCGCGACGCTTTCGACGAAGACCTGATCAACGTGCTGCAAACGATGGCGGATCAGATCGCCATCGCCATCCAGAACGCCATCCTCTACGAAGAATTGCTGCGGCGCTTCGCCGAAATCGAAGCCAGCAACCGCGAGGGGACGCGCCGGGCGTGGCAGGAGTTCATCCACGACCAGCGCATGGGCGCTATCGTCAAGGATGCGGGCTATCCCACCGAGATCGACATTTCCGACCTGCGCCGCGCGGCGATTGAGCGCGGCGAGCCGGTGGTCGGGCAGATGACCGAGCGCCGGACGATCCCGCTGGCGGTGCCGGTGCAGCTTCGCGGGCAGGTACTGGGCGCAATCGAATGGGAAATCCCGGCGCAGAGCCTCTCCGAAGAGAAGCTGGAACTGGCGAAGGAACTGGCGAACCGCCTCGCGCTCAGCCTCGACAACGCCCGGCTGTTCCAGGAAAGCCAGCGCGCCACCGAGCGCGAGCGCCTCGTCAACAACATCGCCGCCAAGCTGACGGCGCAAACCAACATCAACGACATCTTGCAGACGGCGGTGCGCGAGGTCGGGCAGGCGCTGCGCGCGCCGCAGGTGAGCATCCACCTTCACAGCACCGCTGCAAACGGCTCAGGTTCCAACGGTAATGGCATGTCAAGCGATGAAGAATAGCCATGTCGAGCAATAGACCGAGAATAGGCGCACACTCCATGTACAACCGCATCATGCGGCTGGTCGTCCCGATCATCATGGGGACGTTTCTGATCATCGGACTGCTGCTGCTCTATGGCATCCGGGCGACCGCGCAAAATTCGCTGACGCAGAGCCACCGCGACGAGATCGCCAAGCTGGTCGAAGACATCGACGGCGAGTTCGCGCATTCCATCGACGACGTGAGCGCCGTCGCCAACGAGCGCGACGCCCGCGATTTCGCCCGCGACACGCTGATCAACATTTCCAGCGCCAGCCTGGACGACACGCAGAACCGCCTGATGGGCGACTTCAGCAACCTGCTCGAACAGCGCCCGACCTACGTCGCCGTCCGCTACGTGACCTTCAACGGCTCGGTCTGGTCGGAAGTGACCAACTACGACAACACCATCCCGCGCGCCGACGCCAGCGTCAAGCTGGGCGAACTCGCGGACGATCCCGCGCTGGCGCAGGCGCTGGTGACCCTGCCCGGTCAGGTGGTGGTGAGCGACATCACCTTCGAGCCGGTTCCCAACGCCGCATCGCCCGATCAGGTCATGCCGATCATCCGCCTGAGCACGCCCGTCTCGGCGGACAGCAACATCGACACCAACATCGCGGGCGTGATTCAGCTCGACATGCGGGCGGACTCGCTTTTGGACTTCGTGCGCTCGACGACCAACGCGCAGGTGACCAGCCGCTCGAACCGCCGGATCATCGTCGCCAACGACGCCGGGCAGGTTCTGTACGATACCGCCGAGCCGGACGTGGATTACATGCACGCCCTCGCGCTCGACCAGTCACCGGAAGTCACCAAGCTGTTCCCCAGGCTGGCGACCGCGCTGCGCCCGGACGGACAGCCGCTCGACGCGCAAAGCATGGACGACAGCATCTTCTCGACCGGGCGCGTTCAATTCAGCAGCGCCGAGGATACTTACTGGACGGTCGTGCTGATCGACGACGCCGCGCTGGTCGCCAGCAGCGGCACGCTGCTCTCGCTGAGCGCGCTGCTCGTCAGCCTGCTGGTTGGCGCGCTGATCACCCTGTTCATCGGGCTGATCCTGCGGCGCAGCCTGCGATCCATCGGCGCTGTCCAGTCCTTCGTGACGCGCTGGACGACCGACGAAGAACACGCCATCGCGCCGCCGGAGATCGCTCAGGACGACGAGATCGGGCAGTTGCTTCAGGCGTTCCAGGCGATGTCGGATCGCATCGAGACGCTCAAGACCGAACTGCAAGCCCAGCAGGGGCGCTACATTCGCAACATGGACATCGCCGGGCGCGTCAGCCGCGAAACGGCGACCCTCTTCAACATCGACCAACTGCTCAACCGGGCGATTGAACTGATCTGCCAGGAATACGGCTTTTACCACGCGCAGGTCTTCCTGATCGACGACATCGGCGAGAATGCCGTGCTCGTCTACAGTCACGGCGAAATCGGCGAGCAGCTTTTGCAGGCGCGCCACAAAATCCCGGTCGGGTCGGAGTCGGTCATCGGCACCGTCACGGAGACGGGGGCAGCCGTCGTCGTCAACGACACGACCAATCGCGGGGACGCGCCGCACATGTATAACCCGCTGCTGCCGGAGACGCGCGCCGAGGTGGCGCTGCCGCTGCTGTTCGGCGAGCGGGTGATCGGCGCGCTTGACGTGCAGAGCACGCAGGTCAACAGCTTCCAGATGGACGACCTGCGCACCTTCCAGATTCTCGCCGACCAGATCGCCGTCGCCATCCAGAACGTGCAGATGCTCGTCCAATCGGAGCAGCGCATCACGCAGATCGACTCGCTCAACCGCCAGCTTACGCACGCGGCGTGGGAGGAAACCAGCCAGCGCAGCGGTCTGGAAACCGTCTACCGCTACGACCTGCTGCAACTGGAAGAAGCCGAGCCGACCGAGAAGCCCGCGCTCAGCCTGCCGATCTCGATTCGCGGCGAAGTCGTCGGCTCGCTCGACGCCGCGCCGCCGCAGGGTGCGTTCTTCACCGAGGGCGACCACGCCATCATGCGCGCCGTCGCCGACCGCGTGGCGATTGCGATTGAGAACGCCCGCCTGTTCGAAGAAACGCAGAGCAGCCTCTCCGAGACCTTCATCCTCTATCAACTGAGCCGCTACCTCAACGAAGCGGACAGCCTGGAAGACATCTTGCAGGCGATCATCGTCTCGGTCATGCCGGACGCTTCCAGCGGGCAGATTGGCGTCTTCGAGGATTACGTCTCGACGCCGGATCGGCTGGAAATTCTGGTGGACTGGTCGCTGAACGAGCAGCAGCAGGACCAGCCGCTCACCGGGATACAGCTTCGCTTCGTCGACCATCCGCTGCTCTCCCAAATGCACTCCAGCCAGGTGACGCTGGTCACCGACATCGAGCACGATACGCGCGTCGACAGCCGTTTCCGCGCCTTCGCCGACCAGATGAGCGCCGGGTCGATGGTCTTCATCCCCTTCAGCGTGCGCGGCATCTGGCGCGGGGTGATCCTGATCGAATTCCCCTTCCCGCGCGAGTTCAGCGAGCGCGAAGGGCGCATCTATGGCGCGCTGATCGACCAGGCGGGCGTCGCCATCGACAACCGTATGCTGCTGCGCCAGAACGAGATCGCGCTGGCGGAAATCGAGCGCCTGTACGCCGCCAGCCGCGTCCTCAACATGGCGCAGAACATGTCCGACCTCGTGCGCGCCGCCGTCAACACGACCAGCGACCCGATGCTGAATTTCGAGCTGGGGATTTTCGAGGGCGAACTCGACGCGACGGGCTGGCCCATGCGCATCCGCGTGGTCGCTCGCTCGGAGAATGGAGAAGTCCAGACCGTCGACGAGCCGAGCGGCTTCGCCATCGAGATGGATTCGCCGCTGCGCCGCCATGAGCCGCGCGTCACCATCGACAGCGACCCGAACGTGCCCAGCGCCCTGCATGTGGTCCACTACATGCGCAAGCATGGTTTCCGGCTGAACGTGGCGCTGCCGCTCTTCAGCGCCAACCAGCCGATAGCGCTGTTCAGCATCATCAGCAGCGAGCCGCGCGACCTGTCGCCCGACGACTACGAAGTCTTCCGCGCGCTGACCGGGCAAATGAGCACGGTGCTGCAAAACCGCCGCCTGCTCGAACAGACCGAACTCGCGCTGGACGAGACGCGACGGCTGTACGCCGCCAGCCGCTCGATTGCCGCTGCCGCCAACTCGACTGCGGTCTACGAGGCGGCTGCCGTCCACCTGGCGACTGCCACCACCGACGTGCATCGCGTCTCGATTCTGCTGGCGCGCCCCTCGCCGACGCCCGACGCGGCTTATCTGGAATACGTCCACGTCTGGACGCGAACCAGCAGCGCCGCTTCTGACCTGCACGAAGGCAGCCGCATCCCGCGCGACGTGATCGCCTTCCCGCCGCTGCTGGTGGACGGCGGCACGGCGGTCGTCGGCGACGAGGAGCAGGACTCCGCCGATGCGGAAGCGCTGCGGGCGATCCTTCAGCGCAGCGCCAGCGCGAGCGCCGTGATCGTCACGATCCAGTCGCGCCAGCGCTGGTACGGCATCATCATCTGCGAGAGTCCGCAGATGAACGTCTTCCACGAAGGCTTCATCAACTTCATGCGCGCCATCGCCGACCAGGTCGCTATCGCCGTCGAGAGCCAGCTTTCCTTCGAGGAAGCGCAGATGCAGGCGCAGCGCGCGCTGGCGCTCGCCGAAGCGGGTCAGCTTGCCAGCCAGATGAGCCGCGAATTCGTGCGCAGCCTGCGCGAAGTCTTCGCCCGCGTCGCCGAGCCTGCCAGTTACGACCGCTGGATACTTGCGCTGGTGGACGACTCCGGGGAGCGGCTGGAAAAGATCACCGAGCAAACCCCTGAGGAACTGAGCAGCCTGCCGGAAGAGTCGCGGTTCCTCGACCTGACGTCGGAATTCAGCCCGCTCGTCCAGGCGTTCAAGACACAGCGCACGCTGCTGATCAACGATCCCAGCCGCTTCCCCAGCCCGAACGACGTGATGCAAACGCAGCCGGAGGTCTTCGGCAAGGCGGTGATCGCGCCGGTGCGGCTGGGCGAAGAAATCATCGGCGTGCTGATGGTCGGCAGACCGCTGCGCGCCGCCGACCTCGACGCCAGCGACGAGCAGCTTGTCAGCACGCTGGCGGCGCAGGTCGCCATCGCCGTCGAAAACCAGCGTCTGCTGCGCGCGGCGGAAAACGAGCGCGAGCGCCTGAGTTCGATCCTGGAATCGCTGCCCGCTGGCGTGCTCGTGCTCGACCCGGTGACGTACAAGCCAATCCAGTACAACAACCAGATCGAGCGCCTGCTCGGTCGTCCCATCGCGCTCGACCAACCCTTCGACGTGGAGACCTATCACATCTACCGCAGCGGCACGAATTCGTTCTACCCGCCCGACCTGCTGCCGATCTTCGCGGTCTCCAAGACCAAGACCCTCGCCGTCAGCGACGACATCGGCATCCTGCTCGACAACGGCTTGGAAGTCGACCTGCTGATGAACGCCGTGCCGATTTTGAACGACGACGGCAGTATCAGCGCGATTGTCGCCGCCTTCCAGGACATCAGCGCGCTGCGCAGCCTCGAACGCACGCTGGAGACCAACCTGCGCGAGACCGTCGCCCTCTACGAGACCAGCCGCGCGCTGGCGGAAGCCGAAGAAGTCGAGGAAGTCTTCGAGCAGGTGCTCGTCCAGATGGCGGATCAGGAAGTCAGCGACGCCTGCGTGCTGCTGACGGACGAGATGAACGCGATTCACGTGGCGACCTCCCTGAGCGGGGCGTTCATGGAATGGACGCTCCCGCGCGAACTGCTCGACCCGCGCAGCCCGCTCTACATCGACGACGTGAGCTATTCGGTCGACCTGGACGACGACGTGCGCAAGACGCTGCTCGAAGCGAACATCGTCGCGCTGGCGGCGATCCCGATGCGCGCCCGCTCGCGCCGCGACCTGCCGCTCGGCTGGCTGTTCATGACCTTCGATCACGTGCAGCAGTTCACGGCGGAGCGCCAGCAGTTCCTGAATACGCTCAACGACAACGCCGCCGTCGTGCTGGACAACCGCTACCTGCTGCAAAGCACCGAGCAAGCCCTGCAAGACACGGCGGCGCTCTACGGCGCGACGACCAACCTCAGCCGCGCCCGCACCGAGGAAGAAATCAGCAGCGCCATTCAGGGCGCGTTCGCCAGCCTCGCGCCGGACATCTATGCCGCGTACTTCAAGGTCGACAACCAACTGAAGCAGATGTTCAACGTCAGCCCGAACGGCGAGCTGATCGACTTCGACGCGTTGAGCGCCCGTCACGATTTGATGGACGCGCCCAACCTGTTCGTCGACGACCTGAGTACCGTCGAGGAGCCGTCGCCGTTCGAGCGTGACCTGCTGGCGCTCGACAGCGTCCGCGCGGTCGCGCTGATTCACCTGCGCTCGCAAAACCTGCCGTTCGGATGCTTCTTCGTCGCCTATCACAACGCGCATACGTTCTCCGGCGGCGATGCCCGCTACCTGAGTTCCATCGCCGACAGCGCCTCGGTCGTGATCGACAACTACCTGCTGCTCGAACAGATTCAAAGCTCGCTGGAAGAGACCAGCATCCTCTATCAAGCCAGCCGCGCGCTGACCGACGCTTCGACCCCGGCGGAAGTCATCAACGTGGTCGTCAGCCACCTGACCAACCGCCCGATCTCGCAGGTGTTTATCGCGCTGCTCACGACCGAAAGCTGGGACGACCCCAGAGCGACGGCGCAGGTCGTGGCGACCTGGCACGCCGAAGGCGAAACCGGCATCGACCTCGCCGGGATGAACCTGACCGCCGAGCAGTATCCGGCGTGGCGCTTGCTGGCGTCGCCGACCGTGCTGACGATTGACGACATCAACGAGGCGGAAAACCTGGGCGTCATGGAGCGCATCGGCGTCGAAAGCCTCGAACTGCGCTCGCTGAGCGTGCTGCCGCTGCGCATCGCCGGGCGTTCCATCGGCGCGATGGTCGTCGGCGGACGGATGCCTTACGAGCACATCGAGCGCGACCAGCGCATCTACCGCTCGCTGGCGGAGCAAATCTCGCTGCGCCTCGAAGCTGCCCGCCTGCTCACGCAGACCGAGCGCCGCGCCCGCCAGTTGGCGACTTCCGCGCAGGTCAGCCAGATCGCCAGCTCGATCCTCGACCTGAACATCCTGCTGCCGCGCATCGTCGAGCTGATCCGCCAATCGTTCGGTTACGATCACGTGCAAATCTTCCTGATGGACGACCATGACAGCTACGCTATCCTGCGCGCCAGCACGGGCGAGCCGGGGCGTCAGCTTCTGGAAATCCGGCACAAGCTGCTCAAAGGCTCCGCCAGCGTGATCGGCACGGTCACGGCGATGGCTCAGCCCGCGATTGTCTCGGATACGGCGGATACGCGCGTCGTCCACCGCCCGAACCCGTACCTGCCCAACACGCGCTCGGAAATGGCGATCCCGCTCATCCTCAAAGAGCAGGTCGTCGGCGCGCTCGACGTGCAGTCCAACCTGCCCAACGCCTTCGACAGCGACGACATTCAGGTGTTGACGACGCTGGGCGCGCAGATTTCCGTCGCCATCGACAACGCGCAGTTGTTCGAGCAGGCGCGCCATCGCGCCAGCGAAATGGGCTTCCTGTTCGACGTGACGACCGCCGCCGCCTCCGCCGAAACCCTGCAAGACGCCATCCAGAACGTCGCCAACGAACTGCGCAATTCGCTCGACGCCCTCTCCGTCAGCATCTACCTGCCGCAGCAGTACGTCGACGCGCAGGAGAACCAGTTCATCATGCTGGAGCCGGTCGCGCTCGCCGGGTCGGATCAACCGCTGTCCGAGCTTTCGGACGTGCGGCTCGACAGCACCGACAACCTGATCGCCGACCTGGCGCGCACGCGCCGCCCGCTGATCATCGAAAACCTGCACGGACGCAGCGACTATCTCCCGGTGGTCGACGGCGCGCGCTCGGCGATCATCGTGCCGCTGGCTGCCGGGGCGCAGTTGGTCGGCTTGGTCGCGCTGGAAAACAGCGAAGTGGGCGCTTACGGGCAGGACACGCTGACTCTGCTGCTCACGCTCTCCGGCACGCTGTCCGCCATCATCCAGAACCAGCAGCTACTCGAACAGGTGCAGCAGACCAACGAGCAGTTGCGCGAGCTTGACCGCCTCAAGAGCGACTTCCTCGCCAACATGAGCCACGAGCTGCGCACCCCGCTCAACTCGATCATCGGCTTCAGCCGCGTGATCCTGAAGGGCATCGACGGACCGCTGACCGAGATGCAGGAGCAGGACCTCTCGACCATCTACAACAGCGGTCAGCACCTGCTCAACCTGATCAACGACATTCTCGACCAGGCGAAGATCGCCGCCGGGAAGATGGATTTGCAGTTCGACCACTTCGAGATGAAGAACGTGATCGACGGCGTGCGCTCGATTGGCATCGGGCTGGTGCGCGACAAGCCGATTGACATCTTCACCGACATCGCGCCCGGCTTGCCCAAAGCCTACGGCGACGAATTCCGCACGCGCCAGGTGTTGATCAACCTCGTCTCGAACGCTTCCAAGTTCACGCGCGAAGGCTCGATCACCATCAGCGCCTACCCGGTGCGCGACGAAGACAGCGCGCGCATGATGATCCGCGTCGACGTGACCGACACGGGCATCGGCATCGCCGAGAAGGACATGACGCTGCTGTTCGAGGCGTTCCGTCAGGTCGATTCGTCGCTGACGCGCACGCAGGGCGGCACCGGCTTGGGGCTGCCGATCTCAAAGTCGCTGGTGGAGATGCAGAGCGGCAGGATGCTGGTCTCGTCGAACGTCAACGTCGGCTCGACTTTCACGATTCTGATGCCGACCGACCCGCCGGACGACGCGGAGGAGAAGCCCAAGAAAAAGACCACCGATCACCTCGTCATGCCCAACGGCAAGAAGGGCGCGACCGGACCGCTCACGCTGCCGACGAGCAACGGTCAGCACCCGGAGCCTGAACTGCCGCCGATCTCGCACATCAAGCGCCAGATTCTGCTGATCGAGGACAACCCGGAGATGGTTGACCAGTACCGCCGCGCGCTCCAGCGCGAGGGCTTCGACATCTTCACCGCGTCGATCCCGCTGGAAGCCGAAGCGATGGCGAGCGGGCTGCACCCGACCATCATCATCATGGACGTGAACTTCGCCAACGGGCTGGGCTGGGACATCCTCGGCAGGCTCAAGGGGCGCGACGATACCTTCGACATCCCGGTGATCATCATCACGCTGAGCAACGAGCGCGACCGCGCGCTGGAAATGGGCGCGTACCGCTACATTCAGCGCCCGTTCGTGCCCGACGAGCTGGTGGTCGCCGTGCAGGACGCCGAACGCGAAAGCCGCATCGACCGCGTGCTGATCATCGACGACCAGCCGGAGAGCGTGCGTCTGCTCAAGCAGATTCTCGACGAGCAGGGGCAGTACCGCGTCTTCAGCGCGACCAACGGCGCGGACGGGATCGCGCTGGTGGCGCGCCGCCGCCCCAACCTCGTGATCCTCGACCTGCGGATGCCGGAAATGAACGGTTTCCAGGTCATTCAGGAGTTGCGCAGCAACCCGGAGACGGCTACTATTCCGATATTGGTCGTGACTGGCGATACAATCAACGAGGAAGAACATCAGCAGTTGGCGAATCTGGCGGTGCTGCACAAAGGCAACATCAGCGTCGATGAATATCGCCAGTTTATGGACGGCGTCAGGGCGCACCTGAACGGAGACTAGCGTATTTTGTCCGTGTCACTCGATACCAAAAAACACATCGAACTCGAATGTATCAACTGTCATGCGCGCATCCCGCTGGACAAAAATGTGGATGGATGCCCGGTTTGCGGGGAAAACATCCTCGAAGCGCGTTACGACCTCAGCACAATCAACGTCACCGAGTGGATGAAGACGCTCAAGCAGCGCCCCGGCGGGTTGTGGCGCTACGCGGAAGTCCTGCCGATCTATGACGTGAACAACATCGTCAGCCTGGGCGAAGGCGGCACGCCGCTGATCAAGTCGCGGGCGCTGGCGTCGATGCTGGGTCTCAAGCATCTCTACATCAAGGACGAGCGGCAGGGACCGACCGCCAGCTTCAAAGACCGCCAGGCGACCGTCGCCGTTTCGGCGCTCAAGGAAATGGGCGTCGATGCGGTGGTCGTCGCCAGCACGGGCAACGTCGCCATCGCCTACGCTGCTTACTGCGCGCGCGCAGGGATCAAGCTGTGGGCATTCTTCCCCAGCCTGACGCCCGGCGAGAAAATGCGCGAGGCGGCGCTCTACGGCGCGGAAGTCATCAAGATCACCGGGACTTACGACCAGACCAAAGAACTGGCGGCGCATTTCGCCAAGCGGCAGAGCTTGTTCCTCGACCGGGGTATCAAGAGCGTCGCGGCGATTGAAGCCATGAAGTCGATGGCATACGAGATCGCCGAGCAGTTAGGCAACGCGCTCAACGACGGCGCGCGCTGGCGCTCGCCGGACTGGTTCATTCAGGCCGTCAGCGGCGGCATGGGACCCATCGGCGTCGGCAAGGGCTTCCGCGAGATGGTCGATTTCGGGCTGGTGGACAAGATGCCCGCGCTCGGTCTGGTGCAGTCGATGGGCTGCGCGCCGATGGTCGAAGCCTTCCAGCGCGGGCAGCGGATCGCCACGCCGGTCGACAACCCGGAGACGCTGATCACGACGCTGGCGACGGGCAACCCCGGACGCGCTTACGAGCTGCTCTACGATTACGTGCAGGATCACGGCGGCTATTTCGCCGCCGCCAACGACGAGGAAGCCTTCAACGCGATTCGCATCGTGGCGCGCAACGAGGGCATCTCGGTCGAACCCGCGACGGGAGTCGCCTTCGCCGGGCTGTTCAAGATGGTGCGCGAAGGCATCATCAAGCCGGACGACGTGGTGGTGGTCAACTGCTCCGGGCACACGCTGCCCGTCGAGACGATGATCCTGGGCGAACACTGGCAGCGCTCGGTCGACGTATCGCAGCGCGTTCACGCGCCGGTCATGCCGCAGGAAGGTCTGGTCGCGGCGCTGGAGCAGATGGAAGCGCAGGTGCGCAGCATCGTCGTCATCGAAGACAACGAGGACGCCGCCCGGCTGGTCATGCGGGTGCTTCAGGCGCGCAACTTCGACGTACACGTCGCCTACAACGGCGCGAAGGGCTTGCAGATGGTGCTGGAGGTGCATCCCGATCTGGTCATCACCGACTTGATGATGCCGGACGTGGACGGCTTCACGGTTATCGACACGATGAAAGCCGACCCGGAGCTTCAGCACATCCCGATTATCGTGGTGACGGCGAAGGAGCTGACCGCCAAAGAGCGCACCCGCCTGAACAATCAGGTCGAGCTGCTCCTGAAAAAGGGATCGTCCATCGACGACGAAGTGATCGACAATCTCGTCCACAAGCTGGACTAGTGCTGCGATTTTTCGCCAAAATTTGACAAACCCCAAATCCTTCTCCATGCACGATGCGGCACAAGCGAGGGATAATAGGGTATTGGTCAAACGATCTGTTAGAGCACCACGCTATGCCACACACGATCCTCTACATTGAAGACGATCCGGCGAGTCGTTCGCTCGTCGAGCGCACGCTGCGCTATGGTGGGTATCGCGTCCTGATCGCGGACTGCGGGCTGCAAGGGATTGACATCGCGCGGCGCGAAACGCCGGACCTGCTGCTGGTGGACATCAACCTGCCGGACATGAGCGGGCGCGAGGTGACGACCATGCTGCGCCGCGAGAAGCGCTTCAGCACCATCCCGATTGTCGCGCTGACCGCCCTGACGATGGGCGAGCAGCGCGAACTGGCGCTGGCGGCGGGTCTGACCGGCTACATGACCAAGCCCATCGACGTGGACGGGCTGCTGGAGCGCGTCGACCATTACCTGAAGGGCGCGCAGGAACTGCTCGACCCGCAGGCGCTCTCCGACGCGCAGACGCGCTATTCGCAGGAGCTAAGCGCCCAGCTTGAAGAGCGCGTGCGCGATCTGGAGAATGCCAACCAGTCGCTCGCCCGCCTCGACACGATGAAAGACACCTTCATCCAACTGACCGCCCACGAACTGCGCACGCCGCTGACGCTGGTCTACGGCTACAGCCGCCTGCTCGAAGAGAACGGCGAGCTGGAAGCGCTGGTCAAGTACGACGCCAACCTGCGCACGCTGATGGAAGGCATGTCCAGCGCGATTGTGCGAATGCAGACGATTGTCAACGAGATTCTGATCGTCAGCCGCATCATGACCAACCGCATCGACCTCTCCATCGGACCGACCGACTTAGGCGACATCGTTCGCAAGGTGATCAGCGCCTTCACGCTGGCGCTTCAGGATCGCAAGATCACGGTGCATTTCAACAAGCTGGAATGGCCCGAACGGATGCGCGCCGACTGGGAGCTGCTCGAACTGGCGATCCGCAACCTGCTCAGCAACGCCATCAAGTTCACGCCCGACGGCGGGCAGATCACGCTCAAAGCGTCGGTCGAGGGCGATCACGTGCGCTTCAGCATCAAGGACACGGGCATCGGCATCGCGCCGGAGACGCAGGCGACGCTGTTCGAGCGCTTCCACACCAACAACGACGTGCAGCTTCACAGCACGAGCAAGACCGCCTTTCGCGGCGGCGGCATCGGTCTGGGGCTGGCGGTGACCAGAGGGATCATCGAGGCGCATGGCGGCGAGATTATCTGCCACAGCGACGGCTACGATCCGCAGAAGCTGCCCGGCTCTGAGTTCATCGTCGT
This sequence comes from uncultured Chloroflexia bacterium, assembly GCA_963760975.1. Classification (GTDB taxonomy): domain Bacteria; phylum Chloroflexota; class Anaerolineae; order Aggregatilineales; family Phototrophicaceae; genus Flexifilum. The sequence goes on along the minus strand of CAVXEZ010000007.1, from coordinate 134,501 downwards.
GCTGCCGCTGTTCACGGAGCGACAGGCGAGCGTCAAGCGATGAAACTCGCCCGCTCGTCGCCCTATGCGGTCGGCATCGCCACCGCCATTTTGACGCCGCTCACGCTCGGCGTCGCGCCGATCTTCGGCAAGCAGGCGATTGGGATGGGCGCGGACCCATTCACAGTCGCCGCCGTGCGCACCGTGATCGCCGTCGCGCTGCTGTGGCTGTTCTACGGGCTGTTCCTGCGCAAATCGATCTTCATCTATCCGGCGGGGCTGCTCGGCTGCGTGGTCGTCGGCTTCGTCAACGGCATCGGCTCGCTGTTCTATTACAGCGGGCTGGGGCTGCTCGACGCCTCGCTGGTGCAGCTTCTCAACGGGGTGTATCTGGTCTTCGCGGTGCTGCTGTCGCGGCTGGGCGGCGAGAAGCTCGACCGCCGCGTGCTGGTGCGCGTGGGGCTGGTGTGCGTCGCGCTGGTGATACTGACCGGCTTCGGCAGCGAGCCGATCAACTGGCTCGGCGTCGGCTTGATGCTCGGCAACGCGCTGATGTTCGCCGGGACGGTGATCCTCAGCCAGTACGTGCTTTACGAGATGCCGCCGACGACCGCCACGCTCTACATCCTGACGACGATGGGCGTGGTCGTGGTGATGGCGTGGGCGGCGGTCGGCAAGCCGATCAGCAGTTCGCTGCTGGAAGCCGCCTTCCCGCCGCTGCTGGCGCTCGGCATCTCGACGGCGATCTCGCGGCTGGCGATGTTCGCCAGCGTCTCGATCTTCGGCAGCCTGCGCACGGCGATCATGGCGGTCGGTGAAATCGGCGTGGCGCTAATCCTGGCGTTCTTCGTGCTGGGCGACCGCCTGACGACGGTGCAGGTGATCGGCGTGGGACTGCTGCTCTTCAGTATGCTGCTGATCCGCTCGACCGACCTGCTGCCGCACGGCTTCAACCCCAGCGCGCTGCTCGTCCACGACATGGCGAACATGCAGTTTCAGCGCATCGCCTTTCACCGCGCCTTCGGCAAAGCCGAGCACGATAACGAGTACGGCGTGATGAGCACGCTGACGACCTCGGAACTGCTGGCGATCCAGAAGATGCTGGGCGCGAACAACAAGCCGGTCGATCCGTTCCCGCTCAACAAGAACCCCTACGGCGTCGACCTGACCGCCTTCCTCGACAGCCAGGAGTCGCCACGAGATGACGATTCACAAAATGACGTCGAAAAAGAGGACGAGCGCAGGATTAGAAAGGGGTAAAACCCGGTAATACTTGTTTGGAGACAGCCGAGCGATCAACCTTCGACGGCAATAACGCGGATGTTCGTTCCCCTCCAAATGATACAAATGGTTTCGCCAGGGCGGCTCAGCCGCCGATCTGGCTCATGACGCGCTTGACCGGGATCACGTCGTCGGCTAAGCCGTGCCCCCAGGGCTTCCACCAGATGCCTTCGAGGATGATCTCCTTGAGGTCTTCTTCGTCCGCCCCCGCCCGCAGCGGCTCCAGCAGGTTGACTTCCTTGTCGCGCAGCAGGCACAGCCGCAGCAGCCCGTCCGCCGTCAGCCGCGCCCGGTTGCAGCTTGCGCAGAAGGGCGCGCTCACCGTGCTGATGAAGCCGACCGACCCCTTCGCGCCGGGGAATTGATAGATGCGCGCCTCGCCGTCCAGCTTGCCCTCGTCCGCCAGTTCCAGCGGCATGTATTCTTCAGCGATGCGCTCGCGGATTTCCTCGTCGGTCACGATCTGCTGCTGGGCGAAGCTCGCCACGTCGCCAAAGGGCATCATCTCGATAAAACGCACCTGCCAGTCGTGCTCCAGCGAGAGCTTCGCCAGCTCGGTCACGTCCTGATCGTTGAAGCCGCGCACGACTACCGCGTTCAGCTTGATCGGCGTCAGTCCGGCGCGTTCCGCCGCCTCGATGCCGTCCCAGACCTGATCGAGCGTGCCCCAGCGCGTGATGCGATGGAAGCGCTCGGCGTCGAGCGTGTCGATGCTGACGTTGACGCGCTGCAAGCCCGCCTCGGCGAGCGGCTGCGCCAGGTCGTTGAGCAGGATGCCGTTGGTGGTCATCGACAGGCTTTGCACGCCAGGCGTGTGGGCGATGAAGTGGCAGATGTCGACGACGTTCTGGCGCACGGTCGGCTCGCCGCCGGTCAGGCGGAACTTGTGAAAGCCGAGGTCGGCGAAGACGCGCACGAGCGTGCGCAGCTCGTCGTCCTGTAGCAGCTCGTGCTTGGGACGAAAAACCATGTCCTCCGGCATACAGTAAACGCAGCGCAGGTTGCACTTGTCGGTTAGCGAGATGCGCAGATAGTTGATCATGCGACCGAAGCGATCAACGGCGACACGCTTTTGTTCGTTACTCAGCACGGGATTTCCCCTGGTAGCTCATCTGTTTTATTTTACCGGGATTTTAAATTTTTATCAACAACGTCTGTTTTATTTCTCATCTGGCACAATGCTGCCAACTCTGTACAGCTCCCGCAGAGGCGTTTCGCCCCAGCGGTCGCAGGTCGGTGGGTTTCCCGCCAGCACGCCGCGACGGGAAACCCACCTGTGCTGCTCACGGAATGTACCAACTGAAGATGACATTCCAGTCAACATAGGCGTTATCGCCGCCCGTCAGTCTGATGGTGATCGAGTTGCTGCGGCGGCTGCTATCCGAGAACAACACGGCAACGTTGTAGGCTTGGGGTGTGCAGGAATGTGTAGAGCCGTCGGAGAATACAATCTCGGCATATTCGTAACCGCTGCCCGTGCAGTCAATGTGGTATCGGAACTGCACGTCGCTTGGAACATTCGAGGGAACTCCCGTCAGGTGGTAAGTGATCGTATCCTGCCGATCTCCCTGCGGATAGCTGATATTCCCGTAGTAGCCGACCTCGTTACCCCGCTCATACTGAATCATGGCATTGGGCACTTCATTATCGCCCGCAATCTGCAGGGTCGGCTGTGGTGGGGGGGTGTAGGTCACGGGCAGGTTGGAACAGTCGCCACCCCGCCGCGTCACGTACCCGGCGACCCAGCCCTGCCCGCCGCCGTAGTCGATCTGGTACCACGAGCTATCGCCGGTGCGTCCAACCACGCTGTAGGTGTTCTGCGGTGAAATGGAGGTGATCCGGTCGAAGCCGGTGTCGGGACCCGTGCGGACGTTGACAGCTTCGTTGCGCAGGGTCGCCAGCACGCACGCGCCGTTCGTCGGCAGCACAGGCAGTGTCACTTCAAGGGTTGTCCCCACTTCCGGCGTCATCATCGGAGGCGGAGGCGTCGTCTCGCGCGGTACGAGCGTAACCGTGTAGTTGACCGAGGGGGAGTCAGTATCGTTGAGCAGCGCCAGTTGATACGTCTCAGCGCCCGACGGCAGGTTTATCGCGCCACCTCCCAACGGGCTGGTGATCGATGCTGCGATCTCGCCCGCCGAGTTCTGCAAGCTGATGCTCACGCTGCCGTCCACCGTTAGCACCAGCGGCGCAGATGGCAAACTGCCGACGGCGAAGGTGATCGACTGCCCATTTGCGAGCGTTCCGGTGACCGGCTGTCCGACATTCAGAGGCGTCGGCGGCACGGCGGGCGCTGTCTCGGTGATGTCAATCACGAACTGCCCGGTGGCGCCGCTCACGCTCGATACTGTCACCACATAAGCGCCTGCCTGCGCGAACGTCACCGTATCCGAGACGGTGGTGGTGAGGGTGGGATTGCCAACCGCTTTGACCAGCGCGCCGGTCGCGTTGGTGAGCGTGAACTGCGGTGCCAGACCCGTTGTCACCTCGACGACTTCGATCTTGAGGGCTTCTCCCGCCGCCGCCGAAAAGCTGAAGGGCGTATTCGGGCTGGCAGCCGTGATTTCGCCGATTTTCAACTGATTCAGGATGAGTGGTTCCTGTGCCCTGACCACGCTCCCCAAAAGCAGCAGCGCGATTAGGACAATGACCTTTCTGGGCATGATGGTGCCCTCCATGTATGATTACGGGGAGCGTAGTATACCCTAATATCTGCCCGTCGCTCCCATTTCCTGTCTGGGTGGATGGCGAAGATCAGGGATACGGACTTTTCAAAATCTGACCTCGCCCCGGCTGCCACATCCCGCTGCGTTCCCATATGGCTCGCTATGTACCGATGTTGTAGAATTCGCGCTCATGCGCGCACGCCGTCATTTGTTGGTCTACCTGTTCTACCTCGCCGTTACACTCGTGATCACCTTCCCGCTGATCACGGTGATCGGCACGCGCATGATCGGGCATCCGCTCGGCGATGCTTACGAGTACACGCATCACATCTGGTGGATCAAGACCGCGCTGCAAACCGGGCAAAATCCGTTCTACATGCCCAACCTGCTCTACCCGGATGGCTTAGCCGCGCCGCTGTTGTGGAGCCTGCCGCTGCAATCCTTTCCGGCGTGGCTGTTCGCCTTCGTCATGCCGCTGCCCGCCGCCTTCAACATCGCCGCGCTGCTGACGCTGGCGCTCAACGGCTGGGCGATGTTCTTTCTGGTGCGCTATCTGATCGAACGGCTGCCCCTCACCCCTAACCCCTCTCCCACGCGGGCGGGGAGAGGGGAAAAACCCATCGGTGCGGTCGCTCCCCTCCCTTACGTCGGGGAGGGGAAAGCTGAGCTTCGCTCAGCCGGGGTGGGGTTATCTTTTCCTTCCGCCCTCATCGCCGGGCTGGTGTTCATGCTCTACCCGACCTTTCAGGGGCAGCTTGGCGCTGCGCACGTCGGGCTGCTGACCCTCTATCCCGCGCCGCTCTTCCTGTATATGCTGCTGCGCCTGCGCCATGTGACGCGAGCGCTGCGGACGATGCTGGCGGGCGCGCTGCTGTTCGTGGTCAGTCTGTGGGGCAGCGTCCTGCTGCTGATCTACCTGATCGCGCCGATCACGGCGATCTACGTGCTGATGCTGGCTGCGGCGAAGGACTGGCGCGCGCTGCGCCGCGCGCTGGCGACGGTCGCCCTCGGCGCGGTCTTCGCTCTGCCGTTCGTCGTACCGCTGGCGCTGAACACCCTCAGCGCGCCGCTCGAAGAGGGTTCGGTGCGCTACAGCGCGTCGCTGCTGGGCGTAGTCACGCCGTCGTTCTATCACCCGTTGTTCAGCCAATGGACGTACACCCACCGCGTGCTGGGGCTGGAGCCGTTCGAGACGGCGAGCTACGTCGGCGTGATCGCGGCGGCGCTGGCGTTGATCGCGGTCTGGAAGACGCGGCAGGCGCGCTGGTGGCTGCTGCTGGCGCTGATCGCGTGGGTATTCTCGCTCGGTCCGCTGCTCAAGCTGGAGGACGCACCGCTGACGTTCCGCATCGACGGCTACGCCAGTTCCATCACGCTGCCCTGGGCGCTGTTCCAGAACCTGCCGCTGATCGACATCGCGCGCACGCCCGCGCGCTTCGATTTTGCCGTCGGCTTCGCCGTCGCGGTGATGGCGGGCTACGGCGCGGCGGTCGCCGGACGCGCCCTGCGCGGGCAATCGGCTGCGCTGGATCGCCGCCGGAATCGCCATGCTGCTGATCGGCTTCGAGTACCAGTTCTGGTGGTCGCTGCCGACCATCCCCGGCAGCGTGCCGCAGCCCATCGTGGCGCTGGCAGCGCGCGACGACATCCGCGCGGTCTTCGACATCCCCGCCGACAACGTGCTGGTCGACAAGGACGGCATGTTCCTGCAAACCGGGCACCAGCATCCGATGATCGCCGGGCAGATTGCGCGCGCGTCGCCCGTCAACCCAGCGAAGGTTGCGCTGCTGCAAAACACACTCAACCCGGCGCTGCTCGACGCGGCGGGCGTGGACATCGTCATCCTGCACAAAGACTACGCCAGCGCCGACCTCGCCGCCTTCGCGCGCCAGCAGTTGGGCGATCCGCTTTACGAGGACGAGCAGTTCGCCGTCTTCGACGCGCCGCCGAATGACTCCGCGCCGACCTTCACGGCGCTGCCCTCGCAGGCGGAGGCAATCACGGCGCAAGCGGACTCCTACGCCTACGCGCCCGCCGACGGCTGGGTGACGTTCTCGGCTTCGCTTACGGCGGCGCTTCACGGCGAACGCGCCCCGCGACGTGGAACTGCTGCTCAATGGGGTGGTGGCGGGGCGCTGGCACGTCGAAGACGATACGCGCATCAGCGTCCCGCTGCCCGTCAACGCGGGCGCCTACGACACGATTGCGCTGGCGCTCGACCCGCCCTGCCCGGAGCACGTCGAGCCGACGCTGGTGTGCCAGTCGGTCACGCTCTCCGACATTTCGCTTGACTTCACGCCCGCCCCGGCAGGCGATCAGACGGCGTTCGAGCGCGGCGTCACGCTGATACGCGCCCGCGTCCCGGCGGATGCGCAGGCGGGCGGGGCGCTGCCGGTCTGGCTGTGGTGGGGGTTCAGCCAGCCGCGCGACGAGAACGACGTGCGCTTCGTCCACGTCACGGACGCGGCGGGGGCGCTGGTCGCGCAGCAGGACGAGGCGCTCGGCGCAGTCGCCGCCGGGGAGACACGCGCCGAGTTGGTCGACATCGCCCTGCCCGCCGAACTGCCGCCGGGGCAATACACCGTCAGTGTCGGCTGGTACACCTACCCGGACATCACCAACTTCTGCATCCTCAGCGACGGAGCGTGCGGCGAGCGCGTCCTGACGCTCGGCACGGTGCAGGTCGAACCATAGAAAACCTCACCCCGTCTCGCGCGAAACTTCGTTTCGCCTGCTCACTCCCCTCTCCCTATGGAGAGGGGTCGGGGTGAGGTCATATCGTTTACGCGCTCACGGCTCATCGGGTGATATAGTAGGGGCACGATATATCGTGCCCCTACGCGAGTAGACAGGCATACAACTTTCTTCGGCGTCCCGGCGGTTCAACCTTCTATCCGCCCAGCTTGATAGCGCGCCGCGAAAATGGCATAATCGGTAACAATTCGGCTTACCTCAATGGAAATCCAAGATGACTGACGCAACCACACAAAATGCTCCCTTGAGCGTGTTCATCACCGGGGCGACGGGCGCGCTGGCGCGTGCCGTAGCCCGCCAGTTGCACGCCGCCGGACATCACGTGACCGGGACGACCAGCCGCTACGAAAACGCCGCCTTCATCCGGGCGGATGGCGGCATCCCGGCGTACCCCGATCTGCTGCGCGCGGGTGAGCTGCGCAGCGTCATGCAGGCAGCCAAGACCGATCTGGTGATCAACCTCGCGCCGCAGCACCCGAACCATCTGCCGCAGCAGCCCGCCAAATGGAACGCCGAGCGGATGGACAAAGGCGTCGAGGCGCTGCTCGAAGCGGCGGAGGCGGTCGGCGTGCAGTTCGTCATCCACAGCAGCTATGCTTTCGCCGGAGAACAGTCGGAAGCGCTGGGCGATTTTCTGGAAGCGGTTCGGGCGGGCGAAGAGAAGGTGCTCAAGGGGAGCATCCCCGGATGCGTGCTGCGCTTCGGCTTCCTCTACGGCGCGGAATCGCCGGAACTGGTGCGGATACGCACGGCGCTGATGATGGGCAAGACGATTGACAGCGGTCCCGACGACACGCACGCCTGGTGGATCAACGTGCCGGATGCCGCCCGCGCGGTGATGAGCGCGGTCGACGTGCGCCCGGCAGGCGCGCTGCTCAACGTAGTCGAAGATCAGCCCGTGTCCCCGGCGGCGTTTCTGCGCCACTTCGCCGAGATCCAGGGCGTCACGCCACCCGGACGCGCGCCGCGTTACGTCTTCTGGGCGCAGCCGACCAAAGAGCAGACCGCGCTGATGAGCCTGAATCCGCACGTCAGCAACGCCGAGACCAAAGAAAAGCTGAGCTGGTCGCCGCGCTTCGCCAGCTACCACGAGGCGATTGACGACATCCTGCTGAGCTGGCGCACATCGCCAGAGGTCGAAAGCACGGCGACGTGATGCTCAAGGGCGTTCTGTTTGATCTGGACGACACCCTGCTGGACTGGAGCGGCTTCGACGACGACTGGTCGGAGATGGAGCGCGACCACCTGCGCGGCGTGTTCGATTACATCTGTACCGAAATCCAGCCGCTGAAAGACGCCGAAGCCTACTACGCCGAGTTCGGCAGCCGGATGAGGGCGGCGTGGACATTGGCACGCGGCACCATGCGCGCCCCCCACCTCGGCACCATCCTGGTGGAGACGGCGGCGGCGTTCGGCGTCCCGCCGGAAGCGCTCGACGCGCAGCGCTGCCTGGAAGCCTATCGTTGGGGTGTGATTCCCGGCACGCGCATCTTCCCCGAAGTGCCGCAAACGCTGACCCTGCTGCGGGAATACGGCATCAGGATCGGCATCGTCACCAACGCCCATCAACCGATGTGGCTGCGCGACGTGGAGATTCGGCAGCACGGTCTGTACGACTTCTTCCCCGACTGCCGCATCTCGGCGGCGGACGTGGGCTACCTGAAGCCACACCCGCTGATCTTCCAGACGGCGCTGCGCCGCCTGGGAACCAAGCCCGAAGAGACGGTCTTCGTCGGCGACAACCTCGAAGCCGACATCGCCGGGGCGAAAGCCGTCGGACTGCGGGCGATCCTGCGCCGCGTGACCGGGCATCCGCTGGGCGACGGCACGATCACGCCGGATGCGGCGATCACGCGGCTGGACGAAGTGCCCGGCATCCTCGACGAATGGTATCCGGGCTGGCGCGATAGCTAACCATGCACGCAGCCTCAATCGACCAAAACCTGATCCTGACCGGCTACATCGGACCGGGACAGCTTGCCGTCGCCCGCCGGGTAGCGGAGCGGCTGCGGATGCCGTTCGTGGACTTCGAGTCGGTGCTGGAAGCCCGCGCCGGGCTGGCGGGCGAGGAACTGCGCATCCGCTTCGGCGAGGCGCGCCTGAAGACGCTCGAAAGCGAGATGGTGGAGGAAGTCGCGCTCTATCGCGGCACGGTGATCCACATCAGCGGCAAGACGCTGCTGCCGCATTTCGCCCGCCTGAGCGAAACCGGGCAGGTGATCTGCATCGTCGCTACGCTCGACGCGGTGCTGCAGCGGCTGCATCTGGCGCTGGGCGCGCGCTATCACAACCCGAACGAGCGCGAGCTGGCGCTGGGCACGCTGCGCCGCGAGTGGGCGATCCGCAAGCAGCCGGGCATCACCGAGATCGACACGTCCTATTTGAGCGAGGAGCAGATGATCGAGGCGATTGCTGCCTGCTGGCGCGAGAAGTCCGGCGTGATCGACTGGCGGGGGTGTGAAAATGGCGCGAATCGCTATCGAGATGAGGCTTGCCACCGCGTAATCGTGAGAAAGGCGGAAACGAATGAAGACCCTGATTCTGACGATTGGCACACGCGGTGATGTCCAGCCGTTTGTAGCACTTGGTAAAGGACTGCAAGCCGCCGGGCATGATGTCACAATCTGTACGGCGCAAACATTCGAGTCATTCGTCCAGGAAAATGGTCTTCACTACGCCTACATGAATGACGGCATCATCCGTCTGATAGACACCTCGGAAGGCAAGGAGGCGATGGAACGCGGGAGCGCGTTCGGTCTGCTCCAGAAGGTCAAGCCAATTCTGCGCCAGATGCTCGACGAGGCGTGGCGGGCGGCGCAGAGCGCGGAGGTGATCGTCTACCATCCCAAGACACTGGCGGGCTACCACATCGCCGAGAAACTCCACATCCCGGTGTTCATGAGCCTGCCGCTTCCAGCGTATTCCCCGACGCGGGAATTCACGAATCCGCTTTTTGGGCGCAACGTTCCGCTCGGTGGCGTCGTCAACCGTCTGAGCTACGTGACCACTCGCGCGGCGAGCGCTCCTTATATCGGCGTCATCAACGACTGGCGTCAATCGGTTGAACTGCCGCCACGCGGGCGTTTCGCCAGCGAGATCGTGCTGCCGGACGGCAGCCCCATGCCGACGCTCTACTGCTACAGCCCGCACGTCATCCCCACGCCAACAGACTGGCCGCCGACGACAGTGGCAACTGGCTACTGGTTCCTCGATCAACAAACGAGCTGGCAGCCGCCCGCCGAACTGGTCGATTTTCTCGATGCGGGCGAGCCGCCCGTGTACGTAGGCTTCGGCAGCATCTCCGGAAGCGACGCGGAAGGCAAAGGGCGCATTGTGCTGTCAGCATTGGAACAGTCCGGGCAGCGCGGCATCATCGCCAGCGGTTGGGGCGGGCTAAAAGCCGATGCGCTTCCCGAAAACGTCCTGATGATCGAGCAAGCGCCGCACGACTGGCTGTTTCCTCGCATGAAAGCAGTCGTTCATCACGGCGGCGCTGGCACGACCGCCGCCGGGCTACGTGCCGGTAAACCGACGATCATCTGTCCTTTCTTTGGCGATCAGCCCTTCTGGGGGCAGCGGGTCTTCGACCTCGGCGCCGGACCAAAGCCGATTCCACAAAAGAAGCTGACTGCCGAGTGGCTTGCCAGCGCAATTCGTACAGCCGTATCGAGTGCCGATATAAAGCAGTGTGCCACCACGCTTGGTGAGCAAATCCGCGCCGAAGACGGCGTCGCGCGGGCAGTGGAGTTTATTACCACTACTCTCCAGCGCTAAAATTGGACAGGTGTCTTTATTTTCGCTTCTTCACAATTCCGTGATAATCATAATAAAGGAAGCGATATGCCGGTCGCGCTGCAAGACCTGTGTCTGCCTGAGGGGATGTGCTACGGCTGCGGCTCCGCCAACCCGGACGGGCTGCACCTCAAGAGCTACTGGTCGGATGACGGGCAGTACGTCGTCGCGGCGTTCGACCCGCTGCCGAAATACACGTCCGGCTTCAAGAACGCCGTCTACGGCGGGCTGATCGCCTCGTTGATCGACTGTCATTCCAACTGGACGGCGATGGCGTTCGGCTACAAAGCCGAGGGGCGCGAGCCGGGCACGCTGCCGCTTATCGCCTCGGTCACGGGGTCGCTGTGCGTCCAGTACCTCAAGCCGACGCCGCTGGATCGCACCATCCACCTGCGCGCGTGGGTCGAGGGCGAGGTCGGGCGCAAGACGCGCGTGCTCTGCGAACTGGGCACAGACGAGATGGTCACGGCGAAGGGCGACTCGGTGTTCGTGCGAGTAGACCCGGAGCGAATGCACGGAACGGGCGGTTAGCGGTTAAATGTATCAAGCGAAAAGTTAAAAGTGAAGCGGTCGTTTCAACTTTTGACTCAGAAAGGATTTGGGGCATGGCGAAACTGAAAATCAGCCTGGGGCAAATGCAGATCGCGCTCGGCGACGTGCGCAAAAATACCAACACCGCCGAGGAGATGGTCACCGAGGCGGCGCAGCGCGGATCGCACCTGATCGTGCTGCCGGAACTGTGGTCAACCGGCTACGCGCTCGACCAATCGCGCGAACTCGCCAATCCGCTCAACGTGGGCACGTTCGCGCAGTTGGCGACGCTGGCGACCCAGCACAAGATCAGCATCGTCGGCTCGGCGCTGGAGAAGCGCGGGCTGGAGGTCACTAACAGCGGCACGTTCTTCGCCCCCAATGGTCGGCTGATGGGCGTCTACCGCAAAATTCACCTGTTCCGGCTGATGGATGAAGACCGCTGGCTGCAACCCGGCGCGGCGCCTTTGCTGATGGATTTGCCCTGGGGCACGACCGGCATGGCGATCTGCTACGACCTGCGCTTCCCCGAACTCTTCCGCCGCTACGCCGTGCAGGGCGCGAAGATGATCGTCCTGCCCGCTGAATGGCCCATCGAGCGCATCGATCACTGGCGCACGCTGCTGCAAGCCCGCGCGATTGAGAATCAGTGTTACGTCGTGGCGACCAACAGCGCCGGGCAAACGGGCACGACCACTTTCGGCGGGCACTCGATGATCGTCGATCCCTGGGGCAAGATCGTGGTCGAAATCGGCGAAAACCCGATGCTGATCACGGCGGAAATCGACCTGGATTACGTCGACACGGTGCGCAACCGCATCCCCGTGCTGGAAGACCGCCGCCCGGACGTGTACGGGGTGATTTAGCTTCAGCCGCTGGTCGGCATCGAGCGCGCCTGTGCGGGCGCGTAGGGTTCGGTGTCGATGCCCCAACTGGCGACGTGCGTCGGCGTAACACGGAACATCTCCGAGTCGAAGCTGGGGCGCACGGTCGGACCGCCGTGCATCAGCAGTTCGGCAGTTCCGCGAATCTCGATTCCGCGCGGCGTCCAGGGATTGGTCGATGCCACGTCGTCCACGACGATGGCGACCTTCGGATTGTGCTGCACGTCGCGCCACTTCTTGCGCCGGGCAAAGCCGCCGTGCCCGCTGATGTCGATGGTATCCAGCTCCGCGTTGTAGCGAAACGAGACGGGCACGACGTGCGGCTGACCATCCGCGCCGACGGTGGCGAGGCGACCGAGGCGCTGGCTTTGCAAATAGTCGGCTTCGGCGGGCGTGAAGACGCTCTTTCCTTCGGGCAAATCGCTCAACGGACTCACTCCAGACTATTCCTCACAGACGCTCTGATTGTAGAGGGTGATGCGCGCTCCGAAACTGTTCTTTCGTCCAGCATCAAAAAGCCTCTCGACGCGAGGAGGCGTTGCTAGTTTCCTGACCTCACCCCGCTGCGCGGCGAAACAAGTTTCGCTCCGCTTGCCCCAACGAAGTTGGGCGTTCCCCTCTCCACGTTGTGGAGAGGGGATTGAGGAGTGAGGTTTTGGGGAAGATTCGGCACTATCCCCACACGTTGCTAGGTCACCGCTACAAATCGTTTCGCCTATCGCGCTACACCGCATCCAGCGCCAGCGCCTGACTCACGTAGTCGCACAGCGCATCCTGGTTCACGTCGCTCAGCCGCTTGATCTGGACGTAGCGAGCGTGCTTCGCTCTGCCCTTGAGCAGCCCGTAGCGGTCGCTGATCTGCGTGCCGCGCACGAACGAGAAGGTGACGTGCGTCTTGGCAGCGGTGATGTAGGCGAAGATGTGCTTCTTCACGAAGCAGGGCATGTCGTAGCTAACCGTTTCGGTCGCGTCCGGCGCGCATTCGCGCACCAGCGCCCGCAGCATCGCCACGATCTCGTGCTGATCCGGGCTGATGCGGGTCTGGACAAATTCATCGACTGTCAGGGTCATAAAGCCGCCTCATTTCTCTCGTCGCAGAGCACCGACTGATGCACGAAATATAGCTCATCCGTTCTGATATGTCAACAACCGGGAATCGAAAACCCCTCCGAGCAAGAGGGGTTTTCAGAGTGAGGGAGGCAGGTTATGCGTGTGCTGCTTCGGCAGTTTGCTCGGTTTCGGGGACGAGGATCGCTTCCACGTCCAGCTCGATCTTGATCTCCTTGCCCACCAGCACGCCGCCCGCTTCGACGGCGAGGTTCCAGGTCAAGCCCCAGTCCTCGCGGTTGATCTTGGTCGAGGCGGTGAAACCGGCGCGCTTGTCGCCAAACGGGCTGTTGAGCGCGCCCAGGTATTCCACGTTGAGCGTCACCGGGTGCGTGACCCCGTGAATGGTCAGATCGCCCGTGACCTTGCCTTCGTCATCGCCGGTCGTCACGACCTTCGTACTCTTGAAGGTAATGGTCGGGTATTTATCGACTTCGAGGAAGTCGGCGCTGCGCAGGTGATTATCGCGGTCGGTGACGCCGGAATTCAGCGTCGTCGCGTCGATTTCGGCTTCGACAAAGGAATTCTCCGGGTGTTCCGGGTCGAATTCGAGCGTGCCCGTCGGCGGGGCGAAGCGACCGCGCACGGTCGTCACCATCATGTGCCGTGCCGAGAACGATATAGTCGTGTGAGCCGGGTCAAATTTCCAGGTCGCCATGTATGCAGACTCCTCAATTCGCATGATCAAATACAAACGGACTATAGTCCGTTTAACGTAGATAAGGATAACACGCCCGCGCCCAAAAGGAGATTAGGGCTTGATTAGAAAACGGACTGTAGTCCGATTAGCGTGAAAGCTGATGGAGCAGGTTGATCAGCGCGGTGTTGATCCGTGCGGCGTCGTAGCCGCGCGTCTCCAACTGGTAATGAATGGTGCGAGGATCGAGCATGATGAACAGCACGTCGGCGCTGTAGTCCGCGTCAATCTGCGGATTAAGCCGCAGGAGCAGCCCGCGAATCGTCTGCCGCCACCACAGGTGCGCCGGGTGGTCGAGCAGGATGCCGAGCGCGGCTTCCGCGAAGACGAGCTGCTGGTTGCGGATGACGAAGGCGATCACTTCGCCCAGAAACCATTCGAGATCGTCCAGCGGGTCGCCCTGCTGGCGCAGGCGCGCCAGCGTGCTGTTCTGCAAATCACGCTGATCCTGATCGATCAACACCTGGCACAAATCCGGCTTTCCGTTGGGGAAATGCCGGTAGAGCGTGCCTTTGCCCACCCCCGCCGCCTCGGCGACCTCCGACATCGTGACCGCATCGACGCCGTTTTCGGCGAACAGACGGTGCGCGGTTTGCAGGAGCAGCGCGCGGTTCTTGACCGCGTCCGCCCGCGTCGGTCGGGGATCGGGCAGGATTAGATTGTCGTCCATGAGATCAGCCGTATATGGATTACGCCTGTTGATGCGTTTCTAGGTTAAAGTATAGTCGTTTGTTCTAAAAGTTACAGGCTGAGACTCGTGCGCAAACTGCTGATCATCCTGATCCTGATAACGACCGCCTGCACCTCGGCGGATGTAACCGCGCCGCCATCCGGGGGCGCTATCGCGGGCGACACGGCGCGGGTCACGCGCGTGATCGACGGCGACACCATCGACGTGCAGCTCGACGGCGTGAGCTACCGCGTGCGCTACATCGGCATGAACACGCCGGAGCGCGACGAAGTGTGCTATCAGGAGGCGAAAGACGCCAACGCCGCGCTCGTCAGCGGCAAGACGGTGACGCTGGTCAAAGATACCAGCGAGACGGACGTGTACGGTCGGCTGCTGCGCTACGTCTACGCGGACGGCGTGTTCGTCAACGAGGAACTGGTGCGGGAAGGCTGGGCGGAAAACGCGGTGTATCCGCCGGACACGACCTACGCGGACGTGTTTCACCAGCTTGAGCTGCAGGCGCGGCAGGCGAACATCGGCTGCCACCCGACCGGCATCTTCAACGACGGCAGCGACACGCGCTGACGACCATTCCACGCGGATGACGTTTGTCACTATCCCGCGACACGCAGTTGGGTTTACGATGGGTCATAATGGTTCTTTTTCGGCGGCGAACCGCTGTTAATCGCGCCGGTTCGCCGCTGCGCACGTCTCGACAACGAGACAGAAACGAACACCATCATGACCGTATCGCCTATCTACAAAACATCGGCTGGTGAACGCGCAGTCATGGCGCTCTACGACCGGGCGCTGGCAAGCTGGCGCGTCGGCTATGACGCGACGCACGTCCCCACCCGGCACGGCGATACGTTCGTGCTGACCTGCGGAGACGCTTCCGCGCCGCCGCTTGTCCTGCTGCACGGCGCGGGCACGAATTCGGCGATCTGGATCGAAGACGCGCCGATCTACAGCCGCCAGTACCGGGTCTGCGCCGTCGACCTGATCGGCGAGGCAGGCAAGAGCGCGCCCAATCGCCCGGCGTGGGACGGTCCCGCTTACGCCGAATGGCTGGAGGACGTATTCGAAGCGCTCCACATTGAGCAGGCGGTGCTGATCGGCATCTCGCAGGGCGGCTGGACGGCGCTGAAATTCACGACCGCGCACCCGGAGCGAGTCAGCAAACTTGTCCTGCTGACGCCGGGCGGCATCGTGCCGGACAAGCTCTCGTTCCTGCTGCGGGCGATCCCGTTTTCCATGATGGGCAAAACCGGGAGCAGACGCATGGCGCGCCTCGTCTACGGCAGCCAGCCGATCCCGGAAGGCGTCGAGGAAGTTTTCGATGTCGTCACGGGCAATTTCAAGTCGCGCATGGGTGTGCTGCCGATTTTCTCGGACGAGGAACTCCGGCGGCTGACCATGCCAACGCTGCTGCTGGTCGGCGACGAGGACGCGCTGCGCGACGCAGCGAAAATCGGGGCGCGGCTCGGCGGGCTGCTGCCTCACCTGACGGCGATCACCATCCCGCGCGCAGGACACGCGCTGCTCAACACGACGCCGTACATTCTGCCGTTCCTCAGGGGTGCGTGAATCAAAAGGGGCGCAGGTGCAATCTTCGATTGCCTTGCTGCGCCCCCAGCGAAGTTCGGTTGTCTTGTACCCTCGTTACTGCTTACGCTCGCCCGCCAGATCAATCGCGTCCAGCAGCTTCTGCAAGCCCGTGACCACATCGCCGTCGAGGTGCAGGCGCAGCGAGCGCCGCCCCTTGCCTTGCAGCGCCTCCAGATCGCCCGCCGCCTGCGCCGCTTTCAGGACGCTGAAGGTGTAGGGCGCGCCGGGGATCGCCAGATCGACCGAGTCGTTGCAGGTGAGCTGGATGAAGATGCCGTTGTTGGCGCCGCCCTTGTGAAGCTGCCCGGTGCTGTGCAGGAAACGCGGACCGTAGCCCAGCGTCACCGCCCGGCGCGTGACGTGGCGCAGGCGGCGGCGGATTTCTTCCAGCTTGGCGTCGACCTCGTCCGACATCGGCAGGTACGCCATCAGCGCGAAGTAATCGCCCGCCTGGCTGGCGTTCAACTGCGCGGCGATCAAGCCGGTCATGGTATTGCGCTGGTACTGGTGCTGGGTACACAGGTCGTAGAGCATCTGCGCCATCTTGTCGTCGGCGTACAGGCTGACCGTATCCGAGACGATCAGCGGGTTGGTCTGCGGCAGGCTGCCGTGTTCCTTGTAGTAGTCGAGCAGGCGGCTGGTATTGTTCTTGCTCTCGGTGACGTTCGGCTCGTCAAACGGATTGATGTCAAGCAGCTTGCCCGCCACCGCCACCGCGTATTCCCAGCGGAAGTATTCGCCGCCGATGGCATAGATGTCGTCCAAACGCAGCGTGACGCACGGCTGCCCCGCCTGCTGAAGCGTCGTGATCCCGGCGTCGCTTTCGGCGTTGTCGTCGCCTTCGACGCGCAGGTAGACGAACAGACGATCCGTCGAATAATCGTGCGGCTTGCCAATCGTCGCGCCGACGACGGGCAGTAAGCCCCTGCCTTCCTTGCCCGTGCTCTCCGCGATCAACTGCTCGACCCAGTTGCCGAACGCCGCAATCGACGGGCTGGTCTGGATCGTCACCTTGTCGTGACCATCCGCCGCCAGCGACCCCATGATCGCGCCGAGCCAGATGCCCGGATGATCAGTCGCGTTGATGCCCTGCCCACACGCCGCCATCATGCGCTCTTCGCTCGCCCACAGCCGCTTGAGGTCGATGCCGATCAGCGCCGCCGGGACGAGACCGAAGTAGCTGAGCGCGCTGTAGCGCCCGCCGATGTCCGACGGGTTCAGGAACAGATCGACGAAGCCTTTTTCGTGCGCCTCGGTTTCCAGCTTGCTGCCCGGGTCGGTGATGGCGATGAACTGCGCGCCTTTGCCGCCGGTCTTTTCGTAGAAATACTGGTAGAACGACCACGTCTCAATCGTCCCGCCCGACTTGCTGGAGACGATGAACAGGGTGTGGTCGATGTCAATCGTGTCCTCGACGCGCTTGATGTTGACGGGATCGGTGCTGTCGAGCATCAGAAGCTGCGGATAGCCCTGCGCCGCGCCAAAGGTCGTGTACATGACTTCGGGCGCGAGGCTGCTGCCGCCCATGCCGAGCAGCACCACGAATTTCGTGTCCGCGTGACGCTTTTGCAGATCGAGCAGGCGCTGGAGGTCAATCGTTTTGGTCGTATCCAGCCAGCCCAGACGATCCTTGATCTTGGCGACGATCTGCGGGTGATCCTTCCAGAGCGTGCCGTCATGCTCCCAGATGCGCGTGTTGGTGTGGTGCGCGGCGAGGTCTTTGATCGCCGCCTGCACCTGCGCCGCGTGGACGCCCAGCGCCAGCTCCTGCTGCTTGATCACGCCCGTGCGCAGCACGTCGCGCTTCGCCGAGACCTCGTCCATCAGCTTCTGGAACGAATCCGTGAACGAATCGACGCCGTCGACCTGAAGCTGGCGGGTCACGTCGTCGAGGTCGATGCCGACTTCGGCGAGCATATCGAGCGTCTGCTCGGCTTCATCCAGATTCTGTTCGAGTGTATCGCCGACTACGCCGTGATCCTTGAACAGCCTGATCGTGTCCGGCGGCAGCGTGTTGACCGTGTCGCGCCCGATCAGCAAATCGACGTACATGGTATCGGGGTAGGCAGGGTTCTTGGTGCTGGTCGACGCCCACAGCACGCGCTGAGCCATCGCGCCTGCCTCGCGCAGCTCGGCGAAGCGGTCGCCGTAGAAGATATGCTTGAAATTCTTGTAGGCGACCTTCGCGCTGGCGATGGCGGTCTTGCCCTTGAGCTTGTTGTTGAGCGACACCCGCCCGACATCGCCGCGCGTCTGAGCAGCGCGGATGTTGTTGTCGAGCATCCGGTCGACCATCACGTCGATGCGGCTCAGGAAGAAGCTGGCGACCGACGCGATCTTGCCGACATCGTGCCCGGCAGCTTTACGGCGCTCCAGCCCGCGAATGTAGGCTTCGGCGACCTGCTTGTAATTGTCGATGCCGAAGATCAGCGTCACGTTGATGTTGATGCCCGCCGCAATTGACTCCTCGATTGCCGGGATGCCCGCCTCGGTCGCAGGGATTTTGATCATGACGTTGGGACGGTTGACCGTCTTGAACAGGCGCAGCGCCTCGTTCTTGGTCGTCTCGGTGTCGTTGGCGATCAGCGGCGAAACTTCCAGGCTGACGAAGCCGTCGCGCCCGCCGGTGCGGTCGTAGATCGGGCGGAACAGGTCGCAGGCGTGCTGGATGTCGTCTATCGCCAGCGACTCGAAGATGGCATACGTATCGAGGTCGAGCAGGTGCTGGATGGAGGCGTCGTAGTCGTCCGACCCGCCAATCGCCTTCTGGAAGATGGTCGGGTTGGAGGTGACGCCCACCACGCCGTCTTCGTCGATCATGCGCTGAAGCTCGCCATTTTCGAGAACCTGACGGCGAATGAAGTCAAGCCAGATACTTTGTCCATGCTGCTGGACATCTACAGGCGGATTTCCTGCCACGAGTTTACTCCTGAAAAATATTTCCGTTTATATTCTTATTGTACCGAACAACCCGGCAATATGCTCGATTTTAGTACTCGGTCTCATCAAAATCTCAAGGAAGCGGACAAACTGCCCCGACACACAAAACAGGGGTGAGGTCATCACTTTGCTCTCGTCTTTCCTGGCGATTTTGGCGGTTCCAGCCCGTTTTGGGGACTTACTCCCCGCGCGCTTCGATGGCTTGCACCTTGCCGAAGCGGCGCACGTGGCGTTCTTCGCTGCTGGGCTGCGCGGCGATGAAAGCGTCCGCCAGCTCCTCCGCCAACGTGGGACCGATGATGCGCGCGCCGAGGGTCAGGATGTTCATGCGGTCGTGCTCGACGCCCTGATGCGCGCTGTAGTGATCGTGGCAGACGGCGGCGTAAATCCCCTTGACCTTGTTGGCGGCAATCGACGCGCCGACGCCGCTGCCGCAGGCGAGGATGCCGCGCTCGGCGCGTCCGTCGCGCACGGCGAAGGCGATTGCTTCGGCGTAGTCGGGGTAGTCGTCGGGGATGGTAGGATCGTTCGTGCCCAGGTCGAGGACTTCATGCCCCTGCTTGAGCAGGTATTCGACCAGGTGCTGCTTGAGCGGATAGCCAGCGTGATCGGCTGCCAGCGCGATTTTCATGCGTTATGCTCCGTTTGCAGTTCGAGCAGTTCCGATAAGGCTTTACGCGCCGACACGCGGAGTTCTTCGGCAGTCGTGCTATACGGAGGATCGTTGGTATAGGCATCAACCTCCAAGAACAAATCGGAGATAATCTTCGCTTCAGGTGATATTTGGCTGAGAAAGTCATCTAAAGCTAAATACCACAGTTTAATATATTGATCCTCGAAATCGTCGGCGGAAATTTCACCCACTACGAATTGTCGGATGAGTTCTCTATACTTTTCCAACATCTTTACACTTCCTTACAGGCTTCCCCGTGTTTCGAGGTTAGCCACCTGAACGTCATCCAATCCCCACACACTGATAAACGTGCCATCCGGTTCTGTCATCGCATTGATCTTGCGTTCTGGATGATAGTAGTGTATCACCGGATCGCCTCGAAACGTTCCAACGACCTGCTGTACTGATGGGTCTTGGACGTAGGCGCGTATAGCTTCCATGAATTTGAGAGCATTCTGTTTATTGTAGTTTCCTTCAATACCTAAAACAGAAGCATGTTTGAACTTCATCTGCAATTTACGATCTGTGAAGAGGACGATGCGCGGTGGGCTGCTGATAATTCGTTCCCTTGATGTGCAAGGCGCATAGCACGGCGCTATGCGCCTTTACGATATGAGTAGATTGAATTTACCCCATCACGCGCTTCGCCGCGTCAACCACCGCCTGCGGCGTCAAGCCGTACTCCTCGTAAATCTTCTTGTAGGGCGCGCTCGCGCCGAACTTGTTCACGCCGATAGCCACGCCCGCGCTGCCGATCCAGCGCTCCCAGCCGAGCGTGACCCCTGCCTCGATGCTCACCCGCGCCGTCACCGACGGCGGCAGCACCGAGTCGCGGTACGCCTGATCCTGCGCCTCGAACAGCTCCCAGCACGGCAGCGAGACCACGCGCGCCTTGACGCCCTGCGCCGTCAGCGTCTGGTAGGCGGCGTAGGCGATATGGACTTCGCTGCCCGTCGCCAGCAGGATCACCTGCGGCGCGCCGTCGCTGTCCGCCAGCACGTAGCCGCCGCGCCCCACGCCCTCGTGCAGCGCAGCCAGTCCGCCGGAGAGCGTGCTGCCGTCCAGCACGGGCAGATTCTGCCGCGTGAAGATCAGCACGGCGGGCGTCTCCAGCAGCATCGCCGCGCGCCAGGCTGCCGCCGTCTCGTTGGCGTCCGCCGGTCGGAAGACGTGCAAGCCGGGGATCAGCCGCAGCGACATCACCTGCTCGACCGGCTGGTGCGTCGGACCGTCTTCGCCCAAGCCGATGCTGTCGTGCGTGAAGACGTAGAGCGTCGGAATTTTCATCAGCGCGCCGAGCCGGATGGTCGGGCGCATGTAATCGCTGAAGGTCAGGAAAGTCGCGGAATACGGCTTGATGATCCCGCCGTGCCGCGCCAAGCCGTTGACAATCGCGCCCATGCCGTGCTCGCGCACGCCGAAGCGCAGGTTGCGCTCAGCCGGGTCGCGCTGCCCGGTGTTCGCCGCGCCCTTGATCAGCGTCTTGGTGCTGCCCGCCAGGTCGGCATCACCGCCGATCATCGTCGGGATGTGCTTGGCGATGGCGTTGAGCACCTCGCCGGAGGCGTTGCGCGTGGCGATCTGCTTCTCTGCGCCGTATTGCGGCAGGTCGGCGTCCCAGCCGTCGGGCAGCTTGCCCGCCCAGGCGCGATCCCACTCCGCCGCCAGATCGGGATAAGCGGCGCGCCAGGCGGCGAACTTACCGTTCCAGGCGGCTTCCTCTTTCATGCCTTTGTCGACCGATTCGCGGAAGTGTTCGAGCGCCTCGCCGGGGACGTAGAAATCTTCCTGGGGCCAGCCGTAGAAGTCCTTGACCAGCTTGATCTCGTCCGCGCCCAGCGGCGAGCCGTGCGCCTCGCTGGTGCCGCCTTTGTTGGGGCTGCCGTAGCCGATCACCGTCTTGATCACGAGCAGCGAGGGACGGTCGCGCGTCTCTTTTGCCTCGGTAATCGCCTGATCAATCGCCTCCACGTCGTTACCGTCGGGGACTTCGAGCGTCTGCCAGCCGTAAGCACGGAAGCGCGCCGCCACGTCCTCGGTGAAGGTCATGTCCGCCGAGCCGTCGAGCGTCACGTTGTTGCTGTCGTACAGGAAGATCAGCTTGCCCAAGCCCCAGTGACCCGCCAGCGACGCCGCTTCGGACGAGACGCCTTCCATCAGGTCGCCGTCGCCGCAGAGCACGTAGGTGTAGTGGTCGACGATTTCGTGACCGGGGCGGTTGAAATATTTGGCGAGGAACGTCTCCGCCAGCGCGATGCCGACGGCGTTGGACGCGCCCTGTCCGAGCGGTCCGGTCGTCACCTCGACGCCGGGCGTGACGCCGTATTCGGGATGCCCCGGCGTGATGCTGTCCCACTGGCGAAAGTTCTTGATCTGGTCGAGCGACAGGTCGAAGCCGGTCAGGTAGAGCAGCGAGTAGAGCAGCATCGAGCCGTGCCCGGCGCTCAGGATGAAGCGGTCGCGGTTCGCCCAGTCGGGGTTACGCGGGTTGAAGCGCAGGTGACGCATCCACAGCGTGTATGCCATCGGTGCGGCGCCCATCGGCAAGCCGGGATGCCCGCTGTTGGCTTTCTGAACGGCGTCAATCGACAGGGTGCGGATGGTGTTGATGGCTAGGGTCTGAAGATCGGCTGACAAGAGTTTCTCTCCTGATTACAACGGCAGAATGGCGGAGATTATAACACGATGTGTTGCTAAAAATCCGCAGGATTCATCGAGCGCTTCGCCGAAATCATGCCACCTCGTCACCTAATCGTTCTTCGGGGCGCGGACTAGCCATTTTGCTGAAGACGCGCTCAGCTCAGGCTGTTATCCTGTTCGTTAGACAAACGATGGGAGGTCTCGGTATGGATTTTGGGCTGAAAGATCAGGTGGTGCTGGTGACGGGGAGTTCGTCCGGCTTGGGACGGGCAACGGCGGTCGCGTTTGCGCAGGAAGGCGCGCGCGTCGCCATCACCTATCGCTCGCAGCGTGCGGGCGCGGAAGCGACGGCAAAACAGGTCGAGGAAGCAGGCGGCGAAGCGCTGATCGCGCCGTTCGATCTCGCCGACGACAACTCGATACACACCCTGATGGATACGATCCGCGAACGATGGGGCGCGCTGCACGTGCTGGTCAACAACGCCGTCGGCGAGAACGTCGCCCCGGCGCGCGGCGTGAAGTTCGAGGACGTGCCGCCGGAGCGCTGGACGGCGGTCATCAACCGGGCGCTGGAAGGCACGTACCGCACCATTCAGGCGGCGCTGCCCCTGATGCGCGGCAGCGGATGGGGGCGCATCGTCAACGTGTCGTCCGATGGCGCGATTCGCGGCACGCCGGGGTTAGCGCCCTACGCGAGCGCCAAAGCCGGACTGAGCGGGCTGACCGTGACGCTAGCGACGGAACTCGCGCCCGCCAACATCCTGACCAACATCGTCATGCCCGGCTTCATCGGAACGGAGAGCAACCTCGAAATCCAGAAGGAATACCTCGACCTGATCCGAAAGGGTACGCCAACCGGACGCCTGACCACGCCGGAAGATGTCGCCCGCCTGATCGTCTTCCTCGGCTCGCAGGCGAACCAGCAGATCAACGGGCAAACGGTCGTGATCACCGGCGGGCGCTGAGCCTCAGCCGGAAGCGGGCATGACTTTCTCGTAGAGCACGACCGTGAAATCCTCGCCGTAGAGCGCGGCTTCGCGTTTTTTGACGTAGCCGTGCGCTTCGTAGAAATGCTGGTTGCGCGTCGCCCACGACGGCGTATCGAGCGTCCAGCGCCGCGCCTGCGGGTATGCCCCTTCGATGAACTGGAGCGCCTGCGCGCCGATGCCCTGATTCTGGTACTCCGGCGCGATGAAGATGCGCCCCAGCTCGTAATGCCCGCGTCCCAGATCGAAGACGATCATCCCGCCGATGATGCGTCCCCCGTCGAGGATTTTGTAGTAGACGCCGTCGCGCATCCGGTCGAGCTGCCAGCCCAGCGAATCGTAGCCCGGCGGACCGCCGCGCTCGCCGCGCCCGTGCCTGCGCGAATCGTCGTCGAACGTGCGGATTTGAACGTCCGTTAATGCCGCCGCGTCTTTCGGCGGCGGCGCGCTTGAATGTGATCATCGCCTCACCTCCACCGATTCATGCGCTTCAGCGCCCAATTGTGAAGCCCGTCACGGAAGACGGCGCATCGGCTGGCGGATGAATCGTCTTGAGCTTGTCCGGCGCGCTGCGGCGTGGGTCGCCCAGGTAGATTTCGTGGTGCCTGCCGCTGATCGCGCAGCCCTGCTCTTCAATGAAGCGATGCAGGCGCTCGATAGTCGGCGCTTCGGCAGCGTAGGGACCGACGTGCATGATCTGCGCCGCCAGCCCCTCGTGATAGGCGGCGAGGCGCATCCGGTCGAGCGCGGGCGGGGCTTTCTTCCTGCGCAGGTCGGCGAGCGCCCCGGCGAAATCGGCGTCCGTCACCACGTCCGGCTGCATGATCATCATCGTCCACTGCCAGCGTATCGCGCTTCCCGGCGAGAAAATCGCTCATGTCGTCCGACCACCACAGCCCTTCGAGCGCCATCACCGGATACTGGATGCCGCGCGCCTTCTTGAGCGCGAACCTGAGCGTGTAAGCCGCGCCGTAGAGCGCCTCAAGCGCATCTCGATACGCCTGAGCGGTGTTGGGGTCGCCGCTGCCGTCGATCATCAGGAAGTTGAAGGGCGGAACGTCCACGATCTCCGGCTGCTTCGCCGACGGCTTGTACAGGTATTGAAGCTCGCGCTTCAGGTCGAGTGTCGTCATGGTGTCCTCCTCATCCATTCGGCGCACCCGGTCATGATTCTCAGTCTAGCCGGAATAGCTGACACCTCATGTCAGCAATTCAGCACGACATGTCGCCATCCGACGCGCACTATGAGTAAAAATTCACAAAAGGGCTGTGTGGTTTTTGTGCGCACTGAACAGTTGGCGAATTGCGCAGATGCTCTATAAAATAGTTGCGACATTACGAGCAAGTCATATTTGTTCAAATTTGATAACTTCAGGTCAGGCTCATGGCAACTCAGCCACGCGCTGAAACACCTCCTTCCGATCACGGCGGCTTGCGCACCGCAGCGCTTTCGCTGCTGCTGGTCGTCTGCCTGCTGCTGATCTGGGAAGGCGCGAAAGCCTTCGGCGCGGCGACCGATTACGCCCTCAACCTGGGCGGCACGACCATCGACCTGACGATCCTGAACAATACCCAGCTTCCGCACCTCGCCGACATCGCCCGCGCCTTCTTCGAACCGGCGCAGCGCAACGGTCCCCCGCTTTACCAGACCTTGATCCAGAACGGAGCGTACACCTTCCTGGCGGCGCTGCGCGGCTTCCTGCTTGGCGGCGTGATCGGCTTCGCGCTGGCGATCCTGTTCGCGCACTCGTCGCTGCTTCAGCGCGGGCTGCTGCCCTACGTCGTCGCCTCGCAGACCGTGCCGATCCTCGCCATCGCGCCGATGGTCGTGATCTGGATGAGCCGCATCGGGGCGGTCGAATGGTCGGTGCCGATGATCGCCGCCTACCTGACTTTCTTCCCGGTGGTGATCTACACGCTGCGCGGCTTGACCTCCGTGCCGCAAACGTCGCTCGAACTGATGGAGACCTACGCCGCCAGTCGCTGGCAAATCCTGATCAAGCTGCGCATCCCCAACGCCCTGCCGCAGATTTTCACCGCGCTCAAGATTTCGGCGACCGCCAGCGTCGTCGGCGCGATCATCGGCGAGCTGCCGTCGGGGATACAGGACGGCTTGGGCATCGCCATCCTGAACTTCTCGCGTTACTACAACCAGTCGCCGCCGCGCCTGTTTGCGACGATTGTCGCGTCCGGCATCCTCGGCATCCTGTTCTTCAGCGTGATCGCGCTGGTCGAGCGGCTGGTGGTGCGCTGGCAGGTGGAAGAAAGTACATGACGAAAGTTAAAAGTAGAAAAAGTTAAAAGTGACGCGCTCCTGACGCCCCCTTTAACTTTCCACTTTTAACTTTTAACTAAAGGATTTTGCGGTGTCATCAATCATCTCCGTCACCAACATGTCGAAGACCTTCCGCGCGGCGGACGGCTCTATCGTGCGCGCCCTCGAAGACATCGACCTCGAAGTCGAGCGGGGCGAGTTCATCTCGCTGATCGGTCCGTCGGGCTGCGGCAAAAGCACGCTGCTGCGCATCATCGCCGACCTGATCCCGGCGACCAACGGCACGGTGATGGTCAACGACAAGACGGCGGCGCAGGCGCGCAAGGATCAGGATTACGGCTTCGTCTTCCAGAGTCCCACGCTCTACGACTGGCGCACCGTGATCAGGAACGTCCAGCTTCCGCTGGAGATCATGAAATATCCCAAAGCCAAGCGCGACGAGCGCGCACGCGCCATGCTCAAGCTGGTCGAATTGAGCGATTTCGAGAACCAGTATCCCTGGCAGCTTTCCGGCGGGATGCAGCAGCGCGTCAGCATCGCCCGCGCGCTGGCGTTCGAGCCGCAGATCATGCTGATGGACGAGCCGTTCGGCGCGCTCGACGAGATGACGCGCGAGCGCATGAACAACGAACTGCTGCGCATCTGGGGCGCCATCCCCGACATGACCGTGATCTTCGTCACGCACAGCATCAGCGAAGCCGTCTACCTGTCGTCGCGCGTGGTCATCCTCTCGCCGCGACCGGGACGCCTCACCGAGATCATCGACATCGACCTGCCGCGCCCGCGTGGTCCCGAAACCCGCGATCTCGATGCGTTCTTCCGCCTGTCCAACCAGGTACGTCACGCGCTGCACGCGGGTGTGGCGGGGGCGGGAGTGGGGATGGAATGAGCGATACCGTCAAGCTCTCGCAGCATCAAGCCAGCGACATCGAGGCGGCATCCGAGGCGATCTACGTCGAAGCCGCCGACAAGATGTTCGACAACCGCACGCTGGGGCGCGACCTGCTGGGGCTGGCGGCGCTGTTCTTCATCATCGTCACCTACCATATCCAGAATCCGCTCTTGCAGTACGACACGCAGTTCGGCAGCGCCTTCCGCAACGGCTCGCTCCAGATCGTCATGCTCGGCGGGCTGGTCGTCTGCGCGCTGGCGCTGGCGCGGGAGCACCGGCGCACCCTGACGCGCAACCCCCTGCAACTGGGGGCTGTCGTCATCATGGGAGCCTATACGCTGTATATGGTGCTGGCGATTCTGCTCGGCTTCAATCTGGCGGGCGCGCTGGTCGGCGTGCCACAGGCGGTGTTCGCGCAGCGCCTCAGCGACACTTCGCCGACCGACCTGCTCAATCAGGCGCTGTCCCTGCCGACCGTGCTGGAGTATCTCGCGCTGATCAGCGCGGTGATCCTGTGGGAACCCTGGACGCGCGGCGCGGTCTACCGGCGCGGGATGCGCAAGCAGGGTGCGGCGCTGTTGGTGGGCATCGTGGCGCTGATGCTGTGGGAAGTGCTGATCGAAATCTTTCACGTCGAGCAGTTCCTGCTGCCCAAGCCGAGCGTGATCGGCAATGCGCTGCTCAACGCCTATCCCCGGCTGCTCTCCGCCGGGTGGGTGACGTTCCAGAATGCCTTCTGGGGCTTCATGATCGGCTGCGGGGCGGGCATCCTGACGGGCATCGTCTCGTCGCGCTTCGTCAGCTTCAGTAAGGCGCTGCTGCCGGTGGCGATTGCCGTCAACGCCATCCCGATCCTGGCGCTGGCGCCGATCTTCAACAACTGGTTTGGCGCGCTCAACCCGGCGAGCAAGATCGCCATCGTCGCGGTGTCGGGCTACTTCCCGTCGATGATCAGCACCGTGCGCGGCTTGACCTCGGTGGACTCGCTGTCGCTGGAGTTGATGAAATCCTACGCGGCGAGCCAGGGCGAAATCTTTCGCAAGCTGCGCGTCCCCTCGGCGCTGCCGTTCATCTTCTCGGCGCTCAAGGTCGGCACGACGCTGGCGATGATCGCCGCGATTGTCAGCGAATACTTCGGCGGCTCGACGGCGGGGCTGGGCTACCGCATCCGCGACGACGCCGGGCTGTTCAAGTACCCGGAAGCGTGGTCGGCGATCTTCGTCGCCGCGCTGTACGGCATTATCTTCTACATGGTGGTTTCTGCCGTGGAACGGTCGTTGATGTCCTGGCACATCTCGTTCCGCGAGAAATGAGGGAGGGACAGTGATGAGTAACGAGCAATGAGTGATGAGCTTATGCTGATTTGCGAGCGCGACTCTCATTACTCATCACTCGTCACTCATTACTAAAGTTTAACTAGGGTTCTTGTGAGGAGGCTGTATGCGTAAAGTCATGTTGTTTGCGTGTGTTCTACTGCTCCTGGCGATGGTTCCGATGGCGGGAGCGCAAGACCTCACCCCGGTGAGTGTGGTGCTCAAGTGGGTGCCGCAAGCGCAGTTCGCCGGCTACTACGCGGCGAAGTCGCTCGGCTACTACGAAGATGAGGGGCTGGATGCCACCATTGTCGCGGCGGGCACGGACATCAACCCGCAGCAGTTGGTCGCTTCCGGTGACGCGCAGTTCGGCATCGACTGGATGGGCAACCTGCTGGCGACCCGCGACGCCGGGCAGGATGTCGTCAGCATTGCTCAGATTTACCAGCGTTCGGGGATGCGCCAGCTCACCTGGAAAGACAGCGGTCTGACCAGCTTCGATCAGCTCGGCGGCAAGGTCGTCGGCGTGTGGTGCTGCGGCAACCAGTTCCCGACGTTCGCGGCGCTGACCAAAGCCGGGATCGACCCGAACAACCCGGACGACGTGACTATCGCCCAGCAGAACTTCGACATGAACGCTTTCCTGAACCACGAGATCGACGCCGCCTCCGCCATGACCTACAACGAAATGGCGCAGGTGCTCGAAACCGTCGGTCCGAACGGCGAGTTCCCGGTCTACACGATGGATGACATCAACGTGCTCGACTTCAACGCGGATGGCACGGCGATGCTCGAAGACCTGATCTTCGCCCAAGCCAACTGGCTGGCGGGCACGGGCAACGAGGAAACCGCCATCAAGTTCCTGCGCGCCTCCTTCCGGGGCTGGATTTACTGCCGCGACAACCCGGATGACTGCGTCGGCTACGTCCTCCAAGCCGGTCCGACGCTGGGCGAAGGACACCAGAAATGGCAGATGAACGAAGTCAATAAGCTGATCTGGCCCTCGCCGGATGGCATTGGCGTCACCAGCGCCGACGCGTTCGACACGACCGCGCAGATCGCGCTCGACTACGGCGTCATCTCCACCGCCGCCGAGGGTGATGGCGTGAGCTATCGCAACGACCTGGCGCAGGCGGCGCTCGACAGCCTGCAAGCCGACATGCCCGACCTCGACGTGAAGGGCGCGGATTACGTCGCGCCGACGGTTGAAATCACCGCTAACGGCGAGTAATTCCGTTTCATCTGGATGAAGGAGCGTCCCGCACGGGGCGCTCTTTTGATTCCAAACGACAAAGAGGTTTTGTAGGTGCGCGCGGCATTTTGCGCCCCCGGCGACTTGGCAGTTTAATAGAACGAAAATGCGTGCATCAGGCAAAGCACTATGCCCAAAAAATCCGACGATTTGCTCAACGAAATCATCCAGCGGCGGCGCGCCCGCCAGATCGAGCAGCAGACTGACCCGCTCGCCCGCGTCCTCGACGACCTGAACGTCATGGACACCCTCGCCGCGATCAGCAGCCGCGCCTCGCTGTGCTATGGTCCTAAAGTGATCCGCAGCGCCGCGCCCAGCCTGGGCGTGGTCATCTGGCAGCGACCGCCGGGCTATCACGGTTACAAGACGCTGATCCTGGCAGGCGTCTGGGTCTCCCTGCGCAGCGACCGCCCGATCCTCGCGGTTGGCAAGAAGCATCTCGCCTTCAGCGCGCCGTTTTACGACGCCGACGCCTATCACAAGCTGATCCGCAAGAGCTACGATCTGTACTATGCCGACAACAACAAGCCGCCCGCGCAGCCCAGCTACACCGTCGCCTACGATGCCGAGCAGCGCCTCGAACTGCGCGAGACGATTGGGCGTGAAGTCTGGAAGTGCCTGGGCTGACTAGCTCTCGTCGTCGATCACCTCGAACATCTCGCCGAACAGATCGTCGTCATCGTCGCGGCGCACGTTCGAGCGCGGCGGACGGCGCGCGCCGAGCGGCGGCGACGTTTGGCTGGACGGCAGATCGACCGGCGGCGCAGGCGGAAGCATTGTTCGGATCGCCGCACCGTGACGCGCCAGCGCCGCGTCGAAATCCTCCGCTTTGGCAATCGCGCGCAGGTCGGGCGTCGGCGATTGCAGACGCGAGAGGTCGTCCGCGTCGCTGTCGTTGGCGGCGTCGCGCGCCAGCAGCGCGTAGAAGCTCAGCAGGCGGTGTCCGGTCAGACGGAACAGCGTCAGCCCGACGAACACAAACAGCCCCGAACAGACCAGCGCCAAGCCCACCAGCCCCAGAATCACCAGCGTGTTGCCCTGCATCAGACCCGCTCCAACCTTCGCATCGACGGCTTCCTCATTCTACCATTTCAGACACTTTGTAGCATAACTCGCAAACAAATTGGTGAAGCCTGGTCGATGACGCGCCGCGCCGTTCGTGGATAATGATGGAACGTATGCGACTTATTCATCGGGATAGATACTGCTCATGCGGAACTACGTGTCTCAGACTGTGCAAAATTTGCGACCTTCCGGCATCCGCCGTTATTTCGACATCGCCGCGACGATGGAGGACGTGATCACGCTCGGCATCGGCGAGCCGAACTTCACCACGCCATCCCACATCATGGAAAAGGGCATCGAGTTGCTGCATCAGGGGATGACGGGCTATACCTCGAATTCCGGCATCATCGAACTGCGCCGCGCCATCTCCGGCTACGTCGAGCGGCTCTACGGTCTTCACTACGACCCGGATGATCAGGTGCTGGTGACGGTCGGCGTGAGCGAGGCGCTCTTTCTGGCGCTGAAGGCGCTGCTCGACCCCGGTGACGAGGTGCTGGTGGTGCAGCCGTGCTTCGTCGCCAACGCCGCCGCCGTCGAGATGGCGGGCGGCGTCCCGGTGATCGTCAACGCTTACGTCGAGGACGAGTTTCAGGTCACGGGCGCGGAACTCGACGCCGCCGTTACGCCGCGCACCAAAGCCATCCTGATCAGCTATCCCAACAACCCGACGGGCGCGATCCTCTCGCGCGAGCACATGCTCGAAATCGCCGCCGTCGCCGAGCGGCACGACCTCGTGGTGATCTCCGACGAGATTTACGAGCGGCTGGTTTACAGCGCCGAGCATATCAGCTTCGCCACGCTGCCCGGCATGTACGAGCGCACCATCGTCCTGAGCGGTGTCAGCAAATCCTTCGCCATGACCGGCTGGCGCATCGGCTACGCGACCGCCCCGTGCGAGCTGATGGCGGCGATGCGCAAGCTGCACCAGTATTTGATCATGTCCGCGCCGACGATGGGGCAGATCGCGGCGATGGAAGCGCTGCTCAACGGCGAAGCCGACGTGCAGGCGATGCGCGGCGCTTACGACCGCCGCCGCCGCCTGATCGTGGACGGTTTCAACGACATCGGGATGCCCTGTTTCGAGCCGCGCGGCGCGTTCTACGCCTTCCCCAGCATCCAGCTCAGCGGCATGAGCGATGAAGTCTTCTGCGAAACGCTGCTGCGCGAGGAGCAGGTCGCCGTCGTGCCCGGCAGCGCCTTCGGCGCGAGCGGCGCGGGCTTCATCCGCGCCAGCTACACCAACAGCGACGAGAACATCGAGAAAGCCCTCGACCGCATGGAGCGCTTCATGCGCCGTCACGGGTAAGTAATGATTTGGCGCAAAGGCGAAAGAAAGACGCAAAGAGAAATCGGCTTTGCGTCTTTATATTTTCCCTGCGCTCGCCAAATATGGACGGGAATCCACGAGTTACCCGCGTTTCGCGTGTCCGCCGCCTCGACATTACAATATTGGTATGTGACTAAGCGCATGAATAGCGTTAATTTTACTCCATAAAAACAATTCTTCTCTTAAGCAGCCGGAAACTAGAAGTCGCGCTGCGTATCGAGGTCAGACTATAATCGAATCTTATGATGGAGTACGTTGCCGAAAGCGTCACCTACATGGATGGAACTCGCGCGTCGATTCTGATTGCGCAGGCGGACAACGAATCTTCACTGGCAACTCATCTGGTTCGGGAAGGCTATCAGGTTGAGCACGTTTACTACGCAGGTCCCTTCCTGACCGACTTCAGCCACATGAAACCCGATCTGGTCGTGCTCGACAGCTCGCTGCCAGGTGGAGATGCCTTCGCGCTCTGCGGGCGCGTCCGTGAGCAGGGCGACACTGCCATCCTGATGCTGATCCACAACGACGACGAAAGCGTCGAGCGCGCTTTTCGCATGGGCGCAACCGACGTACTCTACAAGCCCATCAGCGTGACGATCTTCTGCCACCGCGTCGAGTCCGTCCTGGAGTTGCAGCAGCAGCAGAAGCAGATGCAGGCTTACGAGCGGCGCTGGCAGCAGATGTTCGAGCGCAATCGCGGCATCCAGTTGATCGTCAACCCGCAGAACGGGCAGATCGTCGACGCCAACCCGGCAGCCTGCGCCTTCTACGGCTACACGCGCGAGGAATTCCAGCGCAAGCTGATCATCGACCTGGACGTGCCCAATCCCTCGAACAACGGCGACGTGACCCTGTTCAACTTCAAGCATCGCACCGCCACCGGCAAGGTGCGCGACGTGAAAATCTTCTCCAACCCGCTGGAATACGAGGGGAAGACCCTGCTCTATCTCGCCATCAGCGACATGACCAAGCTCGGTCACGACGAGACGCACAATTCGGATCGGCGCGTGCTCGCCGAAGCGCTGCGCAACACGGCGTCGGCGCTCTCGAACACGCTCGACCAGGACGAAGCGCTCGACCAGATACTCCAGCAGGTCAACATGGTCGTGCCCAGCGAGTGCGCCAACATCATGCTGATCGAGGCGGGCATCGCGCGGGTGGCGCGCGGGCGCGGCTACGAGAGCCAGCGCAATCATCTGACGATTGACTCGCTGCGCTTCAAGGTCGACGACACGCCGACCCTGCGCTGGATGGTCGAGAAGAACCGCCCGCTGGTCGTCGGCAGCACCCGCGAATACGACGACTGGACGCACCTCGCCAGCGAGCACGAGTGGCTCCAATCGTATGCCGCCGCACCCATCCGTCTGGGCAACTACGTGATCGGCTTCCTCAACGCCGACAGCAGCACGCCCAACCGCTTCACCAGGCTCGACGCGGAACACCTGCAAATCTTCGCGGATCAGGCGGCGATTGCCATCCGCAACACGCGCCTCTACGACCAGGTGCGCCGTCAATCCTCGGAGATGGAGCGGCGCGTGGTCAGCCGCACCGCTGATCTGGAGTCCGAGCGCGGTCAGATGCGCTCCCTCGTCGATGCCATGACGGAAGGCGTCGCCCACATCGAGTACAGCGAGGGCAAATACCGCGCCCGCTACGTCAACAAGGCGCTGGAGCAAATGACCGGCTACCCGCCCGACGACTGGAAGACGCAGTCGGTCAACCTGTTCCGCCCCAAGGGGATGACCGACGACCAGTACCGCGACCTGCTCAAGACAGCCACCGCCGAGCTGAGCAGCAAAGGCTACTGGCGTAACGACGCGCGGCTGGCACGCAAGGATGGGACCGAATTCGACGCCGTGATCGTCTCGTCGCGTGTGGAGGGGAAGGACAAGGCGACGCTCGGCTGGGTGACGGTCGTCCGCGACATCAGCAAGGAGAAGGCGCTTCAGCAGCAGAAGGAGCGCTTCGTCGCCTACGCCTCGCACGAGCTGCGCACGCCGATCACCAACCTCAAGACGCGCCTGTACCTGATGCGCCGCCAGCCGGAGCGCATGGACGAGCACATGCGCGTGCTGGAAGCCGTCACCGACCGCATGAAGCGGCTGGTCGAAGACCTGCTCGACATCTCGCGCTTCGAGCGCGGCGTGATCAACCTCGTCTTTAAGGACGTGGTGCTGCAAGAGATGCTCAGCAATCTGGTCATGATCCAGCAGCCGGAAGCCGAGCGCAAAGGGCTTGAACTGACCTGCGACCTGCCCGGCGAGCCGGTTCACGTCGACGCCGACATCGAGCGGCTGGCGCAGGTGATCACCAACCTGCTCACCAACGCCATCAACTACACGCCGAGCGGCGGTCACGTCAAGGTGCGCCTGTCGCACGTCCACGATGTCACCGGCGAACTGGCGCTGGTCGAGGTGCAGGACACGGGCATCGGCATCGCCGAAGAACACCTGTCGAACATCTTCCAGCCCTTCTACCGCGTCGTCAGCCAGGTCGAGGGGTCAGGGCTGGGCTTGAGTATCACCAAAGAGATCATCGAGCTGCACGGCGGCGAAATCGACGTTGCCAGTCAGGTCGGCAGCGGCAGCACCTTCTGCTTCTGGCTGCCCCTGCTTACTCCACCCAAGCCGTAGGAGCCATCATGGAAACGCCGCTTGATCGCGCTGCGGCATTCATTCGCGCCGGGGAACTGGACGACGCGCTCGCCGCGCTCGATCAGCATCTGGAAGCCCACCCCGACGACGACGACGCGCGCCGCCTGCGCATCGACGTGCTGCTGCGGCTGCCCGCCCGCGCCGACGACGCCCTGGCGGCGCTTCAGGCGCTCCCCGAACTAACCGAGGAAGATACCATCGCGCGGCTGGGCGTGCTGATCAGGCTGGGCGCGTCCGATGCGCTCGATACGACGCTGGAAGGGGCATACGCGCGCTTCCCGGACAGCCTCGCCCTCGCCGACCTGCTGCTCGCGCGGCTGTACGCGCGCCGATCAAGCGACCGCGCCCTCGAACTGCTCGCCGACCTGCCCAAAAGCTGGCAGATGCTGCGCTGGGGCGGCGACTTCTTCGCCCTCAAGGGCGACGACCGCAGCGCGGCGGAGCACTTTTGCTCGGCGCTCGACCAGATTGGCGAGAGCAAAGACCCGCTGCTTCAGCTCCAGAAGGCGACCCTGCTGCTGAAGCGAGCCGACGCCTACCGACGCCTCAAACAGTACGCGGACGCCGACGCCGACTACCAAGCCGCCGCCGTCATCATCCCCGACGACCCGATGATCCCGTTCAACCGGGGCTTGCTGATTTTCGAGCAGGGCAATCTGCGCGGCGCGCTCCCGCTGTGCCGTGAGGCGCTCGACCACGCACCGGACGCGCTGCGCGACCGGATGCGCGACGTGCTCTACGACGACCCGCGCTACGGCGCGCTGGCGCAGGCGCTGCTGGGGTGAGCGCCTGCGCTCAATAGACGGCTCTCAGTATGAACGTCGCAGTTCGTGGCGGCGATACGACAGATACTTTCCCGCCGTCACAACCGCCGAGATGAGATTGAAGACGATCTGGAGCAGAAATACGAACTTGCCAAGCCCATCCGTCACCCAGGCGAGGATGAAGCGGATGCCTTCGGGCAGCGTGTCCGCCAGGTGCGCGAAGTTGAACGGAAAATTGATCAACAGCCACAGGGAGCAAACCGCCAGGAACAGGCTGGTGGCGATTTCATACGGGCGCGCCGGATTGCGCTGCCCCGTCCACATCCGGATAGCGGGAGCGGTCAAGCCGAGCAGAATGGGCGCATACAGGCAGAACATTTCCAGAACACCGAATTTCTCCGTGAAAAAGCCTGAATTCACCTGCTGATGATAGACGAAGAAGCCGAACAGACCGATCATGCTGACGATGACGCATAATTCCATGACGCGCTGCGGCAGGCTCAGCGCATCCTGATCATTTCTCTCTACACGCGTAGTTCACAATCCCCTCCTGACGATCTTCGGGCGGTCTTATGCACCGCCTTTATCTTCTCTACGAAGAACAATCAGGTTGGGTTGCGAAAAATATCACAAACAGAAGCCGCGCATCGAATTTCAGCGAATCCCTACATAGAAGGCACTTAACGCATGTTACAATCGCGGGCGATAGGTATTCTCACAAATCAGGACATCCTCATGAGCGAACGGAAACAAGTTTCCGACTGGACGCCGATTGTCGGCTTGGAAATCCACGCCGAGTTGATGACGAAGAGCAAGATGTTCAGCGCCTGCCCGGTCGTGGACAGCGTGACCGCCCCGCCCAACACCGCCGTCGATGCCGTGTCGATGGGGCTGCCGGGCACGCTCCCCGTGATTAACCAGACGGCGGTCGAGATGGCGATGATGGTCGGGCTGGCGCTTCACTGCGAAATCCCGCCGATCAACCAGTTCGCGCGCAAAAGCTACTTCTACCCCGACCTGCCCAAAGGCTACCAGATCAGCCAGTACGACCGCCCGATCTGCGTCAACGGCTACCTCGACGTGGAGCTTTCCGACGGCTCGACCCAGCGCATCCGCGTGCGCCGCGCCCATCTGGAAGAAGACACGGGCAAGTCGATCCACGTCGGCAGCCAGAGCCTGATCGACCTCAACCGCGCGGGCGTGCCGCTGCTGGAAATCGTCACCGAGCCGGACATCCACAGCGCCGAAGCCGCCGAGCTGTTCGCGCGCAAGCTGCGCGCCATCCTGCAATATCTGGGCGTCAACAACGGCGACATGTCCAAAGGCGTGATGCGCGTCGAGCCGAACATCAGCGTCCAGCACCAGGACGACACCGGCTACCGCACGCGCACCGAGGTCAAGAACCTGAACAGCATCCGCAGCCTCTACCGTTCAATTGAGTATGAGGTTGAACGCCAGATCAAGGCATGGGAGAATCACACCGGCGTGCGCCAGGCGACGATGGGCTGGGACGAAGCCAAGCAGCGCACGGTCGTGCAGCGCTACAAAGAAAGCGCCGACGAATACCGCTACTTCCCCGAACCCGACCTGCCGATTCTGGAGATGAGCCGCGAATGGGTCGAGCAGGTGCGCCGCCGCCTGCCCGAACTGCCGGATGCCAAGCGCGACCGCTTCGTCAACCTGGGCTTGAGCGCCTACGACGCCTCGGTGCTGGTGGCGGACAAAGCCGTCGCCAGCTACTACGAGGACGTGCTGGCGTCGGGCGCGAACGCCAAATCGGCGGCGAACTGGATCATCGGCAACCTGTTCAGCCTGAGCAACCGCGACGGCATCGAGCGCGAGAACGTCGCCGAGCGCGTCTCGGCGGCGAACATGGCGAAGCTGGTCGAGCATAGTCGACAGCGGCGCGATCAACAAGGCGACGGGCGTCGACGTGCTGGCGGAGATGTGGGACAGCGGGCGCGACCCCGTCCGCATCGTCGAGGCGAAGGGCTTGGCGCAAATCTCGGACACGGCGGCGGTCGAAGCGGCGGTCGACAAAGTGCTCGACGCCAACGCCGCGATGGTGCAGGAATACCTCGACGGCAAGGACAAGCTGTTCGGTCCGCTGATGGGCAAGGCGATGGCGGAACTCAAGGGCAAGGGCAATCCGGCGGTCGTGCGCGAGGTGCTGGCGAAGCTGCTGGAGGCGCGGCGGGGGTAATCGCCCGAAATTCGTGCTAGAAACTTTGTTCTGAATCGTGCTATAATTCAGGACGAAACAGAGCAAGGAATCCTACGAGAATAGACTAAACGAAGGGGACGGCAATGGCGGGTTATCAGCAAGTCATCATTGTGGGCAATCTGGGGCGTGACCCCGAACTGCGCTATCTGCAATCGGGCGTGCCGGTCTGCAACTTCACCGTCGCGGTCAACCAGGTCACGGGCAGCGCCGAGAACCGCACGGAGAAGACCGTCTGGTTCCGCGTCGCCGCGTGGCGCGAGCTGGGCGAGCGCTGCTCGCAGTTTCTCGCCAAGGGGCGGCAGGTGATGGTGATCGGCACAATCGACGCGCGCGCCTATACCGATAACGCCGGGCAGCCGCAGGCGACGCTCGAACTGACCGCCCGCGACGTGCGCTTCCTCGGCTCGCGCGAGGACGGCGGCGCGCCGCAGGGCGGCTACGACGATACGGGCGCCAGCGCCAGCAGCAACGTCGACGACATCCCGTTCTGAAAAGCTTGCGCTTCTCGCAGTCGAGAGCGGCACTTTTGTGCCGCTCTTCGCGTGTCTACCCCTTGCCCATGATCACGATGCGGATTTTTTACAATTCTTGCGGCGCATAATCCCGTAAAATAAAGGGATGTCGAAATCCAGTACGGTGGAAACTCGGTGAGCCTGCGCTACTTCACGCTTCAAGCGGGGATGCAACCCTATATTCGATCCTTCTCGATTCTGGAGGAGCCACAGGCGGTTTTCAACCAGCGCGTCATCTTGCCCGATTCCTATCCGGTGCTGTTCGTCAATTGCGGCGCGTCGTTCGTGGTGGAGCAAGCGGATGGCGTTCAGATCGAACTGCCCCGCGTTTTCTTCGTCCGGGCGCAAACCCAACCTCTCCGCATCAAAGCTACAGGGTCATGCCACGCGATTGGCGTCAATTTGGAGTCCTGGGGAACCCGTTTTCTGATTGATGAGCAGGTCGATCTCACCACTTCGCCGGTTGTCCCGCTCGATGGTGACTGGCGAGACCTGAGCCGATTGCTTAAGCGAATACTCAATCAACGTGGCGACAGGGAGGCGCTTGCCGTTCTCGAACAATTCATCTCCGACCGACAGCGCTCAATGCATCCTGATGTCCTGTCGGTGCGCGCTGCGGTGGAAATGCTCTACGCCAGCAGCGGAGGGCAGAGCGTGAAAGGCCTCGCTGCCGACTGCTATCTCTCTCCCAGCCAGCTTGAGCGGCAGTTCAACTATTTCACCGGACTGACGCCCAAAACCGTCGCCCGCCTGGTCCGTTTTGATGCCGCCTGCGCGAAGCTGTTGAACGAGCCATCCACTCGCCTGACCGATATGGCGCAGCAGCTGGGCTACGTTGATCAGGCGCACTTCGTCCACGAGTTCAAGGCGTTTGCCGCTTGCACCCCTCGCCAGGCGCGCGAGTACATTCGCTGGCTTGCCGCAGATGCGGAATTTCTACAATTTTCCTGACCCACGCCTTCCTACAATCCGTGTGTTTTCCGCATATTCGGGGCGAAACACATGGAAACACAAACTCAAGCCGGCTCACCCAACCAGAAAGCGCTGATTTTCATCATTGTCGTCGTCATCCTCAATACACTGGGGCTGACGCTCATCGCGCCAGTGGCGCCTTTTCTGGTAGCGCGCTATGTGAGCGACCCAAACGCCATCGGTGTGGCGGTCGGCTGGCTGAGTTCGATATACGCCATCTGCCAGTTCGTCGCTGCGCCAGCGCTGGGATTACTCAGCGACCGCTTCGGACGCCGTCCGCTCTTGTTAATCTGCCTGCTCGGTTCAGCGGTCGGCTATCTGTTCCTCGGTGTCGGCGGGGCGCTCTGGGTTCTGTTTCTGGGGCGCGCGATTGATGGACTCACGGGCGCCAACACCAGCATCATCATCGCCTATATCACGGATGTCGTGCCTTCGGCGGAGCGGGGGCGATATTTCGGTATGATTGGGGCAATCGGCGCGGTCAGCGTGGTCCTGGGTCCGGCGGTGGGCGGCTTGATTGCCAAGCTGGGTTATCAGGTGCCATTCTATGTCGCTGGAGCGATAGCTTTTATCAGCGTGCTTTATGGTCTGTTTTTCATGCCTGAAAGTTTGTCAAGAACGCAGCGCGCCGGGTCGATCCGGTTGGCAAAACTCAATCCGCTGACCACGCTAAGCGATGTCTTTGCTCAGCCACAGCTTCGCTGGCTGCTGATTGCCCTGTTTCTCTATACGCTCTCCACGATCATCCTACCTTCCAACCTGGGGTTGTTCACGAAGGACATGCTGAACTGGGATGCCGACAGCGTCGGGGTGCTGTTCTCGATCTTCGGGATAGCCAGCGTCGTCGTACAGGGGATACTGCTTCAGTGGCTGTTGAAGCGCATAAGCGCCTCGCGGGTCACGCTCGCGGGCTTATGGTTTACCGCGATAGCCTTACTGCTGGTGGGGCTGGTCGGACTTCTTGGTGCGTCTGCGCTGCTCTACGTCGGGGTCGTCGTATTTGCGCTTGGCGATGGCTTCACCAGCCCGACGCTTCTCGATCTCATTACGCGCGGAACCGACGAGCATTCGCAGGGCAAAGTACAGGGTGGAAGCCAGTCAGTGCAGTCACTTGCCAACATTCTGGGTCCGGTGCTCGCAGGCGTACTCTACGACCATCTGGGGCGATCCTCACCGTATTGGGGCGGGGCGGTTATCGTGCTGCTGGCGATTGGGGCTGCACTACTGGCACTCCCAGCACTCCGCAAATTTACCGCGTCAGTTGAGGACACAGCCGCTTCGAATAGATGAGCATCTGGCACAGGGCGTATCCGTCGTGGGGGCGGTGGTCGCGTCTGGTCAGCAACAGCTCCATGTCGAACAGCACCTCCACCAGCGGGCAGGCGCTGCGGCATCGCAAAAACGGGACGTGAGTATCACGGCGGCGCTATAATCGAAGGACAAAGCGAAAGGGAGCTTATGTCTCAGCCACAAAACAACAACAACCGCCAGCTTCGTCTGGAAATCCCTGCGAACATGACCGCTACTTACGCCAATGCCGCGATTGTCAGCCAGACGACCAGCGAAATTGTCATCGACTTCTTACAGGTGATGCCCAACGACCCGCGCGCGCACGTACAGACGCGCGTCGTCATGACGCCGACCAACGCCAAGCTGTTCATGAAGGCGCTGGAAAGCAACCTCGCCCGCTTCGAGGAAGCGCATGGGGAAATTCCGACCCCGACGCAGCCGGGAACGCTAGCGGATCAATTGTTCGGCACGATTAAGCCCGAAGGTGAGCCGCCCCATGAGTGACCTCAACGACATTTCCGCCAGCATTCGGGCGCAGTTCGTCGCCAAGAACAGCGCCCGCGACACCGCCATCGCCGCCTCGCGCGAACTGATCCGCCACTGCTCCGAAGCGATCCGCGCCGTCCACCGCCGCGAGTGGGACAACGCCGAAGCGAAGCTCGCCGTCGCGCAGGGGGCGGCGGATGATCTGCGCGCGGGGGTGGCGAACTACCCCGACCTCTACCACAGCGGCTACACCAGCGACGCGCTCAAGGAAGTGGTCGAAGCCTTCGCCACCTACGCCATCATCCGCGACCAGCCGCTGCCGACGCCGGAGTTGCTCAACGTCGAGGGCAATATCTACCTGAACGGGCTGGCGGAAGCGGCGACCGAGCTGCGCCGCTTCATCCTCGACATCCTGCGCCGCCCGGACGGCGACAGCGCCGAAGCCGAACGCCTGCTCGACTGGATGGACGCGATTTACGACGAGCTGGTCACGTTCGACTTCCCCGACGCGATCACGGGCGACCTGCGCCGCCGCACCGACGTGGTGCGCGGGGTGCTGGAGCGCACGCGCGGCGACCTGACGACGACGCTCCAGCAGCAGCGCTTGCAGGACGCGCTCAAGCGCTTCGAGGCGCGCACGCTGGGGGAGTAATAGCCGAGCGTGGGGATAGAATATGAACATGGCGGAAATTCTTGGCGCATTGTCACGAGCGCGTCTCGGTATACTGACCGTCGCATTGACCTATGCGTTCGCCGTCCTCGTCGGAATTGGGATGGCGCATACGGGAAATCAATTTGCGCTCGCTCAACGAGACAATTTAATCGCCAGCGCCAAAGCGTCCGATCCATCGCTGCTAGCGCTGCGCGAAGGAAATCGGCTAAACGCCGCACTATCAGATTTCGGCAGGAATCTCTTCGCAGGTGTCGGGACTACAGTAGCAGGAATTGGAATCATTGCCGAATACCCGATTGATGCCTATCGCGGCTGGATAGGCGGCATTGTCTCGGTCAATGACGATCATTCGAGCCGCTTCTCGACGCTGCCGCAAGCCGCCTACTACCTGATCACCCTGATTCTCCAACTGATCCCCTATTCGCTCGCCGGGGGCATGGGCGTCAACGTCGGTATCGCCTATCTGCGTCCTCTGCCCCATTATCCAGGGGAGAGATGGCATGGCGTGCCCAAAGAAGCGCTCCGGGATGTCGTGCGTGTGTATCTGCTGATCGTGCCCCTGTTTCTCGTGGCTTCCTTATGGGAGTTCTTCGCATAATTTGCGCCCCGGCAGAATCCCCCTTGTTACCCTGGCGCGCATCCGCTAGAATACACATCGACTTTGCCGCAGACAGCAGGTGACGGGAAACCGTCTTAATCTCCTGCCGAGGTGAGGGAATGCGACCATGACTCATGGACGACCCTTGCTGATTGCGGGGTCGTTTTCGTTTGAGCGATTAGCTAAAGAACAAACGCTAATCGCCGACAGCTTTTACGAAAGGAGGGAATGCGCTTGGCAATCACGAAAGAGCGCAAGGAAGAACTCGTCGCCACCTACAGCGATCTGCTGGCGAAAACCGATGGCTTCATCGTCACCGAGTATCGCGGGCTGACCGTCGCCAAGCTGGATGATCTGCGCAACAAACTGCGCGAGGCGTCCGGCGAATACGCGGTGACGAAGAACACTCTGTTCACCATCGCGCTGAAGCAGCAGGGCTGGCCCGTGCCTTCCGATCTGCTGGTCGGACCGACGGCAGTCGCCTTCGGCAACGGCAATCTGCCTGCGGTGGCGAAGACGATGCAGAGCTTCCAGAAGGATAACGCCGACCTGTTTATCATCAAGGGCGGCGTGCTGGCGGGCAGTATCTTCAACGCCGCCGACGTGGAAGCGATTTCGAGCCTGCCGACGCTGGACGAACTCCATGCCCAGCTTGCCGGTCTGGTCGTGCAGCCTGCCGCGTTGCTGGCAGGGCTGCTCAGCTCGGCGACCTCGCAGGTCGTCAACGTGCTGCAAGCCTACTTGCAGGAAAACGAAAGCCCAGCCGCGTAAGCGCGGCGTAGAACCCGTACTGACTGAGTGAATAAGGAAAACAAAGCAATGGCTGATTTGAACAAGCTCGTAGACGACCTGAGCGCCCTGACCATCCTGGAAGCGTCCGAACTCAAGACGCTGCTCGAAGAGAAGTGGGGCGTGACCGCCGCCGCCGGTGGCGGCATGATGATGATGGCTGCGCCTGGCGCTGGCGCTGCCGCCCCCGTCGAAGAGCAGGAAGAGCAGACCGAATTCAACGTCATCCTCGACGACGTGGGTCCCAAGAAGATCAACGTCATCAAGGCGGTTCGCCAGGTGACCAACCTCGGCTTGAAGGAAGCCAAGGATTTGGTCGAGAGCGAGAAGCCGGTCGTGCTGGAAGCGGTCAGCAAAGACCGCGCCGCCGAAGCCAAGGGCATCCTCGAAACCGAAGGTGCGAAGGTCGTCGTCAAGTAAGTTTGCCGCGACACGAAAAAACGCAGGGGCATACGTCCCTGCGTTTTTGATTCCCCTGTCCGGTTGATTTCAGGGCTGCGCTTCGGCTTCGAGCGTCATGCCGAGCAGATTGTGCGCGTCCATCCAGTCGGCGATGGTGTTGCACGCCGCCTCGTAGTCCCCGTCCTCCACGTCGATCTCGAAGTGCGGCAGCAGCGACTGGGCGATCAGCTCGCGGTAGATGTCCTGCTCGCGGATGAACACGTCGAGGTCGTCGTACTGCTTGGGATTGCCGGAGACTTTCAGACGCTCCTCGCGCGCCCAGGCGAAGGTTTCCGGTGTGCGCACGCACTGCACGATGCAGAAATTCAGCGGCAGCAGGCGCTCCTCCAGCCAGCGAAAATCGTATTCCCGCCCCTGGCTGCGCTGGTAGACGATGGTCGAGACGTGAAAGCGGTCGATGATCCACGAGTAGTAGCGCTGAAGCTCGAACAGGCGCACCCACGTCTGGTAGGTTTCCAGCGCCAGCGCTTCTTCTTCCGGCGCGAAGTTGACCATGCCGCGCCCCCAGGGCACGTTGGTGAAGGCGCACCACTCCGCCGAGATCAGCGGGCTGTGATAGCGATATTTGCGCGGTCCGGTGATTCGCGCATGGTCGTTCAGCGCGAACGCCAGGTCGGTCTTGTTGGTCAGGCGCGTGCCTTCCAGGATGATCTTGGGGGTCAGCTTGGGGATTGCCATACCTCGTGTCCTCTGTGATCCGCACGCCGCCATTGTACACCAACCAGTCCTGCGTTTTTCAAGCCAGCGCGCTAAACTTAGCGGTGAGCGGTCAGATCGTGTTCTGTAACCTTGTGCATTACGTGTCAGTTTGCCCCATGCTAGCCGGTCTAAACCGGTGCTGCGAGCAACGGTCAACCCAGACGATAAAAGTTTCGCCAAGGGGTGCCGAAGGGTCTTTTTCGAGGTCCTCCTTAGCGGACAAGACGGAAACGCCTAGCCGATGATTATAAACACCCGGCGTAGCAGGTAGAGTTTAAATCGTTTGCGAACTGCTGGAGTAGCGCCTTTGCTGCGACGAATCGTCTCCATCTGCTGGATCGTGCTGCTTGGCCGAGTGCCGCGCTGGCGCAGGGCGTCCCGTCCGCGCCGCCCATCACCTACGGTCAGGAAGTCAGCGGCGAGATCAGCGACCAGACCTTCTTCAATCACTGGCGGCTGAGCGCCGGCGCGCACGACCGCATCTACGTGCGCATGACGGCGGCGAACGGCTTGGCGCCGCTGATCGGCATTCTGGACAAAGACGGCACGCTGCTGACGCGCAGCGTCGACGGCGGCGTCGACGAGACGGTCGACCTCAACTTCGACATCCCGTCGGACGGCGACTACCTGATCGTCGCCACGCGCGTCGGCAACCAGTCCGGCACGACGACCGGCTCGTACAGCCTGCGCGTCGACAATCTCAATCCGCCGCCCACGCGCGACCCGCGCTTTCAGGATGTCACCTTCCCGTGCGGCAGTTCCGAGGCGACCGCCGCCGCGTCGATCCATTTCGCGCGCGAGGAAGGCGACAACGGCGCGTATTCGATGCGCGTCTACGGCTTCGACGGCTTCCAGCCCGTGATCCACGTCGAGTCGGGCAGCTACGACGCCTGCATCACCGACCCGGCGGACGCCGCCGGAGACGTGGTCACGTTTCCCGGCGAGCGCCCGCTGACCATCGCCGAAGCCGACCTCAGCCACACGGTGCAGGCGGTCATCACCGGAAGCAGCATCGACCCGTCCTCGATCACGGTGACGATTGGCAGCGCGGACGATCACGCCGGGCGCTATCTGGCGGTGATCGGCGGCTTCGCCATCGAACCCAGCACCGACCGCGACGACATGGAAGCCCGGCTCGCGCCGCTCCCGGCGCAGGGCGGCGCGTCGCTGCTGCTCTACGTGATCGGCGTCGATAATCGCCTCGACCCGTCGATCATCATCGAG
Source organism: uncultured Chloroflexia bacterium (assembly GCA_963760975.1). Lineage (GTDB taxonomy): Bacteria > Chloroflexota > Anaerolineae > Aggregatilineales > Phototrophicaceae > Flexifilum. The sequence goes on along the minus strand of CAVXEZ010000007.1, from coordinate 89,822 downwards.
AGCGGCAGATGCGACGACGCCGGGCGGCGCGGCTGCGAGGACGTGCCCTCGATCAACAACGCGGGCGTGATCCTCAACAACGGCGTGCGCGTCGTCGGCGACCGCTTCGACGCGGGCGTGCGCATCAGCGACGCCGAGCCGCACCACGTCGAGATATTGAGCTTTTCCGGCACGACACACGGCGAATACGCGCTGATGCTAATCGGCGAACTGCCGCCGCGAACGGATTCGTGAGAGCGGGCGCGCGCCCGCCTGACCATTGCCTGACTATTTGCCGAAGGATAGGTTCCATGAGCTTTGATCATTCCACCCTCTCGATCCTCGCCGAAGCGCTCCAGCGCCTCGAAGACGGCTTCAGCGACCTGCCGGACTTCCAGCCGGAAGTCGACGCCGAGGCGACGCGCGCCGTCCTGCTGGAAGTCGCCGAGCGGCTGGGCGACAACTATCCCTATCAGCACCCGCTTTACGCCGGGCAGATGCTCAAGCCGGGGCATCCGGTCGCGCGGCTGAGCTACGCGCTGGCGCAGTACCTCAACCCCAACAACCACGCGCTCGACGGCGGGCGCGCGTCGTCGCACATGGAGAAGGAAGCCGTCGCGCAGATCGCGGCGATGTTCGGCTGGGGTGCGCATCTCGGTCACCTGACCGGCGGCGGGACGATGGCGAATCTCGAAGCGCTGTGGGTCGCCCGCAAGCTCAACCCCGGCAGGAAAGTCGTCGCTTCCGAGCAGGCGCATTACACCCACAGCCGCATCTCCGAGGTGCTCGGCTTGCCCTTCGAGGCGATCCCGGTGGACGCCCGCGCGCGCATGGATTTGGGCGCGCTGGAAGCGGCGCTGCAAGCGGGCGAGGTCGGCATGGTGGTGGTGACGATGGGCACGACCGCCACCGGCTCGGTCGATCCGCTGCCGGGGGTGCTGGCGCTCCAGAAAAAGTACGGCTTCCGCATCCACGCCGACGCGGCTTACGGCGGCTACTACGCGCTGGCGGACAACCTCGACGCCGACGCGCGCGCCGCTTTCGACTGCCTCGATCAGGTCGATTCGCTGGCGATTGACCCGCACAAGCACGGCTTGCAGCCCTACGGCTGCGGCTGCATCCTCTTCCGCGACCCGGCGGTTGGCGCGCTCTACAAGCACGACTCGCCCTACACCTACTTCACCTCGGCGGAGCTGCATCTGGGCGAAATCAGCCTGGAATGTTCGCGGGCGGGCGCGACGGCGGTGGCGCTGTGGGCGACCATGCGGATGTTCCCGCTGGTGCGCGGCGGGCAGTTCGCGGGGGATTTGGGCAAATGCCGCCGGGCGGCGCTGGCGCTCTACGACAGGCTGAACGCCGACCCGCGCTTCATGACGGCGTTCCCGCCGCAGTTGGACATCGTGATCTTCGCGCCGAACGGGTCATCCGCCAGCGCGATCTCGCAGCGCTCGCGCGAAATTTTCGCCGCCGCCGAAAGCGAGCATCTCTATCTGGCGCTGGCGAACCTGCCGCAGAGCCTGCTCGGAGAAACGTGGACGGACATCGAATGGGATCAGCCGACTGTGACGGTGCTGCGAAGCTGCCTGATGAAGCCGGAGCATCTCGACTGGATCGAGCGCATCTGGGCGGCGCTGGACGCGGCGACGGAGGTGGTTACAAACAGCGTATAATTAGGCAAATTGAGAAAGGGCTGATCCATGCGCCAGGTGATACTGATCCCCGATATGGAAAGCGGCGGGTATGTGGTCGAAGTACCAAGTCTGCCGGGATGCTATTCGCAGGGCGAAACAGTCGAAGAAGCAATCGCCAATGTCCGTGAAGCGATCAATTTGCATATCGAGAGTATGACCGCTCACGGTGAAGAAGTCCCTGAGGATATTGCGCCAATCCAACTGAGCGACGGTATGAGCAAACTCACACCTGTATCTGCCCGCGAATGTATACGCGCATTACAACGAATAGGGTTCGTGATTGACCGTCAATTCGGGAAGCCACATCACGTTGATTCGCAGCAGAATCCGCCTGGGCGCATCACTGTCCCAAATCACAAAGAACTCAAAGTCGGAATGCTGCGCCGCATTATTCGGGACGCGGAGCTAACGGTGGACGAGTTTCCTTAACCTGCTTTGTTAACTGTAGCTTCTCTCGAAATCCCCCTTCAGCAGCGCGAACAACACCAGATCGTGGAACTCGTCCCACTCGAAATACTGGTCGTGCTGCATCCCCTCCCGCTGAAAGCCGACCTTCTCCAGCACGCGCATCGAGCCGTAATTCTCGGCGTCGGTGTCGGCTTCGATGCGGTTGAGCCGCATCTGCTCGAAGCCGAAGCGCACCATCGCGCGGACGGCTTCGGTCATGATGCCGCTGCCCCAGTAGGCGTAGCCCAGGTCGTAGCCTATCGACGCCCGCCGATCCCGCCGCAGCCAGTAGTTGTAGCCGCAGCGCCCGATCACGCCCGCCTCCGGGTTCGCCTTGAGGACGATCCCCCAGTCGATGCGCCGCCGGTCTTCAAACGCCCGCTTCGCCCCGTCGATCAAGTCGCGCGCCTCGTCAATCGATTCCATCGGCTTGCCGGAGTTGAGGCGCGTCACGCGCACGTCACCGCGAATCCGCAGAATGGCGTCGGCGTCGGACGGGACGATCTCGCGCAGGGTCAGGCGCGCCGTGTGCAGGACGGGGAAAAAGGAGAAATCAAATGTCGGCTTCATGGATTGCTCATCGGGTGGTTAATGGTTATCCTTTGTCATTATCGACGCAAGATTTCGTTTGTCAACGTGGAGTGGATGGCAAGGGAAAGGCTGATGGAAACCACCAATCTCTATCCAATGCTGCTCGAACCGGCACTGCACGTCAAAATCTGGGGCGGGCGGCGGCTGGAAAGCGTGATGCACAAAGCCCTGCCCACCAGCGAGCCTTACGGCGAATCGTGGGAGATGCACGACAGCGCGAAAGTCGCCAACGGCGCGCTGTGCGACCGCACGCTCGGCGAGCTGCTGTCCACCTTCGGTGCTGACCTGATCGGCGAGCTGAGCGATCCTAAAGAAGGGATGCCGCTGCTGGTCAAGCTGATCGACGCGACCGACTGGCTCTCGGTGCAGGTCCACCCCGACGATGCGCAGGCGTATGAGCTGGAAGGCGAGCCGCGCGGCAAGACCGAAGCCTGGTACGTGGTCGCTGCCGATCCGGGGGCGCGCCTCGTGATCGGCGTCGACCGGGACGCCGGGCGCGACGAAATCGCCGAGGCGATCCGCGCCAACCGGATGGAAGACCTGCTGGTCTACAGCGAAGTCGGCGCGGGCGACGTGCTCTACATCCCCGCCGGGACGATCCACGCGCTCGGTCCCGGCGTCCTGGTCTACGAAATCCAGCAGTCGAGCGACACCACCTACCGCCTCTACGACTGGGGGCGCCTGGGGCTGGACGGCAAGCCGCGCCCGCTGCACGTCGACAAAGGGGTCGCCGTCGCCCGGCTGGGACGCCTGCCGACGATCCGCTACATCGGCGGCGAGCGGGATGCGCTGGTCGACGTGGTCGAGAGTCCCTATTTCAAGACGGTGCTGCACCAGCTTCACGATACGTCGGTCGACCTCGATACGGGCGGGCGCGTCTTCCACGTCCTGACCTGCATCGAAGGGCAAGCCGAAGTCACGTCCGATGTCACGGCGGGCGAGCACCCGCTGCCGCTGGAAACGGGACGGACGATCTTCATCCCGGCGGTGATCGGGCGCTACCGCGTCACGGGGACGGCGCAGATTCTGCGCTCGTATCAGAGCGCTTGAGCGGCAGCAGAATGCGGAAGGTGCTGCCTTCGCCGGGCGCGCTTTCCACCTGAATACTGCCCTGATGCGCCTCGACGATCTTGGCGGCGATGGACAGCCCCAAGCCCTGCCCGCCGACCGGGCGATGCCCCTCGCCGCGATACAGCCGCTTGAAGATGTGCGGCATGTCCTCGGCGCTGATGCCAACGCCCGGTATCCCCCACTTTCACGACGATGTGCTCGTTCTCGCAGTAGGTACGCAGCGTGATTGCGCCGCTGCCGGGCGTGTAATAGATGGCGTTGTCGACCAGTTGGACGATGCCGCGATACAGCCAGGTCTCGTCGCCTTCGATCTGCGGCAAAGCGGGGTCGAGATCGACCGTCAGCGACAGCGGCTTTTGCTCGATCTGCGGGCGTTTGCGCGCCTCAAGCTGCTGAATGATCGTGTTGACGTTGATCGGCTTGAAGCGGAAGACATCGCCCCGGTCGAGGCGGGACATGGTGAGCAGCCCATCCACCAACTGCTCGATGTGAGAGGTCTGATCCTGAATCTGCTTGAAATGATGGTCGCGCTGCTCCGCGTCGTTGAGGCGGTTGAGCAGGTAAGCGCTGGTATTGATCACCGAGAGCGGCGTGCGGAAATCGTGCGAGGCGGTGACGATGAAATCCGCCAGAATCTGCACCTTCTCATGTTCGAGCGCGACGGCGAGGCGCTGCCGCTCTATCTCTTTGAGGTCGGTAATGTCCTTGATGACGAACTGGTATTCGGCGACTTCCTCGTCCTGCCCGATGATCGCCCGGTTGGTCAACTGATGCCAGCGCACCGTCCCGTCCGCCATCATAACGCGGTGTTCCGAGGTGACGACCGGGTTGGCGGCGGAGAGCGAGCGCACCGTTTGCGCCACGCTCGCGTAGTCTTCTTCGTGAATCGTCGGGCTGAAGCGGCTGCCGATCAGTTCCTCGCGCGTTTTGCCGTAGTAACGGCAGTAAGCGTCGTTGACGAACATCACTTTCCAGTCGCGCGTGAGGCGGCAGATCATCTCCGTCTGGTCTTCGACGATGGCGCGGTAGCGGGCTTCGCTCTCGCGGAGCTGCTGTTCCGCACGCTTGCGCTCGGTGATGTCCCGAATCGAGCCGGAGACAAGCACGCCGTCCTCGGTCTCGAACGGACCCAGGCTGATCTCGACCGGGAATTCGCTGCCATCCTTGCGCAGGGCGTACAGGTCAAGCCCCGCGCCCATCGGTCGCGCGCGCAGCGCGCTAAAAAAGCCGTCCCGGTGCATCAGGTGTTCGCCCCGGAAGCGCTCCGGGACGAGCATCTCGACGGGCTGCCCGACGAGGTCTTCGAGCGTGAAGCCGAACAGGCGCTGCAACTGCGCGTTCGCCAGCACGATTTTGCCTTCCCGGTCGACGATCACCATCGCGTCGGGCGCGGATTCCAGCAGCCCCCGGAATTTCTCCTCGGTGCGTCGGCGCTCGGTCACGTCGCGGATCACCGCCAGCACGGCGGGCTGCCCCTTGTAGGTGATCAGCTTGGTATTCGCGTCGATGAAGATCACGCGCCCGTCTTTGGTGACGTGCGCCCCCTCGACCTGGCTCAACCCGCCCTGTTCAAGCTGCCGGCGAAGGCGCTCGTCAAAGCCGGAGGCGAAGCCCGGCACGTCGATGTCGCCGAGGCTCATCGTGAGCAGCTCGTCGTAGGTATAGCCCAGTCGGCGGCAGGCAGCGTCGTTCACGTCGAGGATGCGCGCATCCAGATCGTGAACGAGGATCGCGTCGTCGATGCCCGCGAACAGATGGCGGTAGCGGCTCTCGCTGTCGCGCAGCGCTTCCTCCATTTGCAGGCGCTCCGTGATGTCGTGGAACATGCCGAGCAGATGCTGGTTTCCGCCCAGCTCGATCAATTCCAGCGAGACCAAGCCATCGCGCGGTTCCTTGTTCTTGGTCGATAACTGGATGGGAACCTGCATGATGCGCCCCTGCTGGCGCAGCAGATCGACCATCCACCCGCGCCCTTTGGGATAATCCCAGATTTTCAGCTCTAGCGAGGTTTTCCCGACGATCTCCCGGCGTGAATAGCCGAGCACGCGGCAGAATTCATCGTTCACGTCGACGAATGTGCCGTCCTCCAGCGTGGCGATCCAGATTACGACCGGCGCGGCATTGAAAGCCCGCGAAAAGCGTTCCTCCAGCTTGCCGACCGTCCGCTCGGCTGCCCGGCGCTCCGCCAGCGTCGCCGCCAGCAGCATCGCCGTGATCGACATGGTCGCCAGGTACGCCCACAGGAACAGCAGCGTGTTCCATATTATCACCCGCTGGAACGCGCCAAGCTGCTGCACGCTCTCGATCACCGCGATCATCGAGACGACGAGCGTCAGCGTGGCGACCGTCCGCTGGTCGAAACGCAGCGCCGCCCAGACGACCAGCGGGAAGATCAGGTATGCCAGCGGGTAAAAGCTGCGCGGTCCGAAGCCCTGATTGAAGACGATCCAGCAGACGACGATGCGTCAGCACCAGCAGCGCTTCGGTCTCGATCAGGCGCCCCCGCCGGGGCAGGTGGAAGGGAATTCTGCCCCAGATCAGCAGCACGGGCGCGACGACCAGCACGCCCATCGCGTCGCCCAGCCACCAGGTCAGGGCATTGGTCACGAACGTCTGCGCGGAAATGACCCCGGCGAGGTAGAAGCTGGTCACCCCGACCGCCGCGCTGATCATCGGGCTGAGGATGACGCCGATGCCGACGAAACTCAGGACATCGCGCACGCGCGAGAACGCCAGATCGAAATTCGCCCGCGAGCGCAGCAGGGTCGCGCCGAACAGCGCCATGCCCGTATCACCGCAGGCGATGGCGATGCCCAGCGGGAGCGGCATCTGGCTGATCAGGTTGCTGGCGAAGATGCCCGCCCACACCCCGATCCAGTAGCGGCGACCGCAGAGCAGCAGCACCGCCATCGAAATGCCGCTCAGGGGCCAGACGAGCGAAATCGTGCTGGAATCGAGCGCGAACAGCAGCCCCAGGCGCGAGACTGCCAGGCAGACCAGCGCAAAGAGCGCCGCTTTCAGGAAATAAGCGATGTCATAAGGTCGTGCGGTTGTTTCCATGCACTTGCTTCCGCGCGTCGAGCTGCTGCGTTGTCAATGCCACACGCCCTTCATTATCCGTCAGATTGGCTGTGCGGCGAATAAGGTTCTGTGAATTAAATCGGTGCGGCGCTTGTACGTGGCGCTGCGAATGGAGTGAATTTGAGCAGAGGGATCAAACCGGACCATGCGATATGGATAGATAACAGCCGCCGGAGAGCAGTGATATGGGGGGATATGGGCGAACGTCAAAGGATGAACGAGTATCCCCGTCTACGCCCGCTTCTGACAACACCCGGTCAATCCAGACTTTGGCTCTGGTTGGATTCAGATGCTTGTTTGCGCCGTTTGAGCAGCGTTTCGGAAAGCCAGTGTCCTTTGCCCGGCTCACTCCAGGGGCAAACCTCAATGCAAATTGCGCAGCCGTAGGTTTTCGTGAAATAGGGCACGCATTTGTCAAAATCCACGTACCATTTTTCCTCGCCGCGCACCACCTGTTTCTCATTGAAAATAGCACCTGGCGGGCAATTCTTCACGCAGCGCGTACAGGTCGCACATAAATCTTCTACGCCAATATCAACGGGCGAATCGGTGGTCATAGGTAAATCAGTCAGCACCGCTGCCAGGCGAAAATTCGAGCCATATTCCCTGCTGATCATCGAGCCGTGCTTGCCAAGCTCCCCCAACCCGGCGCTGACGGCAAGCGGGATGTGTAAGATTTCGAGACTGTTGGGGTTGCCGTAGGCTTTTGCCCGCCACCCCATCGCGCGGATATGCTCGCCGAGTTCGATGGCGATGCGTGAAACCTCCTTATAGGCGCGCATGACCTCGACGGCGGCGCGTTCATGGGGTACGTGTTCCATATCCTCGCGGTTCATCGGCAAGCCGATAGCGATGGCGTAGGCATAATCAATCGTATACCCCTCGTAAAGCGCATCGTCTGGAATCTTGGTGATGCCCACGATGCCCGCCCCACGTTTGATCGCTTCCGCTTTGATCGCCTCCGCCATTTGGGTCGGATCGCTAACGTCTATGCGCGTCGGATTGACTGCGCCATCCTGCCGCCGGAGCTGCCAAACGTTGCCCAGAACGTGCTGGAACACACTCCACAAATTGATAAAGCTGAAGAAATCATCGAGGGCTTGCCATTCCAACACGTCAAGTCCAGCGGAATGGAAAACATGCCGAGCGCGGCGTTTGACTGTTTCCCCAAGACCGTTAATCTCATTGCCAGAACGCGGCGGATTCTTATAACCGAAAGCATAAGTTGGCGCGGGTGCGTTTCTGACCTTCATCGCGGCATGTCCTCATCCACGTAAAAGATTTCGCCGCGTGCTTCCTTCTCCCGGTATATCCGCCGCACACGCCGCCCCACCGTAAAATAGCCGTAGATCATGAGAGCCATGCGCCGCAGCAAGTACGCATTGCGCCGGGTACGTTTCCAAAAACTGTAGTCGTCGGGGTCGCTGTTATCCTGGATCGTTCGCATGGGCACATTGTAGGCGAACATTGCCGCAATTGACAATCTGGTAGACGACCATTGTGATTTTGCGGGTGGGCGCAGACGGTCCAAATGCGTCCCCACCTGTACGCTGGGAAGACACATCGGTCTGCCACGACGTGGAGAACCCACGACCAAATTCATTTAGGCTGTCTGTTGAGCGGAATGGAGAACGTGTTTTCCCCGCCTGTCGCCGGGGATTACTTCTCGTCTTCGTCGTCCGTGAAGCGGGTCAGGCGCATGAAAGCGCGTTCCTGCGGCGACATATCGACCGGGTACTCGGTCTCGTCGTAGGCTTCGAGGATGCGGTAGCCCTCTTTGATGTAGCTGCGGATGGTGTGCAGGCTGATGCCCATCTCGTCGGCGGCGAGGTGCGCGGGCATCCCCTTGACGACGCACAGCTCAATCGCCTGGCGGATGCGCTCGGTCAGTTCGGGGTATTCGCGCCGCTTGGGCAGCGTGGTCGCGTGGTTCAGGCGCGGGTTGAAGACCTGCTCGCCCACCCGCTCGATCTCCGGGCTGATGATGAAGTCGTGGTCGAGCGCGTAGACAATCGCCCAGGCGATTTGCAGCCGCACTTCACCCTTGAGCAGAAACCCGCGCGCTCCAGCATCGGCGGCGGCTTCGACCACGCGAACGTCGGGCGTGCGCGCCAGACAGATCACCAGCACGTCCTTGATCTTCTGGCGCAGCCGCTCGACGTGATAGCGCAGCGTGTCCGCGCCGATCTGCTCGGCGTCGAGCACGACCACGTCCGGCAGTTCCGCCAGCGGCGTCCGGTTGATGTGCGCCCACATCTCGTCGAGGCTGTCCGCCATACAGGTCACGCGCGTGCGCCGATCCCACGCCAGATAGCTGTTGATCGCTTGCAGCGCGTAGTAATCGCCGTCGACGATCACGACTTTCAAATTGACGTTGGACATGCTGCTCATGGAATTGACCTCTAGCCCACCACGCGCGATACTCTCAGAAATTGCTGTCGCATTGGCTCATTACAGTATAAGCCAATTCCCGTAAGGGGTCGTTAAAATCCATTCATAAACGGCTGTCACCTTTTGCGCGCAATGCGGCTCTATAGTGTAGACTATTATCCAAAAGTCGGGGATACGGCACGATGCAGGGATACGATGATCTGGTCCGAAAGACGCAGGCTGCCGAGGGCGTGGCGCGCGAAGAAGCCTTCGGCGAGCTGATCGCGCCTTTCCAGTCGATTGCGCACGGCTGGGCGTACAACGCGCTCGGCGACGCGCATCTGGCGCAGGACGTGGTGCAGGACGCCTTCTTCACCGCTTACCAGAAGATCGACCAACTGCGCGAGCCAGCGGCATTCCCGGCATGGCTCAAGCGCATCGTCCTGACCTACTGCCACCGCGCCACCCGGCGCAAGTCGCCCTATCTGCTGCCGTTCGAAGAGGACTCCACCCCCTTACAAGCCGACCCCGCCGCGACCGCCGAGGAGCACGACCTCAAGGAGCAGGTCACGCAGGCGGTGCGGGCGCTGCCGGAGCACGAGCGCGTCGTCACCGAGCTGTTCTACATCACCGGCTACTCGCAGCAGGAGATCGCCGAGCAGCTTGCCGTGCCGCTGACGACCGTCAAGAAGCGGCTGCAATACGCCCGCGAGCACTTGCGCGAAGCCATGCCGACGATGATGCTCTATCAGACGGGCGCGCAGTCGGCACTCGACCAGGCATCGCTGGATGCCGAGATGCTCCGGCTGCTCTGCCTGATCTACCCGGAGATGCTGGCGACGGCGTAGTATCATGCCGCGATGAATTTGTAGGGGCAGACCTATGTGTCTGCCCTTGAGCAAAGCTGGGCGCACACATAGGTGCGCCCCTACCGTCCTCACTGTTCAGGATTTGCGAATTTCACTGCATGGACACGTAGCTGTCTGCGCGCCTTCTATTCGGCACGTCTATACAAGGAGCATTCAAATGGCAGTCGTCCCGATGGTCATCGAGCAGAGCAGTTACGGCGAGCGCGCCTACGACATCTATTCGCTGCTGCTCAAAGAACGGCTGATCATCCTCGGCTCAGAGGTCGAGTTGCAGATGGCGAACCTGATCATCGCGCAGCTTCTCTTTCTCAACCGCGAAGACCCGGAGCGCACCATCCAGATGTACATCCAGTCGCCCGGCGGCGAGGTCTATTCCGGGCTGGCGATTTACGACGCCATCCAGTCGATCAGCGCGCCCGTCAGCACGACGGCGGTCGGCTTGACCGCCAGCTTCGGCACGGTCGTGCTGATCAGCGGCGCGCACGGTCGCCGCTACGCCCTGCCTAACGCCACCATCCACATGCACCAGCCGCTGCTTTCGGGCGGGATGCAGGGGCAGGCGTCGGACATCGTCATCCGCGCCAACGAAATCCAGCGGCTCAAGGATCGCCTGCTCGACATCTTCGTCGAGCACACCGGGCAGCCGCGCGACCTGATCGAGCGCGACGGCGACCGCGACCGCTTCTTCGACCCGCAGCAGGCGGTCGAGTACGGCTTGGTCGACGCCGTGCTGGAGCGCAAGCAGCAGCCCGCGCTCAACGGCAATGGCAATGGCAACCACCGCCTCGTCAGCGGGCGCTGAGATCGACTAAACCTTGCGCCAGTCGGGCGGGCGCTGCTTGATCCGCCACCACCAGCCCACCGGGTAGCCGATCATTTTGGCGATGTCGCCGACCACGCGGATCACGGGGATGAGCGCCGCCGCGCGCAGCAGAATCTCCAGCGTGACGGTCAGCCCCCCGCGCTGCGCCGCATCGTTGAGCACGACACTCAGGCGGCGGTACGGCTGGCGCAGGTAGACGAATGCGCCCGGCAGGAACAAGCTCCACAGCAGCGGATGCTTGCGCCAGCCCAGCCACAGGATCAGCGGGGCGACGATCAAGTAGGTAATGTAGCGGGCGGCGTGGCGTTTGCGCCAGAGGTCGGCTTTGCCGTCGCCGCGCGCGTAGCGGTAATACTGCCTGAAGAAGGCTTCCAGCGAAGGACGCGGGCGAAAGTCAACCCGCGCGCGCGGCTCGAAGACCGTCGGCGCGGCGGTCTCGCGCAGGCGCAGATCAAAGACCAAATCCTCGCAGTAGTCGAGCCATTCGGGGTAGCCGCCCACCGTGATCCACGCCGTCTTGCGAAAGGCGACGCTGCGGCTGCTCGGCAGAAACGTATCGGGGTCGATTTCGTCCGCCAGCGGCAGCGTGGTCGCGCCCAGCGCCACCTCGAAGACGCTGTGCGGGTCGGCGTGGAAGAATCCGCCGACGACTTCCAGCGACTCGTCGTCCAGCAGGGGCTGCGTGATGCGCTCCAGCCAGTCGCTCGCCAGCGTCACGCCCGCGTCGGTCACGGCGATGATCTCGCCACCCGCCGCCGCAATCGCCCGGTTGCGCCCGGCGCTGATGTTGCAGCCCGGCTCGACCAAAACCCGCAGCGGCAGCCGATCCGCGTATTCGCGCAGCACAGCGACGGTGTGGTCGCGGCTGCCGCCGTCGACGAAGATCACTTCGTCGGGCGGGCGCGTCTGCGCGCACAGCGAATCAAGCAGCGGGCGAATGCTCTCACCCTCGTTGAGCACGGTAGAGATGACGGTGATCAAGATTCCGTTCCGATGTGCATCATGGGAAATGTCATCCGTAGGGGCACGATATATCGTGCCCCTACAAAAGGTTCTTGGCGTCTTGGCAGTTCAAATCACTTCTTCTGCTCTTCCAGCCGGTCGGTCGCGGGCGGCGGCTCGTAGGACAGCGCCGCGATTTCATCGCGCCATTCCGGCGTCATCGGCACGTCCAGCGCTGCCAGCGATTCGTCCAACTGCGCCACGTTGCGCGCCCCGATGATCGGCGCGGTCACTGCTGGATGCGCCATCACCCACGCCACCGCCAGCGCCGCCGGCGCGTAGCCCTTCTCGCGGGCGTAGTCGGCGAACCTGGCGGCGATCTCGTGATAAAGCGCTTCGCCGTAGCGCACCTTGTACATGGCGTTGTCGATGATGCGCCCCTGCCCCTGACCGCCCGCGTATTTCCCGGTCAGCAAGCCGCCGCCCAGCGGACTGTAGGGGATCACGCCGAGATGCTCCGCCTGCGCCATCGGCAGGATTTCGACCTCCGCCTGCCGCTTGACCAGGTTGTACATCGGCTGGAGGCACTCGAAGCGCGCCAGCCCCTCGTATTTCGACATGCCGAGCGCGGTGGCGATCTGCCACGACGCCCAGTTGCTCACGCCGGGGTAGAGGATTTTGCCGTCGCGCACCAGATCGTCGAGCGCGCGCAGCGTCTCGTCAATCGGCGTGGCGCTGTCGAAGCGGTGGATGAAATACACGTCGATGCGGTCGGTCTTCAGGCGCTTGAGGCTGGTCTCGACCTGCATCCGCATGTGGCGGCGCGACGTGCCCTGCTGGTTGACGCCCGCGCCGACGCCGAAGCCGACCTTGGTCGTGATCACCAGGTCGTCCCGATGCCCCACCAGCAGATCGCCGAGGATTTCCTCGGAGCGCCCCCCGCCGTAGCCGTTGGCGCAGTCGAAGAAATTGATGCCCGCGTCCAGGCAGCGGTTGAACATCCGCGCCGATTCCTGCTCGTCGGCGATGTCCCCGAACGACATCGTGCCAAAGCACAGCGACGAGACGCGCACCCCCGTGCGCCCTAACAGACGATATTCCATCGCTTCGCTCCTAACGTTTCATGAACCACTCGCGGAACTCGGTGCAGCGCCCCGCGTCGTCGAAGCGCAGCACGAAGATGTTGTCGAACTCCGCGCCGACGGTCCTGGTTCCCGGCTGATAATACAGGCTGCGCCCGTTGGTGACGGCGGTATTCCCCTCGACGACCAGCGGCTTGTAAGCCGCGTCGAAGCTGTCCGGCGAATCGGCGCCCTCCGACCACGACGCGATGATCGCCTCGTGCCCGATCAGCGGCTCGTCGTAGGGGGTATAGTAGTAGCGCGCGTCTTCGCTGAACAGGCTGCGAATCGCGTCGGGATCGTAGGTTTTCCAGGCGTGAACGTAATTTTCCAGCCATGCCGCGACGGTCGCATGGTCGATCATGATGTCCTCCAGAAGTACGAATAGAGAAAAGTCCTGGTTCTGAAGTCGTTTTTCTTACCTCACCCCGGCAACCTGTGGTTGCCCGCCCCTCTCCATAGGGAGAGGGGCAGTTGAGCAGAGCGAAACGGGGTGAGGTTTCAAGTCACCGCAAATACAAAATGCCGGGATCGAAATTCTGCATCCCGCCGAAATTGGTGTCGTTAGGGTTGGTCGAGGCGTGAACCTCGACATGCACGTGCGTCCCCGTCGCGTTGCCCGTCATGCCGATCAGCCCGATCTGCGCGAACGGCGCGAGCTGCACCTGCATGATCGCCGAGCTGAGATGCGCGTAGATCACGAACAGGTGCGCGCCGCCCATATTGCTCGCCGCCAGCCGCTCGCGCGTCGACGCCGGGAGCAGGTCGTTGGTGTAGCGCACGATCACGGCGTTGCCGTAGCCGTAGCCCCACGCCGGGTCGGCGAGCACGTTCGGGCTGTCGAGCGGAATCCCCTGGCTGATGACGTTGGGGCGCGACGTAGTGCAGCGCGTGCAGCTCAGCACCTTGATCACCATGCCGCCGTTGGGACCGCTGCGGATCGCTTCGTTGGGGTTGGCGCTCCAGTCCCAGCCTTTGTGATTATCGACCTTGCCGTTGCTGAGGACATCGTACTGCCCGCGTATCCACCAGTAATTTTGCAGCGGCGCGGGGTACTCGTCGCCCTTGCTCAGCCCATACGCCGAGGCGTCTCCGGCGATACTCAGGTAGTCGGTGCGCACCCAGCCGCGCCCCTGCGGCGTCTGCACCTGCGCCCAGAAGTATCCCGTGCCCGTCTGCGGCTGCGCCCCCAGAATTTTGACCTGCGACAGATAGGGCAGCCGCGCCTTGATGCTGCCGTTCACAGGGACATCGCGCAGGTTCAGCCCGACGTGGCTGATCACGGTGCCGAGGATGTCGCCGCTCGGCGTGGGGGTTGGCGTCGGAGTCGGTGGCTCCGGGGTTGGCTCTGGCGGAGGCGGCGGCTCCGGGGTTGGAGCAGGCACCGGCGCGGGCGTCCCGTTGGGTAGAAGCTGGCGCAGCAGCCCGAAGGCGTAAGCCTCCTGCGTCAGATTCGGGTAGCCGAACGACGAGCCATCGCCCATCACGGACAGCAGATCGTCGCGCACCCAGCCGACGCGCTCGCCGGCGAATTGCAGGCGGAACCACTGGTAGACCTTGCCGTTGAAACCCTTGCTGCTTGAGTCCGGCTGCACCTCAAGCACCTCCAGGTTGGCGGTGCCGATGGGCATCAGGAACAGCACCGCCGTGCCCGCCGCCGTGCTGGGCTTGGCGCGCACGTTGACGCTGCTCCCTCCACCCATGTTGGGATTGCCGGTAATGTGGGCGACAAAATTGGTTGCCATCAACGTTTGATCCTTACAAGTTCCGCTCTTGAGTTCACCTGCTGGTGACAGTGTACCGTCAAAAACGCGGCAGGGAAGGTACATCTATCCAACAAATTTTTCAATCGCTCCATGCCCGCTGACGTAGATGGTCATGTCGACTTGGCGTCGGTGTACTTCATCACCTGTTTGATCAGCGCCTCGTAATCGGTGTGCGTGCGGTTGGTCAACCCGATCACGCCGACGAAGCCCTCGCCCGCGAACAGCCCGGTGAAGCGATACGGCAGCGGCAGCGACGGGATCACCAGCATTTTGCCCTCGGCAGCCCGGTAGCGCCGCCGCCCGACCAGCACGCGCCGCTGCACCTCGATGTCCTTCGGCGGCAGCAGCGGGTAATCCTTGACCGCGCGCACGTCCGACCAGCGCGCGAAATGCGCCCGCCAGACGCGCGGCTGAATCGTGATCCCCTCCGCCGCGACGCTCACGGCGGGCGTGGCGGCGGTCAGCATCACGACCGGCGCGACCAGCAGCAGCGTAAATACCCCGCTGACCAGGAAAAGCGGCAGACCGAGAAATGCCAGCGCGACCTGCCCCAGCGCGGCGGCGACCATCACGACCACCAGCGCGATCCCGCCGTACTGCGCCAGCCGATCCGTCGCAGGGTGCGGATGAACGTGCGTCGATCCCATCTCAGGCGACCGGAATCCGTTAACTCATCAATTTTGACTTAAGGCGATTATACCCACGCGACAGGTATCGTAGGGGCACGATATATCGTGCCCCTACCGTCAAGGGATAATCACCTGACTTAATTGACCAGGACATCGAACCAGTAATTGCCCGGTCGTCCCTCCGCCAGCCAGCCCGTGAGTCCGGTGGGGACGATGCGCACCTGCCACCAGTTGAAGTGGTCGGCGCAGACCGGGGTATCGTCGATCACGTCGAAGGCGATGCCGTCGATTAGCTCGGCGACCACTCCGGCGGACGTGCTCGGCGCGGCGCGCAGCCGACGCGACACGCCATCGCGGTAGGTCACGGCGGCGCGCGTCCCGGCGTGCAGGCGCAGCGGCGCGAAGCAGAACGCCTGCTCCACAGCCGCCTGAGCGCTTATGCCCAAGCCCTCGACGTAGTAGCCGTCGGGATAGCCTTCGGCGATCCAGCCGTTCACCAGCGTGCTGGTATTGCCGAAGGGCGCGCGCACGCGCCACCAGTTCAGCCCTTTGTAGCAGCGCGGTCCTTCGATCACGTCGAGCACCGCCCCCGGCTGGACGACGGTGACGACCAGACTGTTCTCGTCGGGCGTCTGGCGCAGGCGCGACCCGGTGACGATGCGCACTTGACCGCCCGCCTGGATCGTATCCAGCGGCGCGGCGCAGTTGGTTGTATTTGGATCGACCAGAGGTTGCAGGAAGTAGCGCCCCGGCTTGCCTTCGACTACCCAGCCCGGCTCGCCGTTGCCGCTGACGTGCCACCAGTTGAAGCCGTCGGCGCAGACGGGACCCTCGATCACCGTCAGCGTGACCGCGCTGGGGTAATAGTTGACCAGCGCGCTGGAAACGGTCGGCATGTTGCGCACGTTGATGCCGCCGAGCAGCACGACCTGACCGCCGATGGGCAGCGACAGCGGCGCATAGCAGCCGTTCGCCTGGAGGGGGATCGGAGTCGGACCCGGAATCGCAGTGGCGATAATGATCACGCCGCTGTTGGGAATGGGAGTCGCCGTCACCTGCGCCGTGATCGGCGCCGCGACCGCCAGAGCGGCGATCACCAGGAGCAGAAGCAAAGTTAAATATTTGCGCATCGACAAGCCCTCCTCGTCCTCCCCATTGTAACCGATTCGGGTGTGACGCGCTGGCAGGTTACGAGAATGTTTCGAGCAGCGCCCGCCCCGCCGCCAAGCCGGAGAGCGCCGCGCCCTCAAGGCGCGGACCGCCGAAAGCATCGCCCGCGAAGACCAGCGGCGCGGATGTCTCGGACGCGACCAGGCAGCGCTCCGGGTAGACCTGGACCGGCTGCGAGTAGCGCCAGCGCTTCAGCATGGCATCCGTGATGGTCGCGCCACCCAGGATCGGCAGCATATCGACCTTGAGCGCGCCGAGAATTTCCTCGTCCCCGCGATCCCAGAGCTGGCGGCTGTAGGTCGCGCTCGCCTGCGCCGTCAGGACGACCGCGTTCGGTGAAATCCCTTTGCGGTGATTGTCGGCAATCCAGAAGATGTTGGCGTGCGGTCGCTGGATCGCGCCCGGCGACGGCAGGCGAATTTCACGGTCGAGCTTGAAGATGCCCGTCAGGGTCGGGTCGTAGCTGATCGCGTCGAGCGCCGCACGATCCGTCACGCCCAGGTGGACGCCGCCAATGTCCAGCAGTTCGAGCGACTGCGGCACCGGCGCGGTCAGAAGCAGGGCGCGCGCGCGCTGGGTCGATCCGGCTTCATCCTCGACCACCCAGCCGCCGTTGACCGCCCGCACCGCCAGCAGCCGGACTTTGACCCGTGCGTCCAGCCCCAGCGCGAGATTTTTAGCAAGTGCGTTCATGCCACCGCGCGCTGCGTAGCGTGGGTGTCCGTCGCGCGTGGCGGCTAAGCTGCCGTCGCTCCAGCCGCGCGACCATTCAAAGACCAGCCCTTCGCTGATCCAGCGCCCGACGAAAGCGCCGAACTCCGGGTCGCGCACCGTGAAAAACTGCGCCCCATGATCGGCGATCCCGCCGTCGATTCGTCGTGTTGCCATTCGCCCGCCGACGCTGCGTCCTTTGTCGAGCAGCAGCACCCGTTTCCCATTGTCCGCCAGCACCCGTCCAGCCATCAAACCGGCTAAACCCGCGCCGACGATCAACACATCTATCGCATTAGGCTGCGCCATGCGTTCCCCATCCTGAAATCCGCGAACACAAGTTGTTAAAGATTGTAACGCAAACTGGGGGCGGCTTACATGACAGGCGACATGTCCACATCAGCGGAACGCAACCTCAACAGGTATCGGTGGACTGGCGGGGAACACCGGTGATGGATGACGTTGATCGTAGTTTGCCTGAAACCTCACCCCTCAATCCCCTCTCCACGTTGTGGAGAGGGGAAGTTGAGCCAGGCAAACCGAAGGTTCGCCGCGAAACAGGGGTGAGGTCGAACTGCCCCTACTTCTCCGTCGCTGCCTCGTGCTCCGGCGTGCGCCAGTATTTGCCGCCGCCCAACTCGCGCCGCAGGTAACCGAAGTCGATCAGCTCGCGGCGCAGCGTCACGAAGTCGGGCGCGTAGACCGTCTTCAGGATGGCGTTGACTTCCGGCTCCGTATACAACCGATCCGGCTCGAACAGCGTCGCCAGCCAGCGCAGCACCACGATCAGCTTCTTCTGCTTGGTCGGGAAGGTCGTCAGTTGCCCGTTGACCGTGTAGTCGCGCAGCACCTGCCGATCCGGCTCGTCCCAGCCGAGCGCGTCGATCCACTGGTTATCCGAGACGACCGGCTCCGGCGGCGGCGGAAGCTGTTCGATGTCGCCGACGAGCTGCTTGAAATCCGCCAGCTTGTCGGCGTTGAGCCGGTAGAAGCGTTGGTTGCCCGCCATGCGCAGCATCACCAAGCCGACGGCGCGCAGCCGGGCGAGGTGGTGCGAAACGGTCGGCTCGGTCAGCCCTACTCGCTCCGCCAGATCGCCGACGGTATGCTCACGCTCGTTCAGCAGACAGATCATCGTCAGGCGGCTTTCGTCCGCCACCGCTTTGAGCAGATCAAGCAGTTGTTTTTGCTCCCACGCTTGCATGAGAGTCTCCTTTCACTCGCGTCGTTCTATTTAGACATGTATCGAAATAGATTATTATCTAATTTGATGATCGTGTCAAGAGTGGAATCATTGAAATGGGAACCGCTGCGCGCCGGGCGGTGTATCCTTTATGGATCGATCCACTGGAAAGGCTGGGTTTTGGAAGCCGATCTGATTCGCCGCGCCCGCGCGGGCGACGACGCGGCTTACGAGCAGATCGTCCGCGCGCATCAGGAGGCGGTGTTCCGGCTGGCATACCTGTTTCTCGGCAGCGCCGCCGACGCCGAAGATGCCGCGCAGGAGGTCTTCATTCGCGCGCACCGCGCCCTGGCGCGCTTCGACGACTCGCGCCCGCTGCGCCCCTGGCTGCTCTCGATCACCGCCAACGTCGCCCGCAACCGCCGCCGCGCCATCGGGCGCTACGTCAGCGTCCTGCGCCGCCTGATTGTGCCGGAGCCGAGCGTCAGCGCTCAGGTGGAAAGCGCGCTGGAAGCGCAGGCGCTCTGGCAGGCGGTGCGCCAGCTCAGCGCCGCCGATCAGGAGGTGATCTACCTGCGCTATTTTCTGGAGCTTTCGGTCAGCGAGGCGGCGGATGCCATGCAGGTCGAAGCGGGCACGGTGAAATCGCGCCTCAGCCGTGCCCTCGGTCGCCTGCGCGGGGTGATCGAGCGCGACTTTCCGCTGCTCTACGAAGGACGGCGCACATGAACGACGATTGGGAAATGCGCGTGCAAAACATGGCGAAAGCCTTCCCCTATCCACCGACGCCGGACATCGCCACACCGCTGCGGCAGCGGCGGCGCGTCCGCCTGAGCCGTCTCGCGCAGATGGCGGCAGTCCTGCTGATCGTGCTGCTCGGCTTGCTCGCCGTGCCGGAGATTCGCGCGCAGGTGATCGCCTTCTTCCGCATCGGCGCGGTCGAGGTAGTCGTCACGACGGCGACTCCGCCCGCGCGCTTCGCCCCTGGCGACACGCTGCCCGACTCGGTGCTGGATTTCCCCGGCGCGACCACGCTCGAAGACGCGCAGCAGCACGCCGGATACCCGATTCCGCTGCCGTCGGCGCTCGGCGCGCCGGATCGCGTCTATCTGATTCAGGCGTCCCAGCCGATTGTGGTGCTGGCGTGGCTGGACGCCGACGGCGCGGTCGATACCAGCCTGCATCTGCTCCCCGAAGGCACCTACTCGACCAAGATAATGGGCGGCGTGCCGGAGCAGACGCAGGTCAACGGGACGCAGGCGCTCTGGATCACGGACGCGCACCTGTACATCCTGCAAACCGGGTCGGGCGACAGCGGCGTTAAAATCCGCCAGGTGACGATGAACGCGCTGGTCTGGGCGACGGCGGACGGCAAGATGACCTACCGGCTGGAGACGAAGCGCACGCTGGACGAGGCGCTGCGCATCGCCGAATCGATCCCTGAGCCAACTGCAACTGGGAACGGCTAGACGCCCGGCGGTGTATAGATCATGAGCGAAAAAGTGTGAGGAGACGACATGAACGTCAGGTCGATTATGCTGCTGTTAATCGGTATTCTGATCGGCGTCGGGATGCAGGCGGTGCTGGCGAAAGGCGACGCCAAGGTCACCATCACGGGCGGCGATCTGCCGCAGGACATCGAGATCAGCGAGGACGCCTGCGTCAAGAACGCGCTGTCGGTGGGCAATATCAACGACCCCACCATGCTCGTGCGCACCCCGCCGGACGTGCAAGGTGACGGCTACCTGATCACCCACTACGACCAGCTCAACACGGGCGATTATCAGCCTTTCGATTCGCTGCGCTTCTACTTCGACCCCAAAGGCGGGTATGGCTACGTGCAGTATCTGGGTGTCGACGGTTATCCTTCGGCGATGGATGGGCAGTGGTATCGCCCCACGCGCCAGAGCGAATTCGTCTTCGAATATCTGATCAACCGGGCGCACGCGCGCCTGCCGCTGCCACAGTAACCATTCAACATCGTAGGGGCGCCTCTGTGTGTGCGCCCGTGTGACAAGGGCAGACACATCGGTCTGCCCCTACAGAACGATAATTGGGAGGCGAACGCTATGAAAGCGAGATTTGCACTCGTGCTGGTGCTGGTCGCGGCGCTGCTGCTGGCGCAGTCCGCGCTGGCGAAGGGAACGCCGGATAAAGTCACCATCAGCGGAGCGGATTTGCCACACGAGATCGTGATCACGGGCGACGAGGACGCGCTCAACACGCTGGGACTGATGGAACTGGAAGACTACGACACGCTCACGTCAGACGCACCAGAAGGGATCAGCGGAGACGGCTACCTGATCACCCGCTTCTACGGCGTCAGGGGGGACTACGTGCCGTTCGACCAGGTGCGCTACTACCCCGATCCGGCGGGCGGGCGCGGGTATGTCCAGTACGTGGGCGTCATCGGCGGTTCGTCAACCTGGGATGGCAAATGGTTACGGGCGACCCCCGCAGGTGAGGCGACGCTGCAGCGGGTGATCGCGGATGCGAAGGGCGAGGCTTCCGCTGATGAACAAAGTGCAGCCCCGCCGCTGCTGAACGCCTTCTTCCACGCGCTGGCGGCGCTGGTCGCGGCGCAGTGAGAATCAAAAACGGGGCGAACTCTGTCGCCCCGTTCTGTTGGTTGCCTTTAAATCTTCGGCGAATTACATCCCTGCGGTGGCTTCCGGCGTCGGCTCAGGAGTCGCGCTCATCGGCAGGAAGTTGAGAATCGACTGATAGGGGATCACGGTGGCGTTCTCCGGCGCGCTGATCGTCGGCGCGCTGTTGAAGTCGCTGAAGTTGATCACGAAGTCGACGCTGACGGTCGGGGCGCTTTGCGGGGTCGCCGCGCTGCTGCTTGCGGCGCTGCCCATCGCGTCCATCATGCCGCTGGTGTCGAACGAGAACGACATGTGCTCGCTGTGAATGAAGCTGTCGCTGATACCGATGTCCTCGGTGACGGTGACCGTCATGCCCTGGAGCATCTGCGTCGACATCGCCATCGCCTGATCCATCTCCTTCTGAGACAGCGTCTGACCCTGCGCCTGCAACTGCGTCTGCATCTGCTGCTGCATCATGTTCTGGAACGTCGGGTCGGACATCAGCGCGCCGATGTCGACGGTCGTCTCGAAGGTCGCGGTGTCGCCGCTGCCGTCATCGGTGCGGGTGATGGTGACGAACTTGCCCAGGAAAGCCGGGTCCTCGAACTGCTGCACGTACTGCATCATATTGAAGCCGTTCGTGCCGCTCGTCATGCCGTTGAACAGCTCAGGCATCTGCTGGAGCATCGCTTTGAACAGGCTCGCCAGATCAAGCCCGTACCAGCCCTTGAGGCTCGGCTCGTTGATGAGCGACTGAAGCGGGTCGAGGTTGAGGTAGCCGACGCCATTGACCAGCCGGATTTGCAGCGTGATGCTGCTGGGCGCTTTGGGGTCTGCTTGCCTGCATCAGCGCGGGTGGCAGGGCGACCGTCAGCGACAGGTCAGCGTCGAGCTTATCCAGCAAAGTGGTGAGAATCTGACCGGGGTCGCTCTGCATCAGCGCCGCCGTATCGCTTTGCAAAATCGCCATTCCGGAGGTGGAACCGTTGCCCGTGATGTCCACCGTGATGGGCTGGTCCATGTTCGGCACGTTCGTCACGGTGACGTTGGCGGTCATGTCGAACGATACGGAATCGAGCGATTTCTGCGCATCTTGCGCCTGGGTCAGAATAGCGCAGTCTGCGTCCGAAAGGGTGCCGCAGAACGTGGGAATCGTACTCTGGGCGAATACCGCGCCGCCAACGCACAGCATCAGGACGAGCGCGATCAAGCCGATTTTACGCATAGCAAAACTCTCCTTCGATAACACCAATCCGCAACGTACATCGAAATTATAGCGCAATTTCTTTATAAATTTGTTAATAACGGATGAGATTGTGCAACAAATCACAAGCGGGCAATATGGTAGCTTTATTCTTCGTCTTCTTCGGATTTTTCCTGCGTACCGCTCAGGTAGCCCGCCAGCCATTTGAGCGCATCGACGGCGCTGTGCGGCTGCTGCTCGCCCGTCATCAACTGGCGGTCTACGTCGTCGCCCCGGCGCATCAGCGTGGCTTTGCTGCGGTTGTCCGCCATCGTGGCGATCAACTGCGCCAGCTCCTTGAAGTTGTTGGCGAGGATTTTCAGTTCGTGCGGCGACAGCTCTTCGGCGCGCGCGTCGAGTTCGAGGCGGATGGTCGCCGGGTCGAAGCTGAGCGCGCGCTTGGGAGACGGGTCGAACGATTCCGACAGCCCCTGCAAAATGCCGTAAGCGGTCGTCACCTCTTCGGCGAACTGGCTGAGCGTGCGCTTGCCCAGCATCCGCCGGAAGGCGAGCACGGCTTGCACGACCATCCGCAGGTCGTCGAGCGCGCGCTTGCCGTCCGAGAGCCATTTCTCGATGCGCTGCAAGCGCGCCGTCGTCTGCTCGTGGCTGAAGCCGCGCCACCACGCCAGCAGTTGGGCGCGGGCGGCGGCGCTCCAGGCGAGCAGCGTGGATAGGCGCTGCAAATCGTCCAGCAGCAGGTCGTCGTCTTCGAGCACTTCCAGGTCAGCGGTCAGCCGCCGCAGCGCCACCCGCGTGATGAACTCCTCTTTCATATCCCCGGCGACCGCCAGCAGATGCCAGATCACTTCCGGCTGAATTTCGAGATGGGCGTGCTGCTGGATCGTGCGCGCCAGATGCTCCATGATTTCGAGCGACGACCTGCGCCAGTCCCAGGCGATCAACAAGCCGACGTAGACATCGACCGCTTCCTGCTGGGTCAGGTCGCCGACGGCGATCATCTGCGCGATCAACGCCAGCGCATCCGAATCGCTGCGCTCGCTCTGGCTGATCGCGCCGACGACCACCGAGAGGAAGTCGTCGCGCTGGCTGACCTGATGGAAGACCTGATGCGAGAGGTCATCGCGCCGGTCGTGCAGCATCAAGCCGAGCAGCGCTTCCAGCGAATCGGTCGAGAGCAGCGACGCGCCGCCCGCGCTCAGCCCGTCGATCACGCGCTCGGCGTTGTAGACGCCCCCGGTCGCCGTCCCGTCGGTGTAGATCGCCCACACCTGATCAATCGCCGTCGGCGTGAACAGATCGGGGCGTTTGGCGTCGAGCGCGCGCGCCAGCGCCACCAGAAAGGCTTCGATACCGTAGGTTTGCAGCAGATAAACCGGATCGCCCTCACCCGTGCGCAGGGCAGCGCCGAGCGCGTTGGGGACCGCCGCCAGCAGGGCGTCGTCGGCGAGCAGCGTCTCCAGCGCGCTTTGGTCGCGCCGGATCGCCAGCAGGATCAGCGCCTGCGCCAGATCAGGCTCGCTCCGCGCGCGCTCCTGCGCCGAGAGGATGCCGTTATGCACCACGTCGCCCAGATCGTAGCTGGCAGGCTCGCGCGCGACCAGCCGCAGCCAGTTGATCGCCGTCTCGGCATCGCCGTCCATGATGGCGACGCGCAGGGACGCCAGCGCCGCGCTTTTCAGGCGCTCCGCCCAGCGCTCGTCGTGATCGTCGCCGCCGACGCCCGCGCCGAGCCGCGTGCGCACGAACGAGTAGACGGCATCCGGCTCGCTGTCGAGGTCATGCTCCAACCGCGTGTAGAGCGCCCGGTCGAGTTCGGGGTCTTCGTCCATCGCGCGGGCGACAATCAGCGCCGAGTCGGCATCGCGGGCGTCGAGCGCCTGGCGCAGCAGCCGCTGCGCGTAGAGCTGCTTCAACTCGCCTTCGGGCGGGATGTCCTTCATCACCGCCTTGATCGCCTCCGGCGGGGCGTCTTCCCCCGCGCGGATTTGCGCGTCGAGCGCGTGGCGCTCCGCCATCACCGTCAGGCTGTTCTGGAGATTGCGGTTGACCACCAGCGTCGCGGCAATCGAGTCCATCTGGTCAATCGCGCTCAAAAACGCGCCCAGATCGCCCTTCCAGAGCATCGATAAGCGGCGGATGTAGGGCGTAGTCAGGCTGTCGTCGTCAGGGAAAGCGTTCGTTTGCAGGTTGACGACCCAGCGCCCGGTCACGACGCTGCTGGGCGCGAAGACGACGCGCGCCTGCGTCATGCTCTTTTCGTGGCGGTTGGTGGAGAAGGTCAGGTCGGGGCGAGCGTGGGCGGGCAGCAGCGCCATCAGCCCCCGGATCACGCTCAGCCGCGCGTCGGTGTCGACGGCGAAGTCGTGGATCATCAAGCCGCGCTCGTGCAGCGCCGCGCCCAGCAGCCGCAGCGCCTGCGGGATGTCGATCCCGCGCGAGAGCAGCGCATCGACCTGCGCCCGCCGCTGCTGCGCCGTCCAGTGCGGCGTTGCGGTCAGCTTGACCGGCGCGATGCGCGCGGTATGCGGCGGCTCCCCGGCAGGCGTGCTGAACAGCGCCACCAGCGGCGCGAGATTCCCCGCCAGCGCCGTCAGCAGGTCGCGCGGCACGACCACGTATTCGTAGAAGGACTCTCCGGCATTGTTGTAGGCACATGCCCAGACGAAGCGATCCGCCGGACCGGCGAAAATGCCGAACGCGCGCGACTCCATGAACGATGGAGCATCCATCGGCTTCAGCGAGGTGATCCCGCGCCAGAGGGCGGCGTCCTGCGGCGTCAGGTGGTCGCTGATCGCCAGTATGCTCATTTCGTCGGATTCACCCGACGTACCGTAAACGATTCGCTCTAGCGTAAAATTCATCGCGGCAATTTTAGCACGACTCGGCTCAGATCGTCAGGTATAACGTAATCGACGGATGAAATCGACGCTTTGCAGGCGGCGTTCGAGCAGGTAGGTGATGTAGCCTTGCAGCACGCGCTCCAGGTCGTCGTGCAGGCTGGCGCTGACTTGCAGCGTCTTGACCTGCGCGTAGCCGCTGCGCTGCATGTGGCGCATCACCTTGAGCGTGATCATCGGCAGGGGGATGAACGACGTGCCGCGCACGGCGTCGCGCGGGCAGACGACACCGCCTTCGGCGTAGCTGAAAAACTGCTCCTCCGGCTGGATTGCCTCGTGCCCGATCACACATTCGCTCAGTTCGGGGCGGAAGCCGACCAGATCGAGCAGGCGGATTTCGTAGTAGCGCAGCGCCAGCCGGGGGTCGCTCTCGGTACACAGGCGCTCGAAGGTTTCGTCGAGCAGCGCGAAAAGCTGGTTGGTATCCTCGTCGCCGGAGATGGTGAAGCGGTCGGCAAGCTCGGCGGCGTAGGCGGCATACGCGCCCAGCGTCAGATTGTCGCGCAGCGGCAGATAGGGCGCGGTCATCTCCGCCTGCGAGACGATGCCGAGGTCGCGCCCGCGATGGATCAGCATGTCGGCGCGGGTGAACAGTTCGACGTGCCCGGTCTTGGTGCTGGTCAGCTTGCGCGCGCCTTTGGCGACGACTTCGATTTTGCCGTGCCGGGGCGTCAGCAGCGTCAGCAGGCGATCCGCTTCGCCGAGGTCGAAGCGCTTGAGGATAATCGCCGGGGTGCGAAACGAGCGCTCACGGCTGGACATGAGGCAGGGATTCGGGACCAAAGCCGCGCGGCAGCAGGTCGGAGAGCTTGCCGTCGTAGGCGACCGTGCCGTCGGGCGTGGCGAGGATCACGCGCAGGTCGGGCGCGAACTCGTAAAGCATCTGGCGGCAGACGCCGCAGGGCGACCCGGCGTTGGGCGTGACGACCGCGATGGCGTCGAACTGGCGCTGCCCCTCGCTGACGGCTTTGACCAGCGCCACGCGCTCGGCGCAGATCGTGGCGGGGTAGGCGGCGTTCTCGACGTTGCAGCCGCTGTAGATCGTGCCGTCGCTGGCGCGCAGCGCCGCCCCGACCGGGTAATGCGAATAGGGAATATAGGCGTTGCGGGTGGCGTCGATGGCGGTGCGTATAAGAGTTTGAAGGGCGTCGTCCACAGAAACATCCGTTCGTATTCGTCTGGATATTATACCGCACTTCTCTCGTGCGATCATGCCTGAAGTGAGGGCGACACGGGGTCGTTGCATCGTTTTTTGACCCCACCCTCTGGCTCCCTCCTCGAATTCAGGGAGAAGGGTCGGGGATGAGGGGGTCGAAACAGCACTCATCATTCCAAATGCAATTGCTCAAGGAGACGACATCGTAGGGGCGAACCCGCGTGTTCGCCCGCCTGTGATACAAAGAGGCAGACCCGCGGTCTGCCCCTACTCATTGCGCATTGCTCGGCACGTGCGAAACAAGTTTCGCCCAGCACTATCTTTTACGGCATCCACATTTCGAGGAACTGCACGCCGTCGACGAAATTGCCGTTGACGGCGATCTCCCAGTGGAAATGCGGTCCGCTGGTGCGCCCGGTCGCGCCGACTTCGCCGATGATCTGCCCCTTCGTGACCGTCTGCCCGCGCGTGACGTGGACGACCGACATGTGCGAGTAGGTCGAAAAGACGCCGTAGCCGTGATCGATGACGACGTGGTTGCCGCGAATCTGCATTTGCCCCGCGAAAACGACCGTTCCCGCCGCCGACGCCATGATCGGCGTGCCGATTGCCGCCTGCAAGTCCCAGCCGGTATGGCGCGTGTTGACGGTGCCGTTGAAGGTGCGGAATGCCCCGAACGGCGAGGTCAGCACCGAGAAAATCGGGAACTGGAAGCCCGTGCTGTCCCACATTTTCGGCTGGGTATCGTTGCTGAAGATGCTTTCGAGCTGCGCCAGCTCGTTGCGCTCGGTCTCGATGTCGAGCAGGTAGGCTTTGTCCGGTCCAATCGTGACGTTCTGGCGGATGAACGGACCAAGCGTGATCTCGACCGTCGTGGTGAGGGTGTCGCGCGTGCCATCGCTGTAGGTCACGAACACGTCGAGTTCGTTGTTGCGCCCGGTCGGCTGCTCCATGTCAGTCGAGAGCAGCCCGTAATAGCCGTCGTCGGCGGAGAAGAAGTCGATCAGGTTGTTGAGGAAGCGCGCCCGCACGTTGACAATCGTCGCGCCGTTGTCAGGCGTGACGCGCATCAGCCCGGTATCGCCCTGCGGCAGCGTCTGGAAATAGAGCTGCAAGCGTCGCGTTGTTGACCGTCGTCGTGAAGGACGGACTGGGGCGCGGCATCTGCGTCGGCAGCGGCGGGACGGTCGGCGGCGCGTCCTGCGCGGACAGCGGCATCACCGACGGCGCAACCATCAAGCCGCACAAAAGCGCGATCAGCACGACGAGCGTGAGACGTTTCACGGGGACTCCTTCGCAGCAACACCGCCGGAGGCTGAAGCCTTCCGGCTACAAACACAAGCCGACTAAAGTCGGCTCAAAAAGCCCGCTCATCCGAAACGCTTTTCGGCGCGGGCTTGTTAGTATAGCACGCTCAGATGGGACAATCCTGAGAAAAGCTACCCCTCGACCATATCCTTGAACAGGCGCTTGTGCTCCTCGCGGATGCAGATGTTATCGCCGTAATTCAGCCCGGCGGCGAGCGCTTTCTCGCGCGCCTCGTCATTAGTCACGTCCAACTGCCCCCAGACGGTCTTCGCGCCGATGGCAATCGCCTGATCGACGATCTCCGGCAGATAGTCCGACTTGCGGAACACGTCGACAATATCGACGGCTTCGGGCACGTCCGCCAGCGAGTTGTAGCTCGGCGCGCCGTCCACCTCGTCGATCATGGGGTTGACGTTGTAGACGGTGTAACCCTGCTCGATCAGATATTTGCCGACGCCGTAGCTGGTCACGTAGGGGTCGTTCGAGCGCCCGACGACGGCGATCACCGTCGAGTGATAAAGCACGTGCTGCCGCGCCTCTTGATCCTCGTTCAAGTCGATACCGAGTCCAGATGCCATCCGTCGTCTCCTCAACTTGGCTGAAGAACGATTTTAGCGCATCACATGGCAAGCAGCATGAGTGGAATCGCTGATTTCTAACGAGGGTGGGCACACCATCGCAGGGCATGTTCGGTGTAGGGGCACGATATATCGTGCCCCTACGAGTGCCAATGAACCCGAAGGGATGTCCTAGCGCTGCCCGCGCAGGCGCGGATCGAGCACGTCGCGCAAGCCGTCGCCGAGCAGGTTGAAGCCGAGCACGCCCAGCATGATCGCCACGCCGGGGAACAGCATCAGCCAGGGCGCGTTCTCCGCCAAGCCCCGACTCTCGCTGAGCATCACGCCCCACGAAGCGGCGGGCGGCTGCGTGCCCAGACCGAGGAAGCTCAAGCCCGCTTCGGTCAGCAGCGCCCACGACAGCGCCAGGCTGACCTGCACGATCAGCGGGGCGAGCGTATTCGGCAGCACGTGCCGCCAGAGGATGCCGCCCGCGCGCGCGCCAATCGTGCGCGCCGCCAGGATAAACTCCATCTCCTTGACCGAGAGCACCGGACCGCGCGCCACCCGCGCGAAAATCGGCGTGTAGACGATGGCGATTGCCAGCACCGTCGTGTTGACGCCCGCCCCCAGCACGCTGACGATCACCAGCGCCATCAGCAGCGCCGGGAGCGCGAAGAACACGTCCATGATACGCATGATCACGTTGTCGACGCGCCCGCCCGCGTAGCCGGAGATCGTGCCGAGCAGCGTCCCTAAACTCCCCGCCAGCGCCACCGAGAGCAGCGCCACCCGCAGCGAATTGGCGGCGCCCTGCATGATGCGGCTGGCGATGTCGCGCCCCAGCAAATCGGTGCCCATGACGTACTCGGCGCTCGGCGCTTTCAGGCGGTCGCTCACGTGGTTGGCGGCGGGCGGGAACGGGGTGATCCCCAGCCCGCCGAGCAGCCCGATCACCAGATAGATCAGGATGATCGCCAGCCCGACCGTGCCGCTGCGGTTACCCAGCAGGCGGCGCAGCAGGCTGCCACGCTCGATGAGCCTAAGTCTCCGGCGCATAGGAGATACGCGGGTCGATAGCGGTGTAGATGACATCGACGACCAGATTGACGACGACGAAATTCAAGGCGACGAACAGCGCCACGCCCTGCACGAGGGCGTAATCGCGCTGGGTGATGGCGTTGTAGACCAGCCGCCCGATCCCCGGCAGCGAGAAAATTTCCTCGATGATGACCGTGCCGCCGAGCAGGTAGCCCAGCTCGACGCCCGTGATGGTCACGACCGGGATCAGCGCGTTGCGCAGCGCGTGGCGGTTGATGACGACGCGCTCGCCCAAGCCTTTGCTGCGGGCGGTGCGCATGTAATCCTGCCCCAGCACCTCCAGCATCGCCGAGCGCGTCGTGCGCATGACCGACGCCGAGAAGGCGAAGCCAAGCGTGATCGCCGGGAAAATCATCTGCTGGAAGTTCTGCCCCGGATTCTCCCACAATGGGGTGTAATCGCCGGAGTTGGGCAGGTAGTGGAAGTAGACCGACAGCACGAAGATGATCAGCGTGCCGAGCAGGAAATTCGGCATCGCCAAGCCGAGCAGCGCGAACAGCCGCGCGAACAGGTCGATGAAAGCGTTGCGGCTGGTCGCCGACAGAATCCCCAGCGGCACGCCGACCACCAGCGCGATGATCAGCGCCATGATCGCCAGTTGCAGCGTGACCGGGAAGCGCTGGAGGATCAGGTCGAGCACCGGCTGACCGAAGCGCATCGACAAGCCGAAATCGCCGTGCAGCACGCCGCCCAGCCAGTTGAAATACTGGAGCACGGCGGGCTTGTCCAGCCCGAAGTAGGCTTCGAGCGAGGCGCGCTGCGTCTCGGTGAGCATCCCGGCTTCGGTGCCGAGCATCGCCGTGATGGCGTTGCCGGGCACGAGGCGGATCGCCGTGAAGATCAGGATGGAGACGCCCAGCAGCGTCGGGATGAAGGCAATCGCGCGTTGGCTCAGGTAGCGGAGCATGTTTCTCGATTCCCCCTCACCCCGCGCGAAACTGCGTTTCGCCCTGCCCCTCTCCCACGTAAACGGAGAGAGGGGTTTTGTCTCCCCTTCTCCCCGCTTGCGTGGGAGAAGGGGATGGGGGTTGAGGGGTTATTCTATTCGCTTTACGACGGGCGGTTGATCGTGACTTTCGCCAGCGTCAGCAGCGAGTCGGTCGGGTTCGGCACGAAGCCGCTGACGTAGGGCTGCTGCGCCGTGTAGTCGTAGCCGTTGTAAAGCCAAATCCAGGGCGAGACTTCGGTGAGGTGCTCCTGGAACTGCGTGAAGATGTCCAGCCGCTTCGCCGGGTCGGTCTCGACGCGCCCCTGCTGCATCAGGCTGTCGAGCGTGTCGTCGATGTACCCGGCGACTTTTTGCAGGTTGCCGTCTTTGGTCCAGTAGCGCACGTACATCGTGTACGGGTCGGGGCGACCGCCGTTGAGCGCGACCGCCGAGTCGAAGTCCGCCGCCAGCCAGCGATCCACGTAGACGCTCAGCTCAAGCTGCTCGATGTTGACGGTGATGTTGATGTCGGCAAGCTGCGACTGAATATTCTGCGCTTCGGTGAGCGCCGTCGGTGGCTCGCCCGTCGCGGCGATCATGTTCAGCGTGAAGCCGGCGCTTTCGCCCGCGTCCTGCATCAACTGCTTGGCTTTGTCGAGGTTTTTGGTGTAGCAGAACAACTGATCGGTCGGGATGCGGTACGCCGGGATCGTCAGCGGACCGGTGACCGTGCCTTCGCCGAGCGCAGCCGTGTCGAGCACTTCCTGGCGGTCAATCGCGCAGGAGATCGCCTGACGTACTTCCAGCTTGTCGAGCGGCGGGCGGGTCGCGTTCAACTGCAAGACGTTGTAGGACAGCGAGGCGACCTTGTTGAGCTGAATGGTCGGGTCGCCGTTGAGCAGGGTCGCAATCGTCGGGTCGTTCAGTTGGGCGAAGTCGAGCGTCCCGGCGCGCAGCGCGGCGAGGATCGAGGTTTCGTCCGGGATGATGCGGATTTCGATGCCATCGACGCCCGGCTTGCCGCCCCACCAATCGGGGTTCGCCTTGAGTTCCGTCACCTGATCGGGCGTCCAGCTTTCGAGCATGAAGGGACCCGTGCCGACAGCGGTAGACGAGAAATCGCCGCTCTCTGCCATTGCCTTCGGCACAATCGAGGCGTTGACCGACGCCATCGCCGCCAGCAGCGGTACGTCGGGCTGCGACAGATGGAAGACGACCGTGTAATCGTCCGGCGCATCCATCGAGGAGATACTCGTGTAGTTGGCACGCGCCGCCGCGCCGGTCGCTTCGTCCAGAATGCGGTTGAAGCTGGCGATCACGTCGGCGGAGGTGAAGGGCGAGCCGTCATGGAACTTGACGCCCTGGCGCAGATGGAAGGTGAGTGTCATCGCGTCGTCGGAGAAGTCCCAGCTTTCCGCCAGCGCCGGGACGAGGTGCAGGTCGGCGTCGAATTCCACCAGCGGCTCGTAAATCTGCTCAAGCAGGCGGAACGAAGCAAACGCCGTTTGCGTGTGCGGGTCAAGACCAGTCGCGTCCGTCGCCCGCGCCATGATCAGGGTGTTGCTGTTATCCTGCGCCAGCGTGGGCAGGGCAACCAGCATGATCGCCGCGATCAAAAACAAAATACGAACTAATTTTTTCATTTCTTTACTCCAATCGACCATTATCCACTGAGACGTTTGCGAAAGATCAATTCGGATACGTCCGGTAAAACGTATCCGGGTAGTGCCCCGATCTGGTCGTAGCCCATGCGCCGGTAGAAGCGCTGCGCCCCCTCGTTGAAATCCGAGACGAGCAGCAGCAGGTCGCGGCTGGTCGCGCGCGCTTCGACTTCCGTCAGCAGCGCCGCGCCAACCCCCTGCCCGGCGCAGTCGGCGCGCACGCCGATCAGCCGCAGGTAGTCGCTGCGCCCGAACGCGCCGCCCGGCACGCACCAGGCGAAGCCGCACACGTCAGTCGACTCGCCCGCCACCAGCAGCAGATCGCCGTGCGCCAGCGCACCTGCGAACTGTGCGTTGGCGCTCTGCGGAGTCACACCGTAACGACGCCAGAGCGGCAGGTCAGCCATCCATTGGGAAATCGCCGGGATGTCCTCCGGCATCATGGGACGAATGTCCATGCGAGGATTTTAAACACTCTTAACAGGATCGGCTAGAGATTCGTCGGCATTTCTGGAGTGTTAGGCGAAGTGATGGCTTCGAGATAAATCAGATAAGCGTAGGCTTCCTCGGCGTTCTCCCCGCACATCTCCTCGCTGGGGCGCAGGCGCACGCAGAC
This sequence comes from uncultured Chloroflexia bacterium, assembly GCA_963760975.1. Classification (GTDB taxonomy): domain Bacteria; phylum Chloroflexota; class Anaerolineae; order Aggregatilineales; family Phototrophicaceae; genus Flexifilum. The sequence continues at coordinate 57,359 of CAVXEZ010000007.1, read as the reverse complement.
CGCCGGACGTTCCGGCAGCCCGAACAGCTTACAGCGGTTGTCGTCGGTCAACTGCACGCAGCGCACGCCCGACGGCTTGCCGTCCGGCATTCCGGGGATGGGAGATGAAATCGAGAGCGCGACACAACACGCCCCACAGCCGACACGACATTCCATCAGTTCACCTCACACCAAACTCGCGCCGCCGTCCACATGCAGCACTGTCCCGGTCAGAAAATCCTCACTCGCCAGATACACGACCGCCCGCGCCACGTCCTCCGCCGTGCCGGAGCGCTCCAGCGGCGTCTTCTGCGCGGCTTGCTGCCAGCGCAGCTCGTCCGAACCCGCCGACTTGAGCACCAAGCCGGGGATGACGGCGTTGGCGCGGATGTCCGGTCCGTATCCGGCGGCGGTGACTTTGGTCAGCGCCAGCAGCCCCGCCTTGCTGATGCCGTGATGCGCGAACTCGACCCAGGGTTCGAGCGCGCCCCGGTCGAGGATGTTGACGATCACGCCGCCGGGTGGCGTCTTCTCGCGCATCATGCGGATGGCGTGCTGCGTACACAGGAACGGCGCGGTCAGGTTGGTATCGATGGTCTGGCGCCAATCGTCGAGCGAGACCTCCAGCAGCGTGCGCCGCTGAAAGTTCGAGGCGCTGTTGACCAGAATATCCAGCCGACCAAAATGCTCGCGGACGGCATCGAAGACCGCCGCGACGCCCTCCGGCGTGCTGAGGTCGGCTTGCACCGGGAAGGCATCGACCCCAAACGACTTGATGTCGTGCAGCGTGCCCTTGACGACCTCGCTCGGCGAATGGAAGTAATGCACCAGCACGTGAACGCCCGCGCGCGCCAGTTCCAGCGCAATCGCCTTGCCCACACGGTGCGCTGCGCCGGTCACGACGGCAACCTGATCGGTCATGTCGATGCGCATTGGCAGTCCCTTCCTCGCAGTCGGACGATCATAGCCTGCCCGCCGCGAGAATCAAATAGGGACAGGCTTGACCTGTCCCTACGCGATAGTTGACCTCGACCGCCTCAATAATTGCCCGGCGGCACGGTGAGCAGGAACAGCCCCGCCACGAGGGCGATGAACAGCGGCAGCGATCAACGCGGCGGCGAACAGGCGGCTGTCTTCGCGCAGGTGCATGTAGAACAGCACCACCAGGATCGCCTTGGTCGCCGAGAAGCCGATCAGCGGGATGGTCGTCAGGATGCTGTGCGGCAGGCTGGAGATCAGCACTTCGAGGATGGTGATCGCCGCCAGCGTGATGTAGATCACCGTGTAGAGCGGCAGCGGGATGGTGTAGCCCAGCACCAGCGTGCTGTCGCCGACGCGGTGCGGCAGTTCTTGCCCCGCTGTCAGCGAATGGTCTGCCACGTCCACCGCGTTGACCGTATCCTCAATCGCCTCAATCGGCTTGTTGAGGGTTTCCTCGGCGGCGCGGCGCGCCTCGCGCACGTCCTCCGGCTCGCCTTCCTTGACGGCTTGGGCGACATCGGAAAGCTGTTCCGACGGCACTTCCTCGACCGGCACGTCGCGCAGCTCGCGGATGCTCTCTTGCTCGGTTTCCTTGATCGATTCCGGCTCGCTCCCCGGCTCGAAAGGGGTAGGCGCAGGTGTGGGTTTATTCTGTTCGTCTGCCATTATTCGCTCTCTAAACCAGATAAATCGCGGTAAACAGGACGATCCACACGACATCGACAAAGTGCCAGAACAGCCCAAAAATCTCGACGCCGAGATAGCGATTGTTGTTGTATTTGCCGCGCAGCGCGCCGTTCACGACCCAGATCGCCCACAACACGCCCGCGATCACGTGAGCGCCGTGAAATGCCGTCGGCGCGTAGAAGCGCATCCCGAAAGTGTCGCTGTAGAGCGTGATCCCCTCGCGCGAAAGCGTCGTGTATTCGACGTATTGCAGCGCCACGAACAGCGTGCCGAGGATCGCCGTCGCGCTGATCCAGCGCGCCAAGCCCTTGTTGTCGCCGCCCTGAATGGCGCGCAGCCCCATGACCATCGTCCAGCTACTGGTCAGCAGCAGGAAGGTGTTCAAGCCGACCAAGCCCAAGCCCGACGCCTTGTGAACTTCGGCGACGCGATCCGGGTTGTCGATGCGGAAGACGATGAAGACGGCGATCAGCGTGGAGAAGATGACCACTTCCGACGCCAGGTACAGCCACATGGCAAACTTCATATTGTCAATGTGGCGCGCCTCCGCTTTCGGGTCGGCGGCGTGGTGCGCGCGTTCAATACTCATATCCGTCATAGCGCATAGTCCCTGTTATTTGTGCAGTAGTTCAACAAATTCATCAACGGTCAAACCCAGATCACGGATGATTGAACGCAGCGTCCCCGGCGGAATTGGATTGTGATTGGGAACCACCGTTCGCCGAGATGGATGGAAGTTTACTCACACAGTGACCACTTCCACGTCGGAATCAGCGGGGATTTCTTCCCCATTATCTCGCATGTAGCTTTCCATCAGTTCGATGGCGTCCTTCACATTTTCCACAGCATCTTCGGCGCTCACGCCATCCGAGTGACAGCCGGGCAGGCTGGGGACTTCGGCAATATAGGCATCGCTTTCCGGGTCTTTATAGATAATTACGTGACGCATCGAAAAATCTTTCTCCACCGACAGCCGTCATTGAAGAATATTCGGTATGCGACGCAGTTGATAGGCGACCCAGCGTGCCACAATCCCAATGACGCGCAGCACGAGCGCCGTGCGCAGGATGATGAACATGAAGATGAAAGCGTTCAGCGCAGACAGGAAGACAAGTTGCCCCTGCGGGTTAGGGAAAATGATCGACAAGCCGGGAAACTGCGGCTGCGGGAAAATCAAGCCGATGGCGGCGTAGTAAAAGACCAGATAGAGCACGACGAAGGTGACGAGGAAGATCACCAGCGTCGTGATGGTGTGGCGCAGGTCACGCCCGGCAGGTTCCTGCTGGGGCGCGGGCAGCGCGACCGTGCCGCCACCGGCGCCTGCCGCCTTGACTTCGATCACGCCGCGCGACAGGAAGCTGACGATGTAGGCGATGATGCCCGCCGCCACGATCAGGGAAAGCAGCGCCCAGATGACGAACACCGCGAAAATCACCAGCGAACTGACCTCGATTGTCGGACCGCCGAAGGGCAGCGCCATTTCCGTATAGCCAACCATTGTCGTCGACGCGCCGGGGTCGACCGTCTGTGTCAGCGACAAGCCGCCCGGAATCACCGCGAAGCCCGTGACAATCAGCAGAAAGACGAGCAGGAGTATGGTGACCTGCCAGATCGAGCCGGTCAGGATGCTGCGCGGCTTAGACGCTGCTTCGGCAAGCTCTTCATGCACCGCTTCTTCGACTTCTTCGCTGCCATGCACGCTCAAACGCGGGTCGAAAGCGCCAATCCCCCAGACGAAGAAGATCGCCATGGTGATCGCCGAGAGGATGATGCCGGGACCTGGCGCCCAGATGGGATCCAAGCCCTGTAAGCCGCGAATGACGATCACGATCAGCGCGCCAAACATGAAGCCGATGATCGCCATCGGCACGGCGCGACTCAGCCCTGGTTGCATAGACTTCTCTCCCCCTAGATGATGTAGAGCACGGCGTAAAACATCAGCCAGGCAACGACTACAAAATACCACAATTTAGCGGCTGCTTCCACCGCCCAGTTATGCACCGGATCGTAGGCGGCGGCGTTCCTGTAAACGCGGATCATGATGTAACCAATCACGATAGCGTGAATGGCGTGATACGCGATCATCACGCGGAAAACCGTGCTGTACATGCCGCTGAACGGCACGATCACCCACTCGAACGCCATGATCAGGATGAAGACCACGCCCAGCCCAATGGCGACGCGCCACTGCGTCAGGAACGATCCGCGCCGGTCATCCTGAATTGCACGCAGCCCGTTCCGCGCCAGCAGCACGCTCGCCAGCAGCCCCAGCGTCGCCAGCGTCGGCAGCACCGGGTCGAGCGCCTCGACCCCGGTCGGGGGCCACGACGGGTAATCGCCGCGCAGTTGCAGGTTGACGACGATCAGGCAGACGAAGACCATGATCCAGGAAAGCTGGAAGACGGTCACGCCCGTGCGCTTGTTGCGCAGGTCTTGCAGTTCTTCGCGCGAAAGCTCGCGCTGTTCGAGTAATTGATGCTGCATGATTCCGTTAAACCGTGAAACTAGACTTTCAGTCTACCTACCGCCGAGGGTTTAAACCCTCGGCTACCGGATTTTAGCCGCCCACTAAAGGGGCGGCTGTCGGATTAGTTTTTGTGGCGACCCCTTTAGCGGGTCGCTCATTTTGTAGCTGGCGGTTTAAACCGCCAGCGGCGTAGACACGCTTCCGTTAATTCCCCACTGCGCCGCTGGTCGCGGGCTTGGGATCGGTCAGCTCGCGCGTGGGCGGCGGCTCCTCCGGCGCGCCGAACTGCGCGTCAATCGCGTTCAGGTAATCGTAGGATGCCTGCGTGCCGTAGCCGTAGGGATTCTTGAACGGGACGGGGTCGCCGACGAAGTTGTGCGGCGGCGGCGGCGAAGTGGTCGCCCATTCCAGCGTGAGCGCGCGCCAGGGGTTCGCGCCCGCCAGCGGTCCGCGCGCGAGGCTGTAGATCACGTTGGCGATCAGCACGAAGGTCGAAATGCCGAGCACGAACGCCGCGAAGCTGATCAGGTCGTTCAAGCCCTGGTACTCCGGCGCGTAGACCGCCACGCGGCGCGGCATCCCCAGAATACCCAGCAGCGTCATCGGGAAGAAGGTCAGGAAGAAGGACGGGTAGGTCAGCCAGAAGTGGATTTTGCCGAGCCGCTCGTTGAGCATCCGCCCGCTGATCTTCGGGAACCAGTGATAGATCGCAGCGTAGATGGCGAAGACCGAGCCGCCGAAGAGGACGAAATGCAGGTGGCTGACGACGAAGTAGGTGTCGGTCACATCGATGTCGAAGGGGACGGACGCCAGCATGACGCCGCTGATGCCGCCGATCACGAACATCGACAGGAAGCCCAGCCCGAACAGCATGGCGGCGCGGAAGTGAAGTTTCCCGCCCCAGATCGTGCCCAGCCAGCTAAAGATTTTGATGCCCGTCGGCACGGCGATAATCATCGAGGTGATCATGAACGGGATGCGCAGCTCCGGCTGTAACGAGGTGAACATGTGATGTCCCCAGACCGTGAAGCCGACCAGCGCAATCGCCATACTGGAGAGCGCAATCGCCCGGTAGCCGAAGATCGGCTTGCGCGCGTGGACGGACAGCACTTCCGAGAGGACGCCGAAGCCCGGCAGCACCATAATATACACGGCGGGATGGCTGTAGAACCAGAACACGTTCTGCCAGAGCAGAACGTCACCTCCTTGCGCCGGGTTGAAGAACGCCGTGCCCGCGACTCGGTCGAGGATCAGCAGCGTCAGACCGCCCGCCAGGAAAGGCGTCGCCATCACGGCGATAATCGCGGTGGCGAGGATCGCCCACACGAACAGCGGCATCTGGAAATAGCCCATGCCTTCGGGGCGCATGTTCTTGATCGTCACGATGAAGTTGATCGAGCCGAGGATTGACGACAAGCCGAGCAGGTGCAGGGAGATCGCCCACATGGTTTGACCATCGCCGCTAAAGAGCGTGCTCAGCGGGGGATAGCTCGTCCAGCCCGCTTCCGCCTGCCCGGCGAACCAGCCCAGCAGCAGGAAAATGCCCGCCGGGGGGATCAGCCAGAAGGCGAAGGCGTTCAGCCAGGGGAACGCCATGTCTTTCGCGCCCAGCATGAGCGGCACGAGGTAATTGCCGATGCCCGCGAAGAACGGGATGACCCACAGGAAGATCATGATCGTCCCGTGCATACTGAAGAGCTGGTTGTACTGCTGTCCGGTCTGCACCACGTCCAACTGTGGCGTGAGCAGTTCCGTGCGGAAGATCATCGCCAGCGAGCCGCCAATGATGAAGAAAAAGAAGGCGGTGAACATGTACTGGATGCCGATGATCTTGTGATCGACGCTCCAGTGCAGGTACTGCGTCCAGCGCGGACGTTCTGCCTCGACCGGCACTCCCGGCATAGGTCTGGTAATCGTTGCCATTCCGAAGGCTCTCCCGTAAAAACCACGACTTCTTTAGGCGGTACGAAGGCGGGGCGGTCGTTCGCCCCGCCCGAATGACGAATTAATTGGTCTGCGTCATCAGGAACGCGGCAATCGCGTTCAGGTCACTATCCGGCATGTAGTTCGGCATATCCGGCTGATTGTTGAACTGCGGCATCAGCGGGCTGAAGCCGGGCACGATGAAGTGAGTTGGGTTACGCACCGAGTTGTGAATGTAGGCGGAGCCATCCATCCCTGGCATACGGCTGGCGGCGCGGCTGCCGATGCCGTCCAGATGCGGACCGATGTTGCCCGTCCAACCGAGCGAAGTCAGCGTGTGGCAGGTCGCGCACGGGTATTTGCCGCTCGCCAGAATCTGCTGACCGAGCACTGCCGGGTCGGTGGGCGGGAACAAGACAGCCTTAGCCTCAGGATTGTAGAATTCGCGCAGGTAGGTCTGCTCGTCGGGGTGGACGATCAGCCACGCGCCTTGCAGCGTGCCGTCGTCGCCGACCGTGCCCGCCATGTTGCCATGACCGGGACCGCACAGTTCAGCGCAGGCGATGCGGTAAACGCCCGCTTCAATCGGCGTGAAGCGCGCGTCGGTCTGGCGTCCGGGCAGCAAGTCCTGCTTGATGCGCATCCCCGGTATCCAGAAGGAGTGGTTCACGTCTTCCGAGTTGAGCAGCACGTGAACGGGCTGCCCGACCCAGGTGTGAAGCTGTGACGAGTTGAAATTGATCGTCTTGCCGGACTGGTAGACGGCTTTCACGTCGTCGGGAAGCTGGTCGAGCGTCACGCCTTCGGGCAGCCCGTTCTGCGGGATGTCGTAAGTGAACGTCCAGGCGAAGCGCTGCCCGGTCACGTTGACGACCTGCTCGTTGTCCTGCGGCGCGCGAATCGACTGCCAGACCTGGAAGCTGTAGAGCGTCAGCACCAGGACGATGACCGCCGGGATGATCGTCCAGGTGAATTCCAGCGTGGTGTTGCCGTGAATGGGCGGACCATCGCTGGTATCGCCTTTACGCGCGCGGAAGCGGATGACCGAGTAGAGCAGGATGCCGTTGACGAGCAGGAAGATCGCCCCGCCGATTGCCAGCATGAAGCGGAAGAGTGCATCGACCTGCTGAGACTGAGATGATCCCTGTGCCGGGAAGATCGAAGGGGTGAAAGAGGCAATCAACAGTCCTCCCAGGATGATCGCCAGCCCTGCGGCAATGATCCACAGAAGGTTCATCGAACGACCATTAGAGTTGAGGTTACCTAGATTTATGCACAACTTCCGTAGATACTCAGTGCAGAGGAAATTAGACGCGCCGACACGGGGTCGCCCGCCGGGCAACACGGTGTCATGTAAAGGCAATTGTTAATTTTTACACAAACTGTGATTTCGATTGTACCTGACTCCGTCAGGATTGGCAAGTAGACTCTAGCGTACAATTACAGCTTCGCTGCGCGAATGGAAGATTAGCGTTTGCTAATCTTCCAAGTTCCCACGCATTGTGCATCCGACCAGTCTCAGATCGCCTGCTCCTGTGCAAATTGCTCAAAAAGCTCTTGACATCTCGATAGAAACGGAGTAATTTTTGTTTAAACTTAAACGTTTAACCTAACTGGACTTCTCCGCAGAGCCTTCGCTGCGCGCCTGCCCACAATTCAAGAGGTCTGTCGTGCGAAATCGGTTATGGGAACTTACCGAGCAGTCTTTTCGTCCCGACGAACTGCTGCACTTTGAAACGCTCTTCGCCGTCGGCAACGGCTATGTTAGCGCGCGCGGCACATTTGAAGAGGGCTACGAGGGCGATACGCCTTCGACGCTGGTGCATGGCATCTTCGACCACGCGCCCGGAATGCTCGTCCCCGAACTCGTCAACGACCCGAACCCCCTGCCGATCCGCGTCACGATAGACGGCACGCCCTTCAAACTGATCATGAAAGCCGCCGACACCATGCGCCCCCGAAACGGGCTGGTCATCGGCTACGAGCGCACGCTGGAGCTGGATCGCGGCTTGCTGCGGCGCGCGGTGCTGTTCCGCGCCGCCTCCGGCGCAATCGTCCGCCTCGTCTTCGAGCGCTTCGCCAGCCTGCACGACTCGAATATCCTCGCGCAGCGTCTGGGATTATTCGTCGTCGAGGGCAGCCCGACTATTCGCGTCGAGAGCGCCATCGACGGCGGCGTGACCAATGCGGGCGTCCGCCACTGGCTGCCGGAGCGCACGACCGTCGCCGAGGGCAACCGCATCGGGCTGGAAGTCACGACGCAGCAGTCGGGCTACGTGCTCGGCATGGCGTCGCAGTTGGTCACGCCCTACGCGACCGAGTTGCGCGTCGACGGCGAGCAGCTCGTCACTACCGTGCAGGAATTCACGCTCAAGCCGGGAGAAAGCACCCGCTTCGACAAATTCAGCGCCGTCTACACCAGCCGGGAAAGCGAGCAGCCGCTCGACGCGGCGCAGCGCAAAGCCAGCGAAGCCGTGCGCTTCGGCTACGAGACACTGCTCCAGGCGCACGAAGCCGAGTGGGCGACCTACTGGCAGAACAGCGACATCCGCATCGACGGCGACGACGAATGCCAGCTTGCCGTGCGCTTCACCACTTATCACATCCTGATCGCCGCGCCGCGTCACGATGATCACGTCAGCGTGGGCGCCAAGACGCTTTCCGGGCTGGGCTACAAGGGACACATCTTCTGGGATACCGAGCTGTTCCTGCTGCCGCCGCTGACGCTGAGCGAGCCAGCGCTGGGGCGCAACCTGCTGATGTACCGCTATTACAACCTGCCGGGCGCGCGCCATAAGGCGAAAGCCAACGGCTACGAAGGCGCGATGTATCCCTGGGAGAGCACCGACACGGGCGAGGAAACCACGCCGCAGTGGTCGGACATGCAGCCGGACGGCACGCGCATTCGCATCTGGACGGGCGACAGCGAGCAGCACATTTCCACCGACATCACTTACGCCATCTGGCAGTACTGGCGCTGGACGGGCGACGACGAGTTCCTCCGGCGCTACGGCGCGGAGATCATCCTCGACACGGCGGTCTTCTGGGGCAGCCGGGTCGAGCACAAGAACGACCGCTACGAAATCTCCCGCCAGATCGGTCCCGACGAGTATCACGAGAACGTCGACAACAGCGTCTTCGTCAACCGGATGGTCGTCTGGCATTTGCAAACGGCGCTCAGGACGCTCGACTGGCTGCGCCGCGCCGCGCCCGACGATGCCGCCCGTCTGGAGCGCGCGCTCGACCTGACACCGGCGCGGCTCGATCACTGGCGCGACATCATCGCCAACATGTATCTTCCCTTCGACGCCGAGCGCCAGATTCACATTCAATTCCCCGGCTTCTTCGAGATGGAATACATCCCCGTGCCGGAATATGAGCCGCGCGCCGTCAGCGTGCAGGGGATCGTAGGGTACAAGCGCAGCGTCCAGTCGCAGGTCATCAAGCAGGCGGACGTAGATCATGCTGATGGCGCTGCTGGGCGACGAGTTCGACGCGCCCGCTGGCACGGACGTGCAGCAGGTCAGGCTCAACGACTGGAACACCTACTTTCCACGCTGCGATCACGGCTCGTCGCTCAGCCCGGCGGTTCACGCCTGGGTGGCGGCGCGGATGGGGATGACCGATCTGGCTTACGACATGTTTTATCACGCCGCGCACATCGACCTGCAAGACAACAAGGGCAACGTCCGCGACGGCATACACGCGGCAGCCTGCGGCGGCGTCTGGCAGACGGTGGTGTTCGGCTTCTGCGGCTTGCGGATCGACGACGACGGCGAATTGACGGTCGATCCGCACCTGCCGGGTCACTGGCGGGAAGTTGCTTTCAGTGTGAACTACCGGGGCGAACGGCGCGCGTTTCGCGTGAAAAACCCCGTGTTAGTCGCCTCAACCGCCGGTTGAGGTCTCGTGGAGTGGATTTTAAATATTAGGTGGAGGTTTTTGCTATGCGTAAGTCGCACATCTTGTTCGTAGCGCTGGCACTGGTCATGATGCTGGCGCTCAATGGGCTGGTCGCCGCCCAGAGTGCCGTCGAGCTAAACCTGACGGCTTGGTCGTCGTCCGATCAGGAAAATAAGGACTTGCAGGCGCACATCGACGATTTCAACACGGCGAACCCGGACATTCACGTCACGCTCAACTATCTGCCGGGCGACTATGCGACGGGGATGCAGGCGGCGTTCGCCAGCGGCGATTATCCCGACGTGTTCTACGTGGACAGCAGCAAATTCTTTGACTGGGCATCGGCTGGCGTGATCGCCGACGGCGCGAACCAGATCGAGAATCCCAGCGGTATCTATCCGTCGCTGGCGGCTGGCTTCACCTACAACGGCGATCTCTACTGCCCGCCGAAGGACTTCTCGACGCTGGCGCTGGAATACAACAAAGACCTGTTCGACGCCGCCGGTGTCGCTTACCCGACTGCCGACTGGACGTGGGACGACCTGAAGGCGGCAGCCGAAAAGCTGACCACCACCGACGCGAACGGGAATCAGATTCTCGGCTTGATCACGCCGACCGATTTCAACCGCTGGCTGCCCTTCCTCTATCAGGCGGGTGGCGCGATCTTCGACGCCAACGGCAATCCGACGCTCGACAGCGACGCTGCCAAGCAAGCCATCGAGTTCTATGATGGTCTGGTCGCCGATGGTTATGCCGGTACGCCCGATAAGGTCGACTCCGGCTGGGGCGGCGAGGCGCTCGGCAAGGGTCGCGCCGCGATGGACATGGACGGCAACTGGATCATCGAGTTCCTCAAGAGCACCTACCCTAACCTGAACTGGGGCGTCGCCGAGATGCCGCAGGGTTCCGCCGGGCAGGCGACGATGGCTTACACCGTGTGCTACGCGGTCGGCGCGGCGACCAAGAACCCCGATCAGGCGTGGAAGCTGGTCAACTACCTGACGGGCGAAGACGGCGAGCAGTGGGTCGGTCAGAAGGGCTTCGGCGTCATGCCGACCCGTCCGAGCGCGGCAGATGCCTGGACTCAGCGCTACGGTGACGCGATGCAGGCGTTCGTGGCGGGCGCGGATTACGCGCACGTCTGGCAGCTTCCGGTCGGCTTCGGCGACCTCGACTCGACCTTCAGCAGCGCGCAGCAGCAGGCGTTCGCCGGGCAAATCCTGCCCGAAGACGTGCTGACGCAGGCGCAGGACGTGGCGACGCAGATTCAGGCGCGCACCGCGACCGAAACGCCGTCGTCGTAAGCAGTTCGACATTGCAATCCGTAGGGGCGCACAGCCGTGTGCCCCTACAACCTATCCCCCATTAGAAGCAAGGTCAGAAGCAAGGTCGCCTCCCAATTTCGGCAGGGCGACGACGCGGATGAAAATAACGTGTGAAAATACCTTTGCGTAAAGACTTTTGATAAACTTCGAGGAAGGTAGGGCGTATGGCTCAAATGACGGCGACCAATCGCACGACACGGACAGCGGCGACCCTTCAGGACAAGAAGCGCGAAGAGACGATCACCGCCTACGCCTTCGTCACGCCCGCGATGATCGTGTTCATCGTGTTTCTGATCATCCCCATCGCCTTTGCCCTGTACATCAGCTTCACCGACTGGAACGGCATCACGCCGCTCAACTCGGCGCATCCCTACAGCTTCGTCGGGCTGGACAATTACAGCCAGCTCCTGCTTCAACCCGGCATCCGTCAGGCGGATTTCTACACGTCGCTGAAAAACACCCTGTACTACGTGCTCGGCGTCGTCCCGGTGCAGACGGTGCTGGCGCTGGTGCTGGCGGTGATCGTCAACCAGCGCTGGCTCAAGGGGAAAGGCTTCTTCCGCACCGCCTTCTACTTCCCGTCGATCACGTCGTCGGTAGTGATCTCGCTGATCTTCATCTTCATGTTTCAGCGCGGCGGCTTGGTCAATAACGCGATTGCCGCCGCGTTCCCGAATTACACCTCGGTCAACTGGCTCAACGACCCGAACGGGATCATCACCAACTTCCTCGGCTTGTTCGGCATCACGCTGCGCACGGCGGGCGACTGGGCGCGCACGCCCTTCCTGGGGCTGACCCTCTGGAACTGGATCAGCGGACCGAGCGTCACCATGCTGATGATCATGATCCTCAACATCTGGACGACCATCGGCACGATGATGGTGATCTATCTGGCGGCGCTGCAAAACATCCCCACGCCGGTTTACGAAGCCGCGACGGTGGACGGCGCGACCGCCTGGCAGACCTTCCGCTACATTACCGTGCCGCTGCTGCGCCCGACGACTTTCTTCGTGGTCACACTCGGCTTGATCGGCACGTTCCAGGTCTTCGACCAGGTCTACGTGATCTCGTCGGGCGGTCCCGCCAAGACCACGCTGACGATTGCCTATCTGGTCTACACCAACGGCTTCCAGAACTCGGCGATGGGCATCGCGGCGGCGACAGCCATCGTGCTGTTCATCATCATCTTCATTTTTTCGCTCCTCCAGCGCCGGATCACGTCCGAGCGCGGCGAGATGTAAAGGAGGTCATGGACGATGACGAGCCTATCCACTACGTCGAGCGGCAGCCCGAAGGCGTCGGCGGGCGCAGCCCGCACCCTGCGCCGTCTGCTGACGATCATTTCCATCCTCCTGCTGATCGCCTTCGCCTTCATCGAGATCGTGCCGTTCGTGCTGACGGTCGCCAACTCGTTCAAATGCCTGCCCGCTGTGGCGTCCTATCCGCAGTCGTTCATCCCCGTGCCGCCCTACGGCATCGAGTGCGCGCCCGAAGGCAAGCCGCTGAGCGCCAATCAGGTCAGCACCGACTTGACCTTCAACCTGGCGCTTCAGGGTTACAACGAAGTCTTCGGCAGCAACCTCGGTCGCTGGTTCCTCAACACGGTCATCTTCTCGGTCGCGGTGACCCTGCTGCGCCTGCTGTTCGACTCGCTGGCGGGCTATGCGCTGGCGCGGATCAAGTTTCCCGGCAACCGCGCGCTGTTCTTCCTGATACTCGGCACGATGATGATCCCCGGCGTGGTGCTGCTGATCCCGCGCTTCATCATCCTCAAGCAGTTGGGGATGCTCAATACCTATCAGGGCTTCATCTTCTCGCTGGCGGCGGACGCTTTCGGCGTCTTCCTGATGAAGCAGTTCTTCGAATCCGTGCCCATCGAGATCGAAGAAGCCGCGCAGGTCGACGGCGCGAGCCGCTTCACGATCTTCTTCCGCATCATCCTGCCAATGGCGACCCCGGCGCTGACGGCGCTGACGATCTTCAGCTTTCAGGGGACGTGGAACAACTTCATGGACGCGCTGATCATCATCGGCGGCAACTCCGACCTGTTTAACCTGCCGCTCGGCTTGGCGCTGCTGAAAGGCTCGCAGGGGCAGACGCTGCGCTGGAACACGTTCCTCGCCGGGTCGGTCGTGACGACTCTACCGCTGGCGCTGGTCTTCTTCGCCTTCCAGCGCTATTTCGTCGAAGGCATCAGCTATTCGGGGCTGAAAGGGTGATCGCGGCGTTTCGGGCGGAATGGCGCGGGCTGCGCCACCTGAATCATCAGGGCTACGTCTACATCTGGGCGAACCTCGCCTGGATCGCGCTGACGGTGCTGATCGTCACCGCCCCGGCAGCCTGGGCGGGCATGATCCGCATGAGCTACTACGCCCAGCGCAGCCCCTCGGCGCAGCTCGAGCAGTTCTGGATCGGCTTCCGCGAGAATTTCAAGCGCGGCGTGGTGCTGGCGCTGATCAACGTGGTCGTGGTGGTCGTCAACGTCGGCAACCTGGTCGCCTATCGCAGCGCGGTCGGCTTGCAGGTCGACGCCGCCCGCATCGTCTGGGTGCTGGCGCTGCTGGTCTGGTTCACGCTGCAATTGTACGCTTTCCCGCTGTTCTACTCGATGGAACAGCCATCGCTGCTGGGCGCGTTTCGCAATGCCGCCGTGATGATCCTGCTGAACCCGCTGTTCACGCTGGGGCTGCTGATCGGCATCGCGCCCATCGTCGTGATCAGCACGGTGCTGCCCGCCGCCTGGCTGCTGCTCACGGGCGGCGCGCTCGCCTCGATTGCGACTCACGCCGTGCGAGATCGGCTGCAAGCGGCGGGCGTCGAAGCGCCGCCAAAAACCGCCGCCGTCCCCAGCGACGAAGCGTTTTACGATTTATTCGAGTAGGGGCAGCTTATCAATCAAATGCGGGGTTGAATGTAGGGGCAGACCTGCGTGTCTGCCCCAGTAAGCACAGGTTACATGGGCGCACACATAGGTGCGCCCCTACCCCGGATCGATTGGAGAAGCGCATTCTCGCGCCCCTGCACAACAACCCGACATCGCACCACGCCCGCCGATTCACCGCCGCCGCCGAACCCGGTATCCTGTATAATGAGTGGAAGTTACGGATTGTTACGGGAACGCTCTCGGATAAGAAGCCTATGCCGACCATCAAAGATGTCGCACGCGAAGCCGGAGTTTCGATTGCAACCGTGTCTTACGTGCTCAACGACAAGACCGACGCCATCAGCGAGCAAACGCAGCATCGCGTCTGGTCGGCGGTGCGCAAGACGGGCTACCGCCCCAACGTCACCGCGCGCAACCTGCGCTCCAGCCAGAGCCGCCTGATCGGTTACGCCTGGCACGAAGTCCCGGCGGAACAGGTCAACACGGTGCTCGACCGCTTCACCTATTCGCTGGCGCGCTCGGCGGAAGCCGCCGGGTATCACATCCTGACCTTCACCTACGCGGTCGACGACCCGATCCCGGTCTACGACGAACTGATCCGCACCGGGCGGGTCGATGCCTTCGTGGTCGGCAGCACCGTGCGCGACGACGCGCGCGTGCGCTTCCTGCTCGACCAGGACTTCCCGTTCGTCGCCTTCGGGCGCGCCAACGCGGACTGGGACTTCCTGTGGATCGACACCGACGGTCGGCGCGGCACCGGCGAAGCGGTCGATTATCTGGTCAGCCTGGGACACCGCAGGATTGCGATGGCAGCCTGGCCCGAAGAATCGTTGAGCGGGAGCTTCCGCGTCGATGGCTACCTCGACGGGCTAGGTCGCGCTGGAATTATGCCGAATCCCGCCTATCTGTTTCGCGGCGAGCACAGCGAGCAGAGCGGGCGCGACGCCCTCGCCGCCTGGTGCGCCCTGCCCGCCGACGAGCGCCCGACCGCGATTGTCGCCATCAGCGATTTGATCGCCATCGGCATTATGAACGAAGCCGAGCGGCGCGGGCTGGCTATCGGCAAAGACCTGTCCGTGATCGGCTTCGACGACGCGCCGATGACGCAGTACCTTCGCCCGGCGCTGACGACGCTTCAGCAGCCGATTGAGGAAATCGGCACGGCGCTGATCACGATGCTGGAAGATGTGATTAAGGGGGAGGAGCCGCCGCAGCGCCAGCTTTTGCTGCCGCCGCGCCTGATCATTCGCTCGTCGTGCGGGACAATCCCGCGATAATCCCCGCCACGTGCGCGTCGGACAGATCGGGCAGCCGGATGTGCGCCTTGCTCACGTCCGCCGAGCCGATGCCGACCGCCCAGAAGCCGCCCGTCAGCGCCGCCTCGATCCCCGCCTCCGCGTCCTCGAAAACCGCCGCCTGTGTCGGCGACACGCCCAGCCGCCCCGCCGTCCAGATGAACAGATCGGGCGCGGGCTTGGTATTGACCACGCTGTAGCCGTCGCCGAGCGCGTCGAATTTGTCGGCAATTTGCAGCTTGTCGAGCACCGTCTGAGCGTTCTTGCTGGCGGAGGCAATCGCCGTCCTGATTCCGGCGGCGCGCGCTTCGTCGAGCAGGTTGAGCGCGCCGGGCAGCACGTCGTCCGGCGTGATGTCGTTGAGCAGGGCGATGTAGTAGTTGTTCTTGCGCTCCATCCACGCCTGCGCGGTCGCCTCGTCAATCGGGCGACCCTTCAACATGCGCCTGAGGCTTTCCCGGCGCGAGACGCCGCGCAGCGCCTCGTTGTCCTGCCGCGTGAAAGGGATGCCCTCCTCGTCGGCGAGGCGCTTCCACGAGCGAAAGTGAAACTCGGCGGTGTCGGTGATCACGCCGTCGAGGTCGAAGATAAACGCGCGCATATCGAGCGGCATTCCTATCCTTTCAACACGCCGCCGAGAGTTTAAACCCTCGGCTATGAAGTACCTGGCCGTCCACGTGCGAAACTTCGTTTCGCCAGGAGACGGCATTTCGCTTGTTTTTGCGACCCCTTCAGTGGGTCGCTCACTTTTTTAGGCAGCCGGAGGTTTAAACCTCCGGCGGTTTCTTCGCCAGCCTTCGTCCTCAGTCCGCAAGCTGCTTGAGCGGGTACTTCTGGTCAAGCAGGCGGCGGTAGGTCGCCTGGAAGGTCAGCGCGTCGGCGGTGTGGAACGGGGTCGGCGCTTCGACGCCCACCGTCCCGCCCACGTTGAAATCGACGAAGGCTTGCAGCAGCTCGCGGTAATGCAAATCCGCCTCGTTGAGCGGCAGATGCTCCTTCTCGCCCTTCGGTCCGTAGGCGATGCCGCTCAGGTGGAAGTGCAGCTTACCCATGCCCTCTTCGCCCAGCGCGGTTTGGCAGCGCGTCAGCGCGTCGGCGAACTCGTCGTAGCTGTTGAAGCTGCCGTCGCCCGCCCGCGCGTGCAGGTGCGCCCAGTCGATGCAGGGCATCACGCCGGGGATTTCCCTGCTCAGTTGCAGCACCTCGTCGAGCGTGCCGAACATGGCGGATTTGCCCATCGTCTCCGGGCGCAGGTTGACGTCGACGCCTTCTTCGCGCAGGATGCCCGTCAGCTCGATCAGCTTCTGCTTGGCGCGCTCGTAGACCTGCTCCGGCGGCTGCTCGTGATAGCTGCCGGGATGGAAGACGATGTCGCGCGCCCCGGCGAGATAGCCCGCCCGCGCCGCCGCCAAAAGCCGCGCGTCGCTTTTCGCCATCAACTCCGCCGTCTGGCTGTTCAGGTTGATGAAATAGGGCGCGTGGACGCTCAGGGTGATATGGCAGGCTTCGCCCTCCGCCTTGATCTGCGCGCAGGTTGCCTCGCTGACGCGCACGCTCTGCACCCAGGCGATTTCCAGATGCTCCAGCCCCAACTCGTGAATGTGGCGGACGGCGGCAGGCGTGCCGCTGGTCGGCGTGGTCTGCGGCGACCCGACCGTCCCGAAGCGCAGGCGTTCTTGCGGATGTTTTTCCAAGAGAAAGCTCCTCGCGTGCGAAGTGACGCATCAAAGATGAACGTAGGATACCATTTTGCGCGGGCGCTGGCGCGCAACGTTAATCTTTTCGATTCGACTTTTAACCGTTAACTTACGTATAGAATGGATATGAGGCGCGCTGCGCCTGTACGCGGGTTTAATATTTCGAGGCTGGTCTTATGCTGACACACCTTGCTCTGTTTCGTCAGCGCGCGCTGGTGATCGCGCTGGCAGCGTTCGTGATCGTGCTGGTGCTCTGGAATCTGCCGCAGTTGGACTTCGTCCTCTACCCTGTGCGCCTGTTCGTGACCTTCGTCCACGAATCGGGGCACGGGCTGGCGGCGCTGATCACGGGCGGGCATTTCGACAGCTTCCGGGTCGATCCCAACGGCTCAGGCGTCACGCTGACCTCCGGCGGCAGCCGCCTGCTGATCCTCCCGGCGGGCTACCTGGGCGCGGCGCTGTTCGGCGCGCTGCTGTTTTACATCGCCAACACCGTGCCTTTTCCGCGCACGATCTCGCTGGTGCTGGCGGTGCTGGTGGCGGCGATCACGCTGCTGTTCACGCAGCTTCTGTCGACGGCGTGGTTGGTCGGGCTGGGGATGGCGCTGGTGCTGCTGGCGTTCTGGCGTTTCGCCGACCGGGGGGTGAATCTGCTGCTGCTCGACGTGCTGGCGATCCTGACCGGGCTGAACGCCGTGCTCGACCTCGTCGGGCTGATCAACAACAGCGACGCCTCGCTGGGCGCGCTGCGCAACGACGCGGCTGCCTTCACGGCGGAGGTCGCGCCGCTGATCCCGCCGGTCGTCTGGGCGCTGCTGTGGGCGCTGATCGCCGTCGTCATGCTGGGCGCGGCGGTCTACTTCAGCTACATCCGGCGGCGAAGGATTTCTATAGCCGCTCTCGGGTCTGCATGAACAGCGCGCGCTTCAGGCTGGGCAGCGTGTAATCGAAGCCGCACGATTGGAAGAAGGCGTCCGACGCCGTGATCGCCATAATTTCGAGGATGTTATGTTCGCTCGCTCGCTCGACGCAGGCTTGCACCAGCTTGCGCCCCACGCCCTGCCCCTGCACGTCCGGCGAGACCGCCAGACTGCGGATTTCCGCCAGCTTGCGCGAGTAAATCTCCAGCGCCGCGCAGCCGACGATCACGCCGTTTTCGTCCACCGCGACGAAGAAATTCGGCAGCAGCTCCTCGAACTCGTCGAGGGTGCGCTCCAGAAGGCTGCCTTCGTCCACGAACGGCTTGATCAATTCTTCGACTGCCGGGATGTCTTCGGCAGCCGCGCTGCGGATGATTACTTTGGTGTGGATATTCGTCGCCATATCAAAAAGTTGCCAATCTGCGAATCGCGCTCGTAGTTGTATTCTAGCCAATTATTCAGTTCTGTATAGTCTTGAAGCAGCGTATTGGAATCTTCGTCGACGCCCGTCACCCAGGGCAGATAATCGCCCTGCAGCACCAGCACGTAAGGCGGCAGCGCTGCCCACAGAATATCGACTGTCTCCTGGCGCCACTCCGGCTTGGAATAAGCAGCAACGAGCGGCTGGTGCTGAATAAAGCGCACTGCCGGGTTGAGCTGGCTCAGGAAGTAGACTTCCGGGCGAAACCCCCAGATGAACAGCGAGTCACCCGGCGCGACGCGCTGGCGCAGAAAATCCGCCACCGCCTGCGATTCGTCGGCGACGTACTCGCCCGCCTGGAAATGATGGTAATACGCCAATTGATCTTCCTGCCCGGTCAGGTAGGGCAGCGTCAGCGACCAGATGGCAGCGCCCATCGCCCCGATGAGGACAAGGACAATCACGCCCCGAAGGATCGGTTTAGAGACTCGACCCGTCATGTTACCGATCAGGTCGAACATCCCCTCGATGCCCCCCGCGCCGATCAAAACCAGCGGCGGCAGCATCGGCAGCCAGTGATAATCGAAGAATTTCAACTGGAGCGCCAGGATCGCCGTACATATGAGCAGCCAGACGACCACGATCCACCACAAAGAGCGGCGGTTGAAGCGCCGTATGCCCGCGATCACGGCGATCAATGTGATGACGAACAGCAGCCCCCAGTGCTGCCAGCGGAAGCCGAGCGCCTCACCCAGATCGCCCGCGCCCTGCCCGGCGTAGCTCGCCGAGATGCGCGCGCTTTCGAGCAGCGCATCCCACGCGCCAATCGCCGCCATGTAGGCGATTCCGAGGACGCCGACGAGCAGCCCACCGACGATGAATAGCAGGATGTCCAGCCGGCGCAGCGGCGCGTTCTGGCGTATTCGCAGCCAGACGTAAGTGAAAACGACCCCGCCCGAAAAAATGATAAAGGGATACTTGAACCAGATGCAGCTTGCGGTCAGCGCCCCGGATGCCAGCGCCCACAGCGCGGATCGTCGGCTGGCGTCGGCGGCTTTGCACGCACAGATCAGCGCCAGCAGCATCGGCACCAGGACAATTCCGTCGCTCTGTGTCAGCGTCCAGAAAGTCTCGGTGAAGTAGAACACGCCGAAGAGCAGCGCCGCCCACAAGCCGATCCGCGCGCCGGCGATGCGCCGTCCGATCCAGTAGAGCGCGATGCCGACCAGCGGGTACAGAATCAGGTCCATCAGACGGAGCGCTGCGGCGCTGCGCCCGAAGACGGCGATGTCCGCCGCGTAAACGTAAAAAGTGGCGGGGGGCTTCACATCCCACAGATCGACGTAGATCGTCCGCCCATCGAGAATGCCGCGCCCGATAGTGGCAAACCCGCCCTGGTCGCGCCCCATCGGGTAGCTGAGGATCGGCAGCGCGATCAGCGTGACGACGACCAGAATTCCGACGAGCAGAAGGGCATTATGTCTGGCAGTACGACTGGTTTTGAAACCCGCCCCTACGGGCGCAGATGGAGACACACTTACAGCCACCCCACGATGCGCGCCACCAGAAACGCGATCCCCAGCGACAGCCCCAGCAGGATCCACGCCAGCAGGCGACCGCTGTCCTGCGCCGGGTTGATCTCGTGTTCCGTCACCGTGACCTCGCCGAGCAGGTCAACGTAGAAATCGACGTTGACGCGCCCGCGCGTGACCCGCGCCATGTAGTCGTGCCCGGTGACCCACTGCCAGCCGCTTTCCTCGTCGCGCCAGTCGTCGCCCAGCTTCTCGCGCATCGCCCGGTCGAGGATTTCGCGCGCCTGTTCCGGCGGAATCGGTTCAATCGGATCGCTCATGATCTCGCTTAGCTACCAATCGCATACTCAAACGACAACGGTCCGACCAACCCGTTGTCATCGACCGAGGCAATCGCCAGCGACGTATAGTAGGACGCCGTGAACTTGTCCCAGGTCGTGGTCGTGTCCGGGATCGGAAAATAGTCATTATAAGCCAAGGAGTTGGGTCGGCGCAGCACCACGAAATAGCCCACCGCGCCGGGCACTTTATCCCAGACCAGCGTGCGCGTGCCATCAGGATTTTGGCGTAGCTGGATATTCTGCGGCGGAGGCGGTCCATCGGCGAGCGCCGTCATGCAGGCGAGGATCGTCTTGGTGGCGTTGACGAGATAGCCCGCCTGAATGTCGTCGGTCGTGTCGCGCTCGCTGTGCTCCCGGTCGATCTCCTCCAGCGCCTCGACGAAGCGCACCGCCGGATAGCCCGCATCACTGAACGACATGTGATCGCTGTAGCGCCCGGCACGATCCTCCGAATCCTGAAGCACGATCTTCAGCTCCGGGGCGGTGCGCGTCGCAATGAAGTTGAGCGCCCGCGCCAACTGCCGCGAGCGCGAGTTGTTGTCGCCCGCCGAATACATGCGGATTTCCCGGTCGTTGATCGAGCCGTTCGGTCCCGTATCGCTGCCGATGATGTCCATGTTGAGCATGGCTTTAATGTCGATGTTGTTCCCGCTCGCCTGAAGATAATCCTGGACGAACGCCCGGCTGCCCTGGCGCTGGATTTCTTCCGCCGAAAAGGCGATGAACATGATCGTCGCGCGGTGGCTGCGGTGGCTCATGATCCGCGCGATTTCGAGCAGCGCCGCCATGCCCGAACCGTCGTCGTTGGCGCCGGGCGCGATGCCGTTCGGGTCGGTGAAATTGTAGTTGATGCTGTCGTAGTGCGCGGCGAGCACGACCACGCCCCTGCCGGTATCCGTCCCCGGCAGCACGCCGATGATGTTGGTGCCCGTGCTCTCGGTGTTGTCCCAGTTGATCGTGAACTGCTGGGTGTTGACGGAAAAGCTGTTTTGCAGCGACTGCGCCCGAATCTGGTTGAACTGGTCGAGGACGTAGTTCGCCGCCGCGTCGATGCCCTGAGTCGGGGAGCCGGGGAACGAGTTGACGCGGCGCGTCTGCATCGCCACCAGCGAATCAATCGTCACGAACAGGCGGTCGGCGTCAATCTGGTTCATCAGATTGAGCAGCGTGGCATCCGGCTGGACGACGGCTGGCGCGACTTGTGTCGCCTCACTGGGATACTGGTCGGGCGCGAGCGTGGCATAGCCTATCGTGGGTGGCGGGGTCGAGGTCGCTCGCGGGACGAGCGTCGGCGGTGCAGGCTGTTCCGTCAGGTTGCAAGCCAGCAGCACAAGCAGAAGTCCAAGTGGGAGAAGGGTGAAAACAGCAGCGGTTCGTTTGTTCATCGCCGGGCATTTTACCACAGCTTCGAGCCTGAGGCGGCAGATCGTCGGGGAAGCGTGCGCGACGCGGACGGCGGTGTTAAAATGGTTTGAAATATTCGTGAATTGAGGAGTTGTTTCCATGCCCCGATGGTCTTCTTTCAGCGCTTTTCTGGAGGATGCAACGCAGGTAGACGGCGGCGACAAACGACAAAGCCTGGTCGATGCACTTTTGCAGGAGCGCCCACAGTGGCCCTGGGTTGAAATGTCGCAGGCGACGTTCATTTATACGCAGCCCGCAGTCGAAAGCGTCGCCCTGAACCTCGACACCATCCCCAACGACCCGCCGTTCGAGCCGATGACCCGGCTCGACGACACCGATCTCTGGTACGTCACCTATCCCTTCGCGCCGGATGACCTGCTCGACTACATGCTGGCGGTGGACGACCCGATGACGCCGCTGGCGCAGGAAACGGACATCGTCGGGCGGGTGGCGGCGCACTGGCAGTCGGATACGCTCAACCCGCTGCGTATGGACACCGCGCAGATGAACGTGTCGGTGCTGCGCATGGATCACGCGCGCCCGTTTCCCGACTGGTCGGCGCTGCGCGCCGTGCCGCGCGGGCGCGTTTACGAGCATCCGGTCGACAGCGACAGCATGAACTATCGCGGGCGCAAGCTGTGGGTCTACACACCGCCCGCCTACGAAGGATCGGGCATGGCGTACCCGCTGCTGCTGATGCAGGATGGTCAGTGGGCGGTCGGTCCGCTGCAACTACCCTACATCGCCAACGCGCTGATCAAGCATCACCGGATGCAGCCCGCCGTGATCGCCATGATCCAGAGCGGGACGCAGGAGGAACGCAACCGCGAATACATCGGCAACGACGGCTATTATTCGTTCCTGCTCTCCGAGTTGATGCCGTTCGTGCAGACGCACTACCGCATCGACTCGAACCGGGTCGCGGTCGGCGGCGTGGCGGTGGGTGCTATCGCGGCGGCGCACGCGGCGCTCAAGAATCCGGCGGTCTTCTCGCGTCTGATGATGATCTCGCCGCCGCTGGGCAAGGGCGAGTATCAGGACGAGCTGCGCGAGTACAACAAGCGCTTCGCCGGGGCGGAAATGCTGCCCAGGCGCATCTTCCAGTCGGTCGGGCGCTACGAAGCCAAATCACGCTTCTACAAACCGGCGCACGCCCTGCACATGATCCTTGAGGGCTTCACCTCCATCGACTACAAATTCGTCGAGACGGGCAGCGGTCACGGGCTGGTGGGATTCCGCAGCATCCTGCCGGAAGCGCTGGCGTGGACCTTCCCCGGCGACGCTTTCGGGCAATAACTTGCTTCGCTTATTAACCTCACCCCCGTCTCGCTTAGCGCGACTCCCCCTCTCCACGACGTGGAGAGGGGGTTGGGGGGTGAGGTTTCGCCCAAACCCATGCGCACCCTCGCGCTAATCCTGCTGCCCGCGCTGGCGCTGATCATCTGGCTGGTCGCGGCGCAGCTTCCGCGCTGGACAGCGCCGCAGGCGGGCTGGTTCGCGCCGGACACGCCGGGGGTGTGCGCGGCGGTCGAATCGCTGCGGGTGTATCAGGCGCAGCGCGCCGATCCAACGGGGATCGGGGTCGATGCCGCGCGGGCAGCCGCCGAGCAGACCGTCGAGGCGCACTACGACGCCCCGGCGCTCGAACTGGGCGAGCCGCTGGCGGTCGACGCGGCGCTGCCGGGGGAAGTGCGCCATAGGTACTATGTGATCGCGGCGCGCCTGAGCGATACACTGCCTCGCAAAATCGCCGTGATCTACGTGGACGCCGACAGCGGCGCGCCGCGCGACCTGATCACGGCGACGGAAGACGCGGCGGTGAGCTGCGATTTCGACCTGCGCGAGGCGCTGGTGGCAGCCGCCAAATCGCCGCCGCTGCTGTTGCTGATCGCTTACGTCCTGATCGCGGCTGGCGCGCTGGTGGTGCGACGGCTCTGGAATGCCAAAGGATCATCCCGATGACCAACCTCTTCTTTGGTGAGCGCGTCCGCCTGACGGCGCTGCGCCCCGACGACGCCCAGACTCTGGCACACTGGTACGAAGACGGCGAGTTTTCGCGGCTGTTCGACGCCAGCGCCGCTTACCCCAAGAGCGAAAGCGCGCTGATCAAGTGGATGGACAACGCCGACCGCGACCGCGATACCTACGCGCTGGCGATCCGCCTGCTCTACAGCGACGATTTGGTCGGCTACGTCGAGATCAGCGACATCCAGTGGACGCACCGCTGCGGCTGGCTGGCAATCGGCATCGGCAGCCCGTCGCATCGCCAGAAGGGCTACGGCACGGAAGCCATGCGGTTGGTGCTGCGCTTCGTCTTCCACGAGCTGAATTTGTACCGCCTCCAGCTCACGGTCTTCGAGTACAACGTCCCGGCAATCCGGCTGTACGAGAAGCTGGGATTCAAGCACGAGGGCACGTTCCGCGAGTACCTGCTGCGCGACGGCAAGCGCCACGACATGCTGCTCTACGGCATCCTCGCCGGAGAGTGGGAAAATCCTCAGTGATATTTGGCGGCGTGCGGCTCAGCTTTGGGGAAAAACAAACGGGGGGCGTGCGCCCCCCGCTGTCCTGCTGCGATACTGCGAAAGCTACATCGTCTGCGTCGGGCGAGGCTCCAGCGTCACGGGGAGCTGAAGTTCCTGGCTGCCGTTGCGGATGACCGTCAGCGTGACGGTGTCGCCGGGCTTGGTCTCGCTGCTCAAGTAGGCGATCAGCGATTCCATGCTCGTGACCGGCGTATCGTTCACTTTCGTGATGATGTCCGCCGAGGTCGGCACCTGGATACCGTCCGAGTTGGTATCAATGACCGCATCCTTCAAGCCCGCCTTCTCCGCAGGGCTGTTCGGCGTCACCGTGCTGACCACGACGCCGCGCGCATCATTGGGCAGATTCATCGACTCAATTACGTACAGATTGATGTCGCCGCCGCTGATACCCAGGTAGCTGTAGCTGACCGAACCGTTCTGGATCAGCGCCTGCGAAACGCGCTTGACCAGGTTGCTCGGAATGGCGTAGCCCACGCCGGAGCCGCTGCCCGAATTGGTCGAAATCTGCGCGTTCACGCCGATCACGTCACCATGCAGGTTGACCAGCGGTCCACCGCTGTTGCCGGGGTTGATCGCCGCGTCAGTCTGGATGACCGAGCCAATACGGAACTGACCGAGGCTCGAAATGTCACGCTCCAGCGCGCTGATCACGCCCGTCGTGAGCGTCCAGGGCTGATTGAACGGGCTGCCGATGGCGACCACGCCCTCGCCGACGAACAGATTGCCGGAGTTGCCCAGCGTGACCGGATGGAGTTGATCGGCAGGACGATTCACCTGAATCACCGCCAGGTCAGAATCCGGGTCGGTGCCGACAATCGTGCCGGGGTAGATGCTGCCGTCGAAGAAATTGACCTCGATGCTGGTCGCGCCCTGCACGACGTGATTATTGGTCACAATGTGACCCTGCGTATCGATCACAAAGCCCGAACCGGTCGCTTCCGCAAGCTGCTGTGAGCCGGGGAGATTCCCCTGGAACGAGGAGTTCTGCGCTGCATTCAGGATGACGTTGATGGATACCACCGACGGACCGACCGAATTATAGATATCCGCATACGCTTTTTCGCTGTCGAGGACAGCGCCCGTCGTATTTGCGGGCTGAGGCGTGGTCACGGGCCAACTCACCGCTTGCTGCGCCGTGCTGGAAATGACCGCGGTGCCGACATAGAAAGCGATCAGCGCGACCATCACCAGCATGACCAGTGTCACGCTCTTTTTACCAAGATTTGACATTGCTCATACCTCCCCCACACATCCTCTGATTCTTTAGCGTATAGTGGCAGGGTTCCTATACTTTCTTGAATTGTAAGATTGACCTATGAGAATGGGCTGAATTGA
Organism: uncultured Chloroflexia bacterium; assembly: GCA_963760975.1. Classification (GTDB taxonomy): domain Bacteria; phylum Chloroflexota; class Anaerolineae; order Aggregatilineales; family Phototrophicaceae; genus Flexifilum. The sequence continues at coordinate 31,719 of CAVXEZ010000007.1, read as the reverse complement.
AAATTAGGCATCCATCAGATAAGTGTAAATTGAGAGTTTACAAATTCGCGGCGCGAGGTCACTATTAAGCAGTATTTGTCAATCTAAAAGGCAACAAGCATGTCAGAACTCATTTTTCCGCACGATTTTGTCTGGGGCACGGCGACCGCTTCGTATCAAATCGAGGGCGCAGTCAACGCGGATGGACGCGGCGCGTCGATCTGGGATACGTTCTCGCACACGCCGGGCAAAGTCGTCAACGGCGACACAGGCGACCATGCCGACGACCATTACCACCGCACCCGCGAAGACATCCTGCTCATGAAAGACCTCAACATCAACGCCTACCGCCTGTCGATTGCCTGGTCGCGCATTTTCCCGCAGGGGCGCGGCGCGATCAACGAGGCGGGCTTGGATTTTTACAACCGCCTGATCGACGACCTGCTCGAAGCAGGCATTACCCCGCACGTGACGCTCTATCACTGGGACCTGCCGCAGGCGCTGCAAGATGAAGGCGGCTGGCTGCGGCGCGGCATCGTCAACGATTTCGTCGCCTACGTCGATACCGTCAGCAGCGCGCTCGGCGACCGCGTCAAGCACTGGATCACCTTCAACGAACCCTGGTGTACCGCCTGGCTCGGTTATGTGATGGGCGCTCATGCCCCCGGCTGGACGAGCGAGACGCCCGCTCCGGCGCTCGCCGCCACGCATCACCTCTATCTCGCGCATGGGCTGTCCGTCCCGGTGCTGCGGCGCAACTCGTCCGGCGCGGAAGTCGGCATCACGCTCAACCTCAGCCCGGCAGACCCGGCGAGCAGCAAGCCCGCCGACCTCGCGGCGACGACGGCTTATGACGGTTATTTCAACCGCTGGTATCTCGACCCGCTGTTCCGGGGCAGTTATCCTGCGGACGTTGCGGAACGGTATGCCGCTTATATGCCGGACATCCAGCCCGGCGACATGGACATCATCTCCACGCCGATGGATTTCCTGGGCATCAACTACTATTCGCGGGCGGTGATCGAGGCGAACCCCGAAGGAGACGAACCGTACCGGCACGTCCGCCCTGAGGGCGAATACACGGCGATGGACTGGGAAGTCTATCCGCAAGCGCTGTACAACCTGCTCGTGCGCCTCCACGAAGATTACGACCCGCCCGCTATCTACATCACCGAAAACGGCGCGGCATACGAAGACGTGCTGACGCCTGATGGCAGAGTCCACGACGAGAAACGCATCGCCTATTTCCAGGGGCATCTGGAGGCGGCGCAGCGCGCGATTGAGGACGGCGTGCCGCTCATAGGCTACTTCGCCTGGAGCTTCCTGGACAACTTCGAGTGGTCGTTTGGCTACACGAAGCGTTTCGGGCTGTACTACGTCGATTACGCGACCCAGCGGCGCTATCTGAAAGACAGCGGCGCGTTCTACGCGCAGGTCGTCGCCACGCAGCCGGAGCATACGTGAAAACAGATTGAACCACAGAGATCGCACAGCGATACTTTGCGGTCTCTGTGGCGTCTGTGGTTCATAAGCACTTGATTGACACCCCTGCACGTCGTCGGCGATAATAAGATCATCGTTCGACGAAAGGACGGTTTCCACTCACCACCCTGCGCACATAGTCACCGAGAACCGGGCGAAACGACGTTTCGCACCGCTTTCCGTCTCGTGATTTGGGTTGGTCACCCAACCTGCCGCCGCTGCATTGCGGCGTAACCTGGTGTGCAGAGGAATCCCATGCAGACAAACCAATATCGCGGCAGGCGTCGCCTCGGCGCGCTGCCGGTCTACCTGATTCTGGAAGGCGTTTCGGCGCTGATCTTCCAGTTGATCGTGACGATCTACGTCGTCTACTATGCCAGGATCGCCGGTCTCGACGCGCTGCAAATCGTGCTGGTCGGCACCGTCTTTGAAGGCACGATCTTCCTGTTCGAAATCCCGACCGGGGTGGTCGCCGACGTGTACAGCCGCCGCCTGTCGATCATCGTCGGCGCGGCGCTGACCGGGATCGGGCTGCTGATCGAGGGGCTGCTGCCCACCTTCGGCGCGATTTTGCTGGCGGAGGTGATCGCGGGCATCGGCGCGACCTTCCTGAGCGGCGCGACCGAAGCCTGGATCGCCGACGAAATCGGCGAGGCGCGCGCCGGGAGCGCTTTCGTGCGCGCGGCGCAGGTCAAACAGATCGCCGGAATCGCCGGGATCATTCTGAGCGCGGCGCTCGCCAGCGTCCGGCTCAACCTGCCCATCGCGGCGGCGGGCGCGCTCTTTCTGCTGCTGGCGGGCTTCCTGATCGCTTTCATGCCGGAAGACGGCTTCCAGCCGACGCCGCGAGCCGGACGCGCAAGCTGGAAAACGCTGTTCGCCACCGTGCGCGCCGGGCTGAAGCTGATCCGCCTGCGCCCGCTGCTGGTGGTGATCCTCGCCATCGGCTTCATCTTCGCTTTTCACAGCGAGGGCTTCGACCACCTGTGGCAGAAGTACGTCCTCGACGACTTCACGCTGCCCGCGCTGGGGTCGCTCGATCCGGTGGTCTGGTTCGGCGTGATCGGTCTGGGCGCGAACCTGCTCAGCCTGGGCGTGAGCGAGGTCATCCGGCGGCGCGTCGACCTGCGCGATCACACGGCGACGGTGCGGGCGCTGCTGGCGATCTATGCGCTGCTGCCCGTCGGCATCGTCGTCTTCAGCCTGACGGGACATTTCGGCGTGGCGCTGGTCGCCTACTGGGTCGTGATGGCGCTGCGGGGTGCGGGCGAGCCGGTCGGCAAAGCCTGGCTCAACCAGAACCTGGAGCCGCGCATCCGGGCGACGATGTTTTCGCTCAACAGTCAGGTCGGCGCGTTCGGCGAGATCGTCGGCGGTCCGCCGATTGGCTGGATCGGGCAGGCGTTCTCGCTGCGGGCGGCGCTGGCGGCGTGCGGCGTGGTGCTCGCGCTGACGCTGCCGCTGTTCGCCACCGCCTCCCGCCGTGAAACTGCGGGCACAGCGGAATAGAACGGTCTTATAATTGCAGGTGAGTGGATCGAGGAGAAGGCGTCATGAACGTTTATGAAGAAGCAGTCAGCAAAGCCGATCAGCTCACGTTAGCAGAGAAAGTGCGCCTGCTCGAACACATCAGCGCGTCGATGCGCCACGATTTAGAGGTTGAGGCATTTAAACGCATGTCTTGGCGCGAATTTGTCGATAACACCGCTGGTCTGCTCGCCGACGATCCCATCGAGCGCCCGCCTCAGCTTCCGCTTGAAGACCGTGAGCCGATGGAATGAAATACTTGCTCGACACCAATACCTGTATTCGTCATCTGAATCAGCGCTCCAATACCATAACGCAGCGGTTACGGCAGACTTCGGAAGACGACATTGTGCTTTGCTCAGTGGTCAAAGCGGAACTATTTTTCGGAGCAATGAAGAGTCAAAATCCGGAAAAGACTCTGCTCAAGCAGCGTGCTTTCGGCGAGCGCTTCGAATCGCTTCCGTTCGACGATTCATGCGCTGTTATCTATGGGCGTATTCGTGCCGATCTTCAGCGCGCCGGAACTCCCATCGGCGCAAATGACCTTATGATCGCCTCAATTGCATTGGCAAACGATTTGACGCTTATTACCCACAATACCCGTGAATTTGTGCGTGTGACAAATTTGCGGATCGAGGATTGGGAAGTGGAAATCTAAGCAATATATGCCCAAACGACTTATGCCAAGCTCAAGGTCGCTTCTACTGACAAGAATCACGTACACCGAAATCACGGGAACGATTTCCTTCTCGGATAGTATCGCCCCGTTTTTGACTCAGCACTCGTGCGAAACCTGTTTCTCAGCACTCGGTACTTCTAATTGATGTAGCTGTCCTGATCCTGACGCAGATTCAGGTAATCGGTGCTGGCGTTCTCGTGGCGCTCGAACACCAACTGCCCGTTGACTTCGTCGATCACGATCAGGTCGCCGTTGTGGACGCCGCCGCGCAAAAGCTGCGCGCTCAGCTCGTTCTCGACGTAGCGCTGAAGCGCCCGGCGCAGCGGTCGCGCCCCGAACTGCGGGTCCCAACCCTTCTGCGACAGCCAGCGCCGCGCCGGTTCGGTCAGGTGGATGGCTAAGCCGCGCTCCGCCAGCCGCTCGGCGATCTCGTGGAGCTGCAGGTCAACGATCTGCTCGACCTGCGGCAGCGTCAGCGGCTCGAAGATGATGATCTCGTCGATGCGGTTGAGGAACTCCGGTCGGAACGCCTCGCGCATCGCCTTTTCGATCTTCTGATGATCCGCAATCGCCTGCTCGTCCGCGCCCTGGATGAAGCCGAGCGCGCCGCCCTTCTTGGCGTACTCCGTGCCCAGGTTGCTGGTCATGATGATCACGGTGTTGCTGAAATCGACCGTGCGCCCCTGTCCGTCGGTCAGACGACCGTCTTCGAGGATTTGCAGCAGCGCGTTCCAGATGTCCGGGTGCGCCTTCTCGATCTCGTCGAACAGGATGACGCGGTAGGGGCGGCGGCGCACCGCTTCGGTGAGCTGACCACCTTCCTCGTAGCCCACGTAGCCGGGCGGCGCGCCGAACAGGCGGCTGACCGTATGCTGCTCGTGGTATTCGCTCATGTCGATGCGCACCATCGCGTCTTCGTCGTCGAACAGGAACTCCGCCAGCGCTTTCGCCAGCTCGGTCTTGCCGACGCCGCTCGAACCGAGGAAGATGAACGAGCCAATCGGGCGGCGCGGGTCTTTCAGACCGCTGCGCGCGCGGCGGATGGCGTGCGAAATCGCGGTAACCGCGCCCTCCTGCCCGATGATCCGCTCGTGCAGCGCGTCTTCCATGCGCAGCAGCTTCTCGCTCTCCGTCTCCAGCACCTGGCTGGACGGGATGCCCGTCCACTGGGCGACCACGCCCGCGATGTCCTCGGCGCTGACGACTTCGTCAATCGTGTTTTCCTGCTGCCATTCCAGCTTGGCGCGCTCGAAATCGTCCTGAAGCTGCAAACGGCGCATCTTGTATTCGGCGGCGCGTTCGTACTCGCGCGCCATCCCGGCGGCTTCCTCGTCGGCGGTCAGGCGCTGCAAGACCACCTTCATTTCCTTCAGGCGCGGCGGCAGCGAATAGAGCGCGACGCGCAGTTTGGCGGCGGCTTCGTCAAGCAGGTCAATCGCCTTGTCCGGCAGCTTGCGCTCGGTCACGTAACGATCCGCCAGCCGGGCGGCAGCGATCACGGCGTCGTCGGAGATGGTGACTTTGTGGTGCGCCTCGTAGCGGTCGCGCAGCCCAAAGAGCATGTCGATGGTTTCCTCGACGCTCGGCTCCTCGACGTAGACCGGCGCGAAACGCCGATCCAGCGCGCTGTCCTTCTCGATGTAGTTGCGGTACTCGTCCAGCGTGGTCGCGCCGACGCACTGAAGCTCGCCGCGCGCCAGCGCCGGTTTCATCATGTTGCCCGCGTCGAGCGCGCCTTGCGCCGCGCCCGCGCCGACGACCTGATGCAGCTCGTCGATGAAGAGGATGATCTCGCCTTCGGCGCGCTGAACTTCCTCAATCGTCGCCTTCAGGCGTTCCTCGAACTCACCGCGAAAGCGGCTGCCCGCCAGCATCGCGCTCAGGTCGAGGCTGACGACGCGCTTGCCCTGCAAAATTTCGGGCACGTCCGCGTCGGCGATCTTCTGCGCCAGCCCCTCGACAATCGCCGTCTTGCCGACGCCTGCCTCGCCGATCAGCACCGGGTTGTTCTTGGTGCGGCGGCACAGGATTTGAATCACGCGCATGATCTCGGCATCACGCCCGATCACGGGATCGAGCTTGCCTTCCAGCGCCATGCGGGTCAGGTCGCGGCTGTATTTCTCCAGCGTGCGGTAGCGGCTCTCCGCCTGCGGGTCAGTCACGCGCTGACCGCCGCGCACGTCCTTGATGGCGTCGTAAATGCGGTCGCGGGTGATGTTGTTGTCCGCCATAATCTTGGCGACGGCGGTGTTGCGCTCGTTGAGGATCGCCAGGAAGATGTGCTCGGTCGAAATGTACTCGTCACGCAGGCGGTTGGCTTCTTCGTTGGCAAGGTCGATGATCCGCTTGACGCGCGGGGTGATGAACACCTGGTTGGTGCCATGCCCATAGATTGCCGCTTTCGGGCTGGCGCGCAAAACCTCGTCCAACCGCGAACGCATCGCTTCCACGTCCACCGTCAGCCGTTCGAGAATCTGCGGGATCACGCCATCGGTCTGTTCAAGCAGAGCGAGCAGGATGTGCTCGGTATCCACCTGATTATGACCGTAGCGCTGCAAGATTTCGTAAGCCCGTGCTGCGGCGTCCTGCGCGCGTTCGGTAAATCGCTCAAAACGCATCATGGTGAAATGAACCTCGTGCTACCAGCGTGCCTTTTTCATTGTAGCTCAGAAAAGGGGCGCTTTGTGAAATTAGAATAGGAGACAAATCCCTCAGTTTCGCAGTATATCCCACACGTGTAAGATTCGCGTTTGTATCCGCTGAGTGAATTGATACCCCTCTGTATCTATAGGACGCAGGGAAGATAACAAAAGTTCCTTTTCCAAAGGTTAACAAATCAAAGGAATCCTAAAATCTCGGTATGGGAAGCGTCTTTCATTGACACCCGCTGCGCGGCTGACCTGCGGCGGGCGAACGTTTCGCCGCGCTTAGCTTCCCTCTCCGGAGAGGGATGGGCGACGAAGTCGACGGGGAGTTCGTCAAATAGCCAAGCCAATAACAGAAGCAAGACACAACGCGGATTGCGGGTGGCGATCATCAAGTCAGCGAAGCGAAGAAGTCCCAGATCACCCGACAGGCGTCGATCTCGCGGCTGGTCTTGCCGACGATGCGCGCCGGGAGATACTGCCAGCCGCCGGGCCAGGTGTGCCCGCCGCCCTCGACCGTGTACAGTTCGACCGGCGCGTCGCCCCCATTATAGACCGTGTGGCGAATGCGCGTGCCGTCGTCCGGGTCGGCGTCGGGCAGCAGCGTCGTGAGCGGCTCGGCATCGCAGTGGTTCGCCGCCGCCCAGAAGCGCGCCGTTTCCTGCGCAGACAAAACAGCGCCGCGCCGCGCTCTGCCGACCTGCACGTCCCCGCCGCCATAAGGCACGAGCGGATCGTCGGTGCCCGCCATGATCAGGACGCCGACCGGGCGAACGGGCGCGCAGGTCTCGACCAGATGCCCCGGCAGCAGCGCCGCGACCGGCGCGATCCCGGCGATCTGGTCGGACAGCTCGCACGCCAGCCGGTAGGACATGTGCCCGCCGTTGGAGATGCCGGTCGAGAAGATGCGCCTGCGATCCAGCGGATACTGCGACGCGATCTGCTCGATCATCGCATCGATGAAGCCTACGTCGTCGGCGTCGGAATACCTGCCGCGTATCGGGCGACCGTCGTTCCAGAAGCGGTGCAGCCCTTCGGGATAGACGACGATGAAGCCGTGTTCCTCCGCCAGTTCGTGGAAGCCCGCGCGCGTCACCCGAACCACGCTGGTGATCGTGCCGCTGCCGCCGTGCAGCACCAGCAGGAGCGGCGTCGGCGTGACCATCTTCGCCGGGATGTAGAGCCGGAAGCGTCGTTCGACGCCGTCGTGCAGGATGGTATAGCGGTCAAGGCGCACGTGGGTCATGCCGACGGCGCTCCTCCGAGATTCATCTCCGGGATGGGCGGGAGCGGCGGCTGGTAGAGCCAGGCGTCGAAGAAGGCGCTCAAATCCTGCCCGCTCAGTTCGTTCGCCAGCGCGACGAAATCCGCCGTGCGCACGTTGCCGCCCTGGTGACGCGCGTACCACTGCCGCAGGATGTCGAAGAAGGTCGTGTCGCCCACTTTTTCACGCAGCGCTTGCAGCGTCAGCGCGCCCCGGTTGTAGACGTTCCAGTTGAACAGGTCGTTCGCGGGCGGGTCGCCGGGCGGGCGCTCGCCGGTGTGCTGCGCGGCTTGCGCGTACAGTTGCCGCGCCCACGACGCCAAGCCCGCGCTGCCCCGCTTGTGCTCGATCCACAGTCCTTCGGCGTAGGTGGCGAAGCCTTCGTTGAGCCAGATGTCGCTCCAGTCGGCGAGGCTGACGCTGTCGCCGAACCACTGGTGCGACAATTCGTGCGCAATCGCCAGCTCGTGATCGGGAAACGACGGCGAAGCCACGTCGGTGCCGAAAACCGAGAGTGTCTGGTTCTCCAGCGCGCCGCCGATAGTCTTGTTGACGACCAGCGCGCCGTACACGTCGAAGGGATACGCCCCGAACAGCGACTCGTAGTAGCCGATCATCTCGTCCTGAGGCTGGAACAGGTCGCGGGTCGCCTGCGGCACGCCGACCTCGAAGTAATTGCGGATCGGCACGCCGTGAGTTCCGGCTTCCGTCACCAGATCGAACTGGGCGATGTTGATCGTCAGCAGATAGCTCGCCATCGGCGTGTTGATCTCGGTCGTGGTGGTGGTCGTGTCGCCGTCGTCGCTCACGCCGACCAGATCGCCATTGGCGGCGACGGTATAGGGCTTGGGCACGGTGACGTGCAGCGTGTAGGTCGCCTTGTCGAGCGGGTGATCGTTGACCGGGTAGAAGTCGGACGCGCCATCCGGCTCGCTGATGACGACGATGCACGGGCAGTCCGCGCCGCGCGTGAAGCGTATCCAGCCAACCTGCCCCGAATAGGCGGGCGACGTGACCGCGCGGGGGACGCCGCTGTAGCGCACTTCGACCGTGAACGCCGCCTGATCGGCGATGGGCTGAGCGGGCGTAATCGTCAATTCGCTGCGCGCGCGGGTGAAGGCAGCCGCCTGACCATCGACCGTGATGGCGGCAATGTCGAAGCTGACCAGATCGAGGTTGAAGCTGCTCAGGTCCTGGGTTGCGCTGGCGTCGATGATCGCGTCGCCCGTGAGTTCGCCGCTGACGGGATCGACGTTCAGATTGAGCGTGTAATGCTGCACGTCGTAGCCGCCGTTGCCGAGCGCGGGATAGAGCGAATCGCCGACGCCGGGCGCGCCGGGCTGCGCGCCCTGCGCGGACGCCACCACGACGCACAGGAGCAGGCACAGAGCAAACCCGTATGCTTTTCTCATGCAGTATCCTCGTAATGACGAACGTAGGGGCAGGTTTGAAACCTGCCCCTACGGGCTATCTCCACCACAAACGCCTTACAATGACCGAACCTGTCGAGACATGCCGTTCAGCGCGGAACCCGCAGCCGTTTGAGGTCGTCTTCGCCTCTGGCGAGCAGCTTGTCGAGGATGTCGAAAATCTCCATCGCGTCGCCTTCGATCAGGCGGACGCGCCCGCGATAGGCTTCGCGCAGCCCGTCGATCACTGCCCAGGGATCGTCGCCGGGCCAGGTCACCCAGTGGTTGATGATCACGCCACCCAGCGCCAGCGGCAGATAAATGAAGACCAGGTCGGGGTCGGCGTAGCCGCTCAGCCAGCGCATGATCTTGTTGGCGTACTCGACGCGCTCGGCGCTGTCGCCCAGGTCGACTTTTATCCGCGAAAGGATCAGCGAGAAGGCGAGCATGACGGCGTCGTACATGGTCGATTCGAACAGGTAGGTGACGACGATCTCGCCCGGAGTCCAGAGCGCCACCTGATCGTCGTGCGCCAGTACCTGGCAGAGCACGTGGAACCAGTGCTGATCCTCGACCTTGTAGTGGGGGTCGATTTCCGAGCGGTCGCCGAGCGTGTACATCAGCATCTTGGCAATCGCCGCCGTCTCGCCGGGGTGCAGCGGAAGCCCGTGCAGCGCATAGGCGTCGTCGACGGTGCGCAGCAGCGTATCGAAAATCGCCATGCGCGTGAACGAAGTGGCGACGGAATGCGCCTGATCGATTTTGCTGAGGATGTTGCGGCGCTCGTCGCGCATTCGTTCCTGCGTCCACAGCGTTTCGTAGACGGATTTCAAGGACTGCCGCGAGTCGGGCAGGCGCTTGGCATTCACGTCGAAGCTCAGCCTGATGACCTCCGGCGATAAATCGTGGGCGGGATCGACCCACACCACGTCGCGCAGCGCTTGCAGCTTGAAGGGGGACACCGACAGCGCCGAGGGCGGCGCGCCGCGTATCGACGCGCGTACCGCTTTGCCCGTCCGGTTGCGGTGGCGGATGGCGAGCCGTACCGGGACTCCGATGGTTGCCGGTGTCGGCGGGAGCGCGACCAGCGGCAGGCGCATGATACCGACCTCCCCGGCGCTCATCGTCAGCGTGATTTCTTTTTTGGGCGTCGAAAGCTTGATCGGGCTGCCGTCAGGCGCGCGGCTCGGCAGATTGAGCGCGACCTTCACCTCCATGTTCTGATCGATCATATTCTGCAAGATGACGAACACTTCAATCGGCTGGTTGATGTAAGCGCTGCGTGGATAAATGCCGACCGATACCTGGAGCACGTCGTCGTAGGTGAAGCGCGCGCTCCCGGCAATCGCCCCCAGAACGTCAGGATAGAGCGGTTCAAATTGCAGGTTTTTGTTCATCTTTCGTCGCCGTATAGAAACCGTAGCGTTGCGCCACACGTTCGATAATCGTGCTGATCATGGTGGATAACGCCTGATCGCCCTCGCTCAGTTCGGCGGCGCGCTCGTCCAGCGCCACCGCGACGCCGCGAAGCGCCTCGATGGGGTTCTCGTCCTCAAGCACCAGCATGTCGTTGACCAGCATCCCGCCCATGACCAGCGGCAGGTAGATTCGGCTGAAATCCAGCCCGGATTTGTCGTTGAGCATCTTGACGAACTGCTCGCGGTAAGCGCTCTTCTCGGCATCGCTGCCCAGGTCTTCGCCGGTCGCTTCGCTCACGAGGTCAAAGCCGAAGTTGATGCCGTCGCGCAGCAGGTCTTCGTAGAGATAGCGCGGGATCACCTGCTGCGGGTAAGTCGCGGCGCGCTCGTCCAGATCAAGCATCTGGAGAAAGCCGCGAAACCAGTTGGGGAATTCCGGCGGCGTCTCGAACGAGAACGGATCGCGCATCAGCAGCGCTTCCACGTCGAAGTTGCGCGCGGCGACGTTCCCATGCGCGTTGAAGCGCGGCGTGGCGTATTCCAGCACCAGCATGAGCAGCTTGGCGATGACAATCGCCTCGGCTTCGCGCAGCGGGTAGCCCGCCTCGGCGAAGCGCTTCGTCGTCGTCTCGACCAACGGCTGGAACAGCAGCGCGCGCTTGAGCTTGGGCAGCGTCGTCACCTGAATCAGCGCGCCGTAGCGGTGCAGCAGCAGGCGATTATCGTTGTAGTCGCTCAGCTTGCAGATGCTGATCCAGCCGGGCGTGAAGTCCGGCAGATTGCCGACCGTGCCGGACATCACCGTCAGCGGCACGTCGATCACGTTGCGCCCGAAGTGCTTGGCGGTCGTGAAGGTCAGCGTTTTCAGCGCCTCGATCATGCTGCGCTTGTCTTCGCTGAAGCGGTCGAGCGCGACCGCGCCGCCGCCCTCACTGCTGCGAATCCGCTCGGATTTGCTCAGCGGTCGGACATCCACCTCGACGCCGATCTTGTAGCCGTCGCTGATCGCCGTATCGAGCAGCGTGGTCACGGGCAGGACGATGTAGCCGACCTCCGCGCCTTTGACGCCGACCACCAGCCGCTGCGTCTTGGTAATGAAGCGCTCGCGCTGCTTTTTGGCGTCGACGCCGGGCAGATGCAGCGCCATCGTCACGTCGATTTCGCCTTCGACGCAGTTTTGCACCAGCAGGATCACCTCGAAGGGGCGACCGGCGCGCACGATGCGCGGTCGCGCCGTCACCGCCACCTGCGCCGCGCCGATGTTGCAGCGCTCCCCACCGGTGATCAGTCCGAGAATATCGGGGTAATTTGCAGAATTGGACATGACAACGTCTCAATGAAAGCCATAATGACAGTATATCAAAGATTTAACAATTCTTAGCCGCGTGAGGAGAAGAAAAGGGGAGCGGGCGATCTAAATTTACAAAAATCGGGTTCAGCCCGCCTTCGCCGCACAAAATTCCGCCGGGCGAGTGAGCCGGTTGTGCCGCACCACTTCCTTACAATCTATATTCCATTGTATGATACAGAAACGACGGAATGTTGCCACCAGCCGAGGGCTTCGCCATCATGGACTACTCCGTACAGGAATTCTACCAGCACCTTGCGCCGGATTATCACTTCATCTTCAAGGATTGGGAGGCATCCGTCCGGCGTCAGGGCGAGGTGCTGGATAAGCTGATCCGCGCCGAGATGAGCAGCGCCGCGACGGTGCTGGACTGCGCCTGTGGCATCGGTACGCAGTCGATTGGGTTGGCGCTGCGAGGCTACAACGTCCGCGCGACCGACCTCAGCCCGGCAGCGGTGCGCCGCGCCCGCACCGAAGCGCGCAACTTCAGCGTGAAAATCTTCTTCGGCGATGCCGACTTCCGCGATCTGGCGCGGGAAGTCGACGGCACTTTCGACGTGGTGCTCGCCTGCGACAACAGCATCGCCCATCTGCTCAGCGACGGCGATCTGACACTGGCGGCGGCGAGTATGCGCGAAAAGATCGTGCCCGATGGGCTGCTGCTGCTGAGCATCCGCGACTACGATCAACTGATACAGGAAAAGCCCCATGCCCTGCCGATGAACATCCTCGACACGCCGGAGGGGCGGCGCATCTCGTTTCAGGTGTGGGACTGGGCGGAAGACGGACGCTCGTACTCGCTCTCGCACTTTATCCTCAAGCAGAACGGCGAGCGCTGGACGACCCAGGTCAGCACGACGCAGCTTCGCGCGCTTCAGCGCTCGGAAGTGACTGCCGTATTGGAGCGCACGGGCTTCGCGGACATCCGCTGGCACGCGCCGGAAGATACCGGCTTCCACCAGCCGATTGTCACAGCGCGGCGGCAGCTAAAAAATAGTGTGTCCTGATGATTTTCCACCTGAAAACTGACCAGATTAAGCCATTGGGTTGTCCGGAAAAACGCGCTATCATTCAAACAAATTTGAATGGACTTGAAGGAGCGTATCATGCTCAACGTACCACCTCGCAGTGAAGTCGCGCCGGAGTACAAATGGAACGCCGAAAGCGTCTTCCCGACGCGCGCGGCGTGGAAAGCCGCTTACGAACAGGTTTCCGCCAGCCTGCCCGCCGCGCTGACGCGCTTTCAGGGACAGCTTGGCGCTGACCCCGCCACCCTCGCCGACTGGTTCGACGCGCTCGGCGACATGTACCAGCGCGTCGGGCATCTGCTCTTTTACGCGCTGATGTCGCAGGCGTGCGAGACGACCGATCAGGAAGCGAACGCGATGGCGAGCCAGGCGACCGGGCTGATGGGCAAGTTTCAAGCCGCCGCCGCCTTCGCCGAGCCGGAACTGCTGGCGCTCGGTCAGCAAAAGCTGAGCGAGTGGATCGCCGCCGAGCCGCGCCTGAGCATCTACGGGCATTACGCCGACGATCTGTTCCGGCGGCAGCAGCACGTGCGCTCTGCCGAAGTGGAGGAACTGCTCGGACTGGCACAGGAGCCGTTCTCGCAGATCGAGAACACCAGCGAAGTGCTGACCAACGCCGAAATCCCCTTCAAAGCTGCCCGCATGAGCACGGGCGAGGAAGTTCAGGTGAGCCAGGGCAACAACGACGCGCTGCGCACCAGCCCCGACCGCGACCTGCGCCGCAGCGCCTACGAGAGCTTCACCGACGGGCATCTGGCGGTTAAGAATACGCTCGCCAGCAACTACAGCGCGTCGGTCAAGCGCGACATCTTCCTGGCGCGGGCGCGCCGCTTCGATACCGCGCTGGAAGCCTCGCTGTTCGAGAACAACGTCCCGGTGGAGGTCTTTTACAACCTGGTCGACACTTACCGCCGCAACATCCCGACCTGGCACCGCTACTGGGCGATCCGGCGCAAGGCGCTGGGCGTCGAGACGCTGCATCCTTACGACATCTGGGCGCCGATTTCCAAACACGAGCACAAGGTCAGCTATGCGCAGGCAGTCGACTGGATTTGCGAGGGTTTGCAGCCGCTCGGCGCGGACTACGTGCGCGTGCTGCGCCAGGGCTGCCTGCAAGACCGCTGGATCGACATCTACCCCAATCAGGGCAAGCGGCAGGGCGCGTTCTCGTTCGGCTGGCAGGGGACGTATCCCTTCATCATGACCAGCTTCCACGAAAACCTGAGGGGCATGAGCACGGTCGCGCACGAACTGGGGCACTCGATGCACTCGTACCTGACCTGGGAGAACCAGCCCTTCATCTACGCCGATTACACGCTGTTCGTGGCGGAGGTCGCTTCGAATTTCAATCAGGCGATGGTGCGCGGCTACCTGCGCGACGCGCAGCCTGATCCCGATTTCCAGATCGCGCTGATCGAGGAGGCGATGGACAATTTCCACCGCTACTTCTTCATCATGCCGACGCTGGCGCGCTTCGAGCTGGAAGTCCATACGCGCATCGAGCGCGGCGAAGGCGTGACCGCCGACGACATGATCGCGCTGATGGCGGACTTGTTCGCCGAAGGCTACGGCGACGAAATGCAGTTCGACCGCGAGCAGGTCGGCATCACCTGGGCGACTTTCGGGCACCTGTTCAGCAACTACTACGTCTTCCAGTACGCGACCGGGATTTCGGCGGCGCACGCGCTGGCGGGTCCAATCCTGGCGGGCACGCCGGGCACAACTACTACGTGTTCCAGTACGCGACCGGGATTTCGGCGGCGCACGCGCTGGCAGCGCCGATCCTGGCGGGCACGCCGGGCGCAGCGGACAATTATCTCAAGTTCCTGCGCGCGGGCGGCTCGCTCTATCCGCTGGACGCGCTCAAGGTGGCGGGCGTGGACATGACGACGCCGCAAGCCGTCGAAGCGACCTTCAAGGTGCTGGGCGACATGGTGGATCGGCTGGAAGCGCTGGTCGGCTGACGACGCGGGTCGTCTTTCGCAAACAAAAACGCCCGGCGCATGACCGGGCGTTTTCATTATAGATCAGTTCAAATTAGGCGAAGTGCGGTGTGGACGTCGCCGTCGGCGCGGACAGCGCGCTGCCGACCGGCGTGCAGCCGTAGAAGACCAGGGTGACTGGTTTATAATGATCGTCAACGCCGACGAAGATGTAATAGGGCGTGCCGTCCTGGGCGGCGTTGGCATACAGATCGAACGCGCCATAGCTGCCCGTCCCGCTCCCCAGCAGCACCGGCGGCTCGCCATACTTGACCTGATCGGCTCCCTTTTCGACCATCGCGCGCGTCAGCGTCCAGAGCGGCTGTCCGTTGCTATTCAGAAGCTGCAAGTACGCGAGGCTCGTCCAGTCGTTGGTGACGTTGTTGCTGGCATCCATGCAGTAGAGCGCGTCGCCGCCGAGGTCGGCGATTTGATTGATGCGTCCATCCGGTTGAGGCAACTGCTGCGCGATCACCGCCGATATTCCCAGAACCAATACCATGAGAATACCCACAGCAAAGACCAGGCTGCGGCGCGAGACAGAAGAATGCGTAATCATATCTGCTCCTTACAACTGCCATCTTACCAATAGCGTGGAACATTTCATATTGTATACACCACCCCGGTTGATCTCGCGTTAATGCTCATCAAGCTATAAGGATGGCGCGCGGCGCGAAGCGGCTTAAAAGCGTGGGAATCCCCCCTCACTCACGCGGGTGAGCGAGGGGGAACAGGGGTTATTTCCGCCGGAAGGCGTTCTGCACCAGCGAGTTGTCGAATAAGCCGCCGGTCGTGCCCTCGGTGGCGTAGCGGTAGAGCGCCGCCGTGTAAATGCCTTGCAGCGTCGAGGAGACGATGCCGATGGCGATCAGCACCAGCACGAGCAGCCCGATTGTGATGGCGATCAGCGCGGGCGAATTGAGCGACCCGGCGATGGCGAACAAGGGCACGCCGATCACGATCATCACCGCGACGCCGATCAGCCCAAAGACGCCGCCGATGCTGAAATTGCCGACCAACTGCTCGCCCCAGGTCGATTTGAGCAGCGCGGCGCTGCGCTTGATGGCGTCGACGGGACCGACGCCCTCCACGACCAGCACCGGGACGACCAGATAGGTCGCCACGTTCCAGGCGAAGCCGAGAATCCCAATCACGATCTGCCCGACGAACCCGGCGCGCTCCGAGATCGCCCGGAGGATCATGCCGACCGTCGCGGCGATCACGGCGTAGCCCAGGATCGCCGTCGCGTGCTCGGAGGCGATGCGGAAGCCGTCGCTGAGGGTCGGGTCGCCGCCGCGCAGCCGGATCATCGCCGCGCCGACCAGCGCCGTATTGGCGAAGAAGATCACCGTGTAGACGACGACGTAAAACAGCAGGGCGACGACGAAGCTGAGCGTGCCGTCGCCGCGCCCCTGCGTGACCGAGTCGAACGCCCCCGCCGCCAGCGCCGGGAGGGCGAAGGCGAGCGAGACGATCACCAGCCCGATCATCGAGACAATCGGGAAGACGATCAACTCCTTGTCGGCGCGCAGCACCGCCCAACTGGCTTTGACCAGCTCCCAACTGCGCGAAAAGGTCGCAAACATGGATGCCTCCGTGAACTGTGCCAGCGTGTGTGTTCATTGTAATGAGGAATCGCGCTGCGGCACAATCGACATACAGACAACGGATTCGAGCCGAGGTCCACAGACCTGCTACAATAGCCTCGACTCGATTCCTGTTGAGGCTCGTATGCGCGTGTTCCGTCCGCTGTTCGTCCTCTGCGCCGTGCTCGTCACTGCGCTGAACGCCTTCGCGCTGCCCGTGTCGGCGCAGACGCAGTGCGGCTATGCCACTGCCATCCAGTTTCCCATCGACACCAACCAGTTCCAGATCGTGCAGGATTTCGGCGCGCCCAGCCCGCGCCATCAGGGGCGCTACCACACCGGCGAGGACTGGTACGGCGGGCGTGGCAGCTACGGCACCTACGTCCGCGCGATTGCGAATGGGCGCGTGACCTTCTCCTCGCCCAACGGCTGGGGGCGCGACGGCGGCGTGATCATCATCGAGCACACCTTCCCCGACGGCTCGGTCGCTTACAGCATGTACGGGCACGTCACCGACGCGACCGGCGTGATCTTCCCGGCGGCGTTCACCTGCGTGCGCCAGGGCGACATCATCGCCGCAGTGGGCGATCCGCGCCCCGCGCCGCACCTGCATTTCGAAATCCGCACCAACCAGCCGGACATCCCCGGACCGGGCTACACCTGGGAAGACCCGGTCAGCGACGGCTGGCGGCGTCCAAGCAAGTTCGTCGACAACTGGCAGGCGTGGTTTCTGGACAGCTACCGCTGGCACGCCGACATCGCCGACGAAGCGGGACCGATTGCGCCGCCCGTCGAGCTGGGCGATCACAGCCTGATCGCGCTCGACGCCAACCGCGTGCTGCGCGTCAGCAGCGACGGGCGCGTGCTGTGGCGCGTGATCCTCAACCAGCCCGCCGTCGGATTGATCGGGCGGCAGTTGAGCACCGTGATCGCCTTCGCCGATGGCAAGATGCAGCGCATCGACGCCGACGGCAATCTGGGCGAGTCGTGGCAGACGGGTGTCGCGCTCGACAGTCCCCCGATGAGCGCGGGCGGTCTGCTGATCTTCCACACGCCGGATAAGGGTCTCGCCGCCTTCGACGCCGACGCCCGCGCGCCGCTCTGGCAGATCGACGGCGTGCCGACGATCCTGCGCTGGTCGGCGAGCGACTCCGCGCTCGGCTTGATGACCGCCGACAACGCCATGCTGACCGTCTCGCTTCAGGGGCAAATCGTGGATCGCGCGCTGCTGCGCGAACCGGGGTCGCTGGCTGCCGACGGCGATCTGCTGGCGTACACGCGCGGCGGGCTGTGGCAGGTCTCGGCGGACGGCACGTGGTCGCTCGACTTCCCCGACGCGCCGCCGGGCGGCAGAGTCAGCGCCGTCGCCGAGGACGCGCAGCAGACCTTCCTGTTCGACGGCTCGGCGCTGCACGCCTACGACCGGGCGCACACGGAGCAGTGGTCGACGCCGCTGCCGGGCGTTGGCGGGGTCGTCAGCCTGTCACTCTACAATGGGGTGGTGCTGCTGACCAGCAATCACGGCGACATCATCGCCGTACAGGCGTCGAGCGGCGGCGTGTGCAACGCCACGCGCATCTACGGCGGCAACCGCTCGCACGAGTGGCACAGCCTGGGCGACGACGGCATCCTGCGCGTCTACGTCGCCGACCAGATCATCGGCTTGCAGTGGAATAAATTCCTGATGGCGTGCGGGTGAGCGCTACAGCCGCGCCACTTGGTCGTACCGGAAGCAGTCGACGGTGTGGTCGTTGACCAGCCCGCACGCCTGCATGAACGAGTACATAATCGTCGAGCCGACGAACTTGAAGCCGCGCTTCGCCATGTCCTTGCTCATCTGGCGCGAAAGCTCGGTCTCGGCGGGAATGTCGCCCATGCCATGCCAATGGTTGACGATGGGCTTGTCATCCACAAAACCCCAGACGTACTGGTCGAAGCTGCCGAACTCCCGCTGAATTTCCAGCACCTTGCGCGCGTTGGTGACGGCGGCGTTGACCTTGAGCTTGTTGCGGATGATACCGGGGTTTTGCAGCAGTTCGGCGATTTTGGCGTCGTCGTAAGCCGCGACCTTCGCCGGGTCGAAGTTGTCGAAGGCGGCGCGGTAGTTGTCGCGCTTGCGCAGGACGGTGATCCAGCTTAAGCCCGCCTGCGCGCCCTCCAGAATCAGGAACTCGAACAGGAGGCGGTCGTCGTGGATGCGATGTCAGAAGTCGTATTTTCGTCGTGAGACTCGAAGGCTTCTGCGTGCCCCTCTGCAATACGTGCTTGATACATCGCATATGTTTCCTTATAGCCCATTAGCTTGTCACCGGGGATTTCAAAATCACGTCCTCGCAACTGGGAGACCTTTGTCCTCAGATGTGTCCACTTGCGATACGGAAATGCCTGAGCAATCTCCATCTTGGTTGCCCCATTCTCAAGAAGATTATCCAGCTCCCCCAGTTCGGTCTGCCGCCATGTGTGGCGAGCTATTTCTCTTTTTTCTGGATTTCGCTTCCTGCGAACAATATAATCATTGTAGCTTTCAAAATCGCGTATTGGCTTGGGCGTAAAGGTAGCTGATTTTCTGTCTCGCAAATTCTTGATCTTGTCGCAAATAACTCGCCAAACTCGATCTGGAAACTCTGCTGCAACCTCGATTTGAGATGCGCCTTCTCCGAGTAATCTAAGAAGGCTCTCAGCCTCATCAAACGTCCACTGTGTCCCGATTGCTGGTTTTTGTCCCAGGGTCATACTGCTGGTCTTTCCACCCAGCCAATGGACGATAAACTGGATAGCGTTCCGCCTGCCTACCGGAATGGCTTCAATGTAGTCGATAAAGGCTTGCAGAGTTGCCCGCTTTTCTTCGCGTGTGAATTTTGACCACTCCTTAAGAGCAGGTTCATAGGTGTCTTTTAACGCCCGTACCATTGCTATCCGCCGCGATTTGTTCTCCGTTGTTATGAGATCGGCTTGGAGACGAGCATACTCCTGCTCTGCGTGTTTATATCGTTCCTCCGCTGCACGAACCATCTCAGGCAATGTCAGCGTTTCCAGACTTGCAATCAGGTTTCGCTTGGTTTGTTCAAGTGCTGCTAGTTCCGCTGACTTCAGCTTTCGCTCCTGCTGGTACGTAGCCTCGTAGGCAGCCAGATTTTCCGCCCAAAGCGACGAGTTGAACGTAGCCTCAAGATTTCTGTGGAGTAACTTCACGATTGCATCATCGACCCATACAGCATTCTTGCTCCAAACGTACATATCGTAGTCATCACCGGTATTCAAGATATATTTGTAATGCCTCTCCCTCTTGACGTATTCAGTCCCCACATTTAATCGTTTCCCGTTAACCTCCGAGATCATCATACCCGCACACAATGGTCGTTCCGCCGGACGCTCTTCATCGCGTGAGGGGCGATTAAACTGTCTGTAGGGTCGATATTGAGGATTCTTGCTCCCGTCCAGCGAGTACTCGGAAAGATAGTTAAACACTCTCGTGAATACATCTTCGGAAACAATAGCCGGATGGTTATTCCAGCGAACGATTGCACCATTGACACACCAATGACCGATATACGCAGCATTGGTCAACATCACCCTCAGAGCACTGCGACCCGGAAAATAAGCGTTACCGCGCTGCAAACCATAGTACACGTTAAATCCATCCGGTGGTGTACACATCTTCGGGTCGGGGAACGCTATATGGTCTTTGTGAATTCGCCGTAGCGTCGCCCCCAGACATCCTCCCGATGATAAGAATATGCGGAAATACTCGTTGACGATTTCGGCGTAGGGTTCAAACGGCGCATACCGCCGCCAGTGGTCGTTTCGATTTCCATCGGGCAAGGTTTTCCGCATGTCTACCATAAATCCCGGTGGAATACTTCCGCCAACCCAGCACCCCTCCATTGCTAGTCGCTGCTTGGCGCGATGCAACCTACCTCGAATATAAGAATTGATGTACTCCGCCGCCATTTCGCACTCTGAATCGAAACTGCCTCGCGTGGAACTGACCGACAAGTTCGTGACCAAAGTCATATACCATGCTCGGCGTCAGAACAAGAACATGCGCAACACGACACGCCTCAATGAAAATATTGACTTGAATTTGCGTCACGTCGCGGAATAATCGATCTTCATCCTGGCACGCGACCGCTCGAATTTTACCCTCGGTGATAAGTTCAAACAGGTGTCGCATACCGGGACGCTCGTCAATCTTCTTCATACCATATACTGCACCCCGAAAATGAGACCACCGGCTTAAGTGGATCGGATTAGGATCCGAATAGCTTGTGGAGGCAAGAAGGTGAGCAGGAAACGCAGACAGCACGACGCGCAGTTCAAGCTGAGGGTGGCGCTGGAGGCCGCCAAAGGGCTGAAGACCATCAGCCAGATCGCCAGCGAGTACAACCTGCACCCGAACCTGGTGAGCAGTTGGAAGAAGCAACTGCTGGAAGGAGGAAGCAGCCTCTTCAGCAGCGATACCGCCCGGCAGCAGCGTGACCAGGAGACGCGCGAGGCAGAATTGTACGAGCAAATCGGGCGGCTCAAGATGGAGTTGGAATGGTTGAAAAAAAAAGCTGCCAGCGTCGAGTGAGGTCAAAGGGACGATGATCGACCTTCAACATCCCACGCTCAGCCTGCGCCGTCAATGTGACCTACTCGGGCTGAGCCGGGCCACGCTCTACCGGCAGCCCGCGGGCGAGACAGCGCTGAATCTGGAACTGATGCGCCTGATTGATGCGGAATACACCCGCGCCCCGTTCTACGGCTATCGCAAACTGACCGTCCGGCTCCAGCAGCAGGGTTACGCCGTCAATCCCAAGCGGGTGTTGCGCTTGATGCGGACGATGGGGCTGCAAGCGGTGTATCCACGCCCGCGCACCTCCATCCCGGACGCGCAGCACAAGAAATATCCCTATCTGCTGCGGGATGTGAAGGTCACTCGACCCAATCAGGTCTGGTCAGCGGATATTACCTACGTGCCGATGCCGCAGGGCTTCATGTATCTGGTTGCCGTCATCGACTGGTTCAGCCGGTTTGTTCTGGCCTGGCGCTTGTCCAACACGCTCGACGGCCGGTTCTGTCTGGACGCCTTGCGCCTCGCCTTGCAGGTGGCTCAGCCGGACATCTTCAATACCGATCAAGGCGTGCAGTTCACCGCACACGCCTTCACCGACGAGTTGGAAACCGCCCACGTTCGTATCAGTATGGATGGTCGTGGGCGCGCCTTCGACAACATCTTCGTTGAGCGGCTCTGGCGCACCGTCAAGTACGAGGACATCTATCTCAAGGGGTACGCGACCGTTGCGGCGCTGGCCAGCGGCTTGGAGGAGTACTTCCAGTTCTACAACTACCAGCGCCCTCACCAGAGCCTGGACTATCGTGTCCCCGCCGACGCTTATTTCGCCGTGAACGTCCCCGATCCTGGGGTCACTTGATCCACCTTAGTTTTGGCGATTCGTGGTCTTGACTTTGGGGAGCACTTTACTTGGCGGTACTTAATCTGCACCCCGAGACTAGTCCAAGGGGAGTGAGAGTCGAACCTGTTCTGCAAAGGCAGCCGGGGCCAGATAGCCTAAGCTACTGTGCGGACGACGATAATTTCTTCTTTGATCTCTTTACAGATCTGTCGGCTCACATTAATCTCCTCTGGATGCTCGCTGTCTCCAACTGGTGTCTTATTTTATGGGTACCCATCAATAGCCCGCTCGGAATACATTCCAATGGCACAATGAACACACGTTTTCGCTCATCTGACCCATTGCAGGTAGAAAGAGAGCGTTCGTTTTGTCTGTGCCGAGCGGTAGTTCTGCTGTTACGCAGCACCAATGGTGAAAAATTCGTGAAGAATATCACTAAGTGAAATAATTAAGAACAAATGAGATGGCATAAAGACTACAATGTTTATAAGAATGTAGTCCATAGAATAAACACATAGTCTACTCAGCCGGTCTCTCAGACCAGGAGAAACGAACAGATGGCTAAATATGATCGATGCCCCAACTGTGGAAATATAGAAAAGGGATACCATCTTTCACAATGCAAGCAATGCGGGAAGATTTTCTGCTTTAAAGGCACTGGCTGGGGGACCGCAAGTGGTTGTGGGCGAGACAAGTGTCCCGGATGTGGCGGAAAGTCGAGTAATTCAAAAGGTATCGGCTACATCGGCAGTTAATCAACTTCACATGATGCAAAAGTCAGCCGACATTGTCGCAATACAGCCCTTTTAGGGTGCTTTTTCTTAACCGCACAACTTCACTAAGGAAACCTGCAAATCATGAAACTGCACATCAAGCGCGACCAGTCAAAAGGGATGCTCGGAGGTACGAGTTTCGAATACTTCGTAAAAATCGATCTCTCTCAAGCAGAATTGGCCTCGGTACAAAAGTATAAAGCCGATCGGGAAGTGATCTTCGTCAAAGAAGTCGCTGTTCTTGGGCAAAAAATGGAGTTCAAGATCACTATCGCAGATCTCATCAATGGCAAGAGCTTCAAAAGCAAGAACCTCTATGAGCTTCTTACCCTCGAAGATACCTTAAAGGCAACTTGTGCGAGCCTGAAAGAAGCTACTGTCGCGTTGGCAAAAATCGGCACGGAGGAAGTCTTCGAGTTTTAGAGAATACCCCCTGAGATTGGACACGGAGCTAAATGCAGTATCCTAGTCCATGAAAGGAAAGGTCACATGAGTAAGAGACGCAAGTTTAGCCCCCAGTTCAAGAGTCAGGTCGTCCTGCAACTGCTGTCTGGCGAGCGGAGCATGGCGGAGTTGTGCCGGGAGCATCAACTCAGCTCGCAGATGATCGGGACGTGGAAGCAGCAGTTCGTGGCAGCCGCGACGCAGGGGTTTGAGAGCGATGCCAGCCACAGCGGCGATGAGGAACGGATTGCCGAGTTGGAGCGCATGGTCGGCAAGCTGACGATGGAGTTGGAAATCGCAAAAAAAGCATCGTGCTTGCTGGATGGGATGCGGGCGAGAAACGGGCGGTAGCGATGACGATGAAACCGGAATATCCGGTGAAAACCATCTGTGGCGTGCTGGATTTGCCGCGCAGCACCTTTTATCACACCCCCACGGTTGCTGAAGCGGTTGATCTACGGGTGGCGCTGCTCGACCTTGCCGGGCAGTACCCGACCTATGGCTATCGCCGCCTGACCGCCTTGCTGAAACGGGCAGGATGGACTGTCAATCGCAAGCGGATTCAGCGCATCATGACCGACATGGGGTTGCAGCGTCCGGTCAAACGGCGAAAAACGCGCACCACCAACAGTCAGCATGACTTCCCGCGCCATCCGAACCTAGTGGCTGACTTGGAACCATCGCGCCCGGATGAGGTGTGGGTCGCCGACATCACCTACGTGCGCTTGGCACGTGACTTCGTGTATCTGGCGGTCATTATGGATGTGTTCACTCGCTGCGTGCGCGGCTGGCATCTGAGCCGTTCGCTGGATCGAGAGCTGACGCTGACGGCCCTGCGGCGGGCGTTAGCCGATCATGTCCCAGACATCCACCACAGCGACCAGGGTGTGCAGTACGCCTGCGACGACTACACCGAGCTGCTCACCGAAAATGAGGTGCAGATCAGCATGGCGGCGGTGGGTAAGCCTGAAGACAACGGCTATGCCGAACGGCTGATGCGTACCATTAAAGAAGAGGAGGTTGATCTATCAGAGTATGCTGATTTTCACGAGGCGTATCGCGCTATCGGGCGCTTTCTGGGCGAGGTTTACACCCACAAGCGCATTCACTCGGCGTTGGGCTATCTCACCCCTGCCGAATTTGAGGCGATTGGTTGGCCCAGCAGCCCGCACGGATGTTAAAATAAGCATAGGCACTTTTGTGTCCAATCTTTTGGGGTCATTACAAATGTCGTTGAGACATGTAATTGATCCAAATCACTATCTCAGGTGTGCTTAACCAAAGAGTATACGAATATGACAACGATGATCCTGAACAATGACACCCAAATTCTCCGAAGCAGTCGCCGCCTTGTCTACGATGGACGGCGCCGCGATGCGCTCAATATGCTTTCAGAGCATCTGAGCACATATCCAAACGATCTTATCGCTCGCGTTGAGCGTGCTGCTATATACATGGGCCTTGACCAACACGCGGACATGAACGCTGACTTAGCCAAGGTCATGGCTCAATCGCCTAAATCGGCGGTTGAGTACGATGCGTATGGCAGTGCACTGGCACTTCAGGGTTTCACAGGTCCGATAAGTAAGTCAAATAACTCCTGGAAACGTGCCAGCGCCGCTTTTGAAAAATCCATTCGGCTAGATCCCAATCGCGCCGACGTATTCCGCCATCGCGCTCAGTTGCACGTATGGCGCGAGGACGACCGCAGCGCATTGAAGGATCTGGATCAAGCGCTTGCATTGACGCCCAATGACATCGATCTGCTCTGGCGTCGAGCATATACCCGACAGAAGCTTGGCGATAAAGTAGGCGCAATAGTAGATGTAAACGCAATGATCAGGCTTGAGCCGGACAATGCCAAGTTCTATTTGGAGCGGCAACGATTGCGCGACGAAGAAGATCATCAAGGGCAACTGGAAGATTACAGCCGCGCCCTAGAACTGTCGCCCAATGATGTGGAAACGCTGAACAGCCGAGCATTGCTCTACACGATCATGGAAAAACGGGACCTCGCCGTACAGGATTATGAACGTGTATTGCAACTCGAACCTTACAACAAGGACGCGTTAATCTGGAGCGCATATGCTCTGGCAGATGCCGGGAATCACAAACTAGCCATTGAACGTTTCACTCAGGTTATTGCGATGGATCCAGATGTTGCTGCCTGGTATGGACATCGGGCGAAGTCATATAGAGCGATTGGCGATATCGCTGCGGCAGAGGCGGATGAACAGCGCCAAAAGCAACTGAAGCCTGTCGAGGACGCTTCAATTGGCGGCACAGCAACAGCGGGAAATGAAACGGCTATGTCAGCCGGTGATACGCAACCTGGCGTCCTCCAATTCGTTACTCACTATTGGTTGACATGGGTTTGGGTGGGACTTGCGCTGTTTACGTTGGTCGTCCTGGTCGGCTTGCTGGTGAACTACACTGGCACCAATCGAGTCAACTCATCCTTGGTATCACTCTTGACCATAGGTATAGTGGCGGCGCTTTATCGTGGCTTTCGCAATGGATTTCGGTTCAAGCGGGAATCCGCCATTAGTGAAGGCGGCATGACCGGATTGGCGCTTAATCTAGTGCTCTGGGGGATTCAAATCGCGGTCGCAACCGTCGTTTGGCCGTTTGTCGAACTATTCCGTCAGGGGCGCTTTCTCGTGAGGGCGTGGAATGGCTGGGGAAAAGGTGAGATCCTCGTCAATGAAGACCAAAAACCGGCACGAGGCGGATGACTAGATCCGATACCTCAAGCAGATAGAAAATCGATTGTGACGCACTGTTGACTACTTCACCCGGCCCGGGGCAGTGGCAATGCAACTCGAATGGTTGATCAATAGTGCGTCAGATCGCTTGTATCGGCACGGCCTTCACGGTCGAGAACGCCGCGATGATTAAGTCTGCTCCAAATCGTGGACTCCTTCGTGATTGAGCGCTGTGAAACGTGATGGCTGATCGGTGCGGGAGATATTATGGAGCTCATCAGGCTCTCCTTTCCCGATCCAAATTATGTACGAAAAGGCGTCTTTGCAGACGCTATATTTGCAGGAAAATCAACTGTAGTGACCCCCGTAGATTGGACACAGGGCTAAAAGAAGTATCCTATGTTCAAGAAGGGGAAAACAGATGCGAACTAGACGGAAGTTCACAGGCGAGTTCAAGAGCCGGGTGGTGCTGGAAGTATTGAGCGGGGAAAAGACGGTTGCCGAGGCGTGCCGCGAGTACGAACTGACGGGGCAGATGATCAACGAGTGGAAAGCGCAGTTTCTGGTAGCAGCGCCGCAGGCGTTTGAGAGCAACACGCCAAGCAGTGGGGAAGCGGAGCGGATCGCGGAGCTGGAGCAAATGGTCGGGAAACTGACCATGCAATTGGAGATCGCAAAAAAGGCATCACGCTTGCTGGATGGAACGTCGAGCAGAAACGGCAAGCGGCGATGAGTTTGCGACAGGCAAGCTACCCGGTAGCGGACATCTGTGTAGTGGTGGGATTGGCACGCAGCACGTTCTACCATCGGCAGCAGGAGCAGAGTGACGCGGGGCTGCGCGAGGCATTGTCAACGCTGGCAACCGACTACCCGACCTACGGCTATCGCCGCCTGACGGCACTGCTGGGACGACAGGGCTGGCAGGTGAATCACAAGCGGGTGCAGCGGGTCATGCGAGAAATGGGCTTGCAGCGTCCGGTGAAAAAGCGGAAAACCCGCACCACCGACAGCGACCATTCCTTCCCGCGCTACCCGAACCTTGTCGGCGCTACGGAAGCCAAACACCCCGAGGCTATCTGGGTGGCGGACATCACCTACGTGCGCTTGGAACGCGACTTCGTCTATCTGGCGGTCATTATGGATGTGTTCACTCGGGCGGTGCGCGGTTGGCATCTGAGCCGCTCACTGGATCGTCACTTGACCCTGAAGGCACTGCGACGGGCGTTGACCTCTGGACGCTGCCCGCTGATCCACCATAGCGATCAGGGGCTGCAGTACGCCTGCCAAGATTACACCGACCTATTGAAGGAAAACAACGTCCAGATCAGCATGGCTGCTGTCGGCAAACCAGAGGAGAACGGCTTCGCGGAGCGCCTCATGCGGACGATTAAGGAGGAAGAGGTTGATTTGAGTGAATACAGGGATTTCCACGACGCTTACCAGCGCATTGGACGGTTTCTCGATGACGTTTATACTCGTAAGCGGATTCACTCGGCGCTCGGCTATCTCACGCCTGCCGAATTTGAGGCGCACTGGCGTGAACAACAGCAGCGCGTGACAGTCAGTTAAGCAGCACGCTTTTTGTGTCCAATTTCAGGGGTGCAGTACAAACTTGACATCCTGAGTGTAACTTTTTGTTGGGGCGTAGTTTTGCTGGCGCTGCCTAGCAGCAGCGCCGCATCGCGGATGCGATGCCGACCATCCCCGCCGCAATGCAGCCGTCGTAGACGGCGCATTAGCGACTGCCGATGATGCTTTCAGCTTTGCTGAAAGCGCGGCGGGGTTGGGCGACAGGTTTAAAAGTGCAAGGGGCAATTTGAGAACTCAAGCAAATTGAGGGAAAACAACCGGTTGGTCTGGGAACGAGCAAAACAAAACTATCCACTCAAGAACTGGGTTCTGAGCGCGAAAAAGACAGGTGATGAGCGCCGAAAGGTTAGCCGACCTTCAGGCGTGGCGTACCGTGTTGAGCGCGGTTGGCGGCATGCACGGTTTCGTTGTAGACCTCACGGCGCTGCCACAACGTCCAGATGATGCTCGCCCAGCGATTGGCTAAGGCGCGGTTTGCGCGTGAAATGCCATGTCCTCGAGCCAGTTGGGCAGCGCGATACTCGCGTGCCCACGGACTGTAGCGCAGGCTTTGACGGGCGAAATCATCCATGGCTTTGCGCAACGGATGCGAGCAGGCGCGACGGAATTCAACGCGGAGCGACTTACCGCTGCG
The DNA here is from genome assembly GCA_963760975.1 of uncultured Chloroflexia bacterium. GTDB lineage: Bacteria > Chloroflexota > Anaerolineae > Aggregatilineales > Phototrophicaceae > Flexifilum. Next base: position 3,827 of record CAVXEZ010000007.1, on the reverse strand, counting down.
CCGCGTCACCGGTGCGGTTCCCGCCACTGCCTGGAGAGTGGCTGCGCTCGGAAACCGGTCGCGGTCATCGCCAATCCAGGCGAGCAAGCGTGCTGGCGTGAGCGGACCTCGTGTGCCGGGGAAACTGCACCACCAGTCCGCTTCCGGATGGTTGCGAAAGGCAGCCGGGAACTCGCGTTCCAAGCGCACACGGGTATGATGCAGTTGACGGAGCTGGGGGATGAGAATTTGCACCTGTGCGACATACCCTTCGGAAAACGACGCGGTGGGCATGGGCTGCTGGAGCTGAGCGTAGATCGCATCTGAACGCTTGAGAAAGGTGTATTTCTGCTTTCTCAAAAATTGGCGCAATTGGTGGCGAGTGAGTTTGCGAGCCGCTTCGGGGGTGGGATACGCCTCTAGAAAAGCCAGACAGACGAGGGCTTCGACGTGGGCAAACAAGCGCGTTGCTGCTGGGAAATACTGATACAGGAGGTAGCTGAGTTGGTTTGCCAGCCGCCGTTGATCCACCAAGGTGTTGTCGAGGGCACGAGCGAGTTCACGCAAGTACAGAACCGCATGGCTGGAGCGCGTCAAGCGGCGACAATCCGGATCATTGACATAGAGCAGGTATGCGAGTAAATAGGCATCGGAGGGATCCGACTTCGAGCGGCGTGGACGGCGATGGGCAACGACGGATGAGGGCGTGACGTAGACCGCCCAGTGTTGTTCCACCATCCAATCGACCAACAGTCCATCCGAGCGTTCGATGTTAACCCGAACCTGTTCCACTCTATAGCGCTCAACGAGTGCTTGGAGCTGCTCAAAACCCGCTTGGGACTGCTTAATCGTCAGTTGGTGCAAAATCGTACCCGCCTCGTCGAGCAAACACAGATCGTGTTTCTCGGTGGCCCAGTCAATACCCAAGAAGAACATCGCGCCTTCTCCTTCCACTTCAGACCGAATGGGCATTGCCACATTCCTACGCCAATGTGCAGGCTAAGGCGCTCGCAGCGCGACAAGTTTATGACGGCGTAGCAATGCCCGACATCGGCGAACACTCGCCAGGAAGTTCTCGTGGAACGGCAAGCTAAGGGTTCTGCGGACGTCGGTGGCATGCAGGGTAAGTATGCCGTTTATCCTGCGTGCCAGGCACACGGTGTGCGGAGGCGCTCCGCGAACGACCTTGCAGTCGTTCGCCCTGCCGCTATGCGGCAGGCGGCTAACGTTGGGAATAGCGTGCATGGCTCAGCGTCTGGTCGCTGTGTCCTGCATGCTATCCCTGCCGTGGGAATGCCTCTTCACATTCCCAACGTTAGCCCGCGAGGTAAAAACTCGCCACCTCACGCGCCGGTGGAGGCTAATGTGCGCCTCTACGTGGCGCACCCACGCCGCACCATACGGTGCAGCGTGGAACGTGGGCGGGTACATGCCCGCCCACCGGACGCACCCCTTCGGCGCACGTCCGAAAAGTCAAATCCAAACCTTTCCTCTGCATTGCAGCACATCACCCGGAATCCTTCCCCACTGGCTCTGTAGGATTTCCAACCTCAAACCGGAATCGTACAGGCTTTCACCACCCCCACCTTGTCACAATCAGGGAAGAACAAAGTGTGGGAGCAGCCCGATGGCGACCAAGTCCGTCCGCCGCAGCATCAGCATGACTCCGGAAATGCGCGACTTGCTGGCGCAAATCGCCGCCAAGCGTGGGCGCGAAGTCAGGGAGAATGACATCATCCGCGATGCCATCCGCCAATATCTCGACCAGCAAGCGGATGTGGTTGGCAGCCGCCGTCACTTCCAGCCCTCCCTGCAAGCCCGGCTCGACCGCCTGGAAAACACGCTTACCTTCCAGATGCTAATGCTGACATTCCTGCTCGCGACTGTGCTGGGGGATGAGAGCGACGAAGCCATCCACGAGGCGATGACGGCAGCACTGCGCGATGGCGAGACACTGCTCAAGCAGATTGCTGCACTGCGCCCGCCGAAAGGGAATACATGAGCAAACCGATCATCATCCCGGATTGGGCGTACAAGGGACACAAGCGCAGCGGACGCGGCACGGGAAGGCAGGGTTTGAAAGCCACACTCAAATACTTGCAATACCGGGACAGGAAGAACAACCATCTCGCGCAGAACCACGCTTATGAGCGCTGGCAGGATCGCGGTATGGGCGTATCCTACGGCGAGATCTTGAAGAACTGTGACGCCCTGCAGAGCAAGCACGTGCTGGCGTGGACGTGGGTGATTTCGCCTGCGCCCGATCTCATGGAACTCGTTCCACACAATCAGCGTCGGGCGCTGCTGTACGATCTGACTGAGCGGGTCGTCGAAGACTACTACACCGAACGGGGCTTTGACGTGCCGGAGTACAGCTATCTGATGCACAGCGCCAAAACGAAGGGCAAGGACGGCGAACCGCCGCAGGCGCACCTGCACACGCATGTCATTTTGCCCGGCACTGCGCCCTCACCGCCGACCGGCTCCCCGTCTACAACAATACGACGAAGGGGCACGATGACCTATTCCGGGAAATCGCCGCCCAGCACTTCGCGGAGATGCTCGACGAGCGCGGCATCGACTGGAGACCGCTGCGTGAGGAACCAAAACCGGACGTGCAGCGCGACGAAAGCAGCGCTCACGATGCCATCCACCTAGACGACTTTTTCTCACATTAGGAACGATAAGTGCTAATGTACCTCGGCATTGGATTCTTCGCCCTTCTGACCGCGCTGCTAGCAGGCGCAGCAATGGGATGCTTGCTCGGCTTGTCGGCGAGCGAAGGGACGTACCTGACCGCACTCGTCCTAGCGCTGATCGGCTGGCTGGCGGGTCGGCGCGCCGCCGTAGCGGGACAGCCGATGATTTATTGGCTGTTCACCGATGGGCGCGCCGGACTAACCGGGCTGCTACCGCTGCTGTTGTGCAGCGCGCCGCTCTTTCTGCTCATCACAGCAGCAGCGCTCGGCGCAGCATCCGCCGCACGAACGATGAGTGGGCGAAACTGACCGCCTGGCAGCGCGGACTGCTCATCCTCACCTACGCCATCCTGATGCTTACGATCACGACACTCTACCTCTCGCTTCTGGGCGACAAGCGGTGCAGCGCGGGCGCTCGAACACCAGTGGCATAATCGAGTTGCTGGTCGGCGCGCCGCGCGGCATCAATACGATGCGACTGTTCCTGTTCGGTGCCATGCTCGCGTTTGTGCTGATGATCACCGCCATCGGGCTGCACAGCTTGCTGAGAAACGGCGGCTGGCTGCGCGAACGATCGACCGCCTGCGTGCGCCCATCGTTAAACGCGGAGCGTTGGGATCGTCGCACTTCTGCACGCTGCGCGAGTACCGGCGTTTCCGCCGTCCTGATGATGAAGGACTAATCCTGCTCGGCGCGTTCTGGGGCGAGAACAAGCGGCGGCTCGACATGGGAAATGGGCGGTTCTGTTTGGGGGTGAGGATGTCGCGCGCGGTATCCTGACGCTGGGCGGTCCGGGTTCGGGCAAGACGCGGGGATCATCCTGCCCGCGATTGCCGACCGGATGCGCTCCGGGCATTCCTCGTCGTCGCAGACCCGCAGGGTGAAATCACCGGGCACATCCTCCAGTATGCCGCTGTCACGCGCCATCTCGTAGTCGTGCATGACCCGACCAGCGCCGCCGGACCGCGCTACAACCTGGCGGAAGGCATCACCAACGTCTCCGATGCGCGAGCAATTGCCGACGTGCTGGTGCCATCGGCGCAGGGCGATAACCGCTTCTGGACGGATAGCGCCGCCGCGCTGCTCGCCGCCTGCCTGATCCGATTCGACAACCTTGGTGCAATCTATAATGCGATGAACGACATGAAA